>NZ_JBVVOU010000001.1:0-684020 GCF_055807635.1 Bradyrhizobium sp. Kon56 | reverse complement strand
ACCCGAACGCTGCCGCGTCCACCGCAAGCCCGGCTCGCGAACATGACGACCACAAGATCGCCCCTCAAGGATGAGCCGGGATGGACGACACATACGCTAAAACCGAATTTCGGTAAAGTGGAATATTTCTGACGAGGGGGGTTGACGCGGTCGTGGCTGTTTCGGCTGCGAGGCCGCTCGATGAGGAATTAGCGGTTTGGTAACCATACGCGCCTCGCTCGAAGGATTAATGCAAATCATACGCCGCCGGTGTCTCCCCCGTAACGACCCTGCTATAGAGCGTAGATCCGGCTCCATCAATCGTCCCGAGCCATCTGCTTTCTTGGTTGCGTATGAACAGACCTAGCAACACATTCGACATCGCCATCGAGCAGGGATTCGACTTCCTGTCGCCGGACTACGCGGAGCTGTTCGACAACTCGGCCGCCACCGCGTTCCAGCATCCGCTCTGGCTCGACACCCTCTACACCAGGCTCGCGTCTCATGTGAGCGCAACTCCTCTGGTTGTCGTGGTCCGCCACCGCGCGACGGGCGCCCTTGCGATGGTGTTGCCCTTGCTGCGGATCCGGCGCGGCCCGATACGGACCGTCGAATTCGCCGACCTCCGCGTTTCCGACTACCTCGCGCCCGTATGCAGCCCGCAGGTATTTTCCGAGCTGCTCAAGGACGAGAGTGCCTGCGCAGAAATCCGGTGCCTCGTCCGCCCGTTCGATCTGCTCCGGATGACCAAGCTGCCGGATGGACGGCTTCCGATCGAGAACCTGCTGGCTGCGCCCCGCCGCATAGCGATGGACACCAATGCCTATGCGACCGTTCTGGTCGCGCCGTTCGAGCAATGGCGCGCCAGTGCGCTGGACCGTTCCTACCAGAAGGAGCTCGCAAAGAAAGCCCGGCAGCTCCAGAAGAAGGGGGACTTGAGTTTTTCATGCTGCCGCGACAGTGCCGCTGTCTTGGAGGTGCTGGACGTGATGAAGAAATTTCGCGGGCCGCGCTTTCAGGCACACGGCGACGGAGATCTGCTCCAGCGCCCCGAATATTACGGCTTCTATTCCGACGTGGCGCAGCGCGGCCTCGGCTCCTTTGTCCGGCTCTATGCGATGAAGATGAACGGCGAGGTCATCGCAGCCGTGCTCGGACTCAGCCATCACGGCAGCTTCCTCGTGATCATGGGCGCCTTCGACATTGCCGGATACAAAAGCCAGTCCTTGGGCGCGCTGATGTTCGAGCAGGTGGCGAAGGATTGCATCGAGCGCGGGGATCAGATGCTCGATTTCACCATCGGCGACGAGCCCTACAAGAAGCAGTTCGGCGCTCAGCCTTCACCGATGTGGACGGTCACGCAGGCGGGCAGCACCACGGGCGCCATCTCCTTGTTCGCACTGAAACAGGCGCCTTGGCTCAAGCTGGCCGCCAAGCGGATGTCGGAGTTCAGGTTCCTGCCGACCCGGACCTCAACGCCGACGCGCTGACCGGTGCGAGGGGCCGACCGGGTGCCGCTCTCAGGCGCGTAGCGCGCTTCGAACCTGCGCGAGCCAGCCGGGCCGCATCTGATCGAGCCGGTGGGTGATACTGCGTCGCAGGAAGTGCAGCCGCCGCCGCACGTCCCAGCCAATATCGTTGCGGGACGTCAGGGCCTGCCGGAAGCGCGCCATCTTCAGTGACTGCTGGTCCGCCGCGACCTTGTCGGGATCGGAATAGAATTCAGAAATCTTCTCCCGACCCATGCCCTCGGTCCCGAGCCAACGCGGCGCATATTCGGTGCAGAGGCGCTCGACGTCGACCAGCAGACGGGCGACGCCCGTGCCGGCGGCCGGACAATTCGTTTGGAACGCATCACCGATGAGCACGACTCCGGGCTGGAGATGTCCTTCCACGACGGACAGGTGCATCACCCAATTCTGCACCCGGTCGATCACGTGGAAGTCGCCAAGGTAGGGCCGCAATCCCGGAAGCAGGCGCAAGACCGTCGCCTCCGGTTCACGGCGCAGCTCGCGCATGATCGGATCGGTCGGGTCTCGGAACATGAAGAGATTTGCCCGCATGCCGGCACGCACGGGAAACAGGCTGAGATAATCGATGCCGTCCGCTGTGCGCTCCCCATAACAGGTCAACGCCTCGAAATCGAACGGCGCGTGGTCGCGGCGGGCGATCGTGAAGCCGAACGAAACCGAATGGCGCTCGGCCAGCACGCGCCGCTTGATGCCGAGCTTGTAGCCGAGCACGCCCGCCATGCCCGTGGCCAGCACGACGAGGCGCGCAGTTATGCGCCCCCCTGACGCGAGCTCGACATGTTGGAGATCGTCGCGACAATTGACCGCAGTGACCTCATCGACAATGAGGCTGGACGGATCAGGCAGCTGGCTGCGCGCCATGGCGACGAGATCGGCATATGGAAGCCCGTAAGCCCGGCCGACGCTGACATCGACCACCTTGCCTTCCCTGATGTTGAGCACCTGATCATATCGACAGGCCACGTTGTCGAGCGCATCGAGGAAGCCCAGCTTGCGCAACATCTCCAGCTGACGGCCGCCTATTTTTTCGACCCGAAACTCGTCCGGATGGACCGCGCGCTTGTCGACGAGAGCGACACGATGCCCTGCCCGCGCGAGCACGGCCGCCGCGAGCGAGCCCGCAAGGCCGCCGCCGACGATCGCGATGTCGACGACGATCGCCGCGGTCGCAGATCCAGCGCTCGGCTCGGTCACGTTGCTATCCGCCGTCATGGTCCAGGCTCCCACGGTCAACGATGGTTGCCCGTGCAATTCTCTCGCCTGATGTCGCATCGCAGGACCAAACGCGATCATTTCTCGATATCTCGGTTAACGCAGCGGAGACCTGCCCGGCCCGATGAGATCCGGCACGCGCCTTGCTCGGGATGGCCATTCCCGCCGAGCCGGTCCGCATTCCAACGGCTCATCTCGCCTCATCGGCCGTCGATGCGGCGCTCTGCCGCCACGCGACCGGGCCGCACTTTGCTCTATCTGGGACAATGGGGTCAGCGATGTTCCATAGTGAAGCAACAGGCATGGCCGCGACGTCGCCGCGGCCGGCGGGATCATGGAGGCCGTCCATTAACACTCGCGGTTTTTCGGCATGCTAGGCTGTCGCAGGTAATCGGAAAATGTCTCTTCAGGGGAAGTTGCCCCTTAAATCTCCATGATCGAATCCATCGTCCAGTTCATGCGGCGCGACGTGACGCGCGGTGTTGCCGGAACCATCCTTCTCAAGGTTGGTAGCGGCGCGCTTGCGTTCGCGTTGTTCTCGCTTGCGGCACGAACGATGTCGCCCGATGGGTTTGGCATCTTTGCGACCTGGCTTTCGGTCGCCCAGATGGCAGCGGTCGTCGGTCTGGTGGGCCAGGAATCGCTGCTGGTGCGATTTCTGAACGAGTATCGGGTGGGAAATCAGCCTGATCTCACCAAGGGCGTGCTGCTATCGAGCTTCAAGATTTCCTCCGTCGCGATGCTGATTGCGATCGGCGCAATCGCGATCGGCGCGAACATCAAAGGCGCCTCGTGGCTGCTGGTTGTCGCGGTGTCGGCCTACACAGCCGTGAATGCCGGACTGATGCTTGGCAGCCAGATCGCACGCTCGCTGGTCAGCATTCTCATGGGGGAAGGAAACAGGGAGTTCTTCTGGCGAGTCAGCGTGGTGCTGTTTCTGCTCGCAATCATGTTCGGCCATCGGCAGCTTGATCCCGCCGAATTGATCGCCGTGATGACGATTGCCATGTCGGTCGGACTGGTCGCACAGATCATCGCGATTGCGCGAGTTCTACCGGATTTCCGCGGCACGGCGGTGCGTTCCGAGCCGTCGCGCTGGAGATCGAGCGCGCTTCATTTCTGGGTCGCATCCATTCTCGAAGCCGCGAACCAGTATTTCGACGTCATTCTGGTCTACTGGATGCTGGACCCGGCAACCGCCGGAATTTATTTTGCCGCTTCGCGCCTGGCCAACATCTTCGCCATGCTGTCGGCCGCATTGTACAGCTTTGGCGCACGTCGGCTCCCCTCGCTGTACTTCAGCAAGAACCATCAGGAATTCGAGCGAACGTTGCGGCTCATGGCGGAAGTGACCGCGGTGTGCGTGGTCAGCGGACTCCTCCTGATCTGGGTTGGAGGTCCCCATCTACTCAACTTGTTCGGGCCACATTTCGCTGCGCAGCACTGGGTCCTGATCGTGCTCGCGATCGGAACGGCGGTCCAGGCGGCGGGCGGTCCGTCTGCGGCGATATTGCAACTGACCGGCCATGAGCGCGAGTATGTCCCCGTGATTGCCGGGAACGTAGCGCTACGGCTGGTTGGATTTCTCGTCCTCATTCCCTGGCTCGGCGTTCTTGGCGCAGCGATCTCGGCCACTGTGTCGCTCGCGTTAGCGACCATCGTCCTCAACATCCTCTGTCGCCGGCGAACCGGCGTCGATCCTTCGATTCTAGGGCTTCTGCGCTTCTCCGCATCGAAGCCCAGCGCCTACGCGGTCCGTGGCGCGGACTCCGGCGAATAGAGCGTCAGCATATGTCGCGCGTGTCCCGCATGAAGGAGAGCGCACCAGCAGCCGTCGGCGCACCGGCGGAATGTGCGTCGTTTTCATATGCTTTAGTGGGCCCGCTCCAACCCAAATATCGATGGTTAATCGGCGGTTGCCCGCGTCCTCTGCACTTCGTCGGAACCAGCGGAATTCCCTCATGCCCTTGCGGCAGGGCGCATTAACTCCGTTTATTGCTAGTCGGTGTCCGCGCGATGCCCGCATGGTAGATACGGAGTTAAGAAGGTGAAAAATTCGCTTCTCTAATGGGTCGGGATCCGTGCTGCATTACCAGCCAAACAAGGCGTTGGGCGAGACGACTGCGACAGCACTCCCGTCGCCCAACGGTGGCGGACGCAAGCCGCACGTGCTGCTCGTACAGACCCAGGCTGAGAACGCCGGTGCGCAGGAGATCTCGCGCCTGCTTGGCGCCGGGCTGACCGCCCGCGGCTATCGCGTCACCAATCTTTTCTTCTTCCGCAAGTCGGATTCGTTCGATGAGCCGCCCCACACGGTCTATTGCGCGTCGAGCCGGCCGGGAAATCCGCTGGCGCTGCTGCAAATGCTGTGGACGCTCGGCCGCCATATCAGGGCCACCAGGCCTGACGCCGTTCTGACCTTTCAGCACTTCGGCAATGTCATCGGCGCCGGTGTGGCGCGCCTGATCTGCCGCGCACCTGTCATCGCCAATCAGGTTTCATCCGCGCTGTCGATGAGCTGGCCGGTCCGTACGGCCGACATCGTCATGGGCAGCCTCGGCTTCTTCGACCGCATCACGCTCAACTCGCTGGACATGCAGCGCGAGTATTCGCGCTACCCCAGGGCTTATCGCGCGCGCATGGTGCATGTCCCGCACGGCTTCGACGACAAGGCGCTCACCCTGTCGAAGCAAGCTGCGCGACAGAAGTTCAATCTCCCGCCGGATAGCCCCCTGCTCGGCTGCGCAGCAAGATTGCACCCGCACAAGCGGCTCGACGCGGCGATACGTCTGTTGCCGGATCAACCATCCTGGCATCTCGCGCTGGCCGGCCAGGGAGCCGACGAGGCCCGGCTGCGGCAGTTGGCGGATGAGCTGAGAGTATCGGACAGGCTGCATCTGCTCGGCGAAATCACCCCGCGCCAGATGGCGGAGTTTCTCGCCGCTCTCGACGTGTTCGTATTTCCGACGCAGGCGGAGACCTTCGGCCTCGCCGCTGTGGAGGCTGCAAACGCCGGCGTTCCCTCGGTCGTCACCGATCTTCCGGTCTTGCGCGAAGTGTTGTCCGTCGAAGGGAAGCCGACAGCGCTGTTCGTCGATACCTCCGATCACGCCAAGCTGTCAGCGGCCGTCTCGAGGCTCCTGACGGACCAAAGACTGAGCGACGAACTGCGGCAAAACGCCAAAGGCCTGAAGCTGCGCTATTCAGTGGACGCCATGGTGGAGGAATACGTTCGAATTCTCGGCCAGGTCATTTGATCGGGGCGCATGGAAACGGATCGGCTCGACATGACCATCGAGTTTCGCTGTGAAATTGAGAATGCGCGGCGGTGGATGGGCCGCGAGACGCTGTCGATCGACGGGCGGGATGTACCGGTCCAGATCGCGTGGACGGCAACGGCGGAGCCGCGGCCGGCGGGTCTCGACATGCTGTTCGAGCTCGAACGTTTGGTGTTGCACAAGGGCAAACACAGCGGCACCGAAAGGCTGAAGATCAGTCCGGACCGGATGCAGGCTCGCGCCGGCACGGCAGACGTCGTCGTCGATTTCACCGGTGGCGCGCGGGATCCGAACTGCTCCGCCCGGCAGTATCTCCGCCCGCTGTTCAATGGAGTGGCAGGCGAAAACGCAGCTCTTGCCGCCATTCTCGCCGGCGATCTGCCGGTGATCGAAATCGTCGACGAGGTCGACGGTGCAGTCCTCGATCGTGGCCATCCCTCCGCCGAAATCGCGGCCGGTCTGAGCGGGGGCCTGGAAACGGTCATGGCGCGAACCCTGACCATGGTGGCCGCCATCCTGTCGGGACGACCGCGCATCGTGCCGCAGCTGGCACGACCGGCCCGAGCGGACAACGGCCGCCCGCCAACGGCTTATGTCGCGCGCGGCCTCACCATATCGATCGCCAAGGAGATCTATCGCCTCTGCTGCTATGCCCCGCATTGGCATGTCGGATGGCGCATCAACAAGGGCGCAGGCGTCTGGCAGACCGGAGACCTGTCAGGGCCTCGCTGGAACGTCCTTGCCGATCCCGGAAACCACTTCTACGCCGATCCTTTCCCCATCACGTGGCAGGGAAGAACATTCGTCTTCTTTGAGGATCTCGATCACCGGATTGGAAAAGGAATCATTTCCGCGATCGAGTTCGACGATAAGGGCCCGGTCGGAGCGGTCGTGCCCGTATTGGACGAGCCCTGGCACCTCTCCTATCCGTTCCTGATCGAGGACGATGGCGCATTGTGGATGATCCCGGAGAGCTCGACCAATGGGGACGTCGCCATCTATAAATGCGTTCGGTTCCCGGACAAATGGGAGCGCCACGCGACGCTGCTTTCAGGACTTGAACTCGCCGATGTGACGATCACGCGGCACAACGGCCTGCACTATCTGTTCGGAGCCTGGCGCGATGGAACTGGCGGGTATTCGGATTCGTTGGCGATCTATCACGCCGAGCACCTCATGGGCCCGTGGTTGCCGCATGCCAGCAACCCGGTCCTGATCGACCGCGCGAGCACGCGGCCTGCGGGGAATTTCGTCACCATCAATGACAAATTGTGGCGCCCGGTCCAGGATTGTGCCGGCGGATATGGGGCAGCGCTCGCCCTGGCGGAAATCGTCGAACTGTCGCCGACGACGTTCAAGCAGATTATCCGCCACTCTCTGCGGCCAGGGCCAGCATGGCCCGGCAGGAAGTTGCATACCTTGAATCGCTGCGGACAACTCGAGGTGATCGACGGGTCGCGTGTCCAACCGAAGACCCGTGCCTTCGGAGGCAAATTTCCATCGGCTGTCTTGTCGCCGCGGACCAGCCCCTCTGCCGCCAGCTAGCGCGGATGGCTGAACAGGTCCGTCGTGGCGTCGTCGACGGCGATATCGACCAGCGCGGGACCGCTTGATGCCAACGCTTCGGTCAAGATGGCGTCGACGTCGCCGACATCGGTCATGCGCTGCCCCGGACAACCCATTCCCCTTGCGAGCGCCACGAAGTCGAGCCCGGGCAGGTCGATCCCGGGCGGGCGATGCGCCTGCATCAGCTGGCTGAAGGCGCGCATCGCGCCATAGCCTGAATTGTTCATGATCACGAAAGTGATCGGCAGGCGGCGTTGCACCGCGGTCCAGATTGCCTGGATGCAATACATCGCCGATCCGTCACCGATCAGGGCGACGATGCGGCGGCCCGGCCGCGCCAGCGCCACGCCGACCGAGGCCGGCAGGCTATAACCAAGTCCGCCGCTCGCCATCGTGTAGAAGCTGTCCGCGCCGGGCCGAGGCAGGAATTGCTGAATGGCGGGGCGATGCGACGGCGCCTCCTCGACCACGATCGCATCGCCCGGCATCAACGCCGAGAGCCGGGCGAGCGCATAGCCCGGCGGAATCGGATTTTGCGCGGCAGGAGCGGCAGGCCGCAACCGCGCGGCCGGCACCTCGCGCTCCGCGATGTCAGGCATCACCGACAGCAGCCCAGCCAGCGCCTTCGGGAGCGTGCTGATGATGGTGTCACCGACAGAAGCGGATGCGGCTTCCGTCGGATCATCCGTGATCTGCCAGACCGGCGTTCCATCGTCGAGCAATTCGCATTGTCCTTCGACATGGAAAGTAAACACCGGCGCGCCGACCACGACGATCAGATCGGCGCCGCGCAATGCGCGGGCGAGCCCTCCCGGTGCTGCCGGAAGGAAGCCGGCGAACAGCGGATGCAATTCCGGAAAGCTCGAACGGCTCGACATCGGGCTTGCCCAAACGGCCGCGCTCGCCTGCTCGGCCACAGCGACCATCGCGTCGACGCAGCCGCTGCGATCGATCTCGGGTCCGACAACGAAGATAGGTTTTTTGGCGGCTCGGATCGCCGCGCCGAGCCGAACGATCGCCGCCGGATCGGGCGCAAACTCCGTCGCGATGCAGCGGACCGGTGGAGCGGTTGCGGGCCGCGCCCAATCATCCGACGGGACCGACACGAATGTCGGACCGCGGGGATGCTGCATGGCGGTGAGGAAGGCCTGCGCGATCGCCGCTGGAACATCTTCGGCGCGCGCCGGTTCGGCGCTCCATTTCACATAGGGCTTTGGAAACTGTGCGGCGTCCTCGGAGAAGAGATAGGGTCGCATCCGCAATAGGCTGCGCGCCTGCTGCCCGGCTGTCACGACCATCGGTGTCTTGTTGCGGAATGCGGTGAAGAGATTGCCGAGGGCATGACCGAGCCCAGCCGCCGAGTGCAGATTGACGAACGCCGCTCGTCCCGTGGCCTGCGCATAGCCGTCTGCCATGCCGACGACGCAGGCTTCCTGCAATCCGAGCACGTAGTCGATGTCGTCGGGCCAGTCGCCAAGGAAGGCAAGCTCGGTCGAGCCGGGGTTGCCGAAAACGCGATCGACGCCAAAGGAGCGAAGCACACCGAGGGTCGCTTCCCGAACCGTGAGAACTTTCGAATTCATGAATAGCGTCCTGATGGGCTTCGCTTGTTGCGCGGTCAGAAGGGATAGTGCTGCGGCTGGGTCTCGATGGTGATCCAGCGCAGATCGGTGAACTCGGCGATCCCGGCCTGACCTCCGAAGCGGCCGTAGCCCGATCCCTTCATGCCGCCGAACGGCATCTGCGCCTCGTCATGCACGGTCGAGCCGTTGACGTGGCAGATGCCGCTTTCGATCCGCTGCGCCACCGTCAGCGCACGCGCGACGTCGCGGCCGAACACGGCGGCCGAGAGGCCGTACTCGGTATCGTTGGCAAGCCGCACCGCGTCATCCACGCCACTTGCCCGGATCACCGAGACGACGGGACCAAAGCTCTCCTCGGTATAGATGCGCATGCCGGGCACCACGCGGTCGAGCACGGTGGCCGGGACGACCGTGCCAACCCGGTCGCCGCCCGCGAGCTTGACGGCGCCTTTGGCGACCGCGTCGTCGATCAACGCAACGACATGCTTGGCCGGCGCCTCGTCGATCATCGAGCCGACGACAACGGGACCGGAGCGCGGGGCGCCGGCCGGAAGCGCAGCCGTTTTCTTCGCGAGCTTGTCGACAAAGGACGCCGCTACCGCCTCGTCGACGATCACCCGTTCGGTCGACATGCAGACCTGGCCCTGATTGATGAAGGCGCCAAACGCCACGGCCGCGACGGCGGCATCGACGTCGGCATCGTCGAGCACGACCAGAGGCGCCTTGCCCCCTAGTTCGAGCAGCACTGGCTTGAGCTGGCGCCCGGCCAGCTCGGCGATGACGCGACCGACGCGGGTCGAGCCGGTGAAATTGATCCGCCGCACGGCCGGATTGGCGATCAGGCGCTCGACCAGAGCGGGCGCATCGGCCGGTGCGTTGGTCAGAACATTTACGACACCGGGCGGAAAGCCTGCGTCCTTGAAGACCTCGCCGATCAACCGGTGCGTCCCCGGGCATATCTCGGAGGCCTTGAGCACGACGGAATTGCCGCAGGCGAGCGCCGTCGCCACGGCGCGAACGCCGAGAATGATCGGCGCATTCCACGGGGCGATGCCGAGGCACACGCCGGCGGGCTGTCGAATGGAGATCGCGAGGCATCCCGGCTTGTCCGACGGGATCACCTCGCCGGCGATCTGCGTGGTGAGCGACGCCGCTTCGCGCAGCATGCCGGTCGCGAGCTTGACGTTGAAGGCCGACCAGATCTCCGTCGTGCCGATCTCGGCCATCATGATCCGGACGAAGGCGTCGCGCTTGGCCTCAAGCGCATCTGCGGCCTTCAGCAACAGGGCTCGCCTCGCATTCGGGCCGAGCGCCGACCATGCGGCAAACGCGGCGGAGGCCGCCGCCACCGCGGCGTCGGCATCGGAAGCGGTCGCGGCGGCCGCGCGGCTTGCGACCTCCTGCGACAGCGGATTGCGCCGCTCGAACACCTTGCCGCTGGAAGCGGCCTGATCCTGCCCGTTGATGAGAAGACTGACGTCCATGAAAAACCTCCCTGGGGTTGATAATGGCGCTCGCTCTAGCCGAGCAGCCGCGATTTTCCGGTTTCACGCGCAAAGCCGAGCGCAATCATCGCCGCGAGCGCGAGCGCAACGTAGTATCCTGTGATCGCGTAGGTGGAGCCCGTCTGCGCAAACAGGCTGGTGGCGACCAGCGGCGCAATGCCGCCGCCGAGCACCGTCCCGAGCTGCTTTCCGATCGACACGCCGGTGAAGCGAATGCGGGTCGGAAACAATTCCGGAAAATAGCTTCCTTCGCTGCCGAACATCAGCGGATGGATCACCCCCGCGGCGAGGATCACCGCGCCCGTCACCAGCACCGTGTCGCGGCTCGCGACCACACCGTAGAATGCAAACATCGAGATGGCTGCAAGCACCACGCCGGCCAAGAACAGACGCTTTCGTCCGATACGGTCGGACCAGGCTCCGATGAGTGGCATCGCAACGAGCCCGACGAGATTGGCGAACAGCACGGCCTGCGTGATGACGTCTTTCTGGACGCCGAGCTGACGGGTCGCGAAGGAGATGGTGAAGATGGCTGTCAGATAGAAATAGGACGTCTGCGCCATCTCGGCGAAGAATACGATGAGGATCGGCCGCCAATGTTCCCGCAGCGCTTCGACCACAGGCGCTACTTCCGTCACCTTCGCCTTTCGGAATGTCGCGCTCTCCTCGATGCGCAGGCGCATATAGACGCCGAGCGCGACCAGAACCGCGCTGATCAGGAACGGCACGCGCCAGCCCCATGACAGCAGGTCCGCTTCCGGCAGCCGCGCGATCGTGAGCGCCGCAAACGAGGCGAGCACGACACCGACGGGTCCTGCGGCCTGGATCACCGCGGCCGAGAAGCCGCGCCGGTGCCCGGGCGCCGTCTCGATCGCCATAAGGATCGCCGCAGTCGATTCGCCGCCGAGCGCAAACCCCTGAACGAAGCGCAACGCCACGAGCGCGACGGTCGCAGCCACGCCTGCACTGGCGTAGGTCGGCAACAATCCGATCGACATGGTCGCAAGTCCCATCATGAGCAGCGTACACAGCAAGACGGACTTTCGGCCGAGACGGTCACCGAAATGGCCGAATACAAGCCCGCCGAGCGGACGCGCCAAAAATCCGACGGCAAACGTCGCGAACACCGCAATCGTCGCCGTGAGCTGGTCGAACTTCGGAAAGAACAATTGATCGAACACCAGCGGCGCGATCAGGCCGTAGATGAAGAAGTCGTACCATTCGATCGCGGTGCCGATGGTGCCGGCGATCAGGATACGCCGGCGGCTGCTCGCCGTCTGCTCGGCAGTGGCGCCGGCGGCGGCATGGTCGTCGTAGTGCTCCAATGCTCTTGTCGTCACGGTTTCCTCCTCCGGTGTCATTTGTCGTTTTGTTGTCTTGTTGTTATTGGCCGCCGCAGCCGCTGGTCGGATGCAACGGCGAGAGTCGATCAGCTTGCCAGCCGTGCGCCGTCGCTCGCGTTGTGTCCGAGTGCTCGGGCAAGGACGCGCCCGATCGTACCAGCCTGTGACGCGCTGCCGCGCCAAGCCACGATCTGGTCGGGGCGTATCAAAGCCAGATCCGCCTCATAGAGATCGCGCAGGGATTTCGGCAGCGTGACGAGTTTCACATCAACCCCGATCGCACGGATGGTCTCGACGACTGACGCTTGAGAGGTCATGACCTCGCCGAACTGGAGCAGCGTCCACTCGAACCCGAACAGGTCGTACAGCGAGACGCCGTCCTCCAACCACGTATGCGGGGCGCGGCCGCCGGGACAGGCGCTCGGAACGTAGACGTTCGCGGCATCGGGCGGCGGCTGGCTGCCGTCGGAGACGATGATCGGCGAGCCGTCGTAGCGCCCACCGAAGGTGACGCCGGGAATGTTGAATTCCGCGCGGGCGTGCTGTTCGAGATAGACGCCCGCCGTCCGCCGCGCCTCGTCGCCGGCCTCGGTGGCGTCCTCGATGTCAGGCGCGGGAGCGAACAGACCGAGCGAGTCGGCAAAGCGACGCGCATAATCGGTGTTGCGCAGCGCCACCGGACGCCGCTCGACCTCATAGCTGTCGAGCAGCCCCGCCGGGCTCACACCCTTGACGACGCTTGCGAGCTTCCAGCCGAGGTTGACCGCATCCTCGATCGCGGTGTTGTAGCCAAGGCCTCCGGTCGGCGTGAACAGATGCGCCGCGTCGCCGCCGAGGAACACTCTGCCCCGCTGCATTCCGTTCGCGACCAGCGCGTGGCCGGCGGTCCAGGTCACGAATGACAGCACTTCGCAGTCAATCGGCGCGTCGCAAGCGCGCTGGAACGCTGCTTTGGCCTCGTTGATTGTGATCGCAATCTCGTCTTCCCCGGGCCGAAGCTGCGTGTGAAACGCAAATTCGTCGCGACCATTCACGGATGCCATGAAGGCGCGGCGGTCGCCGTTGAAGCAATTGTACATCCACGCCTTGGCATGCGGGATGCTCGCGTAGAAGCCAGGCGAACGGAGATAGACCGCCAGCATGCGGCCGCCCATGAAATCGCGCTGCGTTCCGGTTTCGCCGCCGTAGACGATCTCGAGCGATTGCCGGACCATCGAGCGCGGCCCGTCGGCTCCGACCAGGAAGTCGGCCCGGACCTGAAAGCGGCTGTTGTCATCGAGACATTCGATCTCGGCGATAACGCCGTCACCGCTCTCGACGTAGCTGATCAGACGATGACCGTAGCTGAGCCGTATTCCGGGAAGCCGTTCGGCGTGGCGGCGCAGCACCGCCTCGACGTATTTTTGCGAGACCCGATGCGGCAGCTCGGCGGCGCTCCAGGAGCCCGACATGCCCTTGACGAGCTCGCCCGCGCGTGACGATGACGGCAATTGAAATCGGGCCAGCTCGTAACCGGTGTAGCGCGTGAAATACGCAACGTCGGTCGGATAATCCGCAGGCAGACCTTCGCGTCGGATCTCGTCGGCAAAACCCAGCCGCCGATAGTGCTCCATTGAGCGCGCTTGCGTCGCATTGGCTTGCGGATTGAATGCCGTGCCCGGCTTTTCATCGACCAGGATCGCGGACACGCCGCGCCGGCCGAGCTCGTTGGCGAGCATCAGGCCGCAGGGCCCCCCACCCACGATGAGCACCGAGGCCGTCAGACATGTTTCCAAGGCGCTTCTCCCAACCAGCATTATTCCGCATGGTAAGGTCGCCTGACGATATCGTCAAGTAGCCTGACTACTTGGCGTCATCGAGCGTATCGAACGTCGCGCCATAGACCGCCAGTCCCTTCAGGATTGCATCCATCGTGGCCTTGCCGAGTTCGGCGCGCATCTCCTGCTCGGCGACGTCGACCGCGTCGCGGAACGCATCGAGCCATTTGCGCCCGGCCGGCGTGAACATGACGATGCGCGCGCGGCGATCGGTCGGATCGGCGATCCGATCGACCAAGCCGAGCTCGGCGCATTGATCGACCAGCTCGCCCATCGCCTGCTTGCTCATGGAGGCGCGGCGGGCGAGCTCCGTCAGTCTGGTCCCCTCCACGTCGAGATTACGTGTGAGGCCGACATGCGCGATCCTCGTTTCGCCATGCCCCTTCTCGCTCATCAGTTCGAGCACACGACCTTCGAAGCGCCGCACCGCGTTGTTGAGCAGCCGACCGATGTTGGCATGCCGCCATGCGGTGCCGGATGTCCTGGCTTTCAATGGATGTGCCTTCTACAAAGCCGCCTGAATTCGAAAATGTCGCTCACTTCGCCGCGTCGATCCAGATCCCCGGCTGCGAATGCTCGCGGATGTGGGTGACCAGGAAGTCGGAAAAGACCCTGATCTTGGCAGGCAGTCCGGCACGGTTCTGGTAGGCGATGTTCATCGTGAGCAGCGGCAGCTCCCAGTCCATCAGAACGGGGACGAGGCGGCCCGCAGCGATATCGCTTTGCACGATATAGAGCGGCTGGATGAGGATGCCGAGCCCCGCCAGCGCGGCGCCGCGGATGACCTGGCCGTCATTGCTGTCGAGCGTCGACGTGATGCGAACAGTCTGCGCGCCATTGCCCTTGCGCAGGCGCAGCGAATAGGGATCGTTGGCGAGATTGTAGATCAGCATGTTGTGGCGCGCGAGATCGGCGGGCTGCTCCGGCTCGCCGCAGCTTGCGAGGTAGGACGGCGCAGCAGCGAGCACCCGCCGCATCTGGCCGATGCGGCGGACGATGATGTTGGAATCCGGCTCCTGCTCGCGCGTCCTGATCGCCACGTCGATGCCGGCCTCGATGAAATCGGAGTACCGGTTGGCGGTGGTGATCTGCATGTTGAGCTTCGGATAGCGCGCGCGGAAGGCTGGCAGCATCGGCGCCAGATAGATCACCGCAAAGGACAGCGAGCTCGTGACCCGCAGCATGCCTTGCGGCGACAGCGCCCGATCGCTGACGATGTCCTCGGCCTCGGCCAACTCGCTCAAAACCCGGCTCGAGCGCTCCAGCAGCTCCTGCCCCGCCTCAGTCAACCACAGCCGACGGGTGTTGCGCTCGATCAGCCGGACTGCAAGGCGCTCCTCGAGAGCGCTGAGATGGCGGCTCGCGGCAGCATTCGACATCCGTAGGGCTTCGGCAGCTTTGGACATGCTGCCGAGCTCGGCCGTCTTGGCGAATACTTCCAACTGGAGCAGGCGGTCCATTTTTTCGCAAACAGGAAAAGAGACTTACGATTATTGAGCTTTATTTCCGTATCCCGCAAGTCAAAATGGCCTAAACACAAGCAAGATAGCAGGCGAGGAAACAGGGAAATGTCGGGCCCGATCAGGCACATCGTGATGTGGCGGCTGCGCGGCGAGACGCCGGCGGAGCGTTCTGCCGCCCGGGTCAAGGTCAAGACCCTGTTCGAGGGGCTGCGCGGCCGGATCGACGGCCTCACCCATATCGAAGTCGGTCTCGATGTCAGCGATGTCGACTACGCCTGCGACGTCGTTCTGTTCTCCGAATTCACCGACCACGCTGCGCTCGCGGCCTATGCCACCCACCCGGAACATCTGCGCGTGCGCGAGGCGCTGGGCGACTTGCGGATCGGACGCTTCCAGGTCGATTATCCCATCAAAGAGACCGGCGCATGATCGGTACGTTCACCTTTGAAAACCTGCCCTGCCGCGTCGTGTTCGGCAGCGGAGCTTTGGCCTCGGCCAAGGCCGAGGTCGAGCGGCTCGGTGGCAAGCGCGCCCTGGTGCTGACGACGCCGCAGCAGGAGGCGCAAGGCAAAAGTTTGGGCGCGGCGCTCGGTCCGCTCTACGGCGGCATCTTTCCGGGCGCGACCATGCACACGCCGGTCGAGGTCACGGAGCGGGCGCTCGCGGCGATGAAGGCGTGCGAGGCCGACTGCGTCATTTCCCTCGGTGGCGGATCCACGACCGGCCTCGGCAAGGCGCTGGCCTTGCGCACCGGCATCAACCAGCTTTGCATTCCCACGACCTATGCCGGCTCGGAGATGACGCCGATCGTCGGCCAGACCGAGAATGGCCTGAAGACCACGGTCCGCGACGCCGCCATCCTGCCGGAGACCGTGATCTACGATGTCGATCTCACTTTGACGCTGCCGGCGAGCCTGACCGCGACATCAGGCATCAACGCCATCGCACATGCGGTAGAAGCGCTCTACGCGCGCGACACCAATCCCGTCACCTCGCTGACGGCAGAAGAAGGCATTCGCGCCTTGGCGCGTGCCCTGCCCGCCATCGCCGCCAAGGGCGACGATCGCGAGGCTCGCACCGAAGCGCTCTATGGCGCCTGGCTGTGCGGCGTCTGCCTCGGCACCGTCGGCATGGCGCTGCATCACAAGCTCTGCCACACGCTCGGCGGCACCTTCGACCTGCCGCATGCCGAGACCCACACCATCGTGCTGCCGCACGCGCTGGCCTATAACGCGCCGGCCGTGCCCGATGCGATGGCGCGGATCTCACGCGCAATCGGCGCCGCCGATGCACCGCAAGGACTTTTCGAGCTCGCGAAGCGGCTGGGTGCGAAGGTCGCATTGCGCGACATCGGCATGCCCGAAGGCGGCATCGACAAGGCTGCCGACCTCGCGGTCACCAACGCCTACTGGAACCCGCGCCCGCTCGAACGCGACGCCATTCGCGACCTGATCGCGCGCGCCTGGGCCGGCGAGCCGCCCGGCGCCATCAAAACGGCAGTTTGATTCGATGCGGCGCACGCTCATCAAATCCGCCGTCATCATCAGCATGGATGACACGATCGGCGATTTACCTGGCGGCGACGTGCTGATCGAGGGCAGCCGCATCGTTGATGTGCGTCCATCGATCGACGTCGGCGGCGCGACCGAGACCGAGATCGTCGATGGCACCGGCCGCATCGTCATCCCCGGCCTGATCAACGCCCATATGCACACCTGGCAGACGGGCTTGCGCGGTTATGCCGCCAACTGGACGCTGCTGGAATATTTCCGCCGCATGCATGCTGGTCTCGCTACGGTCTTCAGGCCCGAGGACATTTATATCGCGACCTTGGTGGGTGTGCTGAACCAGATCAATCACGGCACCACCACGCTGGTCGACTGGTGCCACAACAATCCGACGCCCGATCATACCGACGCCGCGGTGCGTGGCCTGATCGAATGCGGTATCCGGGCGGCCTTCTTCCACGGCTCGCCCAAGCCCGAACCGAAACCGGGCGAACCGCATTTCTCGGAGATCCCGCATCCACGCCGTGAGGTCGAGCGACTGCTGGCGGGGCCCCTCGCCGACCGCGACGGCCTCGTCACGCTTGGACTCGCGATCCTCGGCCCGCACTATTCGACGCTGGACGTCGCCATGCACGATTTTCGCATGGCGCGGGAACTCAAGCTGATCGCATCGATGCATCAGGGCGGTGGTCCTGCGAAGACGCCCGGTGGCTGGGAGAAGCTGATCGAGGCGGGTCTCGTGGGCGCCGGAATCAACATCGTCCATGGCAATGACCTGCCTGACGAACTGCTGGACCGGATGGTCGATCTCGGCGTCTCCTTCTCGGTGACGCCGGAGAACGAAATGATCCAGGGCCACGGCTTTCCGATCACCGGACGGCTGCTCAAGCGCGGCGTGCGGCCGACCATCGGCATCGATCTGGAATCCGTACTCGCGGGCGACCTCTTCTCCGCCGCGCGCGTTGCGCTCTCGATGCAGCGGGCGCTCGACAACGCCGAGTCGCGCAAGGCCAGCGGCACCATTCCGGCGACGACCACGATCCCCGTCCGCGAGGCGCTGCGCTGGATCACGACGGAAGGCGCCCGCATGCTCGGCCGCGAGGACCAGATCGGCTCGCTGACACCGGGCAAGCTCGCCGACCTCGTCATCATCAATTGCTCCGATCTCAACCTCGTCCCGGTGCACGATCCCGTTTCCACCGTGGTGATGCAGACGAGCCTTGCCAATATCGAGGCCGTGATGATCGGCGGCGTGTGGAAGAAGCGGAATGGTCGGCTGCTGGCCGAGGGCCTGGGGGCGAAGAAGGAACTGCTCGTGCAATCCGGCCGGCGACTGGTGCACGACATCGAACGACAGGGACACGCCGCCTGAGGGCGTCAAGGACAACAACAATGACGGACGCTTCGAAACACATCGCTTTCATCGGGATCGGCAAGATGGGCTTGCCGATGTCGGTGCTCGTCGCCAAGGCCGGTTATGCGGTGACCGCGTTCGACCGGAGCGCCGCACGGCTCGAGGAGGCTCGCACGCAAGGCATTTCGATTGCCGCTTCACCGGCCGAGGCCGTGGACGGCAAGGCCGCGATCGTCACGTCCTTGCCCGATGACGCTGCCTTGCGCGGCGCATTGCTCGGCCCAACCGGCCTCATCGCCGCGATGGCGGCTGGATCTGTTGTGATCGAGACCAGCACCGTGAGCGTCGAGGCGTCCGCAGAGGTCGACGCCGCCGCCCAGGCGCGCGGTGTCTTCTACCTGCGGGCGCCGGTCTCGGGCAATGCCAGTATCGTCCACACCGGCGCGCTGAGCTGCTTCGTCTCGGGCCCGGAGGACGCCTACGAAAACGCAAAGCCGCTGCTTGCCGCCTTCACCCGCGCCCAGACCTATCTTGGGCCCGGCGAGGAAGCGCGATATGCGAAGCTTGCGGTCAATCTGATGATCGCGGTGTCGGCCGCGATGATGGCGGAGAGTCTGGCGCTGGCGCGCAAGGGCGGCATCGGCTGGCAGGACATTCTGAAAGTCCTCGACGACAGCGCGGTCGCCTCGCCGATGGTGAAATACAAGACCGCGCCGCTGCGCAGCCGCGATTTCGACTCGACTTTCTCCTGCAGGCAGATGGCCAAGGATCTCGATCTGATCCTCGGTGCCGGCCACGCCGTCGGCGTGCCGCTTCAGCTCGCGGCCCAGGTGCGCGAGACCTATGGCTCGCTGGTCGCGCAGGGCGACGGCGACGCCGACTTCATCGCGACCGTCAAGCACCTCGAGCGGCTGTCCGGCCTTGGCGAGCCCAAACTCTGATTCACGGAGGCACCTATGCGAAATTTCAACGAGAACACGATCACGGACGCGGTGCTGGATCGGATCGCAGGCGCGACCGATCCGCGGATCAAGCAGGTCAGCGAAGCGCTGGTGCGCCACCTTCATGCCTTCGTCCGCGAGGTGCGACCGACCCAGAAGGAATGGGAATACGGCATCGAGTTCCTGACCCGCACCGGCCACATGTGCGACGACAAGCGCCAGGAGTTCATCCTGCTGTCGGACGCGCTCGGCGTCTCCATGCTGGTCGACGCGATCAATCATCCCGTGCCGGAAGGCGCCACCGAAACCACGGTGCTCGGTCCGTTCTTCGTGCAGGCGTCGCCCGAGAAAGACAACGGCGCTGACATCTCCGGCCCGATGGAAGGCGATCCGATGCTCGTCACCGGCTCGGTGTCGACCGTCGACGGACGGCCGCTTGCCGGCGCCGTCGTGGATGTCTGGCATTCCGACGATGATGGCTATTACGACGTGCAGCAGCTCGACAAGATCGGCGACCTTGCGATGCGGGCGCGCTTCCACACCGACCAGAACGGCCGCTTCAATTTCTGGTCGATCAAGCCGGCTGCCTATCCGATCCCACATGACGGCACAGTTGGGGACATGCTGGCGGTCCAGGGCCGCCATCCCTGGCGCCCGGCGCACGTGCATTTCATGATCTCGGCGCCCGGCTTCGAGCAACTCGTGACCCATGTGTTCGTGGCCGGCGACCAGTATCTCGACAGCGACGTGGTGTTCGGCGTCAAGGACAGCCTGATCCGCGAATTTGTGCAGTGCCCGCCCGGCCGTGCGCCCGATGGTCGCATGGTAGACATCGAGTATTTTCACCTCAACTATGATTTCGGCCTGAAGCAGGTCGCTAGCAGCGCAAGAGCCGCTTAAGCTGAACGACGGCGGACCAGACAAGAGTCCGACAACAGGGCCAGACAGGGAGTAAGAATGGGACCGCGAGTCAGCACGAGCATATTGGCCGATCGCCTCACAGGCATGATCGGCCCGCGCGCGAGCGTCGCGCGTGGCGTGCTCGATCAGCATGGGCAGAGCGAGCCGCATTATCGCAACCTGCCGCCCGACATCGTCGTCTTCCCTGAAACCACGCAGGAAGTCGCGGAGATCGTCAAGCTGTGCGCTGGCGCGAATATGCCCATCGTACCGTTCGGCGCCGGGACCTCGCTCGAAGGCAATGCGGCCGCGGTCGCGGGCGGCGTCTGCTTCGACTTCGCACGCATGAACAAGGTGCTGACGGTGCACGATAGCGACATGGACGTCGTCGTGCAGCCCGGCATCACCCGAAAGCAGCTCAATGCGGAGCTGCGCGGCACTGGGCTTTTCTTTCCGATCGATCCCGGCGCCGACGCCTCGATCGGCGGCATGACGTCCACGCGAGCTTCCGGCACGATGGCGGTGCGCTACGGCACCATGAAGGACAACGTCATGGCGCTGGAGGTGGTTCTGGCCGACGGCCGCGTGATCCGGACCGCCAGACGCGCGCGCAAGTCAGCCGCCGGTTACGACCTGACGCGCATGTTCGTCGGCGCCGAGGGCACGCTCGGTTTAATCACCGAAATCACGCTGAAGGTGCATCCCGTGCCGCAGGCGATCTCGGCCGCGGTTTGCAGCTTCGACACCCTGCCCAACGCCGTGGACAGCGCGATCTCGATGATCCAGTCCGCGATCCCCGTGGCGCGTATCGAGCTGCTCGACGACGTCATGATGCGCGGCATCAACGCCTATGCGAAGCTCGGCTATCGCGAAGCCCCGACGCTGTTCTTCGAATTCCACGGCTCCGAGGCCTCTGTTGCCGAACAGGCCGAGGCCGCAGAGGCGATCGCCGCCGACCATGGCGGCCACGGTTTTGCCTGGGCCAAGGCGCCGGAGGATCGCAGTCGGCTCTGGCACGCCCGCGACAATACGCTCTATGCCGGCCTGGGCCTGCGACCCGGCGCGCGCGCAGTGATCACCGATGTCTGCGTGCCGATCTCGCGGCTCGCCGAATGCTTGACCGAAACGCGGCGCGACGCGGACGCGCACGGCTTCACCGCGCCGATCGTCGGCCATGTCGGCGACGGCAACTTTCACATGCTGATCCTGGTCGACCCGGCCAGGCCCGAGGAAGCCGAAGGCGCCAAGGCGCTGCAGGCCCGCATGGTCGCCCGCGCGATTGCCATGGACGGCACCTGCACCGGCGAGCACGGCATTGGGCTCGGCAAGATCGATTATCTCACCGACGAGCTCGGCGAGGCCGTCGATGTGATGCGGTCGATCAAGAGCGCGCTCGACCCTGACGGACTGATGAACCCCGGAAAGATCTTTGCAGGCGGAGCGCAGGCATGAGCACCGCCGCATTAGCCGTCGAGCCCGCCTCACCTGTCCCGCTCCTTGAGCTGCGCGGCATCAGTAAGGAGTTTCCCGGCGTCAAGGCGCTGGACGACGTCTCCTTTGCCGTCTTCCCCGGCGAAGTCCACATGCTGCTGGGCGAGAACGGCGCCGGCAAGTCGAGCCTGATGAAGGTGCTGTGCGGCGCCTATCGCGCCGATGCCGGCGAGTTCTACTACAGAGGCGAGCCGGTCGCGATCCACTCGGCCGCGGACGCGCAGAAGCTCGGCATTGCCGTGATCTTCCAGGAATTCTCCCTCGTCCCCCATCTCGATATCGCCCAGAACATTTTTCTCGGCCGCGAGCCGAAGGGCCGCATCCCCGGCACGATCGATCGCCGCAAGATTTTGGCCGACGCGGCGCGCGTGCTCGGCACGATCGGCTTTGACATCGATCCCTCCACCATCGTTGACAAGCTGGGGGTGGCGCAGCAGCAGATGGTCGAGATCGCGAAGGCGATCAGCCAGAACGCCCGCATCCTGGTGATGGACGAGCCGACTGCGGCGCTATCCGATCGCGAGACCGAGCTGCTGTTCGCGCTGATCGCGCGGCTGAAGGCCGACGGCGTCTCGATCGTCTACATCTCGCACCGCATGGCGGAGGTGTTCGCGCTCGGCGACCGCATCACCGTGCTGCGTGACGGCCGCCGCATCGACGGCGTCAAACCTGCTGACGTCACGCCGGACCAGCTCGTCCGCATGATGGTCGGTCGCAACGTTGACATGACCTACCCGCGCAATTTTGCCGACAAGCCCGGCGAGCTGCTGCTCGAGGTCAAGGCCTTGAGTTCATCGACGGGGATCGCCGACATCAACATCGAGGTGCGCCGCGGTGAGATTGTCGGCCTGTGTGGCCTGGTCGGCTCCGGTCGCAGCGAAGTCGCGCGCGCGATCTTCGGTGCCGATCCCGTGACATCAGGCGAGATCGTGTTCGACGGCAAAGTCATTTCCGGTGAGCCCGACCTCGCCGCCCGCCGCGGCATTGCGCTGATCCCGGAGAGCCGCAAGAGCGAAGGTCTCGCGCTGCTGCGATCGGTGAGCGACAATCTGGTAGTGTCGGCGCTGCGAAAACTGTTCCCGAGCGGGTTGTTCGACCAGCGCAGTGCGCAGCGCACTGCCGACGGCCTGATCCGTCAGCTACGCATTGCGACGCCTAGCGCACGGCAGACCGTCGGCCTGCTTTCAGGCGGCAATCAGCAGAAGGTCGTGATCGGCAAGTGGCTCGCCGCCGGCTCAAAGCTTTTCATCTTCGACGAGCCGACCCGGGGCATCGACATCGGCGCCAAGGCCGAAATCTTCGCCCTGATCGACCGCCTTGTCGCGGAAGGCGCGGCGGCGCTGATGATCTCGTCCGAACAGGTCGAGATCTGCCACGTCTGCGACCGCGCCTATGTGATGCGCGAAGGGCGCATCGCCGGGCATCTCGCGCGTAGCGAGCTGACCGAGGAGAACATCGTGCGACTGGGGATGCATCATGCGTGAGGCCGCGGTCGTCTCTCAACCGAATCCGCTGCAACGGATTCCCGGCGTTGCCATCGTGCTGGTGCTGCTGATCGCGCTGTTCAGCACGATCGCGCCCGGCTTCCTGTCGGTCGCCAACCTCTCCAACGTGCTGGTGCAGTCGACGATCCTGACCATGCTCGCGCTGCCGATGACCTTGATCATCATGACCGAGGGGCTGGACCTGTCGATGGGCGCGGTGCTGACGCTGACCTCGCTCTGCGTCGCCATCGTCTCGCTCACCACCCACTCGATGTTGCTCGGCCTCGGTGCCGGGCTCCTCGTCGGCGCGGCCTTCGGCTTCGCCAATGGCTGGCTGGTCGCCATCGTGGGCATCCCGCCCTTCGTTGCGACCTTGGGCACGCTCGGCATGGCGCAGGGCCTATCGCTGATCGTCAGCGACGGCCAGAGCGTGGTCGGCATCCCCCACAGCGTGCGCGACATCTATTCGGCGACGCTTTTGGGAATTCCCGTGCCGATCGTGATGGCACTCGTGACCTACGCGGTCTTCCACGGCCTGCTCTATCACACCCGCTTCGGCACCTACATCTTCGCGCTCGGCGGCAACCGCGAGGCGCTGCGCTACGCCGGCCTCTCACCGAATAAGCTGCTGATCGCGGTCTATGCGATCGGCGGCGCCATGGCCGGCATCGCCGGCCTCTTGATGACTGCGCGGATGAATTCCGGGCATCCAACCGCGGGCCTCGGTCTCGAATTCGATGCGATCGCGGCCGTCGCCGTCGGCGGCACGTCGTTCGAGCGCGGCAATGGCTGGCTGCTCGGCACGCTGCTCGGGGTGCTCTCGGTCGGCGTGCTGCGCAACGGGCTGAACCTGATCTCGCTGCCGTCCTCGGTGCAGGTCGCAAGCGTCGGCGTCCTCGTCATCGTTGCCCTCTTCCTTGACGGCCTGCGGAGCCGCGCATGACCGACATCAGCAAAGACGCCATCGCGCCGCCCCGCTCGTTCCTGTCGCAGGACGCGATCCAAATGTTCTATCGCCTGCTTGCGGCGCTGCTGATCTGTGCGGTGCTCGCCGTGCTCAGCGATTCCTTCCTGAGCCTCGGCAACATTCTCAATGTGCTCAGGCAGGCGAGCCTGACCTTCTTCATCGCCTCCGGCCTGACCCTGGTGGTGCTGACCGCGGGCCTCGATCTCTCCGTCGGCGCCAATGTGGCGCTGTCCGCCTGCATCGCCGGGACCGTGATCCACAAGACCGGCTCGCCGGCGCTCGGCATACTCACGGGGCTTGCCTGCGGCGGCATCGTTGGGCTCCTCAACGGCGTCATGGTCACCGCGCTGCGCATCCCCTCCTTCATCGCCACTTACGGCATGCTCTGGGTGCTGAACGGCCTCACCTATTGGTACATGGCGGGCGAAACCCTTCACGGCTTCCCGGCCGGCTTCCGCCAGATCGGCAGCGGCTATCTATTCGGCCTGCCGATCCCGGTCTATCTGCTGCTGGTGTTCCTCGGGATCGGAACGCTGTTTGCGCAGCGAACGATCTGGGGCCAGGAGATCTACGCGATCGGCGCCAATCCGGTCGCGGCGCGGCTCTCCGGCATTCCGGTCGCCCGACGCCTGCTGCTGGTCTACGCCGTCTCCGGCACCATGGCGGGGCTCGCCTCGATCATCTTCCTGTCGCGGCTCAATTCGGCCGAGGCCGACATCGGCGAAAGCCTGACGCTGCCCGCGATCGCCGCGGTGCTGATCGGCGGCACCTCGCTGTTTGGCGGCGTCGGTACCGTGTTCGGCACCTTCATCGGCGCACTGATCCTGACGCTGGTGCTGAACGGCATGAACCTCTTGTCGGTCAGCGCCAACTGGCAGCCGATCGTCACCGGCATCATCGTCATTCTCGCGGTCTGGCTCGACATGAAGACCCGCCGCCGCGCGCAATGAGTTCTTGAACGACCAACAAGCAAAACGAGGGATGGAGGCAACATGAAACAGACACTGGGCTATTTGGCGCTGCCGCTGCTGATGGCGGCTGCGCTCACCACGCAAGCGCGAGCCGACGGCGAGACCATCGCCGTCTTCACCAAGAACCAGACCAACCCGTTCTTCCAGACGGTGCGAGTCGGCGCGGACAACATGGCGAAGACGCTGAACGCCAAGACGCTGCAGTACATCCCGACCAAGCCCGACAGCATTCCGGAGCAGCTCAGCCAGATCGAAGACGTCGTGGTGAAGAAGCCGAGCGCCATCGTCTTCACGCCGGTCGACTACAAGGCGATGGTGCCGGGCGTCGAGAAGATCAACGACGCCAAGATCCCCGTCGTCAACATCACCGACCGCTCGGCCGGCGGCAAGTTCCTGTCCTTCGTCGGCGCCGACGATTACAGCCTCGGGCTCGAGACCGCGCGCTTCCTGCTCAAGACGCTCGGCGGCAAGGGCAACATCGTCATCATCGAGGGCGTCAAGGGCTCGCTGACCAATGTCGACCGCGTCCGCGGCTTCAACGACGCGTTGAAGGAAAACGCCGGTGCGAAACTGCTGGCCTCGCAGCCCGGCAATTACCAGCGGCTCCAGGCGCTCCAGGTGATGGAGAATCTGATGCAGTCGAACGCGCAGATCGACGGCGTGCTCGCCGCCAACGACGCCATGGCGGTCGGCGCGATCGAGGCCCTCGACGGCGCCAACCGCAAGGCGCAGGTGATCGGCATCAACGGCACCAAGGAAGCGATCGACGCGATCAAGTCCGGCAAGCTGCTCGCGAGCGGCGATTACAACGGATTCTTTCAAGGCTGCCTCGGCACCATGATGGCGATCCGCTCCTTGCGCAACCAGCCCGTCATTGCTGAGATCGTGCTGAAGCCGACCGTGATCACCAAGGACAATTACCAGCCGTTCGACGTGCCGCTGGAGCAACGGAGCTGCCCGACTTTCGAAGAAGCCAGCAAGCTCGGCGGCAAGTAACCAACCGCCGCCATCACGACAAGCCCGGACGGCCGCAGCCGCGGCCGTCCCAAGAAAACGTGATATAAACGGAGACCATCATGCTGTTCGCCATTCACGCCCTCGACCGCGCCGGCGCGCTGCCGATCCGGCTCGCCAATTACGACGCCCACAAGGCTTTCCTGAGCGACACCTCGCGCTTCGGCGTCAAGATCGTGATGTCAGGGCCGCTGGTCTCCGACGACGGCGAGAGGATGATTGGCAGCCTGTTCCTGATCGAGGCGCCCGGCCGCAGCGAGGTCGAGGCTTTCAACCAAGCCGATCCGTTTGCCGCGGCCGACATCTGGGAAAAGGTCACGATCACGGGCTTCCTGCGCCGCCAGGGTTGAAGGCGGCTAAAACAAAAAACGCGAAAACAACCCCATGCACAGTAGAATGAGGTTGTTTTTACACATGAATTTTCGTCGCAAACGTTTTTGACTCGTCGGGCAAAACAGGAGCAGAGTGTCATCCTCGCCCGATTGACGCCCCTGCGCCTCGATCCAGAGCTTTGCGACCGCCCAGACGGCTAGCCGCTCGTCACCGTCGCACCTTCTTCGAGATGACAGGCCACCCACTGCTCGGGTCCAGCCGCGCGCAATGTCGGCTCCTCGGTCCGGCAGCGATCGAATACGTATGGGCAACGGGTGTGGAAGCGGCACCCGCTCGGCGGGTTGATCGGACTCGGCACGTCTCCCTTGAGGATGATGGGATTGCGCTGAGCGCCAGGCTCGGGCAGCGGCACCGCCGAGAGCAGCGCCTTGGTGTAAGGATGCTTTGGCGCGGCGAAGATCTCGTAGCGCGGCGCCACCTCGACGATCTTGCCGAGATACATCACCGCGACGCGATGGGTCATGTGCTCGACGATCGCGAGGTCATGGCTGATGAACAGCAGCGCCAGGCCGAACTCGCGCTGCAGATCCTGCAGCAGATTGACGATCTGGGCCTTTACGGAGACGTCGAGCGCCGACACCGCCTCGTCGCAGACGATCAGCTCGGGCTCGGCGGCGAGCGCACGCGCGATGCCGATGCGCTGGCGCTGGCCCCCGGAGAATTCGTGCGGCCTGCGGTTCAGCGCCTCGCGCGGCAGGCGCACGGTGTCCATCAGCGCCGTCACGCGTGTCTCGAGATCGATCGCGGATTTGGCGAGGCCGAAATTGCGGATCGGCTCGGCCAGGATGTCGCGCACGCGCATGCGCGGATTGAGGCTCGAGAACGGGTCCTGGAACACCACCTGCACGCGGCGGCGCATCTGGCGCATCGTGCTCGGATGGGCGTCGTCGATTCGCTGGCCGTCGAGGATGACCTGCCCCGCCGTGATGTCGAACAGGCGCAGGATCGCGCGGCCGACCGTCGATTTACCGCAACCGGACTCGCCGACCAGCGACAGCGTCTCGCCGCGCGCGATCTCGAACGACACGCCATCCACCGCATAGACCCATTCGGACTTGCGGCTGAACAAGCCTTTTTTGACCGGGAAGTGCTTCTTGAGGTCGTTGACCTGGAGCAGCGGGGGACTCATGCCGCGACCGCTCCCTTGGCCGCATAGTGGCAGGCCGCAACGTGACGTGGCCCCTTCTCTTCGAGCCCCGGCGCATACTGCCGGCAGAGATCGGTCGCGAGCGCACAACGTCCGGCGAAGACGCAGCCGACGATGGGCTTGCGCAGATCAGGCACCTGCCCCGGAATCTCTGCAAGCCGCCTCGCGGTGCCGGTCAGCGACGAGCCGAGCCGCGGCACTGCGCCGAGCAGGCCCTGCGTGTAGGGATGACGCGGCGACCGGAACAGGTCCGCCACCGGCGCCTCCTCGACCTTGCGCCCGGCATACATGACCATGACGCGCTCGGCGATCTCGGCGACGACACCGAGATCGTGGGTGATCAGGATGATCGCCGCGCCAACCCGGTGCTTGAGATCCAGCATCAATTTCAGGATCTGCGCCTGGATCGTCACGTCGAGGGCTGTGGTCGGCTCGTCGGCAATGAGAAGCTTTGGATTGCAGGCGAGTGCAATGGCGATCATGACGCGCTGGCGCATGCCGCCGGAGAGCTGATGCGGATATTCCCGCACGCGCCGCTTCGGCTCGGGAATGCCGACCAGAATCAGCATCTCGATCGCGTGCGCCTCGGCGGCCTGCTTGTCCAGCCCCTGGTGAATCATCAGCGTTTCGCGGATCTGACGGCCGACGGTCAGGACCGGGTTGAGGCTGGTCATCGGTTCCTGGAAGATCATCGAGATGTCGTTGCCGCGGATCGCGCGCATCTCGCGATCCGACATTTGCAGCAGGTCCTTGCCCGCGAAGCGGATGCTGCCGGCGATCCTGCCGGGCGGTTCCGGGATCAGCCGCATCAGCGACATCGAGGTCACCGACTTGCCGCAACCGGACTCACCGACGATGGCGAGCGTCTCGCCCTCGTTGACATGGAACGACACGCCTTCCACCGCGCGGTTGATGCCGCTGGGCGTGCGGAAGTGGGTCTGGAGGTTTTCGACTTCAAGCAGTGCCATCGCGATCAGCCCCTCGCCATCAAAGGCTCTTGGCCATGCGCGGATCGAGCGCATCGCGAAGGCCATCGCCGAGCAGATTGACGGCGAGCACGGTGACCGACAGGAACGCCGCCGGAAAGAACACGATGTAGGGCTTGACCTGCCACAGCGCCCGCCCCTCGGCCATGATGTTGCCCCAGGACGGAATGGTCGGCGGCGTTCCCGCGCCGATGAAGGACAGGATCGCTTCCGTGATCATCGCACTGGCGCAAATGTAAGTCGCCTGGATCAGCATCGGCGCCAGCGTGTTGGGCAGGATGTGGCGCAGGATGATCATCGGTGTGCGCGTACCGCAGGCGACCGCCGCATCCACGTAAGGCTGTTCGCGCAGCGACAGCACCACACTACGGACAAGGCGGGAAACCCGCGGGATTTCGGCAACCGTAATCGCCAGAATGACGTTGCCGACGCTGCCGCGTGTCAGCGCCATCAGCGCGATCGCCAGCAGGATCGGCGGGATCGACATCAGGCCGTCCATGAAGCGCATCAAGATGCCGTCGGCCCAGCGGATGAAGCCGGAGACGATGCCGATGGCGAGACCGGCCGCGGAGGCGAAGATCGCAACGGACAAGCCGACCGTGAGCGAGACGCGCGCGCCGAACAGCACGCGTGAATAGATGTCGCGACCGAGCACGTCGGAGCCAAACCAGTAAAGCGCCGACGGCGCGCGGGTGCGCTTGGCCGGCGCAAGTGCGGTCGGATCCACCGTGCCAAGATAAGGCGCAAAAATCGCGATCAGGACGAGTATCAGCAGCAACGTGCCACCGATGGCGACGGTGGGATGGCCCCGCAGCAGGCCGATGAAGCCGCGCCGGATCACGACGGGCCGAAGAATCTCCGGCAGTTGCGGCGCGAGGACGAAGCCCGCCGGCAGCGCTTGCGGATTGACGGTCGTGTCGGTCAATAGCGGATCCTCGGGTCAACGAGCGTATAAACGACGTCGATCATCAGATTGACGAGGACGTAGACGAAGCTGAACAGCAGCACGATGCCCTGGATGACGGGATAATCGCGGCGCAGGATCGCGTCGATCGTGAGCCGGCCGAGGCCGGGAATCGCGAACACGCTTTCCGTGACGACCGCGCCGCCGATCAGAAGCGCAATGCCGATCCCGATCACCGTGACGATCGGCACTGCCGCGTTCTTCAGCGCGTGGACGAACAGGATGCCGCCCTGCCCGAGGCCCTTGGCGCGCGCGGTGCGGATATAATCCTGTTGCAGCACTTCGAGCATGGTGGCGCGCGTGATACGCGCGATCAGCGCGATGTAGACACAGCCGAGTGCGATCGACGGCAGGATCAGGTTTTGCAGCCAGGGCCAGAGGCCCTGGGCGAGCGGCGTATAGCCCTGCACGGGAAGCCATTCGAGCTCCAGCGCAAAGACGTAGGCGAGGACATAGCCGACGACGAAGACCGGCAGGGAGAAGCCGAACACGGCAAAGGCCATGATGGCCCGGTCGATCAGGCTTCCCGCCTTCCAGGCCGCCAGCACGCCGAGCGGCACCGCGACCACGATCGTGAGCAGGAGCGTGACCATCATCAGCGACAGCGTCGGCCCGAGACGCTGGCCGATCATGGTCGAGACCGGCAGATTGGTGAAGATCGAGGTGCCGAGATCGCCGTGCAGAATGCGCCAGACCCAGCTGCCGAACTGGATCAGGAAGGGTCGGTCGAGCCCGAGGCTCTGACGGATGCGCTCCACATCCTCCGGACTTGCCTGATCGCCCGCGATCACCACGGCGGGATCCCCCGGCGCGATGTAGAGCAGGCTGAACACGAACAGCGCGACGATCGCCATCACGGGCAAGGTCGAGGCGATACGCCGGAGGATGTAGGAGAGCATCTGGCTTCAGCGCAGGGTCATGCGGATTTCGACACGCCCCAGAAGAACGGCAGCGGCCCTTTCGTGATGCCGGAGACGTTCTTGCGCCAGGCCGTGTAGCTGAGGAAGAAGCCGGTCGGCGCGTAGACGACGTCCTCGAGCGCGACCTTGTTGAGGCGAGCGACCGCGGCCTTCTCCTCGTCGAGGTTCTTGGCCTCGAACCAGGACGTGACCTCCTTCTCGGTGCCGGGGCTGCTCGGCCAGCCGAACCACGCCTTGTCGCCGTTGGCGCGAATGGCGGTGTAGGGCGCCGGATTGATGCAGTCCGAGCCCGCATGCCAGGTGTGGAACATGTTCCAGCCGCCCTGTCCGGGCGGCGTCTTCTGCGCGCGGCGGGAGCCGACCGTGCCCCAATCGGTCGCGACGAAATCGACATTCATGCCGAGCTGCTTCAAGAGATCGGCGGTCACATCGCCGAACGCCTTGGTGATCGGCTGGTCCTGCGCCACCAGGCACGTCACCGGTTGGCCGGAATAGCCGCTCTCCGCGAGCAGCTTCTTGGCGGCGTCGAGATCGCGCTTGCCCTTCAAGACTTCGCCGCCCGCCTCGGTGTAGAGCGGCGTATCGGGCGTGAAGAAGCCCGGCAGCGACTTCCACAGCGAATTGTCGTCGCCGACGAGCGCACGCATATAGTCTTCCTGGCTCATCGCCATCAGCACTGCGCGCCGCGCCCGCACGTCGTTGAAGGGCGGATACAGGAAGTTCATGCGGAACGAGCCGACATTGCCGAGGGGATCGCCGATGTCGACGCTGATGTTCTTGTTCTTCTTCAGGACCGGGACGAGGTCCGCGATGGGGTTCTCCCACCAGTCGATCTCGCCGTTTTGCAACGCGGCCGCGGCGGTCGCCGGATCCGGCATCACGATCCATTCGACGCGGTCGAGCAGCATCTGCTTGCCGCCGGCGAGCCACGATGCCTTCTCCTGCCGCGGCACATAGTCGGCGAATTTTTCGAACACGGCTTTGGCGCCCGGGACCCACTCACCCTTGGCGAACTTCATCGGCCCCGAGCCGACATAATCGCCGATCTGCTTGAACGGGTCGGTCTGCGCGATGCGCTCCGGCATGATGAAGGCGCAAGGCGAGTTGTTCTTGCCGAGCGCATAGAGCATCTTCGGGAACGGCTGCTTCAGCACCCATTTGAAGGTGCGGTCGTCGACAGCGGTGAGTTCCTGCTGCAGCGCCTTGAGCATCAGCCCCATCGGATCGCGTGCCGCCCAGCGAGTGAGACTCGCAACGACGTCCTTGCTCAGCACCGGCTCGCCGTCATGGAATTTGAGCCCCGGCCGCAATTTGAACGTCCAGGTGGTGCCGTCGTCGGTCACTTCCTCGGCCTCGACCATCTGCCGCTGCGGCTGCAGCGCGGAATCGACGCCGTAGAGCGTATCCCAGACCAGCGCGGCGGCATTGCGCACGACATATTGCGTGCCCCAGATCGGGTCGAAATTGGCAAGGTTTGCTTGCGGCACGAAGCGCAGGGTGCGCGCGGAGGCGCCTTGTGCGATCGCCGGGGCCGAGAGGCCGCTCAATGCCAGACCGCCCGCGCCGGCCAGTCCCTTCAATACGGTCCTGCGATCCATGAAATCCTCCCAATAGTGCCGTGATGCCGGCCATCGTTGGCCAAGAACAGGTGAAACCAGAGCTCATTGGCGTGCAAATGGTATGCCACTAACCAGACCTTCGCCAGCGCGATATCCGCACTAGCTGGGCCAGTCGAGACCTCAAAGCGCGGCCGCCAGCACCGGGCCGGTCTCGATATGCGGGATCGCCTCGACCAGCTTGCGCGTGTAGTCGGTCTTGGGATTGTCGAACAACGCCCGGCTCTCGCCCTGCTCCACGATGCCGCCATTGCGCAGCACGATGGTGCGGTCGCAGAGCATCCGCACCACGTTGAGATCGTGGCTGACGAACAGCAGCGCGATGTCGTTCTCGCGCCGCAGGCGGTCGAGCAGTTGCAGCACCACGGCCTGAACGGAGACGTCGAGCGCAGCGGTCGGCTCGTCCAGCACCAGAAGGCGCGGCCGGCAGGCGATGGCACGGGCGATGCCGACGCGCGCCTTCTGGCCGCCGGAGAGCTGATGCGGAAAGCGCGGCAACAGATCCAGCGGCAGCCCCACGCGATCGGCGCAGTCTTCCACCCGGTTGCGCAGCGCATCGCCCCCACGCATACGATCGAGCCGCATCAGGGGATGGGCGATGCAGTCGAAGGCGGTGAAGCGCGGATTGAGGCTCTCGTTCGGGTCCTGGAACACCATCTGGATATCTTTGCGGAACTGCGAGCGGTGAAAGTCGCGCGACGCCACATGGCCGATCGCCTGGCCGTCGAACACGATCTCGCCCTCGCTCGGGTCGATCAGGCGGCAGATCATGCGCGACGTCGTGCTCTTGCCGGAGCCGGATTCACCGACGAGGCCGACGCTCTCGCCGCCGGCCATCGTCATCGAGAAGTCCGCCACCGCCGCAGCGCCCTCGTCGAAGCGTTTTGCGAGCTTGCGCACTTCCAGCAGCGGCGGAGTCCCGTGGACGGGCTCCCGTCTGGGCCTGCCGATGACAGCCGCGTAGCCTTCCCGCTCCTCTTCCGTCACGAGATCCTCAATCCGGGAGGTCGCGGTTGGCGACGCCGCCACCAGACGCCTGGTATAGGCGTGCTGCGGCGCGCCGAAGAGCGTCCTGGGGCTTGCCTCTTCGACGATGCGGCCGCGTTCCATCACCGCGATACGGCGGCAATATCGCGCCGCTAACCCGAGATCGTGCGTGATCAGGATCGTCGCCATGCCGCGCGCGGCGGCAATCTCCGCCAGGAGGTCCATCACCACTTTCTGCGTGGTGACATCGAGTCCGGTCGTCGGCTCATCGGCGATCAACAGCGCGGGATTGCAGGAAATCGCGATCGCGATCATGACACGCTGGCACATGCCGCCCGAGAGTTCGTGCGGATAGGCGTTCATCCGCGTCTCGGGGTCGCGGATCTGGACGGCGCGCAACAGCTCCAGCGCTTCGGCGCGGGCGGCATCCTTCGATATCCGCTTGTGCGTGAGGATCGCGTCCGCGATCTGCAAACCGATCGCGCGGATCGGATTGAGCGCCGCCCGCGGGTTCTGGAAGATCATCGACATCGCGGCGCCCTGGAGCTGCCGGAGATCGTCACCCCTGAGTTTTGTGACGTCCTGCCCGCGAAACAGTATCTTGCCTGCGGTGACGCGGCCGGCCGCATCGAGCAGCCGCGTCGTGGCAAAACCGGTGACCGACTTGCCAGAGCCGCTTTCGCCGACGAGGCCAAGCATCTCGCCGGCTTCGACCGTGAGCGTCACACCGCGCACGGCCTCGACCATCCCTCGTCGCGTCGAGAATTCGACGTGGAGGTCGTCGATCCTGAGCAATTCCTCGCTCATGTGCGCATGCGCGGATCGAGAATGTCCCGCATCCCGTCACCGAGGAGGTTAAAGCACAGCACGGCCATCATCAACGCGAGGCCCGGAAAGGCCACCAGCCACCACCGCCCCGTCGAGATGAAGCGCGCCCCCTCCGCGACCATGATGCCCCATTCCGGGGTCGGCGGCTTGACGCCAAGGCCGATGAAGGAAAGACCGGCGGCGTTCAGGATCGCCCAGCCGAGGTTGAGTGAGATTTGCACCGCCATCGCCGGCAGGATGTTCGGCAACAGGAAGCGCAGCACCACCGAGAAATGACTCTCGCCGCAGGAACGCGCCGCCTCCACCCAGCCGACATTGCGCCGGACGTTGACCTCGGCACGGGCGAAGCGGATGTAGAAGGGCAGATTGATGATCGCGGTCGCAATGACGATGTTCTCGATCCGGTTGCCGAGCGCCGCAACCATCGCCATCGCCAGCACAAACAGCGGAAAGGCCATCATGACATCGACGAAGCGGCCGACCGAGCGGTCGAGCCTGCCGCCGGCATAGCCGCAGAACGAGCCCACGACGGCGCCGATCACGAAGGAGATGCCGACCGCCGAGACCGCGATGGCCAGGTCGAGCCGTGCCGCAACGACGAGGCGGCTGAACACGTCGCGCCCGAGCTGGTCGGTGCCGGCAAGGTGCGCCGCGCTCGGCGGCTGCAAGGCCTCCGAGACATTGGAGACGATGGGATCATAGGGCACGAGCCACGGTCCGAAGATCGCGACCAGGACGAACAGCAGGACACCGGCCGCGGCGACGCCGGTCAGCGGGTTGCCGCGCAAAATCCAGACCGAATGGCGGAGGGTTGCGCTGGTCATCCGATCGACACCCTGGGATCGGCGATGCCGTAGCAGATATCGACGACCAGATTGACCAGCACGAAGATGCCAGCCATCAGCAGCACAAATCCCTGCACCGGCGCATAGTCGGACGACAGCAGCGCATCGAGCGCGTAGGAGGCAACGCCCGGCCAAGAGAACACCTTCTCCACCAGGACATTGGCGCCAAGCATCGTCGAGAACACGATGCCGGCAATGGTGATGACGGGAAGGATCGCATTGCGCAGCGCATAGGTGACGACGACCTTCTGCCAGGACAATCCGACGGAGCGCGCGGTGCGCACGAAATCGCTACCGAGCGAGACCAGCATCGAGGCACGTGTGATCCGCGCCAGCGGCGCGATGACGAACAGGGCCATGCTCAGCGCCGGCAGGATCAACTGCTTGCAGGCCGCCCACCAGCCTTCGATGTCCCCCCCGAGCAGGAAATCGATCGACAGGAACCCAGTGCGCTGCGGCGGCAGTGAGGTGAAGACGTCGATCCGCCCGGTCGGATCAGGCGCAAGACCGAGCAGATAGTAGAACACATAGATCAGCAGCAGGCCCGAGACGAAGGTCGGCACGCAGACGCCGAGCGCACAGAACAGCCGCACGCCGTGATCGACCAGCGATCCCGGTTTCAAGGCTGCGACCACGCCGAGCGGGACCGCCGCGATCAGCGCGATCAGCAGCGCCGTGAAGGTGAGCTCCAGCGAGGCCGGCAGCCGTTCGCGAAGGTCCTTCAGGACCGGCTGGCCGGTCATCATGGAGCGGCCGAGATTGCCGTGCCCGACATCGGACAGATAGAACACGAGCTGCTCCGGCACCGACTTGTCGAGCCCCATCTGCTTGCGGATCTGCTCGATCTCTTCCTTGCCGGCATTGGGCCCCGAGGCGAAGAACACCGCGGGATCTCCGGGGAGGACCCGCATCAGTAGAAAGGTGAAGACCAGCACGCCGAACAACGCCGGCAGCGACGACAGAAGCCGCCTCCCCGCCCGCGCCACCGTCGCACCAAGACCTGTCATCACCATTCAGAGCCCTTGCATGTCGAGATCACTTGCGGCTGACGTCCCGATAATCCACTTGGCGATGGAACTCGTAGGTATAGCCCTCGATCGACGAGGCCATCACGGCGTCCTGGTTCGGCTGCCACAGCGGGATCTGCGGCATCTCGCTGAAATGGATCGCGTTGAGCTTGCGGCCATCCTCCTCGTACTTGGCCTTGTCGGGCTCGAAGCGCGCTTCCTGCGCGATCGTCGCCAGCTCCGGATTGTTGATCGAGCTGTAATTCCAGCGCTGATTGCCCGTGTAGAAGTTGCGGTAGAAGTAATCGGTCGAGGGCAGCCAGGCGACGATGCCTTCCGTGAACAAGGGCAGCTTCTTCTCGTTGATCTGCGTCGACATCTGCGCGTCCGGCAGCTTCTGGATGTCGACCTTGATCCCGATCTTGGCAAGCGATTCCTTCACGAGGGCCGCCATCGGCTCGGCGGTCGAGGCCTGGCCGACGTTGAAGCTGAAGGTGGTCGAAAAACCCTCCGGGAGTCCAGCAGCTTTCAGATACTCCCTCGCCTTGTCGAGATCGGTCTTCACCGGCGCCTGGAACGGATAGATGCCGTTCAACGGCTTGCCATCCGGCCAAGTCGCACCGAACAGCGGGGCTCCGCGACCGAACAGGGCAGCCTTGAACATGTCCTCATAGGGCAGCGCGAAGGCGACGGCGCGGCGGACGTTGACGTTGTCGAAAGGCGGGATCTGGTTGTTCATCGAGACGAAGGTGATCGAATTGTATTGCGGCGTCGAGATCACCTTGAGCTTGCCCTTGGCTTCGAGCGATTGCACGTCGCTGGCCTGGAGATCAACGACGAGATCGGCATCGCCACGCTCGACAAGATTGGCGCGGGTCGCGGGCTCCGGCACGGACTGCACGATTACGCGCTTGAAGAACGCCGGCTTGTCGGGCGAGCCGCGGTTCCAATCCTCGTTGCGCTTGATGATCACTTGCTCGCCGGGCTTGAAGCTCTCGATGACATAAGCACCGCTGCCGGCGGTGTGCTCCTTCAGCCAGGCCGTGGCCCATGGATCCTCTGGTGTCGCATGCTCCTTGGCGACTTTCGAGTTGATGATCAGCGGGTAGACGGTCGCGAGATTCGGCAGCGCGAGCTTGTCGGGTTTCGGCAGCGTCACTTCGATTGTGAGGGGATCAATCACCTTGAACTGGTCAGCCGACGTCAATGATCCCGTCAGCAATTGTGCCTTGCCGAGGATCGGCGCGGTGACGCAGCGATCCAGCGACCATTTGACGTCCTCGGCGGTCACGGGCGAGCCGTCCTGGAACTTAGCATCCTTGCGCAGACGGAACGTCAGCTTCAGTCCGTCCGGACTGACGTCGTAGGATTCGGCGAGCTCGCCGGTGATCTTGTCGAGATCGAACACCCATTTGCCGTTGAGCTGCTTGCGGCCGAACGCCACAAGGCGGTCGTAAGTGCTCATGCTCAGTGCGAAGGATTCCCGCGTCGAGCCCGGGATGTTGGGATCGAGCGTGTTGACCGATGCACCGGTGACATAGCGCAGCGTCTCCGCCCTGGTTTGCGCTTGCGCAGGCGCAGCGGCGACAAGCAGAAGCGCAGTGGTGGCGAGCACGGAGGATGCCATCCTGAAAGACACAAAACGCATTCGTTTTCCCCAAAATTTTCGACAAGAACGCCGACAGGACAGGTTAAGAAAGAAGCAAGTTGCGCGCCAGTCTCTTGATGCGCTCTTGTGGACGCTTTGTCGCGGCGGCGCATGGACGATCATCGCGATTCCTCCAAGTTTCGCGCTGGCCGCGTCACCACGGCCTGCGGCACGTCATAGGCGCGAAGCGAGGCCCAATGCCGTTCGACATCGGCACGAAACAGGCCGCGCGTCAGGCCATTCACCAGCTTCGGCGCCGCGGTCGTCATCGCGTTGATCGACGATCCCGACGGACCGAAACTCATGGTGGAGGCGATGGCGAAGAGATGGATATTCGAGATCCACGGCGTATCGCCCGCGACACGCTCGGTGAAGGCATAATCGTCGGCGAGATAGGGAAAGCGACCGAGCCGCGCGCTGCGCTCGCTCTCCGGGGGCTGGTAGCGGTCGGCCCAGGTTGCGATATTGCCGGCAAATGCGCGCAACTCGCCACGGCCGGAAAAATCCATGTCGATGCCGGTGCCGCAGATGACGAAATCCGCAGGTATGGCGCCGCGCGGTGTCTGCAATTCCACACCACGATCGGTCTCGCGGGCCGCCTCGATCGGGGCGCCCTCGTGCAATGTGAAATTGGCGTGATTTGCGCAGCGATCGTAAGTTGCCTGCGGAAAGCCTTCGCGCATGTCGAGGATGGTGCGCATGAAGCGCCACCGCCAGGCATCGTCGAGATCGCTGAGATGGCGGAGGAAGCCGCGGAAAGTCAGCCAGCGATAGGGCTGGATCAGCTGGATCTGCGCACGACGACACAGCAGGTGCACCTCCGCCGCGCCCGCTTCCAGCGCGGTTGCTGCGTTGTCGAAGGCAGATGCGCCGGCACCGATCACGGCGACGCGCTTGCCGCGAAGGTTTTCGAAGTCGATGTCGTCGGCGACGGTTGCGACCGAGCTCATGGGCAGATGGCTCAGCGGCTCGGGGATCATCCAGTTCCCCATCCCCTCCTGCCCCGTCGCAAGCACGATCTTGCGCGCATGGAGTGTCTCGACGCCATCGCCACGTTTCACGCGTGCGGCCAGCAAACCATCCCGCGCCGGCCGGATTTCCAGAAGCTCGCTCCCGTTGCGCACCGGCAAGCCGACTGTGCGCCGCAGCCAGAGCAGATACTCAGCCCAGTGGCCGCGCGGGATCAGGTCGAGTGTCTGCCAGCTCTCCGTGCCGAAGCGGGCCTCATGCCAGGATTGATAGGTCAGGCTGGGGATGTCGAGGTCAGGTCCCGTATAGTCCTTCGGGCTGCGCAGCGTCGGCATGCGGGCATAGGCGAGCCATGGCCCCTCCTTCCCCTCCTCGGCCTTGTCCAGCAGCAGGATGTTGCTGACGCGGGAGCGCAGCAGGCCGAAGCCGATGGCGATGCCGGATTGGCCGGCGCCGATCACGAGCACATCCAGCGCCGGCTTGCCATCCGGTCCCGTCTTCGGTTCGAGCCAGGCGGCACCGGGATGCGCGATCCGCGCGAGATCGGCGCGAACGTCCATTTCGAGCTCTGTCAGCGCATCACTCATGCCGCAAGCCAGCCTCCGTCGACCACCATCACGGTGCCGGTCGTAAATGAGGAGGCATCGCTTGCGAGGTGGAGCGCGGCCTGCGCGATCTCATCGGCCTGGCCGAACCGCTTCATGGCATGGCGGTCGCGGGAGGCTTCGCGCACCTCGTCCGCATTGGCGTGGCGGGCAAAGCTGCGGCGAAGCATCGGCGTGTCGATCGCACCGGGCGCGATGGCGTTGACGCGAATGCCGTCCGCCGCGAAATCCACCGCCATCGTCCGGGTCAGGCTGACAATCGCGCCCTTGGCGGCGATATAGGCACTGTTGCCCTTGCCGCCGGCAATCGCAAGCTGCGACGCCAGCGTGATGATCGAACCGCTGTTCTGCCGCTGCATCTGCGGCACGGCTGCCCTCGCCCACAGCCAGGTGCCGCCGACATTGGTGCGGAACACCGCATCCCAATCGGCGGGGTCCGTTGTCAACACGGTGCCGCCACAGGAGAAGCCAGCGGCAGTCATCAGGATATCGAGCTGGCCGTGCCGTGCTACCACATCATTTGCCACCGCCTCGGCGAAATCGGCATCGCCGACGTCGCCAATATGCGTCATGGCCTCGCCGACCAAGCTCAACGTTTCCTGAAGTCCGGCTGGATCGCGATCGACCAGAGCAAGACGTGCGCCCTCTTCCGCGAACAGCTTTGCACTGGCGCGGCCGATGCCGGAGCCTGCGCCCGTGATGATGGCCGTGCGCCCCTGCAGCCGCATCTCAGATCCACTCCTTATGCTGCGTCAACCAGGCGCTCATCGCGGCCGCCGACTCGGCGCAGCCGAACTGCGCGCGCCAGCCGAATTCATCCGCCATCCGGTTCACCGACAGCGGCGCGCGATAGGGCCCATGCAGCTTGATGACGGTTTTCTCGCCGGGCGCCGCGACCCGGCACTCCAGGCCGGGATGCAACGCCGCAAAGGCCTCGCCCCATTGCAGCGCAGGCCAAAGTTCTCCGCGGGAGATGTTGTAGAGCCGGTGGCGCGGCCGCTCGGCTTCGATCAGCAGTGCGACGGCCTCGGCCGCATCCGGCGCGTAGATCCAGTCCCGCATGCCCGCTTCAGGCATGATCGCCGGCTCGCCGCGCGCGAACGCGGCCAAGATCTGGAACTGGAGGCTTGGCGTGTCGCGCACGGAACTCGGTCGCTCCCACGGTCCGAATAGCGCGCTCAGCCGCACATTTAGGAAATCACCGCCGAAGAGCTCGGCGTGACGCGCAACCGATCGCTCCGATGTGAACTTGCTGATCGCGTAGAACGAGACCGGATCGCAAGGCGTGTCCTCGTCCAGAATCTCGACCCGCGCGCCCGCGGCGCCATAGGCCGATGCCGAGGAGAGATTGACGACCCGGCGCACGCCATGCCGGATCGCGGAGAGCAGGATCGGGATCTGCGCCATCACGTTGATCTCGAGAACGCGCGCGGTCGATGCCCTCTCCAGTTCATCACCGGCGGTGATGGCCGCGCCGAGCACGATCGCATCAACTCCTTCGGCGATGAGGGCATCGATGGCATCTGCGTCGGTGATATCGCCCTGCACCGCTTTGAGCCGTGCGCCGTAGTCGGCAAGAGACCGCCGCGCGGATGGCGGCAACTCTGCACGGTCGTACAGCGTCACGTCATGGCCGCGCGCGAGCAGCGCCTCCGCAACATTGAGCCCGACAAAGCCGGTGCCGCCGAAGATGACGATCTTCATCGCGCGCGATCCACCGTCACAGTAGCTTCGCTCCGAAATTGCGCTCGGGATCCATGTCGGCCACGAGCCGCCCCGTCGGCATGGCCGCCTCGCCGCCGCTGCGTGCCAGGAACTGGCCGCTGCCTGCGCTCGCGAGGCACTTGTTGCCATCGATGATCACTCGGCCACGCGACAGCACCGACACCGGCCAGCCCTTCAGCTTGCGGCCTGCAAACGGCGTGTAGCCGGCAAGGTCGTGCATCATCTCATCGGCGATCTCGACCTCGCGATTAGGATCCCAGATTGCAATATCGGCATCGGCGCCGACCGCGATCGAGCCCTTGCGCGGATGCAGATTGTAAATCTTGGCCGGCGCCGTCGACGTCAGTTCGACGAACTTTTCCAGGCCCAGCCGCCCGTTCGACACCATCGCGTCGAACAGCAGCGGCAGGCGCAGCTCCAATCCCGGCAGGCCATTCGCGACCTGCTTGAAGTTCGGATTGGGGCCGGCGCGCAGCTTGCCGGTCTCGTCATAGCGATACGGCGCGTGATCCGACGAGATGGTCTGGAGATCGCCGAGCGACAGCGCCTGCCACAGCGCCTCCTGGTCTGAATGCGTCCGCGGCGGCGGGCTGCACATCCACTTGGCTCCTTCCACCTCGGGCTTGTCGAGATCGGCTGCGGTGAAGAACAGGTATTGCGGACAGGTCTCGGCAAACACCTTCAACCCCTGCCCGCGCGAATCGCGGATCACCTTGGCGCCTTCGGCGGTGGAGACGTGGAAGATCATGATGGGCTGGTCGATCAGCGCAGCCATGCCGATCAACCGGGTAAAGGCTTCCGCCTCCGACACGCGGGCGTGGCTGACGGCGTGATATTTCGGCATTGTGTAGCCGCGCGCGAGCAGGCGCTTCACCATCCAGGCGATGATACCGTGGTTTTCGGCATGGGCGCACAACATCGCGCCGGACTGGCGCGCGGCAAGAAGGATGTCCAGCAGCGGCTCATCATCCACCTTGAGCCGGTCGTAGGTCATGAAAATCTTGATCGAGGCGTGGCCCTGCTTCACCAGCGCCGGAATGTGCTCCTCGACCGTTTCCCGGGTCGCATCCGCAATGATCATGTGAAAGGCGTAGTCGATCACTGCGCCCTTCTTGGCGAGGGCGTGATAATCCTCCACCACCTGCGGCAGCTTCATGCCGACATGCTGGGCCGCAAACGGGATCACCGTGGTCGTGCCGCCGAAGGCCGCCGAGACGGTCGCGCTCTCGAAGGTGTCGGCGTTCATGATGCCGGCAGCGGACAATTGCTCGATATGGGCGTGGCTGTCGACGCCGCCGGGTAGAACGAGTTTCCCGCGCGCGTCGATCTCGCGCTTCGCAGCCGGAAGCCCGCGGCCGATAGCGGCGATGGTCTCACCGGAGATGGCGACATCGGCTTCAAAGACGTCGGTCGTCGTCGCGACGCGCCCACCGCGAATGATCAGGTCGTAAGCGGGTTCAGTCATGAGGCACTCCATGATAGGCTCAAGTTAAGTGATCGAAATTTTGCAGGAAGACCAGCATGTCCCGACCGCGCATTCTCGTCATCAATCCAAATTCCAACCCTGCGGTCACGCGAGGGCTGGAGGACGCGCTGAAGCCGCTCGGTTTCGAGGGCGGGCCGGAACTGGTCTGCCAGACGCTGGCCGAGGGTCCCTTCGGCATCGAAAGCCAGGCCGATGTCGATGGCGTCGCCATGCCGCTGCGCCGGCTGGTCGAGGGCGACAACAGCTCGGCGGCCTTTGTCATCGCCTGCTACAGCGATCCCGGGCTTCAGGTCTGTCGCGAAGGCACCGACCGGCCCGTGTTCGGCATTGCCGAGTGCGGCGTGCTGACCGCGATGGCCCGCGCCGAGACCTTTGGCGTCATCGCGATCGCCCAGCGCTCGATCCCGCGTCACATGCGCTATCTCAGGCAGATGGGACTGACCGAACGTCTTGCCGGCGAGCGGCCGCTCAACATGAGCGTCGCGGAAACCGCCTCGGGCGAAGGCACGCTGGCCAAAATGATCGAAATCGGCCGCGCGCTGCGCGACGAGGACGGCGCCCGTGCCATCGTGATGGGCTGCGCCGGCATGGCACGGCACCGCCGCCCGCTGGAAGAGGCGCTCGGCATTGCCGTGATCGACCCGACACAGGCGGCCGTCACCATGGCGCTGGGTACGGTGCAGTTCTCGAACCACTAGGCGTCCTTCAGCTCTTTGGCGTCCTGCCGCGCGAGCCATTGCGCGTGGCTCTCCCGGACAAGCGCGAACGTATCCCGCTGCGTCGTGTAGAGATTGCCGAACATGCGGCCGATCGGCCGGTAGGCGTCGAGATCGACATACATGTTGGCCTCGTCGACGAGGCCCTCGCGGGCGTGAACCCGGAGCACCTCGCCGACCAGCAGTTCGCGATCGGGCGAAAAATTTAGGGCGACATGGCGCCGGCATTCGAGCGCAAAGGGTGCCGCGGCGAGGCGCGGCACCTTCACGTCTACAGAGGGAAGCGTCGCCAGCCCTGCCGCGGCGACCTCGCTGTCACCGGACGGGAAATCGACCGCGCAGTCATTCATCGCCGCGGAGAGCGCCTCATCAACCATGTGAACGACGAACTCGCCGTCGCGATGGATGTTGCGGGTGGTGTCCTTCGGGCTGTGATCCGGCTTGTGCTGAAGCCCGAGCACGATCAGCGCCGGAGTCTCCGAAAACACGTTGAAGAAGCTGAACGGCGCGGCGTTGACCGCCCCGTTGGCATCGAGCGTCGTCACCAGCGCAATCGGCCGCGGCACCACCACGCCGCAGAGCAGCTTGTAGCGGTCGCGCGGATCGAGCTCGCGCAAGGATATGCCGGATGTGCTCTGGCCAGTCATCGACGTCACGTCTCCGGCGGCGGCACCGCGCCGGTACGGCTGGTGATCAGGCCGTAATGCTCGATGCGGCGGTGCTGCGCGAAATTGAAGATCGTGGTCTTGCCGAAGGTGGTGGCATCGAGGTCGCAAGGATGGACCAGCAGTTCGTCCTCCTCCGTCTTCGCTTCGGCGACGATCTCGCCGTTGGGATCGACGATCAGGCTGCCGCCGAACAGCGGGTGTCCGTCCTCGTTACCGGCCTTGGCCACCGCGACAACCCAGGTCGCGTTCTGATAGGCGCCGGCCTGCGCCGAGAGGCGGTTATGGAACAACCGTTTCTCGACGCCTTCATCGCTCCTCTCCGCATTCACCGACGGCGTGTTGTAGCCGATCAGCACCATCTCGACGCCCTGCAGGCCCATCACGCGATAGGTCTCGGGCCAGCGCCGGTCGTTGCAGATGGCCATGCCGATGATGCCGCCCAGCTCGCGCCAGACATTGAAGCCGAGATCGCCCGGCTCGAAATAGCGCTTCTCCAGATGCTGGTGCGAGCGCTTGGTGTCGTATTCCACATGGCCCGGCAGATGGATCTTGCGATATTTGCCGACGATCTTGCCGGATTTGTCGGTGAGAACAGCAGTGTTGAAATGATGCCCGTCCGGCGTCAGCTCCGCATAGCCGAAATTCATCGCCATCTGGTGCTGCGCCGCGCGCTCGAACAACGGTTTCGTCGCCGCGTTCGGCATCTCGCGCTCGAACCAATTGTCGAACTCGGCCCGGTCCTCCACGTACCAACGCGGAAAGAAGGTCGTGAGCGCCAGTTCCGGATAGACGATTAGGTCGGCGCCCTTGCTCTTGGCCTCATCCATCAGCGCGATCATGCGCTTGACCACGGCCTCGCGGCTGTCCGCTTTCTGGATCGGGCCCATCTGGGCGGCGGCAACATTGACGATACGCATCAGCGATTTCCTGGTGATGTCTTTGAGCTAAGCTACAGTTTCAAGCACGTGCCGGCGCGCGCAGCATAACGCAGCATCGCCCGGACTTGCCAGCCGGCGCCTGCACATCGGCATCGTGTGCGCTGCACGCTCCATCCTCATGTCTGCTCCTCATCCGCAATATCGAGACCGTGGTCCAGCGCGTCCAGAAGCTGCCCGGCCTCATGCTCGGAAATCACGAGTGGCGGCGCGAGGAACAGGGAAGTCTGCTCGCCGCTGGTCCCGATCACGGCGCCCGCCTCCAGCGCCCGCTCCGCGACGCGCGAGGCAATCGGCACCTCGGTGGTGTCGGCATGCCAGGAGCGCCAGTCCGGCCCGTGCAACTCCACGGTCCAGTGCAGCCCCTGCCCCGCCAGGCGCTGCACGCTTGGATGTTTCTGCGCGATGGCCAGAAGGCGGCGGGTGAACAGCTTTTCGAGACCCCTGACGTGCTCCAAAATCTCGTCATCGCTGATGACTTTCAGATAGGCGCTGACGGCAGCCATGCTGATGGGATGCCCGCGCAACGTGCCGTAATTCTGCCAGCTCGTGCCCTTGAGCCGCTCGACGATGTCTTTCGACACCACGACCGCGGCAACCGCCGCCGCGCCACCGCCGAGCGATTTTCCGAGCGTCACGATATCGGGACGACTTTCGGCTCCCTGGAACGCGAACCAGCGCCCGGCACGGCCCGCACCAGTTACCACTTCATCGGCGATCCAGTAGGAGGCGGCCTGCCGCGCGCACCGCGCCACCTCGTCCTGATAGGCGCCATCGTAGTAGATGCCGCCTTGCGTGTAGTCGATGATCGTCGCTGCCGTATCCGAAAGCAGGCGCGTGGCATCGGCCAGATATTCGCTGGGCGGAACATTGTTGGCCGGCGCGCCGTAGATCGCGCCGTGCGGTGCCGGCAATATCCGCACCGGCGCCATCCGCGCGGGCAGCCGCGAACCGCCTGAATGCACCGCGAGGCCGCCATGCCATTGCGGCTGCACGGTCATGCTGCGCGAGAGGCCCGTAATGCCGTGATAGGCGCGTTCGCGCGTCGCCAGCGCAGACCGCTGCGTCAGGGCCTGACAGAGCGACAGCGCCATGTCATTGGCCTCGCTGCCGCTGATGCAGAAGCGCACCGCGCCAACCCAATCGTCTTCGCCCTTGAACGCGGTGGCCATCAAGTCGTCAGCCGCCTGCTCGCGGCCGACCCAGGTCCAGCCCTCGTTCACGACGGGCGTATCCGCGGCGCGGCGGATCGCCTCCACCATCGCGGGATGACGATGTCCGAGACCGCCGCCGGTGTTGCTGCCGTCGATGAGCTTGCGACCATCCGAGAGATGAAAATAGACGCCCTCGCCGCCGACCACGGCCATGGGCGCGCTGTCGCCGGCATTCAGCCCGGTTCGCAACAATCTGCTCATCGCAATCCCTTCATTCCGCGGCCTCGGCGCCGTAGCCACCGCCACCACAGGTCTCGATCGTGACGAGATCGCCTTGCTGCAGCACCAGGTTCGACTTGCCGTCGATCGCGACGTTCGCGCCCTGCCTGATCAGCGAGATGCGGCAGGCCTTGCCGGGTTCGCCGCCTTGCATGCCGAACGGCGCGACCACCATGCGCTCGATGCAGGTGGTCAGATGCATCGACGGTGCCAGGATACGATAGGTACGGATGACGCCGTCCCCGCCGCGATGGACTCCCGTGCCGCCGGAATTCCGACGAATGGCCTGCTGCTCGACTTGGATCGCGTAATTCGCCTCGATCACCTCGATTGGCGTGTTCGAAGTGTTGGACAGATGCACCCGCGTCGCGGAGATGCCGTCCCGATCATGCCGCGCACCCTCGCCACCACCGTGGACCTCGTAGAGCATCTTCCACGAACCGTTTTGCCGCGGCTCGGCGAAGAAGAGGACGCCTGCCGTGGTCGCGATGCGCATCGAGGTCTCGTGATTGCCGGCCGCAACCGAGGCATTCCACCCCGGCTCGAGAATGGAGCCCGGGCGCGTGATGATGGTCAGCGGCCGCAGCGCGCCCGCGTTCTGGTTCATGTCGCGCCCGCTCATGATGCGCGCGGCATAGGCCACCGCAGAGCGCGCCATGAACGGTGTCGTGTTGCAGAAATTCGAGACGCGGTCGCAGCTTCCCGAGAGATCGAAGGTCGCTTCGTCGCCTGCAATGGTGATCTTGACATGAATGCGCGCGGGCGCGTCGTCGACGCCGCCGTCGTCCAGATAATCCTCGCCCTCGTAGACGCCGTCAGGCAGATCGCGGAGCGCCTCGCGCATCTCGATTTCGGAAAGATCGTGCAGGCGCGACTGCGCCGCCGTGAAGACCGCCGTGCCGTGCTCGCGGCAAAGCTCGACGATGCGCTTCTCGCCGGCTTTCGTCGCCGCGATCTGGGCGAGAAGATCGCCCTCGCAGGAGTCGGGATCGCGAACATTGGCCTTGAGCAGATGCACGATCGGCGTATTGAGGCCGGCCGCCGTGGCGATCAGCACCGGCGGAATGCGCATCGCCTCCTGGAAGGTGTCGATGGCTTTCGCAAAATAGCTGCCGGGCCAGGTGCCGCCGATATCGGGCCAATGCGCGAGGCTGACCGCGAACGCCACGATGGCCGTCGATGAAGACCGGCCGCACGACCTTGACGTCATTGAGATGATTGCCGCCGAGCGGGCCGACATTGTAGATCAGTGCGTCGCCGTCGTTCAGGCTGTCGCGCGCCACCACCTTCAGCAATTCGAGAACCGTGTAGGTCATCGCGCCGAGATGGATCGGAATGTCGCGGCCCTGCCCGACCAGGCCGCCGCGGCCGTCCGTGATCGCCGATGACAGGTCGCCGGCTTCACGCAGCAGCGGCGAGCGCGCCGAGCGCGTCATCACCAGGCTCATCTCCTCTGCCGCGGCCGACAGCCCGTGCCTGATGACCTCGACGACGAACGGATCGAGCTTCATGCGGCCCCCCGCGTCAGGAACAGATTGCCTGAAACATCGGGCCGCGCCTGCCAACCGGGCGGGACCACCACGGTCGACCATGCGTCTTCAATGATGGCCGGGCCGCTGACGATTTCGGTCAGCGAGGCTCGATCGATGATGCTGGTGGCGATGTCGTGAACGCCATCGAACGAGCAGATGCGCTCGCCTTTGGAGACCGTTCTGACCGCGATGGCCGGCCGGCTCACGACGGTCGTCGATGGACGGCGCGCCTGCACCCGCACGGACTCGATGACGCAGCTCTCGCCCGTCGCATAGCCGAACAGCTCGTGGTGCCGGGCCAGAAAATCCTTCTTCAGCCTGATGACGTCGAGCGGTCGCGCGAACGGCACCGGAATGGCGTCGTTCTGCGCCGCGTAGCGCATCAAGGCCACCAGCTCGATCTGAATCTCGGTCGCGGCAACCCCGTTGGCGATCAGCGGCGCCGAGGCATCGTCGATCAGCACCCCGATCCGCTCCGACACACGGGCGAGGTCGATGCCGTCAAGAGCCGCGCGCAGGGTTTGCTGCTGGAGGAAGCTGAAATCGGCGGTGAGACAGCCCAGCGCCGAGAACGCGCTCGATGCACTGGGAACGACGACCTCGGCAATCCCGTAGAGATCGGCTAGGCCCGCGGCGTGCATCGGGCCGCCACCGCCAAAGGCGAGCAGCGTGCAGTCGCGCCCGTCGATGCCGCGCTCGACGGTGACGCGGCGGAGGGCGCGCGCCATTGTCGCGTTCGCGACCTTGATGATGCCGAGCGCGGTTTCGGTCAGGCTCAGCCCCAGAGTGCGCGCGATCGGTGCGATGACATCAGTCGCTGCCTTGATATCGATTCCGATCCGGTCGCCGAGTTTGGTTTCGGGATTGAGATAGCCGAGCACGGCGTTGGCATCGGTGATGGTCGGCTCGGTACCGCCGCGGCCGTAGCAGGCCGGTCCAGGCTCGGAGCCGGCGCTTTCCGGTCCGACCGTCAGGCCACCGGAGCCGTTGCGCACGATCGAGCCGCCGCCCGCCCCGATCGAGTGCACCGCGAGCATCGGCTGGCGCAGCGGCTTGTCGCCGAGCATGCGACCGTCGGTCATCTCGGCCTGACCGTCGACGATCAGGCACACGTCGGTCGTGGTGCCGCCCATATCGAACGTCAGCATCCGGGACGTGCCGAGCTGGCGCGCGATGCTGACCGATGCGGAGACGCCGGCCGCGGGGCCCGACATCGCCATCACCAGCGGCCGCCGCTTCACGGCCGAGATCGGCACCATGGCGCCGGCCGAATGAAACACCTGCAGGCCGGGACCGATCGGCAGCCGCTGCTCCAGCTCGCTGAGATATTCCACCGCGATCGGCATGGCGGCCGCGTTGAACACGGTCGCCGAAGTCCGCTCGTATTCGCGCGCCTCGGGATTGACCTCGTGCGACAGCGAGACGTGGGCAACGACGCCCTTGAGCCGCTCACCGAGCATCTTCTCGTGCACCGGATTGGCATAGGCATGCAGCAGCGCGACCGCGACACTCTGAACGCCGGTCGTTTTCAGCCACGCTACCAGGCGCTCGATCTCCGCTTCATCCAGCGCCTTCAGCACCGCTCCCTCGTGATCGAGGCGCTCAGCAAGGCCAAAACATCGTTCGGGTGGCACCAGCGGCGGCGATTTCGGCGGAACGTCGAGACGATAGAGATCGCGGCGGCGATAGCGCGCGATCTCCAGCACGTCGGCAAAGCCTTGGGTCGCCACCAGCGCCACTTTCGGCAGCCGTCCTTCCACGATGGCGTTGGTCACGCGCGTGGTGCCGTGGACGAAGCGCTTGACCTCGCTCTTGCGCAGGCCCACCGCCTCGATCGCCTCCAGCATCGCCTGAACCGGAGCTTGAGGTCGCGACGGCACCTTCGCGATCCGTGCCTCCGCGGGGGAGTGTCGGATCGCGATGATGTCGGTGAAGGTACCGCCGATATCGGTGCCGACTTCCCAGTGGTTTTCGTCAGTGCTCATGTGTGGGTCAGCTGCGGACGACATTCGAACCGGACGCCGGGTGGTTACCGTCCTTCGCGAGGTTCAATCGCAAACCGAGAGCGCTCATCATCATCCCCTGTCATGCCACCGCTTGCGAGCGTGCGACAGAGCGATGGCCTCGGGATAGGGCCAGAGTTGTCGCAATGCACTGGACCAGCCCGCGACCGGCGCGGCGCGGCGAGGCACATTTTAGTGCAGCCCTGCCCGCATGGAGAGCACGTCGGTGTGGATCGTTCGACGCGACATAAGTGCGGCGCACCACGAATTTTCCCGGACGAAACACCACATCCGCTGCAGCGCAATCCACGCGCCCCGCACGCACTGTCTAATTTGCAGGCGATCGACCGGCCCTACGGACCATGCGATTGCTTATGAGCTATGCATGGCAGTCGGCTCAGCCTCTCTTTATTGTACGATCAGTAAGCGGTGGTTTTGCCCGCTCCGGCTCTCAGGCCGCGAAGGACGGACGCAGGCGGTGCCAGCCGATGATGATGCCCGTGATGGAGAAGAGAAAGCCAAGGGAGCAGAGCCCGACGACCAAGCCGTCGCGCAGCAACGGATGCGCGACGAGAACCGGAAAATCCAACGTATGCAGCGCGCCGTAGAACCAGCGATAAGCCCGCCGCGATGAATCCAGCCTTTGCAGCAAATTGCCGTCGGCGCCGTCGATGTCGAACCAGAGGTCACCGCAATACGAGCGGTAGACCGGGGCGCCCGGGACAGTGGACCGCGCGGGATAGTTGTCGTCCTCGGCAAGTACAGACGGACCGCCGCAGCCGGCCGCGAGGCGCGCGGTCAGCCCCTGGACCTCGTGCACATCCAGAGATCCCGTAGGTCCATCGCGGAGCGCATCCCCTGCCTCGATCAAGGTCTGACCGGCAAGGGCGATCCGATCCCGCCGATAGAGATTGCCGTTGAAGGCAAACCATTCGATCTCACGGGCCGACGGCGATACAGGCTGCCGATCGAACGATGGAGCCGTCGTCCAGTTCGGTGAGGCGTTCATCACGCGTGATTCAGCGGAGATCAATTGCCCACGCGAGAACAGCCGCCCGTGATCCATGGAGAGCCAGCCGCTGAAAATCCAGGTCAGCACGAACACCATCGCCGCGAGGCCGATGAGATGATGCAGCGCATGCCAGCCGCGATAGGGCGAGCCGATCAGACCGCTGCGAGGTTTGATCCGCGCAAGCCCGAGCACAGAGCCAAGCAAAGCCGCGATCAGGGCCAGCAGCGACAAGGTCCAGACCACGCGATCCCACAGCGACCAGTTGCTTCGCAGGACCGTTGGATAGATCCAGTGCAGCACACTCCCGACCAGATTCCAGGTCCGCTCGTTGCGCGTCGTATCCAGGACGATCTCGCCGGTGAGCGAGGAGACATAGACTTCCCTCCCCTCGGCATCACCGAGGGCAACCCGAAACAAGGGCCGATGGCGGTCAAAGCCGTTCGGCACGCTCCATTGGTCGTAGTCCGAGCGCGCAACGATCTCGGTTGGTCCGGCATCCAGCCCGCGGCTGCGGGCGTGATCTCGCGCGATGGCCAATGCGACGTCGGAAGACGCGACCGACGCGTCGCCCCCATCGGAGGCGCGGATTGCGCCTGCGCGCGATGGCCCCGAGACGACATAGACCGGGCCGTCGCTGCGCTGGATCAGGCGAACGCGCGTCGCATCCGCGATGCCGCTCGCGGCTACGGCATCGGCGACTGCAATCCTCGTCCCAGCACTCGCCAGCGGCCCGAGCCCGGCGAAGCGTTCCGCTTCCGTCAGAGACGGAAACGGAACGAAGTGCATCACGATTCCCGTCGCGAACCACATCGCGAACAGCAGGCAGAACGCGATCCCGAGCCATCGATGCAGCAGGACGATCGCGCGCATCATCGATCAGCATCCTACCATTTGAATGCGGCCGAGAGTTCATAGGTGCGCGGTGCACCCAAGAGGATCTGGTCGGGATAGAACGGATCGCCCCAGATCGCATAGCGCTTGTCGGCGATGTTGCGCACCCGGAAAGTCAGGCGAGCCTGGTCGACCGCGTTGAACACCGTCTTCGGGATGTCGACGAAGGCATAGACGTCCGCGACAGTGTAGGCCTTCATCGTCACGACATTCGCATCGGTGTTGTAGCGGTCGCCGACGTGACGGCCGGTGACGCCGACTTCCACGGGCCACGGCGTGAAGAACCGATACGACGCTCCGGCATTCGCCACGACGCGCGGCACGTTCGGCGGCGTGTTGCCGGAGAACGAGCCGCCGACAAAATTAAAGTCGGCGTAGCGCGCATCGACATAGGCGATGTTGCCCCAGAGACGCAGGGGATCGATCGGACGCACGGACGCGGCAAGCTCGACGCCCTTCGATTCCTGCCGTCCGGCAAGGTTGAGCTGCATGCCGCCGGCCGCGGCATAGACGTTCTTGCGCAGGATGTCGTAGGCCGAGAACGACCACTCCGCCCGGTTGTCCCAGAACAGGTGCTTGACGCCGGTCTCGTAGGTGCGCGCGGTGGTCAGGTTCAGCGGATCGGTCGGATTGAGCAGGAAGATGTTGTTGGCCGAGATGTCGGCGCCGGTGGCGTATTGGCTGAAAAAGGTCAGGCCCGGTACGGCTTCCCAAGTGTAGCCGATACGGCCCGTGGTCGGGACCCAGGATTGCGAGAACGGGAAGTTCGCCTTCTCCAGACCGAACTTGTCGGTCGAATTGCGGTCGAGCCCGATATGCTCGACGCGCAGGCCGCCGACCAGCGCAAAGGTCCGTGTTAACTTCAACCGGTCCTCGAACGACAGCGCCTCATTGTCGATGCGCGCGATCTGCTGCTGGATGGTGAGCAGGCCGTAGTAGCCGCGAGGCGGATCGACCAGCGGAACGGAATCGCCGGGGAAATTTGCGGCCCCCGGCCTCACGAAATCAAGGTAGCTTGAGGAAAGCGTCGTGACCAAACGGTTGTCAAAGCCGGCGATATTCGCATCCCAGATCAAATCGGTGACGTTGCCGACCAAGCGTTGGCTGTGCGCGACATAGAAGCGCTCACGATCGACCATGTTGGTCCCGGAATTGAACGCCTCGATCTCATTGTTGAACCATGTGCGCTCAGCTCCGTAAGCATAGGCTTGACTTTTCAGCGTCAGGTCGGGCGCCAGATTCAGCTCGAAACCGCCGCGCAGCCACACCTCCTTCGCCACGTTCCTGTTGTCGAGGACGTTGTAGTTGGTATTGAAGGTGCGGTCGTCGATCGTGACCGCACCGAGATCGGTTTTGTTGTAGTTCGAGACGTAATTGCCGGAAACGATCCCCGTCGTCGCATGCGAGCCGCTGAAGGCAATCGGCACCAGCGGCGCACCCCAATAGGCTTTCGAGCGATCTTCGCGATACTCGATCGCGCCCCAGACCTTGAGGCTGTCGGAGATGCGGTAGTTGAGCTGGCCGGAGACATCGAGCGTCTTGGTGTTGGTGTCGTCGGCAAAGCCGTTGAGCGAGGAACGGCTGACGTCGAAGCGGTAGTCCAGCCCCTGCACATTGGTGCTGCCGCCCGAGCCGTAATGCGCCCGGAACGAGTTCAGCGAGTCCCAGGAGAAATCCGCCTCGTTCCGGATCGGACCGGTGTGCGGCTGCTTGGTGACGAAGTTGATCGCGCCGCCGGCGGCGCCCTCGCCTGACATCAGTGATGCCGGACCCTTGAGGAATTCGACAGCCTCCAGATTGGCCGTGTCCACGATCCGCGAGGTCATGTTCTGCGGACCGATCTTGATGCCGTTATAGAGCGTGTTGATCTGGCTGTTGGTGAAGCCGCGCATGGAGAAAGCCGAAGGCTCGGCCGGATTGTCGCCGGCTGTGACGCCCACCGCTCCCTGCGCGACGTCGGACACGGTGCGGTAGCCCTGCTCGCGCATGGTTGCGGCCGAGATCACCTCCACGGTCGCGGGCGTTTCTCGCACGGTCAGGCCGAGGCGCGAAGCGCTTTCGGCGACGGCATTGGTGTTGAGCGGCGTCTGTGCCGCCGTGGTCGGCACGACGGGCTTGGGCACTGCGGATGCAGTCTCCGGCCGGCGCGCTGCTGCGCGGCGTGAGCGCTGCGCGTCCCGTCCGGCCGGCTTGGCCTGCCTGCGGGATTGTGGCGCCGACACCTCGACGGGCGGCAATGGCTCGCGGGCCTGCTGCGCCAAGGCCGCTGGCATGTCGATGGCGACGAAAGATGTGAGAGCGGCGGATGCCAGTAGGAAACGGCGTGGTCGTACGATACGAAGGGAATACACGGTCTTGGACCTCGGAGCGACGTCAGTGGCACGTCACCGCGAACCAGGGTCCCATCGTCCGGCTCCCAGCCTTCCGATGAAGCCGAATGTCTGTACTCCCCGACCGACATCTTCGCGTGTGACCACGGCTGACGGCAGGTCTCCTGGCTCGCGGGTCAGTACCTTGCATCGCCTTCCCGGGACCGAGATACCCAGTGGCTCGTGACGCAAGATTCGCCGCTTACAGTTGCGGGGGCAGCCACGGCATTGGGGACAAACTCCCCGCACCGCATTCCCTTTTCATCCCCTCTCGGGGAAACCGTCGCGAGCATCTAGGATTACGATCCAGACAGAGTCAATGTGCCAGTTGCGGCGCTATTGCCACAACGACCAGTTTCCTTGGAGATAAGCATGGGAGGCGAGACCTTCCTCTGGCTGATACGGCACGCGCCCGTCGATGGCGTCGCGGGGACGATCCATGCGGCCGACGCACCGGCCGATCTCGGCGCTCGGGCGCAGCTGGAGGCACTGCGGCAGCGCCTGCCGCGGGACGCCGCGAGCTATGCGAGCCCGTCGCGGCGCACCGTCGAAACGGCCCGCGCGCTGGGGCTCGAGCCGCTGCAGCTGGACGAATTCAGCGAGCAAGACTTTGGCGACTGGACCGGCCGTCGGCATGACGAACTCGCCGCGACCGGTGGCGAGGCCTATGCACGGTTCTGGAGCGATCCGGCGCGCGGACGGCCGTCCGGCGGCGAAAGCTTTGAGGAACAGGTCGCGCGGGTCCGCCTGGGTTTGTCGAAGATCGGCACCGGGGCCGCAACGCTCGTCGTGCATTCCGGCACGATCCGGGCGGCGCTGTGCATCGCGCTCGACCTGACGCCACAAGCGGCCCTGCGCTTCATGATCGATCCGCTGTCGCTGACCAGGATTGACCGGCTCGCGACCGGCTGGCGCGTCGTCTCCGTCAATCAGCGGACGATTTGATCAGGCCGGACGATCAGGCACATTGGCCTGCGCAAAGGTCGCCATGCCGTTGTGGAGCGCGCAGGCCGACCGCACAAGCGGCAGCGCGATGGCCGCGCCCGACCCTTCGCCGAGCCTGAGATCCAGGCTGATCAGCGGCTGCACGTTCAGCGCGCGGAGCACCAGCCGATGCCCCTGCTCCGCCGACTGGTGCGAGGCCAGCAGGAACAGCTGGCACGAAGGGTTGAGCCGCACCGCCGCCAGCGCCGCGACCGACACGATGAAGCCGTCGATCAACACGGGGATGCGGTGCTGTGCAGCCGCGATAACGGCACCGCAGATGGCGGCGATCTCGAGACCGCCGACGGCGCACAGGATCTTTTCGGGCGCAGCGCCCACAATGTCATGGCGTGCGATTGCAGCGTCGATCACCCCCGCCTTGTGCGCACGGCCGGCCGCGTCGATGCCGGTACCGCTGCCCGCGATCTCCGCGGCGCTCACGCCGAGCAAGCCGGCCGCGATCGCCGCCGATGTCGTGGTGTTGCCGATGCCCATCTCGCCGAAGATCAGAAGATCGGGCTGCCCGGCCTGTGCGCGCGTCACCGCACGTCGGCCGGCTTCGAACGCAAATGCCAGCTCCGTGGGGGTGAGCGCAGCTTCGACGCTGAAATCGCGCGTACCGCTGCGCGGCTTGTCGGTCACGATTCCAGCCATCTCCTCCTGCGCCAGCGTGCCGGCGTCGACGACCTCCAGGCTGGAGCCCAGCTCACGCGCCAGCACCGAGATTGCGGCACCGCCGGAGGCGAAGTTCGCCAGCATCGCGATCGTCACTTCCTGCGGATAGGCCGAGACGCCCTGCGCGACGATGCCGTGATCGCCGGCGAAGATGATGATCGGCACCCGCGCCGCGCGCGGCTGCTCGGTTGCTTGCAGGCCCGCAAGCTCGATCGCGAGCTGCTCGAGCCGGCCGAGCGCGCCGGTCGGTTTCGTCAGTTGCGCCTGCCGCGCCACCGCCGCCTCGCGGTGGACTGCGGAGATGTCGGGGCATTGTTGGGTGACCCATTCGGGGAGCATGCTGCCTCGCTTGCCTCACAGCCTGCGCTTGAGGATGTAACTGTCCATGATCCAGCCGTGCCGTTCGCGCGCCTCTTGCCGCACGGCGACGATGCGCGGGCCGATCTCGGCCAGCGCGCCGGACATGACGATCTGATCGGGCATGCCGAGATAGGCCCCCCACCAGATGTGCAGGCCCGCCGGATCAAGCGACTCGAATGCCGTGCCGCCGTCGAGCATCACCACCACGGTATCGACACCTTGCGGCCAGCCGCCATCGCGCAAGCGGCGTCCGGTCGAAACTAGAAAGGGCTCGCCGATGTCGTTGAGCGGCAACGCATGCGCCGCACACAGCGTCTGGATCGAGGTGATGCCGGGCACGACTTCGATTGTCGGCAAGGGATCGAGCCGCCGCGCGATACGCAGCGAGGAATCGTAAAGCGAGGGATCGCCCCAGATCAACAGCGCGACCTTGCCCTCTCCTTCGAGATGATCCCCGATCGTCTGCGACCAGACGGCGGCCACGGCATCATGCCAATCGTCCACGCCCTTGCGATAGTCCGCTTCAGCGGCGTCCCGCACGGGCAGATCGAACTCGGCAATGCGGGTCGTGTCGCTGGTGAGCACATCGGCGCAGATCGTCCGCCTGAGATCGGCGAGGTCGGACTTGGCCGTCCCCTTGCGGGGGATCAGGACGAGATCGGCCGCGTTGATGGCAGTAATCGCGGCACGCGTGAGCTGCTCGGGATCGCCGCAACCGATGCCTATCAGAGAGAGCGTGAGCATCGTGGCTGCGAAGGGCGGCCATCATGGCCGCCCGTTCGCTTGTCTCTAGGCCGCGTTGTGCAAACGCGGCGTGACGAGGCCGGGCGCGGTGACGCCGCGCAGCGACTTTGCCAGCGCCAGCACGCCGAGATCGGCGAGCGGCTCAATCACGATGACCAGCGCATAGGACGCCGCGAAGGTCGCGATGTTGGCGAGGTTGGTCGCGCCGAAGCCGGAGCCATAAATCGCCCAGAACGCCACCCAGGCGATGACGCCCGCCTGATAGGTCGTCGAAAGCGCCAGCGCCTGGCGGTACTTCAGATCGACATAGGCCGTGTTGCTTGAAATGATCCGCGTGGCGATCGCCTGGATTCCGAACAGCGGCACCAATAGCGTGGTGACGTTCATGCCATATTGCGGCAGGTCGGGCGGCTCGAAGAAGATGCCCTGGAACAGCAGGCCAAACGCGAGGCCGAAGGCCGCAGGCGCCGCGCCAAACAGCAGGAACAAGGTCGAGCCGAGGATGAAGTGCACTTCGGAGACGCCGACCGGGAAGTGCGGCAGGATCTCGAAGAAGATAAACACAAGTCCCGTGGTGGCGAGCGTCCGCGCCGCGAACGACGTGATGCCCTGCTCGCGCACGGTCTCAACCGCGAGCTTCAGGGCAACACCGCCGACAGCGATGCCGGTTGCGTAACTCAATACGAGCTTGGCGTCCGAGACTAGTCCGGGTTCGATATGCATGGCTCAGATCCTTCTTGCCGTCACACCCGACGGCCTTGGCCTCAAAACGTGCACGGCCGGTCTCCTGGCTCGCGGTTCACTGGGAGTCTCCGGCCTTCCCGGGCCTCGCGGCCCAGTGGCTGATCGAAGTCCCTCACCGCTTACAGTCGCGGGGGCGGCTGGGGTTTTGGGCGCCGCAACTGGGTCCGCCCATCCCCATTCCCGATTATGCTCCGGCGCTTTGAGCCGCGTCGAGCACCATGCGTCTCCTGTGTGCCTCTTTCGCCGGCCGGGCGTCAAGGGGCGAAGGGCGGTCGAGAGCGTCATGACGGATAATCCCCCGCCAGCGCGCCGAACAGGATGACGGCCGCCGTGGAGGCCGCCCCGCCCCGCGCAAGCTGCTCGGCAAGTTCCGAAATGGTGGTGCGGACCAGCCGCTCATCGGGACGGCCGAGCGATTCGGCAAACAACGCCGGCGTGGTTGGGGCGAGCCCGTGCTCGATCAATTTGACGACCAACGCCGGAAACGTCCGCCGGCCCATATAGACCACGGTCGTCGCCTCCGGATCGGCCAGCGCCGCCCAATTGAGATCTGGCGGCAGCTCGCCGGTGACGTCCGCCCCGGTCACGAACTGCACGCGGCGCGAGGTGTGACGCCGGGTCAGCGGAATGCCGGCTTGCGCGGCGGCGACACAGGCCGAGGTGACGCCGGGAATGATCTCGTAGCCGATGCCCGCTTCACGCAGCGTCTCGAGCTCCTCCTCGAGCCGGCCAAAGATGCCGGCATCGCCCGACTTCAACCGGACCACGCGCGCGCCTGTCACGGCATAGTCGACCAGCAGGCGGTTGACATGGTGCTGCTTGGTCGAGGCCCGCCCTGCCCGCTTTCCCACCGCGACGAGATTGGTGCCGGGCCGGGCCAGATCGAGGATCGCGCCTGAAGCAAGATCGTCATAGAGCACAACGTCGGCCTCGCGCAGCCGCGCTGCACCCTTGAGCGTGAGCAGCTCGGGATCGCCGGGCCCGGCGGAGACGAAGGAGACAAAACCGCTCACCGGTCCTCCGCAATCAGGTGGAAGAACGTGCCGGTGGCTTGTCCCCGCCGCGAGCCGGTCTCGGCAATGACCGCACCTGTCGCGTCGTGCACGACCGCCAGTGGCGTGTCGGGCTGCGCGAGGATCGTCGAATAGTGGAATTCGTGGCCACGCAGGCGTGCACCCGCCTGATGACCCGGCATCGGCGCGGCGAGCTCGGCCAGACGATAGCCCAGATGCATGCGGCGCTTGGCAAAACTCGTCTCCAGGCCGAGCAGGCCCGTCATCTCGTGGCGGATGCCGTCGGCGTCGGTCAAAGCGCTGCCCAGCACCATATAGCCCCCGCATTCGCCGTGCACCGGGCGCGTCTCGGCGAAGGCGCGCAATCCGCCGCGGAAGCGCGCATTGGCCGCGATCTTGCCGGCGTGAAGCTCGGGATAGCCGCCAGGCAGCCAGCACACATCGGCGACCGGATCAGGGGCTTCATCGGCGAGCGGCGAGAATGTCGAGATCTCCGCACCCGCCGCGCGCCACGCTTCCAGCATGTGCGGATAGACGAAGGAGAACGCGGCATCACGGGCAAGCGCAATGCGCTGGCCGGGCGGCGTCACGTTGACGCCGCTTGCGGCAGGTTGCGGCGACCAGGTGGCCGCCGAACGCAGCACCGCGTCGAGGTCGACATGCTCGGCAACGAAGCGCGCGGCCTCGTCGATCAGCTTGCCGATTTCCGCCTGCTCCTCGGCCTGCACCAGTCCGAGATGCCGCTTCGGCAGGCTGATCTCGGCATGGCGCGGCAGCGCGCCGAATACGGCGATGCCGGCATCCAGCAGCGCGCGCCGCACGAGGGCTTCGTGGCGCGGGCTGGCAACGCGATTGAGCACGACGCCTGCAAGGCGCACACCGGGGCGGTAGTCGCGAAGGCCCGCCGCGATCGCGGCCGCCGTTTGTGCCTGTCCTGAGGGATCGATCACCAGCAGCACCGGCCAGTCCAGCATCTCCGCGATGTCGGCGGTCGCCCCGGTGCCGCAGACGCCACGCGCGGCGACGCCGTCGAACAGACCCATCGAGCCTTCGGCCAGCACGACATCGGCGTCAATGCCGCGACTGACGAGATGCGAGATTGTCCCGCGATCCATCGCCCAACTGTCGACATTGACCGAGGCGCGTCCCGTCGCGGCGGCATGAAACGCGGGATCGATGTAATCGGGGCCGCTCTTGAAGCACTGCACCCGCAATCCGCTGTTGCGCCAGGCGCGGGCAAGCGCCAGCGTCAGTGTGGTCTTGCCGACGCCGGAGGCCGGCGCGGAGATAACGAGCCCTGCCGCCATCACGACACCTCCGGAAAGCGCGGCTCGGCGCCGACCGGCCGATAGCGGCGGTCATAGTCGGCAGCATAGAGACGGCTCTCGGAAAAATCCGCCGAGTCCAGCGTCTTGCCGACCAGGATCAACGCGGTGCGCTCCATCTCGCCCCCGACAGCAGCGTCGAGTGTTGCGAGCGTGGCGCGGATGATGCGCTGCTCGGGCCAGCTCGCACGCCAGACGATCGCGACCGGGCAATCCGCGCCATAATGCGGCGTCAGCTCAGCGACGACCTTGTCGAGCAGATGAATCGACAGATGGATGGCGAGCACCGCGCCGGTGGCGGCGAAGGCGGCAAGCTTCTCGCCTTCGGGCATCGCGCTGGCGCGGCCCGGCGTGCGCGTCAGCACCACGGTCTGGGCAAGGCCGGGCAGCGTTAGCTCGGCCTCCAGCGCAGCCGCGGCGGCCGAGAAAGAGGGAACGCCGGGCGTGACCGTGTAGGGAATGTCGAGCGTGCGCAGGCGGCGGAGCTGTTCGCCCATCGCCGACCAGATCGAGAGATCACCGGAATGCAGCCGCGCAACGTCCTTGCCATCGGCATGGGCGGCGGCGATCTCCGCGACGATCTCATCGAGCGACAGCGGCGCGGTGTTGACGATCCGCGCCCCGGGCGGGCAATGCGCCAAGACGCCCTCGGGCACAAGTGAGCCAGCATAGAGGCAGACCGGACAGGCGGCGATGAGATCGCGGCCGCGCAACGTCAGCAAGTCAGGAGCGCCTGGCCCTGCCCCGATGAAATGCACCGTCATGCGCCGTCTCCTTCCGCGATCGCCGCGGTCGCGGTGCGATCCTGCGAGACCACCCGCGTCGCAATCAATCGCGCGCGAGGTCCGGCCGCTGCGAGCGCCGCCGCCTCGGCAACCGATCCCGTCCCGAACTTTTCCACGACGAGCTTTGACTGCGTCGGCGTGTCGATGCCAACAAGCATTTCGGCGGCAACCGCCTTGATCGGCAAGCCGCATTCGCGCGCGAGCTGCTTCAACACCTCCTCGTCGGCCTTATCGCTGACCGTCGCCACTGCTGCGAGGCCTTCGGGACCACCGGCCGCCAGAAGCGCCTCACGCAGCGAGGCCAGCGTGACGTCCCGCTTGAATCCGAGCCCGGCGACCTTCATCGGACCGCGCTCCATTGCACCACGGGCCGCACGGCCTCCCAGGACCGGTAGCGGCCGAGCGAAGCGGCATGCGCAATCTCGACCCGCATCAATTCGCCGCCCTGGCGCTGGTGCAGCTCACCGAGCAACGCTTCCGTCTCCAACGTTACTGAATGCGCGACCAGCCGCGTACCGGGCGAGAGCCGCGGCCAGATGGCGTCGAACATCGCGATGTCGAGACCGCCGCCGATGAACACGGCGTCAGGCCCGTCCAGCGTAGCAAGGGTTTCAGGCGCTTTTCCCGCGATGACTGTGATCCGATGTGCCAACCCGAACGCCGTCGCATTGCTGCGAATGTTCGCTGCGCGATCCTCGCGCGCCTCGACGGCGATCGCGGTGCCCCCGCACAGCGTCCACTCGACCGAGATCGAGCCCGAGCCCGCACCGATGTCCCATAGCCGTTCACCGGGACGCGGCGCCAGCGCCGAAAGCGCGAGCGCACGGACCGGACGCTTGGTGATCTGGCCGTCATGGACGAAGAGTTCGTCCGATAGTCCCGAGCTGTGGGGGATGCCCTGCGCGCCCGCCGCCTCAACGGCTACCGCGACCAGATTTCCGGCAAGATCGCCTGCGAAGCTGTCGGCGCGATGCGCGTTGATCCTTTCGCGCGGCCCGCCAAGCGCAGCGAGTGTCCAGAATGCCGAGGCACCCCATCCGCGCGCCGTCAGCCATTTCGCGAGATCGCCTGCCGCCTTTGCGTCGCGCACGAGACAAATGATGCGTGCCCCTCGCGCCAGGTGTGGCACGAGACGCTCGAATGGCGCGGCGTGGAGACCGAGACAGGCAACGGATTCCAGACGCCAGCCAAGCCGCGCAGCAACGAGCGAGAATGTCGAGGGAGCCGCATACGCGATCCATTCGTCGCCATGGAGCTTCTCGGCGAGGCTCGCGCCGGCCCCGTGCCAGAACGGATCGCCGGAGGCGAGCACCGCCGTCGGGCGACCACGGCAGCTCAACACGATTTCTGCATCGAACGGCACCGGCCATGGACGGCCGCGCCCGGTTATGCCGGCGAGTGCAAGATGCCGTTCACCGCCAAAGACAGTTTCGGCATCATCGAGCGCCTTTCGGCTTGCCTCGGACAGCCCGGCAAGGCCATCTTCGCCGATACCGATGATGGTCAGCCAGGGATCAGCCATGACGCGCGCCCTCATTCTGGGCGGAACGGCCGACGCGAGCCTGCTCGCGGCGGAGATCGCGCGCGCCGGCGTCGATGCCGTGTATTCCTATGGCGGCCGCACCCGCGCGCCCGCCGGTCAGCCGTTGCCGACGCGGATCGGCGGTTTTGGCGGCGCAAGCGGACTTGTCGATTACATTGGTCGGGAACACATCACGCATGTAATCGACGCGACGCATCCCTTTGCCGCCGAGATGAGCCGCAATGCGGTCGCGGCATGTGCGGAAACCGGCACGCCGCTGATCGCTCTCGAGCGAGCGCCGTGGACCAAAGCGCCCGGCGACAACTGGATCGAAATACCTGATGTCGACGCCGCGGTCACCGCACTGCCTGAAGTGCCGGCAAATGTGTTCCTCGCCATCGGCCGCCAGCACATCGCGCCGTTCGCGACCAAGCCGCAGCACGCCTACACGCTGAGATTCGTCGATCCGCCCGATGCGCCGCTGCCCTTCGCCGCGGACGTCATCGTGTCGCGTGGGCCGTTTACGCTTGAGGGCGAACTGGAGATGCTGCGCGCGCGAGGCATCACCCGGATCGTCGCCCGCAATTCCGGCGGCGACGGCGCGCGCGCCAAGATCGACGCCGCCCGCAGGCTCGGCCTGCCCGTGATCATGATCTCGCGGCCGCAACTGCCGGAACGCTTGCGGGTCGAGAGCGTGGCCGAGATCATGCAGTGGCTCGGTCATCGGGCCTGCCTCGGCGCATAGACCCAGCGGCCGACGCGGCGTGTCTGCGAGTTGCCGACGATCACCAGCGTGCGCATGTCGGCCATCTCGGGCCGGGCTTCGTTCAGCCTGACGGTCTCGATCTTTTCGTCGGCGGCGCTGATCGCGCGCGCGAAAATCACAAGACGGTCGCCACAGCCGGCCTCGTTCAGCACCGCGAGCGCACGGCCAAATCCTTCCGGCCGGCTCGCCGAGCGCGGATTGTACATCGCGATGGCAAAATCGGCTTCCGCGGCGAGCCGCAGGCGCTTCTCGATCACCGCCCACGGCTTGAGATTATCGGAGAGATTGATCGCGCAGAAATCATGGCCGAGCGGTGCGCCGGCGCGCGCGGCAGCCGCCAGCATCGCAGTGACGCCGGGCAGCACGCGGATCGGCAGCTCCTGCCATTGCGGCGCCTGTTCGAGCGCCTCGAACACGGCGGACGCCATCGCGAAGACGCCGGGGTCGCCGGAGGACACGATGACGACTTGGCCGCCTTCGGCCGCGAGCCGCAGCGCCTCGCTCGCGCGCTGCAGCTCTTCGCGATTGTCGGAAGGATGCAAAGTGAGCCCTGCCCGCGCTGGCACGCGCGCGACATAGGGCGCGTAGCCCAGAATGTCGGTCGCGGCGGCAAGCGCGGCGGAGACCTCGGGCGTCACCAGCGCAGCGCTGCCCGGGCCGAGGCCAGCGATGGTCAGCGTGCCCGTCATTCGGCGGCGTCCGGATGCCGGCCCTTGCCGTGCACGAGCACGATCGCAAAATAGGGGCAGTCGGCGGCGTCGATCTCCGCAAGCCGCACCACGCGCTCGCCCGGCATGGTGCCGCGCTCGACCAGCCACGCATCGTCCAGCCGTCCGGCGGCAGCGAGCGCGCGGCGCACTTTCGCGAGATTGCGCCCAGTCTTCATGATCACGAGCGCATCGGAATCGCGCATGCGGCGTTCGAGCTCGTCCTCGGCGAGCGTGCCCATGAGCACCGTCGTCACGTCGTCGCCGAGCGCAATCGGCTGTCCCACGCCATTCCAGCAGCCGACCATGCCGGGAATGCCGGCGATCACCTCGATCTCGACGCGGCCCTGCAGGCGCATGTGCAGATGCATGAAGGAGCCGTAGAAGTAAGGATCGCCCTCGCAGAGCACGACGACGTCGACCGCGCGCGCCAGCCGCGCCAGTCGCTCCGCCCATTCGTCGTAGAAGCCGGCAAGCAACTGGACATATTCAGGCGTGTCGAAGGCGATCTCGGTCGTAACAGGATATTCCATCGGATATTCGGTGACGTCGGCAGCCAGCATGCCCTCGACGATGCGGCGCGCCTGGCCGGGCCGGCCCTTTTTGCGGAAATAGGCGACATGCCTCGCGCCGCGCACCGTGCGATCGGCGCGCACGCTCATCATATCAGGGTCACCGGGGCCGAGACCGCAGCAGATGATGCGTCCCATCGCTATTCGCTCCGGCTCGCCAGCGCGTTCACGGCGGCGACCGTGATCGCGGAACCGCCAAGGCGGCCCTCGACCGTCAGCGCCGGCACCGGGGAAACGGCCATCAGCGCAGCCTTGGATTCGGCCGCGCCGACGAAGCCGACCGGACAGCCGATGATTGCCGCGGGCCGTGGGCAGTCCCGGTCCTCCAGCATGTTGAGGAGATGGAACAGCGCGGTCGGCGCATTGCCGATCGCCACGATCGCGCCGTCGAGATGCGGCCGCCACAGCTCCAGGGCCGCGGCCGAACGGGTGTTGCGCATGGACTGCGCGAGCGCGGGAACGGTCTCGTCGCCCAGCGTGCAGATGACGGCGTTGGCGGCGGGAAGCCGCGCCCGCGTAATTCCTTCAGAGACCATGCGCGCGTCGCACAGGATCGGTGCGCCCTTCTGCAAGGCCGCGCGTGCGGCGACCGCCATGCCTGATGTGAAGCGGATATGCGCTTCGAGGCCCACCATGCCGGCGGCATGGATCATCCGCACCACCACCTGCTCCTCGTCCGGCGTGAAGCGCGCAAGATCGGCTTCGGCCCGGATGGTGGCAAAGGACTGCCGGTAGATCGCAGCGCCGTCGGTCTCGTACGTGTGCGGCATCAGTGCCCTCCCATCAGGATGGAGGGATCTTTGACGATGTCGTCGCGATTCAGCCCGCGCAGGATGGGCTCATCGCGCGTCGACCCGGCGCGCACGAGATCGAAGCCTGCGCCGGTCGCGACCAGAGTGATGGCGGCGGGACCAGAATGGGCGCAGCCCTTGGCACAGCCGGAGACGTGTAGCCGTGCGGCCGCGCCGATGTTCGGCGCCAGGGCCGCGGCAAGGCCACGGGTATCGGCATGCGCCTCGCGACAGCGTGGCGCACCGCTACAGGCGATGACGCGCAGCGCAGGGTCGTAGGCCTCGGTGATCAGGCCGGTCGCGTTCGGCATCACGCGCTTGGCTTCGCTCAAAACCATCCGCCACGGCGTCATGCGCAGCGCATGTCCGCAACCGGCGAACTGGTTGAGCGTTGCATGCGCCATCTGTCCGAAGGCGACCCCGACCATCGCACCTTGCGCATAGAGGCCGGGACGCGCCGCGGCCATGATCGGCGCCGGCTCGGCCTCGCCGCGCAATGCCGCCGGCAAGATTGCACCGGCTGCAAGATGCGCCGCCATCCGCCCTCGCCCGCCTCTCGCGCCGCCGGAGGTCACGAACCAGCCGGCGAATGCGAGCGCGGTGGTCACGGCCTCGCCACGTGGGACCGAGCGGCCGAGTTTGTCGCCATCAGCCCGTACCAGCAGTCCGCCGGAACCATCGCGCTCGATCCGCACGTCGGCGGAATCGCCCGCAAGCACGCGTGAGGTGCCGTCGTCGATGGCGAAGCCGAACTTGGTTGGAAGTTCGAGCTGGCTGTCGGCGAGCGCCTCCTCGAGCTCGGCGGCGAGCGATTGGGTCTCGTCCCCGCTACGCCAGAACGGCGTCACAAGAATGTTGCGACGGGATTCGGTCTCCGCATCCGGGTCGAGCAGCGCCAGTTGGGAAAGGCCATCGAGCAGCAGCCTGTGGCTGGTCTCGTTGACGCCCCTGATCTGGAGATTGGCCCGGCTGGTCACGTCGATCAGGCCATTGCCATGGCGTTCGGCGAGATGAGCCAGTCCGGAGATCTGCGCCGCGTCGAGCCGTCCGCCGAACGGACGCACGCGGGCCACCAGCCCGTCGCCCGATTGCATCGGGCGCAGCGCGCCGGGACACCAGCCCTTGACCACGGAAGCACTCATGAGGCCTCCCGCAGCGCAGCCGCAATCGAGTTGCGGCGCGTTCGCCAGAGCGAGGCTTCATGCAGGCGCGTGAAACACGTTTCCATCGCGGCGAGTGCCGCCGGATTTTCGCGGGCCATGAAGGCGTGGACGTCGTCATGGCCGAGCGTCGCATCGTAGTAGAGGTCGAACAGATGCGGCGGCACGGCGCCGGCCAGATGCGCGAAGGCGGCCATGTGCTCGAGCGTCGCGGTGATCTCGGCCGCCCCGCGAAAACCGTGGCGCATCATGCCCGCGATCCAGGCCGGGTTGGCCGCGCGCGCGCGGACGACACGGGAGATTTCCTCGGTCAGCGTACGCGCATGCGGCTGCTCGGGGCGCGTCGCATCGAGATGATAGAGCGATGGTCCCGCCGCGCCGAGATGGGCCGCGGCAGCCGCAATGCCGGCCTCATGCGCGGCATAGTCGGCCGCGAGCAGAAGATCGGTTTCCGGCAAATCCTGCATGTGAACAAAAGCATCGGCCGATACGATCCGCTTCTCGATACCGGCACGATCGAGCTTGATTTCGCCATCGGCCGAGAACGCCCATGACGATGCCGAGAGCCACGCTTCGCCGGCGGCTTCGCGCGTCTCGGGCGTGAAGGCGTCCGGGATTGCCGAGAGACCCACGCCGTATTGTCCGGGACGCGGCGCGAACACGCGCGATGTGCGATGGCGATATGGATTTTCGTCGCCCTCGTCCTCGCGGACCGACAGCGCCGCGGCTGCCGCCTCGAACAATTGCGCAAGGCCTGAGAAGACGTCGCGGAACAGGCCCGAGACGCGCAGCGTGACGTCGATGCGGGGCCGGCCAAGCTCCGCAGGCGCGATGATGTCGTAGCCGGTCACACGGCCGGAAGCATGATCCCAGCGCGGTGCGAGGCCAGCCAGATGCAGCGCCATGGCAAACTCTTCGCCCGCGGTGCGCATCGTCGCCGAGCCCCAGAGATCGACGACAAGGCCCTTTGGCCAGTCGCCATGATCCTGCAAATGGCGACGTAGCAGTTCTTCGGCGAGCTTGATGCCTTGCACGTGCGCCGACGGCGTCGGCACCGCGCGTGGATCGACGGCAAAGAGATTGCGACCCGTCGGCAGCACGTCCTGACGGCCGCGATAGGGTGAGCCTGACGGCCCCGGCGCGACGCGCCGGCCCGCAAGCGCGGCCCGCAAAGCGTCGCGTTCCGCGTCGCCGCAGGCGCCGCGGCCGAACACGTGCAGGCCGTCGCCGAACTGGCTTTCCTTGAGATCGCAAACGAAACGGTCGATCCGCGGGATCGCTTCGGCCGGCGCGGCCGCTGCATCGAGGCCAAGATCGTCTTCGAGGCCGGCCGCGCGTGCCTCATCGCGGATCGCGGCGATCAGACGCTGGCGGCGGGCGGGATCGAGGCCATCGGCCGTCGAGTACTCGTCGAGGAGCTGTTCGAGCCTGCGCAGCCCGTCCGGCACCGCTGATGCGGCGAGTTGCGGCGGCAGATGGCCGATCGTGACGGCACCCAGGCGCCGCTTGGCCTGCGCGGCCTCGCCGGGATCGTTGACGATGAAGGGATAGATGACGGGCAAATCGCCGACCAGGGCTTCCGGCCAGCACGCCTGCGACAGCGCCACGGATTTTCCGGGCAGCCATTCCAGCGTGCCGTGCGCGCCCATGTGCACGACGGCATCACAGCCCTGCTCGCGGAGCCAGAGATAGAACGCGACATAGGCATGGCGCGGCGTGCGGGCGAGATCGTGATAGTCGGCATCGCGCGCGGTCGCATCGCCACGCTCCGGCTGAACCGCGATGATCGACCGGCCGCATTGAATCGCAGCGAAATGGAACGCGCCGTCGCGACAACCCGGATCGGTCTCCAGCGCGCCCCAGGCTTGCGCGAGATCATCCTGCAACACTTGCGGAAGGCGCGACAGTGCAGCACGGTAATCGGCGACGCTCCAGCTCAAGGTCTGCTTGAGCAGCGTCTCACCGAGCGCATGGACCGGATCGAGATCGAAGCCGGCCTCCGCGAGATCGGACACCAGGGCCTCGACCGACGCCAGCGCATCGAGACCCACCGCGTGCGCGATCTGATGCGGACGGCCCGGATAGTTGGAGAGCACGAGTGCCATCCGCTTGTCAGCGGCCGGCGTCTCCGCAAGACGCCGCCAGGCCGCAACGCGCGCGGCCACGGCCTTCACGCGCTCCTCGTCGGGCTTGTGTGCCAGATGCGAAAATTGCAAATCGGGATCGCGCATCGCGGCAGACTTGAAGCTCACCACGCCCGCGAACAGGCGGCCGTCGACCTCGGGCAGCACCACATGCATCGCGAGGTCGCCGGGCGACAGGCCGCGGAGCGAGCTCGCCCAGTCCTCGCGGCGGGCCGTGGAGAGCGCGACCTGGAACACGGGGCAGGATGCGGCATCGAACGGCGTCGTGCCGTCGTCGCCCATCGCCGAGAACGCCGTCGCATTGACGATCGCGGCCGGAGGATTTTGCGCAAGATGCACCCGCAACCAATCCGCGACCCCCGCGGCTTTCAGCGAGGTGACGAACACACCAAACACGTCGAATCCCTTCTCGCGCAATGCGGCGATCAGGGCATCGACCGGGCCGGTGTCGGCAGCGGTGAGATAGGAGCGATAGAAGGTCACGAGCGCGCGCGGCCTGCCCTCACCCGACGTCGGCGCGGCGACGACGCCGCGCGCGGGGTCGTAAAAGCCCATCTCGGGCACTGTCATCTCGCCGATAACTGGCCCCGCATAGAGTCCGGAGGCCAGCGCAAGCTGCGCGATCGCGGCTTGCGCCGCGACGGGGCCGCCGGTGTCGCAGAGCACCTTGAGCCGCCGCAACGTCGAGACCGGCAGGGTCGAATACGCGTCCAGCCGCGTATCGTCGCGGCCGTCGGCCGGCAGCACGGCCAGCACGATGCCGCGCTCCTTCGCCAGCTGCTGCAGGGCCGCGAGCCCATACGGCCAATAGGATTCCCCGCCGATCAAACGCACGAGAATGCCGCGCGCGTGCGCAAGCGTGCGTTCGACATAGGTGTCGACCGAGAGCGGATGACGAAGTTCTGCGAGATTGACGAGCCGCAGCGACGGCAGGCTGTCGCGGCCACGGCGCCAGCCGGCCGCGAACGCGGCAAGATCGGAATCCGAATACGAGAGCACCACGAGATCGGCCGGGTCCTGGCCAATGTCCCTTGGTATCGCGGTCTCCTCGAGACCGCGGCTCTCGCGGAAGACGACGTGCATCAGATACCGGATCCTGAAAGACCGAGTCCCGCCTTGATCGCGGCCTCGTCGATATCGCCGTGCTCGCCGATCACGACCAGCTTTGACTGCCTCGCGCCCGCGCCCCAGGGCTTGTCGAACTGGTGGCGCACGCGCTCGCCCACCGCTTGCAGCAAGAGGCGCATCGGCTTGCCTTGCACCGCGATGTAACCCTTGACGCGCAGCACATTCTGCTCGCGCGCCAGACGCTGAACGGATGCAACCAGCGCTTCGATATCGGTGACCTCAGGAAGATCGATCACGACGGACGCAAAATCGTCGTGCTCGTGATCCTCTTCGCCGTCGTGATGCGAGGGACGCGCGGCGAGATCGTTCTCGGCGGCAGCACCGAGGCCGAGGATGAGGCGCGCGTCGATCGCGCCGTCGGTGATCGCCAGCATCGGCACGCGGCGCGACATCTCGGCGGTGATCGCCGCCTTGGCTGCTTCGAGGCCTGCCGCGCCCGCAAGATCGGCCTTGGTCAGCAGCACGATGTCGGCGCAGGCGATCTGGTCTTCGAACACTTCGGACAGCGGCGTCTCATGGTCGAGATTGCCGTCCGCCGCGCGCTGCGCTTCGACGGCGTCAGGGTCGGGCGCAAAACGGCCGGCGGCGACAGCTTCGGCGTCGGCCAGCGCGATCACGCCGTCGACCGTGATGCGCGAACGGATCTCCGGCCAATCGAACGCCTTGAGCAACGGCTTGGGCAGCGCCAGGCCCGAGGTCTCGATCAGGATGTGATCGGGCTTGACGGCCCGCGACAGCAGCTTCTCCATGGTCGGAATAAAATCGTCGGCGACGGTGCAGCAGATGCAGCCATTGGCGAGCTCGATGATGTTCTCTTCCGGGCAATTCGCATCGGCGCAGGATTTCAGAATCTCGCCATCGACGCCCTCGCTGCCGAACTCGTTGACGAGCACCGCGAGCTTCTTGCCATTGGCATTGGCAAGCAGATGCTGGATCAGCGTGGTCTTGCCGGAGCCGAGAAAGCCCGTGACGACCGTGACCGGGACTTTTGCGAGCGAATTCATTCGGCGGCCTCCGGCACGACGGCCAAGGGGGAAATGGGGGGAATGCGGGCAAGCGATTGCTTGCGGAATATCTCCGGGCGGCTGCGCCAGGGCACGAGGCCGTCGGGCGCGGCCGCATAGGCCGCGGCGCCCGCGACCACATCGCTCGCATTCGCATCCGACAGACGGCCATAGACATAGGACCAGCGGCCGGGCGCGCTGAGCGCGACGGAGCAACCCTGGTTGCATGCAGACAGGCATTCGACGGGAACCACGCTGACGCCGTCGGGCACGCCGGCCTCGAGGATCGCGCCATGCAGGCGCTTGCCGGGCGTCGTCTCGCCTTCGCCAAGTGTCTCGCCGGCGCGGCAGGTAATGCAGACATGAAGTGTGACGGTCATCGCTTCTTCCAGAATAAACAGCGGGAAGCGATGAGGCCCACGAACCGTTCTTGCGAAGGCCCGTTTCCCCGTCGCGGAACACCCCGTCCGCCGGTCCAAAATCGTCCGCGTTGGCAGGTCTCCCGGCTTGCGGAGCAGGGTTTCCCCTTCGATCCCCGCCTTCCCGATCCCCAGGGGATCAGTGGCTTCGGGCATCTCTCCGGTCACGGTCGCGGGGGCGGCTGCATTTTGGAACCAAATCTTGCCGATTCGGACCCTATCGCATTCCCTCTTCGCCTGTCGTAGGACAGGAACCAACGCCGGGCCACCATTTGCCCCCGACCGCCTCTTGTCAAGCCGAAGGACCCCGTCCGATGACGTCAGAACCGGATACCCAGACGGCCGACGAAACCGACGCCCGCCACGCCTCAAAAATGGCGAAGAAGAAGGTCGCTCGCGACAAGATCATGGCGACCAAGAGCGGCGAAAAGGGCCTGATCATCATCCACACCGGGGCCGGCAAGGGCAAGTCCTCTTCGGCCTTCGGCATGATCGTCCGCTGCGTCGCCCATGGCTTCCCCTGCGCGGTCGTGCAGTTCATCAAGGGCGCCTGGGACACCGGCGAGCGCCGCATGCTGACCGGCCATTTCGGCGACCTCTGCCAATTCCACGCCATGGGCGAGGGTTTTACCTGGGAGACGCAGGACCGCGCCCGCGACATCGCCGCCGCGCGCGCCGGCTGGGAGAAGGCCAAGGAGCTGATCCTCGACCAGAATCTCCGCATGGTCGTGCTCGACGAGATCAACATCGCGCTGCGCTACGACTATCTTGACATCGCGGAGGTCGTCGAATTCCTCACGACGCAGAAGCCGCCGATGACGCATGTCGTGCTCACCGGCCGCAACGCCAAGGACGAGCTGATCGAGATCGCCGATCTCGTCACCGAGATGACGCTGGTCAAGCATCCCTTCCGCTCGGGCATCAAGGCGCAAGCCGGCGTCGAGTTCTAAGAAACTCGCGATGGCGCGCGCATTGATGATCCAGGGAGCCGGCTCGGACGTGGGCAAGTCGCTCATCGTTGCCGGCCTCGCACGCGCCTTTGTGCGACGCGGCCTGCGCGTGGTCCCGTTCAAGCCGCAGAACATGTCGAACAATGCAGCCGTCACCGTTGACGGCGGCGAGATCGGCCGCGCCCAGGCACTCCAGGCGCTCGCCGCCGGCGTCGAGCCGCACACCGACATGAACCCGGTGCTGCTCAAGCCCGAGACCGATGTCGGCGCGCAGGTGATCGTGCAAGGAAAACGCATCGCGACCGCGCGCGCGCGTGAATATGCGGCGATGAAACCGTCATTGATGGGCGCCGTGCTGGAGAGCTTCGAGCGGCTGAAGGCGCGCGCCGATCTCGTTCTGGTGGAGGGTGCCGGCAGTCCGGCCGAAGTGAACCTGCGCAAGGCCGACATCGCCAATATGGGTTTTGCGCGCAAGGCCGATGTGCCGGTCGTGCTGGTTGGCGACATCGACCGCGGCGGGGTCATCGCGCAACTCGTCGGCATCAAGACGGTGATCGACCCGGACGATGCCGCGATGATCCAGGGATTTGTCATCAACAAGTTCCGCGGCGATCCCACATTGTTCGACGACGGCTACAGACTGATCGAAGAAAAGACCGCCTGGCGCGGCCTCGGCGTGCTGCCCTGGTTCGCGCGCGCCGGCGAGCTGCCGGCCGAGGATGCGCTGGGCCTGAGCGATGCGCGCAAACCGGGCCAATGCAAGATCGCCTGTCTCGCGCTGTCGCGAATCGCCAATTTCGACGATCTCGATCCGCTCAAGCTCGAGCCTGGCGTCGATCTCGTGATGGTGCGGCCGGGCGAGGCCATTCCCGGCGACGTGCGCCTCGTCATCATTCCCGGCTCGAAATCCACCCGCGGCGACCTCGCCTTTCTGCGCGCGCAGGGCTGGGACATCGATCTCCTGGCGCATTACCGCAGAGGCGGCCATGTGCTCGGCCTCTGCGGCGGCTATCAGATGCTCGGACGCAGCGTCGCTGATCCCGAGGGGATCGAGGGCCCCGCCGGCGACACACCGGGTCTCGGACTTCTGGATGTGGAAACGGTGATGAGCTCGGAGAAGACGTTGACACGCGTCGCGGCGCTGCATGCCGCCACCAATCAGCCGATCGAGGCTTATGAAATCCACATCGGCCGCACTGATGGGCCGGATCGCGCGCGGCCATTCGCAAGGCTGAATGGCGAACCGGAAGGCGCGATCTCGCGCGACGGACGCGTGCAGGGCAGCTATCTGCACGGCCTGTTCACGTCGGATGATTTCCGCAAGGCCTTTTTGGCGAAGCTCGACATTCCCGCCGGCGACGAGCCCTATCACGCCAGGGTCGAGAGTGCGCTCGACGCGCTCGCCGATCACATCGAGCGACATCTCGACGTCGGCGGCCTGCTCGCGCTAGCGCGCTAGAGCCTCGGCCAGGCGCGACCATTCGGGTTCGCCGCCCGGAAGCCCGAGGCGCAGCCATGTCGGCTCCCGCGCGAATACGCGCGACCAGATATGGCGACGCGCCAGCTTCTCCTGCGCGGCAAGGGCGTCGGGCGTCTCGTAGAGACGAAACAGCTGCGTCCCGCCAACGAGCGTCCAGCCTTGCGACTGAACAATGCGATCGAGGCGACCGCAGTCTCGCGCGAGCCGCGCGGAGGTGGCCTCGGCCCAGGCATCGTCACCCAAAGCGCGGCAACCGATCGCGATTGCCGCTCCCGAGACCGGCCAAGGTCCCGACATCGCCGCAAGCCTAGCGATATCGGACGAATTGCCGAGCGCGAAACCGAGCCGCAGGCCGGCAAGGCCGTAAAACTTTCCGAAGGAGCGCAGGATCAGCAGCCCCGGCCGATCCTCGGATGCAAGCGATAGCTGCGGGGCCACATCGGCAAAACTCTCGTCGACGACGAGACGGCCGACGCGCGGCAGCAGCGCCAGCAAATCCTTTGGCGTATGACATCGGCCGTCGGGATTGTTGGGATTGACGACAATGGCGAGGTCGGCGCCCGCGAGCGCGTCGAGCGCGCTGACCTCTTCCACCTCCCAGCCCGCGGCCGAGAGCACACCCGCATATTCGTTGTAGGTCGGCGCGAGGATGCGCGCGCGGCCGGGCGGCGCAAGTTGCGGCAGCAGTTGAATCGCCGCCTGTGCGCCGCCAAGCGCGACAACCGCCGCGCTCGTGCGGTAAGCGTGCCGCGCCGCCTGATGCAGCGCCTCGATCTCGGCGCGCGACGGCAACGCGCTCCACGCGCGCGAACTCACCTCGCCCACGGGATAAGGCAGGCGGTTGATACCGGTCGACAGATCGATCCAGTCCTCCGCGCGACCGCCGAAGCGCTGCTGGGCCTGATCGAGATTTCCACCGTGCTCGCGCATGCGCTGTTCTTTCACGCGAAGGCCAGGATCGCAAGGATGCCGGCGAGCAGCAGCATGGTGCGGCGGTAAACCGTCAAGCCTCGATCGATGTCGGCGGCAAGCGGATCGCGCGCAGCTTCATTCAGCCATGGCTCGTTCGTGATGCTGCCGTGATAGATCCGCGGACCGCTGAGCCGCACACTAAGCGCGCCCGCCATGGCCGCTTCCGGCCAGCCGGCATTGGGCGAACGGTGACGGCGTGCATCCCGCGTCATGCACGACAGCGCCTCTGATCGCCGTGGCGCCAGCAGCACGAACAGAAGTCCGGTCAGCCGCGCCGGAATGAAATTGGCGACATCGTCGATGCGCGCCGCGGCCCAGCCGAAGGCTTCGTGGCGTTCAGAGCGATGGCCGATCATGGAGTCCAGCGTGTTGATCGCCTTGTAGCCCAAAATGCCGGGCAGACCGAACAGCGCGCCCCAGAACACCGGTGCGACGATGCCGTCGGACGCATTCTCGGCGAGGCTCTCGATCGCAGCGCGCGCGATCCCGGCCTCGTCAAGCGCGGCGGGATCGCGGCCGACGATGCGCGAGACCGCCTCGCGTGCGGCGGCGATATCACCGGCCCGCATGGGATTTGCGACGGCAGCAACGTGGTCGTGCAACGAGCGCAAGGCGATCAGCGGCCAGGCCAGAACCCCGACCAGCACGAGCTGGATCAATCCCAAGGGAAGCAGAGACTGCAGCACCCAGCCGAGCGCGACAGCGAGCGCGATCACGACGAGTGCTCCGGCAAGACCCGCGGCGCGGCGAAATGCCGGCGGATCGGACGGTCGATTCCACGAGGTGTCGATGGCAGAGATCAGCCCGCCCAGCCAGGTGACGGGATGGCCGATCCGCGCGAACAACCACAACGGCCAGCCCAACAGGGCATCCACCACCATCGCCACCGCCATCGCACCCGCAAAACCCACACCCGCCTCCTGTCCCGCCCCTGTTGCGCAAACGACGGCCGGAGCGCAAGCCCCCGGCTGGCGGATTTCGGCTTTGTTTTTGGCCGCGTTTGGTGATTAGTCAGACCCACAGGAGATTTTTATGGCCGTCATCTTGATCACGGGCGGAGCGCGATCGGGCAAGAGCGCCCATGCGGAAAAACGCGCACGCAGCTTTCCGGGCCGACCCGTCTACATCGCTACGGCCGAGGCGCTCGACGCGGAAATGGAAGCACGCATCGAAAAGCATCGCAGACGCCGCTCAACCGATTGGATCGAGCGGGAGGTACCGCTCGATCTTCTGCAGGCGCTGATCGAGACCGATGGCGGCGGGCCTAGACTGGTGGACTGCCTGACCCTGTGGCTCTCCAACATGATGCTTGCGCAGCGCAACTGGGATCACGAAGTCATGAAGCTCGCCCTCTTCCTGCGCGGCCAGAAGAGCCCCGTCGTCTTCGTCACCAACGAAGTCGGCCTCGGCATCGTCCCCGACAATGCGCTGGCGCGGAGCTTCCGCGACGCCGCCGGCTTCATGAACCAGGCCATCGCCGCCGTTGCGGACGAGGCCGAGTTCGTCGTCGCCGGCCTGCCGATGAAACTGAAATGATGCCGCGCGACCAATTTTTGCGAGACGTCATCGCCGATCTCAGGATGGCGGCATCGTTCGTGACAATCCTCCCCGTCGCATTGTCGAAGCCCGCAGCTGACGGCGCCGTCGCACGCGCGACCTGGGCTCTTCCAGTCGCGGGACTGCTGGTCGGCCTTGCCGGCGCCTTGGTCTACAAGGTCGCGAGCCTGTTGGGTCTGTCGCCGAACCTTGCCGCCCTGCTCGCGCTGGCCGCGACCGCCCTCGTCACCGGCGCGCTGCACGAGGACGGCCTTGCCGATACCGCCGACGGGCTCGGCGGCGGCCGCACCCGCGAGCGCAAGCTCGAGATCATGCGCGACAGCCGGATCGGCACCTATGGCGTCTGCGCGCTGATCCTGTCGTTCGGCCTGCGCTGGAGCGCGCTCGCGACGATCGCCAATCCGTGGGCCGTCGCGCTCGCACTGTGCGCTGCGCACACTGCGGCCCGCGCGGGCTTGCCGGCCTTCATGTCGCAGGTCGCGCCTGCGCGACCTGACGGCCTGTCGGCGAGCGCCGGATCACCGCCGAGTCGAAGCGTTGCGATCGCATTCGCTGTTGGAATCCTCGCGCTCGTGCTCGCGCTTGGGCCGGGCAAGGCGCTGGTGAGCCTGATCCTGCTCGCCCTCTCCGGCCTGATGCTGGCGCGACTTGCCATCCGCCAGATCGGCGGGCAGACCGGCGACATCCTTGGCGCGTTCGAGCAGACCGGCGAGATCCTGATCCTGCTGGTTGCCGCAGCTGTCCAGATCGGAGGCTGACGTGATGGTCGAGTTCGACGACACCTTTCGCCAGCACTTGCGCGAGCTGTTCGTGTGGCGCCGCGACGTGCGCCGCTTTCGCGCCGATCCGTTGCCGGACGGCGCCATCGATCGCCTGATCGAGACGGCCTGTCTCTCGCCCTCGGTCGGCCTCAGCCAGCCCTGGCGCTTCGTCATCGTCGATGACGCCGCACGGCGTCGCGCCGTGATCGACGACTTCAAAGCGTGCAACGCGGACGCGCTGAATTCCTATGCCGGTGAGCGCGCAGCACGCTATGCCACGCTGAAACTGTCGGGTCTCGAACAGGCCCCCGGCCACCTCGCCGTGTTCGCGGACAAGGCCAGCGACACCGGTCACGGCCTCGGCCGCGCGACGATGCCGGAGACGACGGAATATTCCGTGGTTGCGGCGATCACCGCGATGTGGCTGGCCGCGCGCGCCGAGGGCATCGGGCTTGGCTGGGTATCGATCCTCCATCCGGATCGCATCCACGCCATTCTCGACGTGCCCGACACCTGGAAATTCATCGCCTATCTCTGTATCGGCTATCCGGAAGTCGAATGCGACCGGCCCGAGCTGGAACAGGCGAAGTGGGAGCAGCGGCGGGGGGCAGAGGAATTCACGCTGCAGCGTTAATCAGGCCACGCCGGAGATCCATCTTCTGTGTTGCGAGCGACTGCCGACGTAGGAATACGGTATCGGACTGCCAAACGCTGCGAATGAGCAGTCACAAACGCATTTTTTCGTCAATTGTGGATGCCGGCCGTTCGCGCTAAGCATGCGCCTGGGGCTAGCCACCATGCAAAGAATGTCATGACCGAACGGCCTTCCGCTCTCGCGGTCGATCGCCGCGGGTTCATTCGCCTTGCCAGCACGACCGCCGCGGGGTGGCTGGCGCTCGGCGCAACATCTGATCGCGTACGGGTCGTGGGATCGCTGACGGCATTGCCGCTCGACGACGAACTGACCAGAAGGAGCATGATCGACAGCCCGACCTCCCGCCTGGGTGGCCTCATCGTGGGCTTGAGGCAGCGAGGCTGGGTCGAAGGCGTCAATTTCCGCCTTGAGCTCCGTTCGACCTTCGGCGCGCCGGATAGACTGAAGACCGCGGTTCAGGAATTGCTGGCGCTCAAGCCGGATGTGATCCTGACCGGCTCGACGATAGAAACCGCAGCAGTCCTGGAAGCCACCAAAACCATTCCGATCGTATTCGCGACGGCCAACGATCCCGTCGGCAATGGCTTCGTCGAAAGCCTCGCCCATCCCGGCGGCAACGTGACCGGCTTCACCAACAGCAGCGCCGAGATGGGCGGCAAATGGCTTCAGCTCATCCGCGAGGCCGTGCCGGATCTTGCGCGCGTCGGTATCCTGTACAACCCGGCGACCACTCCTCGCGGCGGCCGTTTCTTCCTCGATTCCATCGAGCAAGAGGCAGCACTGGCCGGCGTGTCCGTGATCCCCGCCCCCGTCAGCGCGCCAACGGAGATCGACGAAGCCGTCAGGCCCTTTTCCGCTCCCCCCAAGGCGGCAATGATTGCGCTGGTCGACAGCTTCCTGGTGGTCCACCGGCAGGCGGCGGTGGCGGCGGCGGCCAAATATCGCGTCCCTGCGATTTACCCGTTCTATTATTTCATGGATGCGGGCGGGCTGATGAGCTACGGGCCGACGCTCGAAGTGCGCTCGGCCGACTATGTCGATCTCATCCTGCGCGGCACCAAGGCCGGCGATCTGCCGGTGCAATCGCCACGGAAATACGAACTCCTGATCAACCGCACGGTCGCCCGCACGCTGGATTTGACGATACCATTCACGCTGCTGGCGCGCGCCGACGAGATCCGCGAGTGAACGAGACGATCGACCAGGGAGATTTGCGGCCACCTCCCGGCCGGCTGTTCCGCAAATACCTCTACTCGATCGTCGCGCTCGCTTTCGCCGCGCTCGCCATCAACACCGGCTTCGACGTCTGGTTCTCCTATCGCGAGCAGAAGCAACTCCTGGCGGCGACCCAGCGCGAGCAGGCAGCAAGCGCCGCCGTCCAGATCGGCCAGTTCATTGGCCAGATCGAAAACCAGATCAGATGGCTCTCGCGCCTGCCCCCGGAGCTGTCCACGAACGAGGACCAGCGCCTGAACGCCATCCGCCTCCTGCGCCTCTCGCCTGCGATTGCGGACATCGCCGAGCTCGACGCCCAAGGCCGCGAGCAGGTGCGCGTGTCGCGCCGTGTCGCGGACAGGATCGGCAGCAAGACCGACCTCTCCGCCTCGCAGGCCTTCCGCGGCGCCAACGAAAGCCGCGCATATTACGGGCCGGTCTACTTCCTCGGCGACACCGAGCCGTTCATGACACTCGCCACGCGCGGAACGGGCCTGGCGCCGGATGTGATTGTCGCCGAGGTCAATCTTCGCTTCATCTGGGACCTCGTCGCCGGAATCAGGGTCGGCAACACCGGAAAGGCCTATGTGGTCGATCGCATGGGTATCCTGATCGCGCATCCCGATTTGTGGCGGGCGCTGCGCCGCAGCGATCTCTCCGGCCATCCCGACGTCCGGGCCGCGCTCGATGGCATCGGGCCGCCCTCCGGCGGCCTGGTCAAGGAGGATCTGTCCGGTCAACGCGTGCTGTCGACCTATGCGACGGTCCCCTCGTTGGGCTGGCTGGTGTTCGTCGAGCTGCCGCTCACCGAGGCCTATGCGCCGATCTATGCGTCGATCGGGCGCTCGACTTTTCTCCTGGTCATCCTGCTGGCATGTGCGGTGCTGGTCTCTCTCTTTCTGAGCCGGCGCATGACCGTGCCGATCCAGATCCTGACGCAGGGCGCGCGGCGGATCGGCAGCGGCGACCTCAGCCTGCGGCTCGCGATCAAGACCGGCGACGAGCTGGAGGCGCTCGGCGATCAATTCAACCGGATGGCCGCTCACTTGCGCGAATCCTATGCGACGCTCGAGCGCAAGGTGATCGAGCGCACCTCCGAACTGGAAAAGACCCGCGACCAGGCCCTTGCCGAGCACGATGCCGCCGAGCGTGCGCGCAGCGCGGCGGTCGCGGCCAACGAGACCAAATCGCGCTTTCTCGCGGTCGTCAGCCACGAGCTGCGCACGCCGCTGAACGGCGTCATGGGCGTGCTGCAACTGCTCGACGACGGCAGTCTCGGCGAAGCGCAGCGGCGCCACCTCACGACCGCGGCCGCGTCGGGCGAAACGCTGATCGCGCTGGTCGACGGCATCCTCGAATATGCGCGCCTGGAGGCCAGCGCCGAGACTCTGGAGACCCGCGATTTCCGCCTCGACCAGCTCATCGAGACGGCCGCCGATCTGATGCGTCCGCAGGCCTCTGACAAGGGCCTGACTTTCGATCTCGCCTGCGATGCGACGGTCAATACCTCCGTGCACGGCGATCCGGTGCGGCTCAATCGCATCCTGCTCAATCTGATCGGCAACGCGATCAAGTTCACCCCGCGCGGCGGCATCGGCTTGAGCGCGGCCGCCGAGAGACATGACGATCATGTCCTGCTGCGCATCACCGTGCGCGATACCGGCATCGGCATCGCGCCCGACATGCACGAGCGGATTTTCGAGGATTTCGTCCAGGCTGACGACAGTATCGCGCGGCGGTTCGGCGGCACCGGCCTTGGACTGGCGATCGCGCGGCGCCTCACCCGCCTGATGCGCGGCGAGCTGACGGTGGCGAGCACGCCGGGTACGGGCAGCTCCTTCATGCTTGAGGTACCGCTTGGCCTCGCCACCACCGACATCGCGCAAGGCGCGGTTCAGCCGCCATCGCGGCAGCTTCGCGTGCTGCTGGTCGACGACGACCCCGTCAATTGCGAGGTCGGTGAAGCGATGTTGAAGAGGCTCGGCCACCGCGCCACCATCGCCACGAACGGCGCGTCGGCCGTCGCGCTCCCCCGCGATCAGGCGTTCGACATCATCCTGATGGATCTGCACATGCCCGACATGGACGGCGTCGAGGCGGCATCGCGGATCCGCAAGCTCGGTCTGCCGACCATGCCGCGCATCATCGCGGTAACCGCGGACATGTCGGGCCGCGCCCGCGAGCGGCTCGCGGGGGCAGGCATTGCCAGGATCGTCAGCAAGCCGATCCTGATCAATGCGCTGCGCGAGGCGATCGAGGACGATGCCCAGAACCAGCCGGCCGCGCCGCAACTCGCCGCAGGCGCATTGATCGACCGGCATTTCCTTGATGACCAGAAGGAGCTGCTGGGCGCGGCGCAGATCGCAAAACTCCACGACCTGCTGGAACTGACGAGCGAAAAGCTGGTCGAGGAGATTGCCAAGGCTGCGGCGACTGACGATCCCGCGCAGCTCGCGCGCTGCGCGCACCAGCTCGGCAGCGGCGCGAGTGCGCTCGGCCTCGTCCGCCTTTTCGAATTCTGCCGTGAGGTCGAGCTGGCGGCAGTCACGATGTCCCGGCCCGAATGCGAGAGAGCCGCCCGCGAACTCGCCGCGCTTCGAGAGGCCTCGATGAGCGCGCTGGACGATCTGCTCCGGCCGGCCTAACAGCGTTCGGTCACTGGACTGAAATACAAGATGATCGGAGGCGCCGGTGCGCGCAAGATGTCTCGCCATTCTTCTCATGCTGCTCGCCCCTGCCGCGCGCGCCGAGGTCGAACAGTTTCCGTCCGGCTTCAAGACCAAAACCATCGCGGCCAACGGCACGCAGATTCATGTTCGCGTCGGCGGTCAGGGGCCTGTCGTGATCCTGATCCACGGTTTTGGTGATACCGGCGACATGTGGGTCAAGCTCGCCGCTGATATCGCGCGCGACCACACCGTTGTCGTGCCCGATCTTCGCGGTATGGGCCTCTCGAGCAAGCCCGACAATGGCTACGACAAATGGACCCAGGCTGCCGACATGCGGGCCGTTCTCGCAGCGCTCGGCATCGAAAAGGCCGTCGTCGTCGGCCACGACATCGGAACCATGGTGGCCTATGCCTACGCGGCCCGTTATCGCGACCTGGCCGAGAAGCTGATCGTGATGGATGCCCCGGTGCCTGGGGTGCCGCCATGGGACGAGGTGGTTCGCAGCCCGCAGCTTTGGCATTTTGATCTCGGAGGCCCGGACATGGAGCGGCTGGTCAAGGGCCGCGAGCGCATCTACCTCGACCGCTTCTGGAATGACTTCGCGGGGACGCCTTCCAGGATCGCGGACGCAACACGCCGTCATTACGCAGCGCTCTATGCGCGGCCGGGCGCCATGCGTGCTGCGTTCGCCCAGTTCAGGTCGATCCGAACCGACGCCGAGGACAACAAGAAGGCGATCGCGACCAAGTTGACCATTCCCGTGCTGGCTGTCGGGGGCGAAAAATCCTTCGGTGCGACAGAGGCCGTCGTGATGCGAAACGCCGCGACTGACGTCACCGAATTGGTCATTCCGGACGCCGGTCATTGGCTGATGGAAGAGCAACCGGCGGTGACCGTGAAGGCGTTACGCCAATTCCTCGATACCAAAAAATAGAGCAGCGAGCCGCGCGGAGCCGACATATCTCGGCTCAGCCCTTCCGCGCGGGTCATTTTGATCGGGTTGACGCCTCGCCCTCCCGGCCAAAGCGCTCGACCAGGAAATCAATGAACAGCCGCACTTTCACCGACAGATGTCGGGTCGGCGGATACACCGCATAGAGCGCAAGCGGCGGCGCAGAATACTTGTCCAGCACCGTCCGCAGCTCGCCTGTCCTCAAGGCGTCGGCGGCGATGAACTCCGGGAGCAGCGCGAGCCCCCTGCCCTTGATCGCGACATCGCGCAGCACCTCGGCATTGTTGACGCAGAGCGACCAGGCCGGCTGGATCCAGTGGTCGCCGCCCGCTCCCGTGAGCTTCCACTGATTGCCAGTGAGCAGGAAGCCGTAGGTCAGCGAGACATGTTCGCGCAGATCCTGCGGATGTTTTGGGGTGCCGTGACGCGCCAGATAATCGGGCGAAGCGCAGATCATGCGCGCCACCGGGATGATCTTTCGCGCGATCAAACTCGACGATTCCAATTCCGCGATGCGCAAGGTCACGTCAAAACCGTCCTGCACGGGATCGAGCAGGTCGTCGCTGAGCACGAGCTGGAGCTGCAGCTCCGGATATCGCGCCATGAAATCGGCAAGCACCGGCCCGAGCCGCAGGGTGCCGAACGACATCGGCGCGTTGACGCGCAACAGGCCGCGCGGCGCCGATTGCGCTTGCGCCACGGCCTGGTCGGCCGCCTCGATCTCCGACAGGATCACGACCGCGCGCTCGAAATAGCGCTGGCCGTTCTCGGTCGGGCTCGCATGGCGCGTGGTCCGGTTCAGGAGCTGCACGCCGAGGCTTTCTTCGAGGTCGGCGATGTATTTGCTGATCGCCGAGCGTGACAGCCGCAACTGCCGGCCCGCCTCGGCAAAACTGCCGCTTTCGACCACCTTTACGAAGGCTCGCAGGCTGGCGACCTTATCCACGGGCTGGCGCCGGCGATTGTTTCCAAATCGTAGACATAGCCGTCATATTTGCATGGATTGTCTCCAATCCAAAGCGGAACGATATTTCCCTGCAGAGCAAGACCGCTCCCCGAGCTTTGGAGGACCGACAATGTCTGGACTGCACCATGTGACCGCGATCGCGGGCGACCCCATCAGGAATTTCGGCTTTTACACCCGTGATCTCGGTCTGCGCTTCGTCAAGAAGACGGTCAATTTCGACGATCCCGGCACCTATCACTTCTATTATGGCGACGAGACCGGCCGCCCCGGCACCATCCTGACGTTCTTTCCTTGGGCCGGCGTGCCGGCCGGGCGCCGCGGCGTCGGCGAGACGCACCAGACCGCCTTCCGCGTGCCGCAAAGCTCGCTCGGCTATTGGACGCAACGCTTCGTCGAGAAGGGCATCGCTTATGAGGCGCTGGAGAAGCGTTTTGGCGAGTCCGTGCTGCCGTTCACAGACCCTGATGGCATGGCGCTCGCGCTCGTCGGTATCCCCGGCGCCGAGAGCGAGCCCGGCTGGAGCAATGGCGAGGTGCCGGCCGAGCATGCGATCCGCGGCTTCCATGGCGTGACCTTGCTGCTCGACAGCGCGGCAAAAACGGCTGCCGTCCTCACCGACGTGTTCGGCTTCAAGGAGACGGCGCGCGAAGGCTCGGTGATCCGCTTCAAGGCACCGGGCGATGCCGAAGGCAGCGTCGTCGACATCTACGAAGCCAAGGGCTTCCTGCGCGGACACCAAGGTGGCGGCTCCGTGCATCACATCGCCTTCCGCGCGGCCGATGACGCCGAGCAGGGCAAGATGGCGCAAAGGCTCGTGAGCAATCACGGCCTGCACCCGACCGAACAGCGCGACCGCAACTACTTCCGCTCGATCTACTTCCGCGAGCCCGGCGGCGTGCTGTTCGAGATCGCGACCGACATCCCAGGCTTCGCCGTCGACGAGCCCGTGGCAACGCTGGGACACGACCTGAAGCTGCCGAGCTTCCTCGAAGCACAGCGCAAGCAGATCGAGGGCGTGTTGCCGAACCTGGAAGAGAGGGTGTCGTGACCGAGAGTTCATTCATCCATCGTTTCGAGCCCGCGCGTGACGCGGGCTCTCCTCCTCTCCTGCTGCTGCACGGCACCGGCGGCGACGAGAACGACCTGCTCGGGCTCGGCAAGATGATCTCGCCCGGCTCGGCCCTGCTATCGCCGCGCGGCCGCGTGCTCGAACACGGCATGCCGCGCTTCTTCCGCCGCCTCACTGAGGGCGTGTTCGACGAGGACGACGTGCGCCGCCGCGCCCTTGAGCTCGGCGACTTCGTTGCGGAAGCGCGGCAGCGATATGGCCTCGCCGCGCCGGTCGCGGTCGGCTTCTCCAACGGCGCCAACATCGCAGCCGCGCTGTTGTTGCTGAAGCCGGACGCGCTTGCTGGTGCGATCCTGCTCCGCGCCATGGTGCCGCTGTCGGATCCGCCCAAGGTCAACCTCGCAGGCAAGCCGATCCTGCTGTTGTCCGGGCAGGCTGATCCGATCGTGCCGGCGAGCAATTCGGCCCGGCTCGCATCACTGCTTTCCGAAGCGGGCGCGCAGGTCGGTCACAAGGTCCTGCCGGCGGGCCATCAATTATCGCAGGCCGATTTGACGCTTGCCCGCGACTGGATCGGCAAATTCGCCGCCGAAGTCGCCTGACAGAAGAAGCGGCGCATCGATTTCGAACGGTGCGCCGCGGCTTCATTCGAACCAGCCACGCCGCTTGAACCAAATCAGCGGCAGCACGCCGCTGGCAATGATGGCGAGCCACGCCAGCGGATAGCCGAAGGTCCAGTCCAGCTCCGGCATGTGCTTGAAGTTCATGCCCCAGATGCCGACCAGAATCGTGGGCGGCACGCCGACGACCGAGACGATCGTCAAGATCTTGAACAGCTCGTTCTGCTGGATGTTGATGAAGCCGAGCACGGCATCGAGCAGAAGCTGGACCTTGTCCGACAATCGCGTCTCGTAATCGCCGAGCGAAGCGACATCCTTGGAGACGGCTTCGAGCCGCTTCTTCGACGCGGCGGTGATCCATTCACCCCCGACATCGCCGGCGAATGAAGCGATGCGGCCAACGCCAAGCAGGACATCGCGCGCCTTGGCGAGCCGATCCGCCAACTCGCCGATGTTTTCCAGCGCCTCGCGCATCCGCCGGCTGGAGCGGACCGGCCGCTTGCTGCGAACGAGCCCGCCCTTGAAGACGTCCCGCGAGAGCCTGTCGACCTTCGCGCCGAGATGCTCAAGGACATCGGCGCCGCGGTCGACCATGGCCTCGATCAGGCTGGTGAACACGCACATGCCGTTCTCCAGGCTGTCATCGGAACCGATGCGCTTGCCGATGTCCTCGAAGATCGGCAGCTGCGCGAAACGCACCGTCACCAGCACGTGCGGTCCGATGACGAATCCCACCGGCGTGATCTCGGCCTCGTTGTTCTCGTTGAGCCGGACCGCCGGCGAGCTGAGATAGAGCGTGCCGTTGTCGAGGATCAGGCGGCTCGACGCTTCGATCTCGCTGAGCGAATCCTCGGACGGAACGCGTATCCCGAGCAATCGTTCGACGAACTGCTTTTCCTCCGCGGTTGCGTCCAATAGATCAGCCCAGATGATCTCGGAGGGCATCTCCGCGCCGATCTTCTGCCAGTCGTCGGATGGCCACCTGTATAGTTTGAGCAAGAACCGAACTCCGCATACCCTCGCGCCGGATCGCACGGCCTGCGGCCATCCTGCGCCGAGCTAACGCATGAGGGTTCCGAACGTTCAAAAGTCGGGGGAGCATCGAGCGGCCCAATCAAACCAAGCGGGCGCGGCCTTCTTCGATGATGCCATCATGCCAGTGTTTTGCCCGACGCGTCAACGGCATCGCGCGACGCGCAACTCATCAATCGCGTCGCGCGCAAGTCATTGAAATCACTACCCTCGGCTACTGTGCATGGGGTTGTTCTTCAGGTTTTTTGTTTGGACCGGTCTCGTGACGATCTCTTCCGTTGGGAGAGATCGTCACCGACATCGCGCAATCGACATGCGCGCCCTACTCCCACGCCCATGTCGAGAAATCGTTCTCGTATTGGGGTACGTCCTTCCAGACGCCCTTCAGCTTCTTGTTGGTGATGGTGATCAGCTGCGGCTGGTACAAATAGCCCGAGACTGCATCGGTGGCCAGCATGCGCTGGGCGTCGCCGAGAAGCTTGGCACGGGCGGCTTCATCCGGCGTCGACACGATCTGCTTGTAGAGCGCATTGAAGGCGTCGTTGTTGTAGCCGAGATAGTAGTCCGGCTCGGTGATCTTGACGAGATCGAACGGCTCGACATGGCTGACGATGGTGAGGTCGAAATTATGCGGACCATTGCCGGCAAACACCTGCGACAGCCATTGCGCCCATTCGACGTTCTCGATCTTGGCGATGATGCCGACCTTGGCAAGCTGGGCCGCGAGGACCTCGCCGCCCTGGCGCGCATAGGACGGCGGCGGCAGCTTCAACGACAGCTCGAGCGGGGTGGTAACGCCGGCTTCGGCCAGCAGCTTCTTGGCCTTCTCGGGATCGTAGGGGTTGATGCCTGTCGTGTCGACATAGCCGAGCGCGCCCGGCACGTAGAAGCTTCCGATCGGCGTGCCGAAACCGTCGACCGCACCGTCGATCATCGCCTTGCGATCGATCGCGGCGAGGATGGCACGGCGCACGCGAACATCGTCGAGCGGCTTTTTGCGATGGTTGATACCGACGATGGTCTTGGCCCTGGAGCCGCCGACCATAACGTTGAAGCGCGGATCCGCCTTGAACTGCGCGATGGTGCGCTGGGCCGACACCCGGGGAAACGCGTCGACGTCGCCCGACAGCAGCGCCGCCGTCTGTGCGGACGGATCGGAGATGAAGCGGATCGTCACCTTCGCGAGCTTGATCGCGGCGGCGTTGCGATAGTCAGCCCATTTGGTCAGGGTCATCGAGGAGCCCTTGGCCCAGGCGCCCAGCTGATAGGGCCCGGTCCCGACCGGCTGCGTGATATTGGTGGCAGCGCTCTTCGGCTCGACGATCGAGCCGCTCGCCTGCCCCAGCAGGAACGGCAGGTTCGGCTCGGAATTTTTCAGGCTGATCACGACCGTGTCGGCGTCGGGCGCATCGACCTTCTCGAAGCTCTGGAACAGGCTCTTGTCCTTGTTGGTGCTGGTGGGGACCGCGTTGCGCTCGAACGAGAACTTCACGGCTGCGGAGTCAAACGGCTCGCCGTTGTGGAACTTGACGCCCTTGCGCAGCTTGAACGTATAGGTCTTCAGATCGGGCGCTGCAGTCCAGCTCTCCGCCAGCAGGGGCGAGGTGGTGCCGTCCTCGTTGATCTTGGTCAGGGTCTCATAGATGTTGTAGAGCGTGACCTCGGCGATCGCGGCGGCGGCGGCGTTGGTGGGATCGAGCCCCGGCGGTTCCAGCGCCATCGCCATGACGACGCTGTCCTTCTTGCTCTGAGCCAGCACCGGCAACGGAGCAGCGGCAAGTGCGGCGGCGAATGCGACGATCGATAGTTTCCTGAACATGCGTAACTCCCCGGCCTTGTCTTGTCTCAAGCCTACGCCAATCCTGCCGCGGACGCTAACCTTCCACGGGCAATTGCGGCAACGCCATCACGGCTTCCGCCTTGTGGCAAGCGGCCAGATGCGTCTCGCCCACCTTGCGTAGCTCAGGCAGAACCTCGCGGCAATGCTGGTCGGCTAGCGCGCACCGCGAGACATAGGGGCAGCCGGTCGCGGCCGCCGATTGCGAGGCGATCGCCTGGGCTCCGCGCCGCCGCCGGCCTCCGCCGGCGCGCACCCGCGGCACGGCCTCCAGCAGCGCTCGCGTATAGGGATGGGCGCAACGCTCGAACAAATCCTCAGGCCTGCCCTGTTCGACGATCCGGCCCAGATACATCACCGCGACCTCGTCGCAGAGATAGTCGACGACGGCCAGGTCGTGGCTGATCAGGACGTAACTGAGGCCGAACTGCTCCTGGAGGTCCTGCATCAGGTTCAAGACTTGCGCCTGCACGGAAACGTCGAGCGCGGAGACCGGCTCGTCGGCGACGATCAGCTTCGGCTGGGTGATCAGCGCGCGCGCAATGGCGATGCGCTGGCGCTGGCCGCCGGAGAACTCGTGTGGATATTTCTCCATGTCGGCATCGCGCAGACCCACCTGCCGTAGCACTGCGGAGACGCGGGCACGTAGCGTCGTGCGATCAATCCCCTCCAGCACGGTGAGCGGTTCGGCGACGATGCGCGCGATGGTCTGGCGCGGGTCGAGCGATCCGTAGGGATCCTGGAACACCATCTGGAAATCGCGGCGGGCGCGGCGCAACTCGTCGGCGGAGATGCGGTTGAGGTCGCGGCCGAGCAGCGCGACCTGCCCCGATGTCGGCCGCTCCAGCGCCATCACCACCCGCGCGAATGTCGACTTCCCGGAGCCGGATTCGCCGACGATGCCGAGGCTCTTGCCGGCGTCGACCCGCACGCTGACACCGTTGAGCGCGCGCACCTGCCCGGGCGGGCGGAACACGCTTTCGCGCGGCAACGTGTAGCGCTGCTCGAGATCCTTCACGTCGAGAAGAGGCGCCGTGCTCATACGGTCAGCGCTCCGACGCGTTCGGCCATCGACACGTCCGTCCGGATGCAGCGCACGAAATGGCCCGGTCCGACGTCCACCATTGCTGGAAGCGCAGCCCGGCACTGCTCGATCACGAGCGGACACCGATCGGCGAAGGTGCAACCGGAAGGCAGATCGGCGAGCTCCGGCACCGTGCCCGATATCGTCGTCAGCCGCGTCCCCTTGCGTGCGCCGAGTTTCGGTCGGGCGCGGAACAGGCCCTGCGTGTAGGGATGGCCCATCCGGCGGAACACCTCGTCGGTCGGTCCGCTCTCGATGATCGTGCCGCCGTACATCGCCATCATGCGCTGCACGTTCTCGGCGATGACGCCGAGATCGTGCGAGATCAGGATCATCGACATGCCGCGCTCCTCGACGAGATCGGCGATGAGGTCGAGGATCTGGCCCTGGATGGTGACGTCGAGCGCCGTGGTCGGCTCGTCCGCGATCAGAAGGTCGGGCTCGCAGGCGAGCGCCATCGCGATCGTGACGCGCTGACGCTGGCCGCCGGAAAACTGGTGCGGATAAGCGTCGACGCGCCTGGCCGGATCAGGCAACCCGACGCGGTCGAGCAAGGCGATCGCCTCTCGCCGCGCCTGCGATGCCGAAAATTTCCTGTGACGCCGCAGCGGCTCGGCGACCTGGTTGCCGATCGTGTGCATCGGATTGAGCGCGGTCATCGGCTCCTGGAAGATCATGCTGATGCGATTGCCGCGCAGCCGACAATATTCCGCGTCCGACAAACCAGCGAGTTCGCCGCCATCCAGCTTGATGCTGCCGGTGACGGACGCGCTATCCGGCAGCAGCCCCATCAGCGACAACGCGGTGACCGACTTGCCGCAGCCGGATTCGCCGACGAGCCCGAGCGTCTCGCCGCGCTTCAGCGCAAAGCTGACGCCGCGCACGGCCTGCGCCGGCCCGCGGCTGGTGTTGAGGCGCACGCCGAGATTGACAACCTCGATCAACGGCATGGACGAGCGCTCGCTCATCATCATCGCTCCCGCGCCAGTCGAGGGTCGAGCAGATCGCGCAGTCCGTCGCCGAGCAGATTGAGGCCGAGCACCGCGATTGCAATCGCAGCACCCGGGTAGACGGCGAGCATCGGCGACTGGAACAGCAGCGACTGCGCGTCGTTCAGCATCCGTCCCCAGGACGGCTGCGGCGGCTGCGTGCCGAGACCGAGATACGACAAGGCGGCTTCGGCAAGGATCGCGAGCGCAAACTGGATCGTCGCCTGTACGATCAGAATCGACATGATGTTGGGCAGCACGTGCTCGATGGTGATGCGAAAGCGCCCTTTCCCCGCGGCGCGCGCGGCCAGCACGAATTCGCGCGCCCAGATCGCGTTGGCCGAGCCGCGCGTCAGCCGGATCAGCGTCGGGATCTGGAAGATGCCGATGGCGACGATCGAGGTCACCATGCCGGGCCCGACGACCGCGGCGAGCATGATCGCCGAGAGCACGGCCGGAAAGGCGAAGGTGAAATCGGAGAAGCGCATGATGATCTCTTCGGTCCAGCCGCGCCTGGCCGACGCGATGAGGCCGAGACAGACGCCGAAGGTGAGGCCGATGCTGACCGCGATGATGCCGACCATGATGGTGGAGCGGGCGCCGGCGAGCAGCAGCGAAACGATGTCGCGGCCGAAGACGTCGGTGCCGAGCCAGTGCGCGGCCGAGGGCGGCCGGAGCTTTGACGCGATGTCGATCTCATAGGGCGACCAGGGCGTCCACACCAGCGACAGCAGCGCCGAGGCGAGAACCAGCAGGCTCAGCGCGCCGCCGAGCACGAAGCTGCGATGACGCAGCGCGCGGCGCCAGAAGGTCCGGGCCGGCAGAGGGCGCGCTACGGCCGGCGCGTCGACGAGGGTGGTCAACGGCGCGCTCACAGATCGTGGACCTTGATGCGGGGATCGACGAAGGCATAGAGCACGTCGACCACGAAATTGACGATGACCACCATGGTCGCGAGCAGCATCACGCAGTTGCGCACCACGATGAGGTCGCGGTTGGCGATCGACTGAAAGATCAGGCGGCCGAGCCCCGGCAGATAGAACACGTTCTCGATCACGATGGTGCCGGCGAGCAGATTGGCGAATTGCAGGCCCATGACCGTCATCACAGGGATCATGGCGTTGCGCAGCACATGACTCCACAGTACCTCGCGCTTGCCGAGGCCCTTCGCGCGCGCCGTGCGGACGAAGTCTTCGCGCAGCACTTCCAGCACAGCCGAGCGCGTGACGCGTGCGAGGATCGCGGCCTGCACGACCGCAAGCGACACCGCCGGCAGCAGCAGCGACTTGATGCCGAGCCAGACGCCGTCCTCCCAACCGGGAAAGCCGCCCGCGGAGAGCCATTGCAGCCGTACCGAGAACAGTAGCACCAGCAGGATTGCGAACCAGAAATTCGGCAGCGCGATGCCGATCTGCGTCAGCGACATCACGCCGACGTCGCCGAGCTTGTTGTGGTTGGCGGCGGTGTAGATGCCGGCCGAGAGCGCCAGCGTCACCGTGATCAGCATGGACATCATCGCGAGCGGAATGGTCAACACCAGCCGCTCCACGATCAGGCTGGCGACCGGTGTGCCGTAGACATAGGAGTTGCCGAGATCGCCGACGAGCAGCCCTTTGATCCAATGCAGATAGCGAACCGCCAGCGGCTGGTCGAGCCCGAGCTTGACGGTGAGCGCGCGGACCGCATCTGGCGAGGCGTCGGCGCCCATCAGCATCTGCGCGGCGTTGCCCGGAAGCGCATCCAGCACCAGGAAAATGATCACGGACGCGCCGACCAGCGTCGCCAGCAGGGTCAGCACACGTCGGAGGACAAATACGCTCATGCGCGCTCGGATTCAGGGCTCATCCGCAGCACGATCAACATGTCCGAGCATCGGAGGCAAGTGCTTTGCGAACAAGTCCCTTGCGGCATGTGCCTCACCTCAGCCGGGCCAGCGGGACAGGAGGTCATGCGACGCCTCGAACAGCGCGCTCACGCGCAGCAAGTCCGCATCAGCGCGGAAGCGGCCGACGAGTTGCAAGCCGATCGGCAGGCCGTCGCGGCCGAAGCCGCAGGGCAGACTGAGCGCGGGGTGTCCGGTCATGTTGAACGGCATGGTCCAGGGGAACCAGTGCGGCCGGACGCTGTCAAACTGCTTGCCGTCGATCTCGATGGTGCCGAACAGGTCCTGATCGATCGGCAGGGCGGTGCGGGTGAGGGTCGGCATCGCCAGCAGATGCCCATGCGCAAGCAGGGACTGCACCCGGCGGAACAGCGCCGTGCGCGCGAACATCGCCTCCTGATAGGCAACGCCACTGAAGTCGGTGGCGAGCGCAAGCTGCCTGAGGAAGGCCTCGCTCAGCGCGTCCCCATGCTCGGCCGCGAATTTTGCAAAGCGCGTCCGCCAGACCGTGTGATTGATGGCGCGCCAGATCGGCTCGATGTCGAACCCCTCGCCCGAAAACTCCTCGAGCTCGGCACCTAGGCCCGCAAGTCGATCGAGGCTCGCCTTGAAGCCGGCCTCGACGTCGACAGATACCGGGCGTCCGGGTGGCGACAGGCAATACAGGATTTTCTGCCCACGCAGATCGCCACGCGGGGCGGCCGTGCCGATGAAGTCGGGCACGGGAACGCCGATCGACCAGGGATCGCAAGAATCCTCGCCGGCCATCGCCTGCATCATCAGCGCGGTGTCGGGGACGGACCGCGTCATCGGCGTGACATAGGTCTGGTTGCCGAACACGTCCAGCGCCTGGCTATGCGGGATGACGCCATTGCTCTGCTTCAGCCCGACCACGCCGTTGCAAGCGGCGGGAATCCGCGTCGAGCCGCCGCCATCGGTTGCGATCGCAAGCGGCGCGATGCCGCTCGCCACCGCCACCGCCGCGCCGCCACTGGAGCCGCCCGACGAGCGCTCGGCGCTCCACGCATTGCGGGTGCGGCCGAACAGCGGCGAGTCGGTCAGGCATTTGCTGCCGAATTCGGGCGTCGTGGTCTTGCCGATCAGAATGGCGCCTTCCGCACGCAGCCTTGCAACCGCGACGGCATCCTCGTTCGGAACATTATCCTTGTAGGGAATGGCGCCGAAACTGGTCGTGACACCCCTGGTGTTGACGATGTCCTTGACGGTTGCGGGGATGCCGTGCAGCAGGCCGAGCGGCTCGCCCGCCATCAGCTTGCGCTCGGCTTCGCGCGCGGCGGCAAGCGCCTCGTCGCCGCAGATCGTGATGAAGCAGTTCAGCTCAGGCTGGAGCGCTTCGGCGCGGGCGAGCACCGCGCGGGTGAGCTCGACGGGCGAGATCTGCTTTGTCGCGATGAGACCGCGCAGCACGGTTGCGGATAGCAGGCAAGGATCGCCGTTCATCGTCACATCGCTCCGAAGCGGGCCGCCGTTGGCCGATAGCATTGACAGCCAGGATGACAGTTTTGTTAACTCGCCGTCCAATACGATTTTGAGCACCAACCCATACGATTTCGGTATGCCAATGGATCTTCGCCGGCTCCGCTATTTCGTTGCCGTCGCCGAGGCGCGCAGCGTCGGCAAGGCGGCCGAGCGGCTGCGGATGGCGCAGCCGCCGCTCTCGGTCCAAATCCGCAAGCTGGAGGCCGAGGTCGGCGCGCCGCTGTTCCGCCGCGGCACGCGCGGCATGGATTTGACCGAAGCGGGCCAGGCGCTGCTGGCGCGCGCCGGCGAGGCGCTGGCGCTGGCGGCCGACGGCATCGAGGCCGCGCGCGCGGTCGCGGCCGGCAGCCGTGGTCGGCTGTCCGTCGGCTACATGTTCGTACTGGCGAACGCGATGCTGCCGCGTCTCATCCCCGAGTTGCGGCGATCCGTTCCCGGCGTCGATCTCGATTTCGCCGAGCTCAGTGCCACGACGCGCGAGCCGCGTCTGCTCGACCGTAGCGTCACGGTCGCGCTGTGCATGCCGGCGATCCACCATCCCGAGATCCAGGTGGCCCGAATCGGCGCGCAGCCGTTCGTGCTGGCCGTGCGAAACCGTTCGCCGCTTGCGCGCCTGAGCGCGGTGTCAATGACACGACTACAAGGCCGTCCGCTGATCGCGTTGCCGCCGCCGGAGCGCGACCCCTCCTCCTCCGCGGTCGCGGCCCTGCTGCGGCGGCATCAGATCGTGATGCCGATTGCGAGCCGGGTAGAGACAGTGCATTCGGCGATGAACCTGGTTCTCGCCGGTGAAGGCCTCGCCATCCTGCCCGCCTGCGCCCAGCTCGGGGCGCCGCGCGGCATCGTGTTCCGGCCGTTGCGGGATGCGACCGATTCCATCGACATCGCGGTCTGCTGGCGGCGGGATTCTCACAGCCCGCTGATCCGGACCTTCCTCAAATGCGCCGAGAAGGTCGTGGCACCGCTGTGACGCGACGCTACAAGCTCCAGATAATCTCGTGACTCCACGGCGGATCGGCACCGGGACGGGTGCAGGTGAGACCGGCGCAATTGGCAGCAAAGGATAGTGCACCGCGAAGCTCGTCCGCGCCGATATCCTTCAGTTGCTGTCGGGCGAGGCGTCCCTGCTTGTGCAGGGCGAACAACAACGCCGCCTGAAAACTGTCACCCGCGCCGATGGTGTCGGCGACCACGACCTTGGGGGCGGCGACCTCGATCTGTCCTGCCCCCGCATGCCACGCGATCGCACCGTTGTCGCCACGGGTGATGACGACGAGGCTCGCGCCGCGTGCAAGCAGCGTGCTCGCACGCTGGTGATACGGCTCGTCGGCGAACAGATAGGTAAAATCGACGTCTGACATCTTGATGAGATCGGCACAGCCGGCAAACTCGGCCATGCGGGCGAGATAAGCCGGCTTGTCCTTCACGAGGTTGGGCCGGCAGTTCGGATCAAAGGAGATTGTCGAGGACGCTCGTGCGTCCACGATCAGGGCCATGGTCTCGCTCGCGCCCTGGTCATTGACCAGCGTGGTCGAGCCGACATGGAGAACTTCGACCGTATCGAAGGGAATAGAGCCGCGCCGGTAGGTCCAATTCCGCGTCGCGGTCTCGGCGTCGTAGAAAGCATAATGCGACTCTCCCGCAACGATACGCACGAAGGCGAGCGTGGTCTGGTGATCGCTGCTTGTGGCGAGACCGAGCTCGACATTGGATACAGCGGCGTGGTCGGCGATCATGCGCCCGAACATGTCCGTCGAGATCCCGCCGACAAAGCCGGTCGGCGCGCCGAGCCGCGCCATGCCGATTGCGACGTTGAGGCAGGAGCCGCCGACCGCCGGCATCACCGCTTCGCGCCCGTCGGTATTTCGCGTCGGGACAAAATCGATCAGCGCGTCGCCGCAGGAAATCAACATCCGTTTCAACCTCCGGCCATTCCACGCATCGCCGCGCGGCTGCCGCGATCGACCTCGCGCAGCAACTTGTAGACCTCGCGCTTGCGGGCGTGAAAGGCGGCAATGTCGGGCGTAGTGGGCTCGCTCTTCCGTCCCAACGCCGACATCTTGGCCATGGTTTCGCCGATCGAGGCATAGGCGCCGCCGGCGACTGCGCCGAGCATCGCGGCGCCGAGCAGCACGGGCTCCCTGGTCTGCGGCAGCGCCACGGTGAGGCCAGTCGTATCCGCCATGATCTGCCGCACCAGCGGACTGCGGCTGGCGCCGCCGCCCATGATCATGATGCTGGAATGGACGCCATGCGCGGTAAAGGCCTCGATCACCTCGGCAAGCCCATAGGCGAGCCCGCACAGACCGGCGACGAACAGCCGTTCCATCGAGGCGATGTCGGTGTCGAGATCGAGGCCCGCGATCACCGCGCGCGTGTCAGGGTCGGCATAGGGCGAGCGGTTGCCGATGAACTCAGGAAGCACATGGACGTTGCGGGCCAGCAGCACGGCGCGGCTGGCGCCGCCTGCGCGCGCGATGATGCGGCGCTCGAGAAACTCGATGAGGTCGAGGCCCTCGCTGCGCGCCGCCACGCTCGCCTCGGCGTGGCCGGGATGCGACTTGAGAAGATGGTCGATCGCAGCGCCCGCAGCCGACTGCCCGCCCTCGTTGAGCCAGAAATTTGGTACCATGCCCGAATAGTAAGGACCCCACACGCCCGGTACGAAGCACGGTTCTTTCGTCGTCGCCATGATGCAGGCCGACGTTCCCATGATGTAGGCGAGGCGGTCGCAGACATCTGTCGCGCCCTCCGATTCATCGCGGCCGCCGATGGCGCCGATGCCGCCGGCATGGGCATCGATCAGGGACGCTCCGACCGGCGTGCCCGGTGACAAGCCGAGATCGGCAGCTGCCGTACCGGTTAGACCGGCGCCGAGCCGCGTGCCAGGCGCGACGATCTCGGTGCCGATGCGGGCGTATTTCTCGTTGACGAAGTCCGACAGGCCGATGCGCTTGAAGAATGGCGCGCTCCAGCCACCGCCGTCATGCGCGAGGTAGTTCCATTTGCAAGTGACCGTGCAGGTCGAGCGTTGCAACGAGCCGGTGGCGCGCCAGGTCAGGTAATCCGCCAGATCGAAGAAGTGCCCTGCGGCGTCGAAGCTCGTGCGCATGTGCCGCTTCAGCCACAGCAGTTTCGGCATCTCCATCTCGGGCGAGATCGAGCCGCCGACATAGCGCAGCACGGCATCACCGGTTTCGTTGATCAGCCGCGCCTCGGCCGTGGCGCGGTGATCCATCCAGACGATGACGTTGCGCTGCCGGTCGCCGGAGGCGCTGATGGTGAGCGGCTCGCCTTGCCGGTCGAGCACCACGAGGGAGCAGGTGGCGTCGAAACCGATACCGCCGACGCTGTCGGGCGCGATTGCAGCTTCCGCCATCACGGCCCGCACCGACGCCGTGCAAGCGTCCCAGATATCCTGGGACGACTGTTCGACGATGTCACCGGCCTCGGGCCATATCCTGATCGGATGCCGTGCGATAGCCAGCAAGGTGCCCGCCTCGTCGAACACCCCTGCCCGCGTGCTTGTGGTCCCTACATCGACGCCGATATACGCTCGCGGCATTGTCGCCCCCGGAAGCTCTCGTCAGTTTTGACGCAAGCCTACCAGCAAGTGTAGCCGCCATCCACCAGCACGATGCTGCCGGTCATCAGGCTCGCGGCCTCGGACGAGAGAAAGAGCACCACGGAGGCGATCTCCTCGACCTGCCCCATCCGCGCCATCGGGGTTCCACCGATCCAGGCGTCGTACATTCTCGGATTGCTCTTCACGAAGGCGTTGAGCGGCGTCTCGATATAGGTCGGCGCCACCGCGTTGACGCGGATGCCGCGCGCGCCCCATTCGGCGGCGAGCGATTTCGTCAGATGGTGCACGCCGGCCTTGGACGCATTGTAGAAGCACTGCTCCTGCGGCTTGTTGACGATGAAGCCGGACATCGAGCCGACATTGACGATGGCGCCGCTCTTCGCCTTGAGCATGTGCTTGCCGAACTCGCGGCAGCACCAGAAGGTGCCGTTGAGATTGACGTCGATCACATTGAGCCAGTGCTCGTCGGTCACGGTCTCCGCCGGCGTCTCGCTGCGGGCGATGCCGGCGTTGTTGACGAGGATGTCCACCTTGCCGTGCCGGGCAACGACGTCGTTGGCCACTTCCGCCACGCGCTTGGTATCGGTGACGTCCATGATCGCCGTCTCGGCGTCATACCCCTTCGCCTTCAGGCTGGCTTTTGCACTGTCGGCGACCTTACTGTCGCGATCGCCGATGACGACCCTGGCGCCGGCTTCAGCCAGCGCTTCGGCGCAGGCGAAGCCGATGCCTTGCCCGCCGCCGGTGATGAAAGCGGTCTTGCCGTTCAGCTTGAATTTTTCCAGGTACATGTTGCTTTTTCCGATTCTTGCCGTTTCTTGTCAGCCCCGGATGGCGCTGCCGCTTGCGTCGAAGCGATGGATGCGCGCGGGCTCCGGCAGCAGCGATACATGGTCGCCGGCGTGCAGGCTCAACTCACCGATGTAGCGCGCCGTCAGCATGCCGAGCTGACCGGCATCGACATAAAGGAAGGTGTCGCTGCCGAGGTGCTCGGCCACCGCGATCGTTCCCTGCCAGCCGCCGGCACCGTCGCGCTCGATCTTGAGATGCTCAGGCCGTACGCCGATCGTTGCTGCGCTCTTCTGCAAGGCGTGCTCGCCGGTCACGAAGTTCATCTTGGGCGAGCCGATGAAGCCGGCGACGAAGAGGTTGGCCGGCTTCTCGTAGAGCTCCAGCGGCGAGCCGTATTGCTCGATCTTGCCGCCGTTGAGCACCACGATCTTGTCGGCCATGGTCATGGCCTCGACCTGGTCGTGGGTGACATAGATCGCGGTGGTGCCGAGCTGCTTCTGGAGCCGCGTCACCTCGATCCGCATCTGCACGCGCAGCGCCGCGTCGAGGTTGGAGAGCGGCTCGTCGAACAAAAACGCCTTGGGCTCGCGGACGATGGCACGCCCGATCGCGACGCGCTGGCGCTGGCCGCCGGAGAGCTCGCGCGGCTTGCGATCGAGATAGGGCGTGAGGTTCAGCGTTGCGGCGGCGGCCTCGACCTTACGGTTGATCTCGTCCTTGGCCAGCCCCGCCATCTTCAGGCCGAAGCCGATGTTGCCGCGCACGCTCATATGCGGATAGAGCGCATAGGACTGGAACACCATCGAGAGCCCGCGCTTGGCCGGCGGCGTGTCGACCACGTTCTTGCCGTCGATCAGGATCTTGCCGCCGGAGACGTCCTCGAGCCCCGCGATCAGCCGCAAGAGCGTGGTCTTGCCGCAGCCCGACGGCCCCACGAACACCACGAACGACCCATCGGCGATCTCCAGGTCCGCGCCCTTGATGATGTGCACGGGGCCGAAGGATTTCTGCACGTCCTGAAGTGTGATCTGACCCATGATCCGGCAGCCCTTCCTACTTTACCGCGCCAAAGGTGAGCCCGCGCACGAGCTGCTTCTGGCTGAACCAACCGAGGACGAGAATGGGCGCGATCGCCAACGTGGAAGCCGCCGACAGCTTTGCCCAGAACAGCCCTTCCGGGCTCGAATAGGACGCGATGAACGTGGTGAGCGGCGCAGCGTTCGAGGTCGACAGATTGAGCGTCCAGAACGCCTCGTTCCAGGCCAGGATCAGGTTCAGCAGCATGGTCGATGCGAGCCCCGGGATCGCCATCGGCGTCAGCACGTAGATCAGCTCGCGGCCGATGGTGGCGCCGTCCATGCGCGCGGCTTCCAGGATGTCGCGCGGAATCTCCTTGAAATATGTGAACAGCATCCAGATCACGATCGGCAAGTTTCCGAGACACAGGATGAAGACGAGGCCGATGCGGGAATCGAGCAGGCCGAATGACTTGTAGATCAGGTAGATCGGCACCAGCACGCCGACCGGCGGCATCATCTTGGTCGAGAGCATCCAGAGCAGGATGTCCTTGGTGCGCTTGGTCGGCGAGAACGCCATCGACCAGGCCGCGGGGATCGCGATCAAAAGCGCGATCAAGGTCGAGCCGCCCGCGATGATGATCGAGTTCATCGCGTGGAGGACATAATCGCTGCGCTCCTGCACCGTCGCGTAGTTTTCCGTGGTCCAGTGGAAGAACAGGAAGGACGGCGGGATCGCGAAAGCCTCGAGCTCGGTCTTGAAGCTCGCCAATACCATCCAGAGGATCGGGAAGAAGATCAGGAAGCCGAAGAACCACGCCCCGATGGTCGAGACCACCACCCGCTGCCTCGTCGCCGTACGCGCCATGTCTTATGCCTCCAGGTTGCGACCGACGATACGGACGAGGAAAAAGGCAACAACGTTGGCGATCACGACAGCGACGAGGCCGCCTGCCGAGGCAGTACCGACATCGTACTGGATCAGTGCCTGCGAATAGATCAGGAAGGCGATGTTGGTGGTCGAGAGTCCCGGGCCGCCGCCCGTGGTGACGTAGATCTCGGCAAAGACGGTGAGCAGGAAGATCGTCTCGATCAGGATCACCACCGTGATGGGGCGCGCGAGGTGCGGCAGCGTGATGTAGATGAAGGTCGAGACCGCGCTGGCACCGTCCATTTCAGCGGCTTCCTTCTGCTCCTCGTCGAGCGACTGCATCGCGGTGAGCAAAATCAGGGTCGCGAACGGCAGCCATTGCCAGGACACGATCAGGATCACGGCGAGCAGCGGCGCGTCGGTAAACCAGTCAATCGGCGTCAACCCGAACAGCGAGGCGATCCAGGCAAACAGCCCGGACACAGGATGCATCAGCAGGTTCTTCCAGACCAGCGCGCTCACCGTCGGCATCACGAAGAACGGCGCGATCACCATCAACCGCACGATGTTGAGGCCGATCACCGGCTGGTCGAGCAATAGCGCCAGCGGAATTCCGAGCAGGACGGTCAGCGCCAGCACCGAGCCGACCAGCACCAGCGTGTTCTGTAGCGAGGCGAGGAACGCGGGGTCGGTGAGGAAGTAGCGGAAGTTTTCCAGCCCGACGAACGCTTCCGAGCCGGGATCGAGTAAGCTGTAATGCAGCGTCGAGAAATAGATCGTCAACGCGAGCGGGACGATCATCCAGATGAACAGCAGCCCGACGGCCGGCGTCAGGAGCGTCCGTGCGAGAAGCTGCGTCTGCCGGGTTGCCATTCTTGGCTTCTCCGCTTGCGGGAAGAAGGCGGCCATCCACCTGGAGCGGTGGATGGCCGCAAGTCTGAGCTCAGGAGGGAGAGCTCGAGCTCACTTGATGTAACCCGCGCGCTTCATCTCGCGCTCGGTTGAAGATTGCGCCGCGGTGAGCGCGGCATCGACCGTCATCGATCCCGCAAGCGCGGCCGAGAATTGCTGGCCCACCTGCGTACCGATGCCCTGGAATTCGGGGATGGCCGCATATTGCACGCCGACGTAGGGCACCGGCTTCACCGTCGGCTTGTTCGGATCGGCGGCATCGATCGAGGCCAGCGTCAGCTTGGCGAACGGGGCGACCTTCAGATAATCAGGGTTTTGGTAGAGCGAGGTTCGGGTGCCCGGCGGCACGTTCGCCCAGCCCTCCTTCGCAGCCACGACCTTGGTGTAATCCTTGCTGGTGGCCCAGGCGATGAACTTCTCGGCGGCTTCGGCCTTCTTCGAGCCGGCGGGAATTGCGAGGCTCCAGGCCCACAGCCAGTTGGCGTTCTTGCCGAGCCCGGTGTTGGGCGCCAGCGCGAAGCCGACCTTGTCGGCGACCTTGGAGTCCTTCGGGTTGGTGACGAACGACGCCGCGACGGTGGCATCGATCCACATTGCGCACTTGCCGGCATTGAACAGCGCGAGGTTCTCGTTGAAGCCGTTCGAGCTCGCACCGGGAGGGCCGGCCTGCTTCATCAGGTCGACATAGGTCGTGAGCGTCGCCTTCCATTCCGGCGTGTTGAACTGCGGCTGCCACTTCTCGTCGAACCAGCGCGCGCCGTAGGAATTGGCCATGGCGGAGAGGAACGCCATGTTCTCGCCCCAGCCGGCCTTGCCGCGCAGGCAGATGCCGTAGACGCCGGCGCTCTTGTCGGTGAGCTTCTTGGCGGCGTCGACGACGAAATCCCAGGTGGGGCTTTCCGGCATCTTGAGGCCGGCCTTGTCGAACAGGTCGGTGCGGTACATCACCATCGAGCTCTCGCCGTAGAATGGCGCGGCGTAGAGCTTGCCGTCGACCGAGACCGCATCCTTGATCTTGGGCAGGAGGTCGGCGACGTCGTAGTCGGCGCCGAGATTGGCGAGCGGCACCAGCCAACCCTTCTTGGCCCAGATCGGCACCTCGTAGGTGCCGATGGTGAGGACGTCGAACTGGCCGCCCTTGGTGGCGATGTCGGTTGTGACGCGCTGGCGCAGCACGTTCTCTTCCAGCGTCACCCATTTGACGCTGATATCGGGGTTCTTCTTGGTGAATTCACCCGTCAGCCCCTGCATGCGGATCATGTCGCCGTTGTTCACGGTGGCAATCGTCAGGGTCGTTTCGGCCATCGCGGGGACAGCCAGCAGGACAGACGCGCCACAGACGGCGCCGAGGACGTGTTTCACGGTGACCTCCCTAAGCTCGCGCTTTTGAGCATATGCCCACGCGTTGGGCGTATGTTCGGCTGAGGGCGGGCCGTTGTCAAGCAGGCGCGCGGACGTTTCGGCAACTTATGAGTGCTGCGACGCGGGGGAGCTCGTGCGTCGCCCTCCCCGTCATGCCCCGCGAAGGGGCATCCAGTACTCCGTGCCGTCTGTCGGTTTGCCTCAGCGGCGCTGCGGCGTCCTGGATCGTCCGCCTGCCGCCTTCGCTAAACCTTCGGCGCCCCCAGACCTCAACCCCGGCGAAGCCTTGGCGTAGCCGGGTCGCGGACGACGACAGCGGCGTGGGTGGCGAAATCCCTGCCTCGCGCCCCGCGCGGAAACGACGAACCGCCTCAGCGCTCCAGAATCGCCCTTGCGGTCGCCTCGTCCGTAATCAGACCGTTGATCAGCCGCCCATTCAGCGCCGCCGCGATCGCCGGCACCTTGGCTGCGCCGACGGCGGCGCCGATCGTCGTGGTCTTCGCCGGGACCTCCGGCGGAATGCTGGTCAACCGTTTGTTGGTGCCGGCCTTCAGCAGGCGGCCCTTGGAATCATAGGCCCAGCCCGTGATCTCGCCGATCGCCCCTTGCCGCATCATCTCGAACAATTCGTCGCGGGTGACGAAGCCGTCGACATGGACCTGCGCCTTCTGGTCCATCTGGCCGATGCCGACGAGGCGCAAATCCGCCTTGGCCGCGACGGCCTTCACCTTCGCGATCGGCTCGATCCGGACCATCTTGTTGCGCTCGTCCTCGGACGACATCAGGAACGGTAGCGGCATCGGGTAATGCCGTGCGCCGGTGCGATCGGCGAGCCGGCCGACGGTATCGTAGAAGCTCGCAGAACCGTCGGCGGAGATGTTGCCGACGAGCGAGACGATCTGGTGATTGGGCCGGTCGATCGGCGTGACGCGCTCGACCGCGGCGCGCACGGCGCGTCCCGTCCCGAGCGCGACGATGACGGGGGTTTCCGAACGCAGAGTGGAATCGAGCAGGTTGGCGCAGCGTTCGGCTATGCCCGCTGTGGCCTGCGGCGCGGCGGGATCAGCCGGCACCACCTCGCAATAGGTAAGCTCGAAACGCTCCTTCAGACGCGCCGCCAATTCCATGCACGCGGCGATGGGGTGTTCGAGCCGGAAGGTGATGAGCCGTTCGGCGAGACATAGCGACACCAGCCGCTGCGCCGACGCGCGCGACACCTGGAGCATCTTCGCGATCTCGTCCTGGGTGTGACCGGCAATGAAATAGAGCCAGCCGGCACGCGCGGCGTCGTCGAGCCTGGACTTTTCGTTCTCGGCGGCCATGGCAGGCGTCAGTCATCCTTCCAGAAATCGATCATGCGCGCGAAGACCCGGTCGGCCCCCGCACCCGACAATATAGCCTGCCCGTCGCGTCCGCGATAATGGCTGCCGCCGGCAAATCCCCAGACCGTCATGCCGGCCGCCTTGCCCGCCTGCACGCCGCTCGCACTATCCTCGATCACCAGCGTGCGCGCAGGTTTCGCGCCCATCTGCTCGGCCGCGTAGAGAAAGAGATCGGGCGCCGGCTTGCCGTGCCTGACCATCTGCGCGGTGTAGATCCGGTCGCCGAAATGCGCCCGCAGGCCGGTGACGTCAAGGGAGAGCGCGACACGGTCGATGTCGCTGGAGGAAGCCACGCAGAATGGTGCCCGCAGGCCCGACAAGATCATATCGACATCAGAAACCGGATGAAGCGCCTTTTCGAACGCCATCAACACGCGCGACTTCAGCCGGGACGGAAAATCGACCGGCATTGCGTGGCCGAGCTCGCGATAATGCCGAGTAATTGCGCTCGTGCTTCGTCCAAGGAACAGCTCCAGCGCTTGTGCAAGTGTCAGCGATATCCCGGATTCGGACAGCTCGTCCGACAGGCATTGACAGCTCAACAGCTCGCTGTCGACGAGCACACCGTCGCAATCGAAGATAATGAGATCGAACTGACCAGGATCCATCCGGCCATTCGATCATATGCTCACCTGTTGAGCAATAGCTCACTGAAGCCGATCGTAGTCGGCGGCCTCATCTCCGCTGATTATAAACGTCGATGCACACCGCCCCGAGCAGGACCAGGCCCTTGATGACCTGCTGATAGTCGATGCCGATGCCGAGGATGGACATGCCGTTGTTCATCACGCCCATGATCATGGCGCCGACCACGGCGCCACCGACGCGGCCGACACCGCCATAGGCCGAGGCGCCGCCGATGAAGCAGGCCGCGATGACGTCGAGCTCGAAGCCGAGGCCCGCCTTCGGCGTTGCTGTGTTGAGGCGCGCGGCGAAAACGAGGCCGGCGAGCGCAGCGAGCACGCCCATGTTGACGAAGGTGAGGAAGGTCAACCGTTCCGTCTTGATGCCCGACAGGCTTGCCGCTTTCGCATTGCCGCCAACCGCGTAGACCTGCCGACCGATGACGGTGCGGCGGGTGACGAAACCGTACAGCGCGATCAGCGCGGTCATGATGACCAGCACGTTCGGCAGACCGCGATGCGAGGCGATCAGATAGGTGAAATAGAGCACAGCGCAAGCCAGGAGAATGCTCTTGCCGAGGAAGAACGCGTAAGGCTCGACCTCGATGCCGTGCAGCTGCTCGCGCGAGCGCCCCTTGGAGCTGGCGTAGACGAGGCCGAGCGCGAGCACCGCACCGACCAGCATCGACGTCGGATGCAGCGTGCCGGCCTCGGGCAGCATCTCCGGAATGAAGCCGGAGGACAGCTTCTGGAAGGTGGCCGGGAACGGTCCTAGTGACTGGCCTTGCAATACCGCAAGCGCGAGGCCCTTGAACACCAGCATGCCGGCCAGCGTCACGATGAAGGACGGTATCTTGAAATAGGCCACCCAATAGCCCTGCGCGGCGCCGATTGCCGCGCCCAGCAGCAGGCAGGCGATAAAGGCGAGCGTGTAGTCGACCTTGTAGGTCACCATGAGCACGGCAGCCACCGCGCCGACGAAGCCCGCGACCGAGCCGACCGAGAGGTCGATATGGCCGGTGACGATGACGAGCAGCATGCCGAGCGCCATGATAACGATGTAGCTGTTCTGGAGCACCAGATTGGTCAGGTTGAGCGGCTGCAGTAGCGTGCCGCCAGTCATGACCTGAAAGAACAGCATGATCGCGATCAGCGACATCAGCATGCCGTAATTGCGCAGATTGTTCTTGATGAAGCTGCCGTGCCGACCCTCCTCGGGCAGCGAAACCGTCTTGTCGGTCATGGCTGTGATCCTCCCATCTCCGCACCCGCAAGGGCGCTGCTTCCATAATTTCTGTCGTTGCGCATGATGGCGCGCATGATCTTTTCCTGCGTCGCATCACGTCCCTTGAACTCGCCGACGAAGGCGCCGTCGTTCATGACACAGATGCGGTCGCAGATGCCGAGTAGCTCGGGCATCTCCGAGGAGATCACCACCACGCCACGGCCGGCTTCTGCAAGCTCGTTGATGATACAGTAGATCTCGTATTTGGCACCGACGTCGATGCCCCGGGTCGGCTCGTCCAGGATCAAGACCTTGGGGTCGGTCATCAGCCATTTCGACAGCACGACCTTTTGCTGGTTGCCGCCGGAGAGCTGGCTGGTCTCCTGATAGACGTCGGAGCAGCGGATGCGCATCCGGTTGCGGTAGTCGCTGGCGACCTTCAGCTCGGCGATGTCGTCGATGACGTGGCGAGGAGCGACCTGGTCGAGGCTTGCGAGCGTGATGTTCTTGCGGACGTCGTCGGCGAGGATCAGTCCCAGCTGCTTGCGGTCCTCCGTGACATAGGCAAGGCCGGCGTCGATCGCGGCCGCCACGTTGGGCAGCACGATCTCATGATCCTCGAGCCGGATGCGACCGCTGATCGTGGTGCCCCACGACCGGCCAAACAGGCTCATGGCGAATTCGGTGCGGCCGGCGCCCATCAATCCGGCAATACCGACGACTTCGCCGCGCTTCACGCTGAAATCGACGTTCTTGATCACCTGCCGCTCGGGATGGATGGGATGGTAGACCGACCAGCTCTCGACGGTGAGAACGGGCTCGCCGATCTTTGCGCTGCGCTCCGGAAAGCGGTGGGCGAGATCGCGGTTGACCATGCTGCGGATGATGCGGTCTTCCTGGATCGGCTCGGCGTGGCAATCGATGCTGTCGACGGTGCGGCCGTCGCGCAGCACCGTGATGTGGTCAGCGACCTTGGCGACCTCGTTGAGCTTGTGCGAGATCAGGATCGAGCCGATACCCTGCGCGCGGAACGCCATCAGCCGCTCCAGCAGTGCGGCGCTGTCGGCCTCGTTGAGGCTCGCGGTCGGCTCGTCCAGGATCAGCATCCGCACCCGCTTGGACAGCGCCTTGGCGATCTCGACCAGCTGTTGCTTGCCGACGCCGAGATCGGTGATCAGCGTATCCGGCGATTCCTTGAGGCCGACCTGCGCGAGCAGGTCGCGCGTGCGCCGATACACCTCGTCGCGGTCGATGACGCCAAGCTTTGACGGCGGATGCGACAGGAAGATGTTTTCGGCAATCGACATCAGCGGGATCAGCGCGAGCTCCTGATGAATGATGATGATGCCGAGCGCCTCGGAATCGTTGATGTCGCGGAAGCGGCGCTCCTCGCCATCGAAGATGATGGTGCCCTCGTAGCTGCCGGCCGGGTAGACGCCGCTGAGGACCTTCATCAGCGTGGACTTGCCGGCACCGTTCTCGCCGACGAGGGCGTGGATCTGCCCGGCTTCAACCGAGAAGTTGACATCACGCAGCGCCTGCACACCGGAAAAGCTCTTGCTGACGTTACGCATCTCCAGCATTGCGGTCATGATTTCACGTCCCTCAATCAGTGTTAGATCACCTCTCCCCGCTCGCGGCGAGAGGTCGGATCGCATCGTTCGATGCGATCCGGTGAGGGGGAGTCTCCGCGAGACGCACTGCTTCCTTCCTCGCGGAGGCTTCCCCTCACCCTAACCCTCTCCCCGCAAGCGGGGAGAGGGAAAAGAAAAGAAGCCTACTGGAACTGCGACTTCTTGTAGTAGCCGCTGTCGACCAGGACCTTCTCCCAATTGTCCTTGTAGACCACGACCGGCTTGAGCAGATAGGACGGCACGGTCTTGGCGCCGTTCTCGTAGGTCTTGGTGTCGTTCACGGTGACCTGCTTGCCGGCAAGCGCAGCGTCGACCATGTCGGCGGTCACCTTGGCGAGATCGCGGGTGTCCTTGAAGATGGTCGAATACTGGTCGCCGCGCAGCATCGCCTTGATCGAGGGCACCTCGGCATCCTGGCCCGAGATGATAGGCATCGGCTGGCCGGCGCTGCCATAACCGACGCCCTTCAGTGAGGAGATGATGCCGATCGACAGGCCGTCATACGGCGACAGCACCGCGTTGACCTTCTTGTTGCCGTAGTAGGCACTGAGCAGATTGTCCATGCGGGCCTGCGCGGTGGCGCCGTCCCAGCGCAAGGTCGCGACCTTATCCATGCCCGTCTGGCCGGAGACGACGACGAGCTTGCCGCTGTCGATGTACGGCTTCAGCACGCTCATCGCGCCGTTGTAGAAGAAGTAGGCGTTGTTGTCGTCGGGCGAGCCGCCGAACAGCTCGATGTTGAACGGGCCCTTGCCGTCCTTAAGACCGAGGCCCTGCACGATCGATTCGGCCTGGAGCACGCCAACCTGGAAATTGTCGAAGGTGGCGTAATAGTCGACGTTCGGCGTGCCGCGGATCAGGCGGTCATAGGCGATCACGGTGATGCCTTTTGCTTTCGCCTGCTTGAGCACGTCGGAGAGCGTGGTGCCGTCGATCGCGGCGATTACCAGCGCTTTCGCGCCTTTGGTCACCATGTTCTCGACCTGCGAGAGCTGGTTCGGAATGTCGTCCTCGGCATATTGCAGGTCGGTGTTGTAGCCGCGCTCCTTCAGCACCTTCACCATATTGTTGCCATCGTCGATCCAGCGCGCCGACGATTTGGTCGGCATGGCGATGCCGACTGTTGCTTTGTCCTGGGCCGAGGCGGTGACGCCCGCGGCCATCGTCGCAGCGCCGGCCAGCGCCAGCGCGAGGAAGGTGGTCTTCAGTTTCAACATGTTTCACTCCCTTGGATGTCAGACTGTTTTTTCGTGTCGTCGAGAAATTTGGTGTGCGGCTTCTAGCCTCCTATGCGAGCTTGACGTCAGGCTCCGCGCGACCGCGCGCGGTGGCCTCCAACAGGAAGGTGTAGCCGGCTTGCGGATCGGCGGCACGCGCCGCCGCATCCATGTCCTGCCAGGCCGAGGTGACGAGGAGACGCGACAGACCAGGACCGACAAAAGCGGGGCAGCTCGCCTGCTTTGCCGGCACGCTCAGCGAACGCAGGCGTTCGCCTTGCGGAGAGTAGACGTCGATGCGGCTCGCGCCCCAGCACGCGTTCCAAATCTGCCCGTCGGCATCGCACACCGAACCGTCGAGGCCGCCAACGCCGGTGTGGCGCAGCAGCACCTCCGGCTCGCCGCGCGGCAGGCCGGTGACGGGATTGAGCGGCACCGCGTAGAGCACCGCGCGCGCCGTGTCGGCGAAGTAGCCCGTGGCGCCATCGGGCGAGAAGCAGATCGAGTTGGGAATGCTGATGCGCGGAAACAGCATCGATATCTCGCCGTGATGGAACGCGTAGATCGCGCCTGCCCCTGCTTCCGCCTTCCGGCCCATAGTGCCGATCCAGAACGTGCCGGAGGGATGCACGCGGGCATCGTTGGAGCGGGTCGCGGGATTGTCGGCTTCAAGCGGACAGAGCAGCCTCATCGCGCCGTCGGCAATTTTGCGGATATAGAGGCCGTCTTCCGCGACGATCAACTGCCTTTCGGCATCGATCCGCCCAAGCGCGCTCGCCATCCGGCCCAGCGCATGAACGCGAATGCTGCCGCTGCCGAGCTGCGCCTCGAACAGTCGCCCCTCCCGGATATCGAACCACCAGGCGGTGTCCGTGGTCACGTCATAGGTCGGCCCCTCGCCGAGATGGCAAGGATCGTCCGAAAGAACCGAGGTCGGCACCTGTTCCATCAGGACGTCCTCACCGCAAAGCGATAGACCGTATGATGGCGATAGACCTCGCCGGGCGCTAGGCGCGGGCTCGGGAAATCCGGCCGGTTCGGTGCGTCCGGCCAGATATGCGGCTCCAGGCACATCGCGTCCGACTGCCGGTAGAGCTTGCCGCCCTTGCCCGAAATCGTGCCGTCGAGATAATTGCCCGAATAGACCTGCAGACCGGGCTGATCGGTGAACAGCTCCATGATGCGCCCCGAGCGCGGCGCCTCCAGTCGCGCCGCGAGACTGAGCTTACCGTCGCGCGCGAGACAGTAGGTATGGTCGTAGCCCCTGCCGTTGCGCAATTGCTGGTCGCTCTCGCGGACGCGCTCGCCGATCGGCCGAGGCTCCCGGAAATCGAACGGCGTGCCGGCAACGCTGCGCGGCGGCTCCGGCAACGGAATGGCCGTGGGGTCGATCGCGAGGAAATGCCCGGCCGCGACCGTCAGCTTGTGATCGAGTATGGGCGTGCCTGATGTCGCGCCCTCCAGATTGAAGAAGCTGTGGTTGGTCAGGTTGACGATGGTCGGCCGGTCGGTCCGCGCCTCCATGATCAGGGATAGCTCAGCCGGGCCGGTAACACGATAGGTCAGGCGCACATCGAGCCGACCGGGATAGTTTTCCTCGCCATGCGAGCTCGTGTAGGTCAGCGTGACCGCGGGCTCGGCGCCATCGTCGACCTCCGCAATGTCCCAGAGCTTGCGGTCGAAGCCGTCGAGGCCGCCATGCAGCGCATTCGGACCGTTGTTGACGGGAAGCTGCACCGTCTCGCCGTCCAGCGAAAATTGTCCGTTGGCGATGCGATTGGCGTAGCGGCCGACGGTGGCGCCGAAGAACTTTCGTTCGGCGAGATAGCCGGCAAACCCATCATGGCCGAGCACGACGTCGTCGTGGCCGCCCTTGCCGTCCGGCGCGATCAAGGCCTGCAAGACTGCACCATGGGTGATGATGCGCGCCTCGAACCCGCCCTCGCCGCGCAGCACGATGCGGTCCACCTTGCGGCCGTCCGGCAGCGTTCCGAACACGTCTCTTTCTGTTTTCGATCCAGCCATGATCAACCCACAAACGGTTCGACGATCGTGCGCCTGCCGAGCAGGAAGGCGTCCGCGACGAGACGAAGCGGCGCCAAATCGACGTCGCTCGCGCCTGTCGCGGCGAGCGCGACGAAGTGCCGGTAAAGCTCCCGATATTCCTCATCGGGCGCCTCGGCAACGGTCTTGCCGTCGATCGCCATGATCCGGCCGCCGCGTGATAGCGTCATCCGGCCCTGGTCGGTTTCGACGAGGATATCCCAGCTCTGCGGCCCGGTCTGGCGGAAGTCGAACTCGGCGGTCACAGGTAGGCCGTCGATGTCGGTCAGCGTCAGCTTCGCGGCGATCGGCGCCTGGCAATTGGCGGGGAAGGCGAGCTCGGCCGCGTTGACGAACACGGGCTTCGGCAGGATCCTGGTCAGGATCGACAGCGCATTGATGCCGGGATCGAACACCCCGAGCCCGCCCGGCTCCCAGATCCATGCCTGCCCGGGATGCCAGACGCGGACGTCCTCTTTCCAGTTGACGTGCACGGAACGGATGCGGCGCGCGGCGAGCCACTCGCGCGCCGGCTCGACTGCCGGCGCATGGCGCGAATGCCAGGTCGCAAACAGCGTTCGCTTGGTCTCACCCGCCATCGCGATCAGCGGATCGAGCTCGGCAACGCCGGCGCCGGGCGGCTTCTCCAGCATGACGTGCTTGCCGGCCCTCAGCGCTGCGACCGCCTGGGCGCGGCGCACTTGAGGCGGCGTGCAGAGCGACACCGCGTCGATCGGCGGACCTTTTTCCAGCAGCTCCTCGATGGTCGCGAAATGCGGCAGATCCGGCAACGAGGCATTGCGGCTGGCGACGGCGGCCAGCGTCGCGCCGGGAACCGCTGCAATGGCGCCGACATGCTGGTCGCGCGCGATCTTGCCGAAGCCGACGATGGCGATGCGAAGTTCAGTCACGATGTTTCTCCAGCTTCCGCGGACGGCAGCGCTTCGGCCGGTACAGTCTCGATCACTGTACCCTCGTGGCGGCGCATGCCGTTGTGAATGACGTAGACCATCGCCTCCGACGCAGTCGTGGCATCACCGGCGGCGATGGCATCGACGATCTTCTGATGCCAGAGCAGAACGGTGTCGCGGTCCTCCGGTTCGACCGGTGCGCTGAGCAGGAATGAGGCGCGCAACGCAGCCTCGATGACGTGCCCGATCGAGCGCATGAACAGATTTCCGGAGGCGCGCGCTACGGCGACGTGGAGCGCGAGGTCGGCATCGGCGAAGCCAACGGAGTCGGAGGCTTCAAGTCGCATCCGCTCCATGCAGCGCCGAAGCTCGGATAGATCCTGCTCCGACCGCTGCGCCGCCGCCAACATCGCCGCGCGCGGCTCGACCGCGAGGCGGATCTCGGCCAGGTCGTTGAGGAAACGCTTGTCGATCCCGGCGTCCAGGTGCCAGGCCAGCACGTCGGCGTCGAACATATTCCAGGCGACGCGTTCGCGCACGACGGTGCCGACGCGGGCCTTGGTGGTGAGCAGGCCCTTGGCGACCAGCGTCTTGACGCTCTCCCGTAGTACCGGCCGCGACACCCCGAACATCGCGATCATTTCGGCATCGCCAGGCAGGCGCGTTCCCTCCGCGTAGCGACCGGCGATGATGTCAACGCCGATCGAGCGGGCCACCTCCGCGTGATTGGAGTGCGCCCGGCGCGTCGGGATGACGAGGATGCGCGAGGTGATCATGAGACTGCTCCCAGGCGCTTTGCCACGGGTCGGCGCGCGAGCGCGACCAACCCCTGTTGCAAGGCGATGAAGGCGAACAGCAGCACGCCGGTCGCGATCTTGGTCCACCAGCTCGACAGTGTTCCGTCGAAATTGATATAGGTCTGAATCATGCCCTGGATCAGCACGCCCAGGAAGGTGCCGATCACCGAGCCCTGCCCGCCCGTGAGCAGCGTGCCGCCGATCACGACGGCCGCGATGCTGTCAAGCTCGACGCCGACGGCGGACAGCGAATAGCCGGCGCTGGTGTAGAAGGAGAAGACGATGCCGGCGATGCCGGCGAGCAGGCTCGACAGCATGTAGATCTTCACCGTCATCTTGCCGACGGCGACCCCCATCAGGCTAGCGGTCGCCCGGCTGCCGCCGAGCGCATAGACATTGGCGCCGAACCGGGTGAGCTGCAGCAGCAATGCGCCGCCGATCACGATCGCAAGCATGATGATCGCGACCGCCGTCAGCCGTCCACCGCCGGGTAGTCGCAGTGCGAAGTCCGACACGGTGGAATAGACAGGTGCTGTGATCGGCACCGATTCCGTCGAGAGCAGGAAGCTGGCACCCCGGGCCAAGAACATGCCGGCGAGCGTCACGATGAAAGGCGGCAAATCGAAGACATGGATCACCGCGCCCATCGCCGCTCCGAAGGCGGCCGAGAGCGCGAGAATGGCGACGAAGGCGACCAGGGGCGGCATTCCCCAGCGCTCGATCGCCAGCGCGACGAACACCGTGGTGAAGCCGATTACCGAGCCGACGGAGAGATCGATGCCACCGGAAATGATGACGAAGGTCATACCGGTCGCGACGATGCCGAGGAAGGCATTGTCGGTCAGGAGATTGCCGACCACGCGAGTGGAAGCGATGTTGGGAAACTGCATCGCGCAGAGCGCAAATCCCGCGACGAGCACGACCGCGGTAATGAGGACGGGCGGCAGGCCTTTCATGCCTTGGTCCTCCGCAGCCGCGTCACGACGCCGGCAAAGCCGGACAGCTTCGGCGATTGCAGCAGCAGCACGGCGAGCACCACCACCGCCTTGACCAGCAAATTGAACTCCGGCGGATAGCCCGACAGCAGAATGCCGGTGTTCATGGTCTGGATGATCAGCGCGCCAAGTACGGCCAGCACGAGACTGAAGCGGCCGCCGAACAGCGAGGTGCCGCCGATCACCACCGCGAGGATGGCGTCGAGCTCGAGCCAGAGGCCGGCATTGTTGGCATCCGCCCCCATGATGTCGGCCGCCGCGATGACGCCGGCAAGCGCAGCGCAAACGCCGCACCAGACATAGACCGCCAAAATCATCGCGCGCGTGCCGACGCCGGCGAGTTCGCTTGCCCGCGCATTGCCGCCCGTGGCCTCGATCAGCAATCCGAGTGCCGAGCCGCGCACCACCGCGCCGGTGAGGATCAGCATGCCCAGCGCAATCGCGACCGGCACCGGCACGCCGAGGATGGAGCCGTTGCCGAGCCAGACCAGATCGGGCGAGGAGAAGGTCACGATGCGGCCCTCGGTAATGAGCTGGGCGATGCCGCGCCCCGCAACCATCAGGATAAGGGTCGCCACGATCGGCTGCATGCCGAGCACCGCGACGAGAAATCCGTTCCACAACCCGCAGATCAGGCCGGTGCCGAGCGCAGCCGCCAGCACCACGACCAGACTGTGGTTGTCGGCGAGGCTCGCCGCGATCGCGCCCGAGATCGCCATCACAGCGCCAACTGACAGATCGATGCCGCGCGTCGCGATCACCAGGACCATGCCGAGCGAGAGCAGCGCCACCGGCGTGCCGCGGTTGAGCACGTCGATCAGGCTGCCGAACAGCCGGCCGTCCTGGAGGCGCAGATCGAAGAATTGCGGCGATACCACGCGATCGACCGCCAGGATGACGATCAACGCGAGGATCTGGGCAAGGCCGCGGCGCGGCAACAGCGCGGTCATGCCCTGCCCTCATGCGCGACACTGGCCCCATCGGCGGCGATCGCGGCGAGAATGCTGCCGACGTCGATGGCCTCGCCGGCGAGCTCCTCGACATGAGCGCGGTCGCGCAGCACCACCACGCGGTCGGAATAGGTCACGATCTCGTCGAGCTCGGAGGAAATCACGAGCAGCGCAAGTCCGTCGTCGCAGAGCTCGCGTATCAGGCGGATGATCTCGGCATGCGCGCCGACGTCGATGCCGCGGGTCGGCTCGTCCAGCACGAGCAGCCGTGGCGAGGTCGCAAGCCACCGTGCCAGCAGGACCTTCTGCTGATTGCCGCCGGACAGCAGGCCAACGGGACGCTCCGGATCGGGCGGGCGAACGTCGAGCATCTTGACGTAACGGCTTGCGATCTCGTCCTGCTCGCGTCGCGACAGCGGCCGATGTAGACCGCGCTTGGCCTGGAGCGCGAGCACGATGTTCTCGCGCACGGTGAGCTCGGCGACGATGCCGTCGGTCTTGCGCTCCTCAGGGCAATAGCCAAAGCCGTGGCGCACGCCGTCGCGCGGCGAGTGAAGCCGGACAGGCGCGCCTTCCACCCTCGCCTGCCCGCCATCGGCGCGCTCGGCGCCGAACACCAGCCGCGCCGTCTCGGTCCGGCCCGAACCGAGCAGGCCGGCGAGGCCGACGACCTCGCCATGGCGCAGCTGGAGATTGAACGGCGCGACATAGCCTGATTTGCCATAATTCTCGAAGCTTGCGCAGACTTCGCGGGCCTGATGGTCGCGCGTCGCGGCCCGCGCGCTGGTGGTCTCGGCCAGTTCGCGGCCGAGCATCATCCGGATCAGCTCGAGCCGCGACAGCGACGCGGTCTCGCGCTCGCCGACAAGGCGACCATTTCGCAAAACGGTGATTCGATCGGAGATCTCGTAGACCTGGTCGAGGAAATGGCTGACGAAGACGATGCCAATGCCGCGCTTGGCAAGCTGACGCATGATGCGAAAGAGGATCTCGACCTCATGGCGGTCGAGGCTCGCGGTCGGCTCGTCCAGGATCAGCACGCGCGCGGAGAGATCGACGGCGCGCGCGATCGCGGTGACATGCTGGATCGCCACCGAGTAATTGCCAAGCGGCGCTGATACGTCGATGTCGAGACCGAAATCCGCGAGCAGCGACTTCGCGCGCCGTCGCATCTCGCCCTCGCGCACGACGCCGAAGCGCGTCGGCTGCCGGTCCAGGAACAGGTTCTGCGCCACCGAGAGATTCGGCAGCAAATTGACTTCCTGGTAGACCGTCGCAATGCCGGCCTGAACCGCCGCCTTGGCCGAGCGCGGCGCGACCTCTTCGCCGCCCAGTCTGACGATGCCGGCATCGCGCGGAAATACGCCCGTCACGACCTTGATCAGCGTGGACTTGCCCGCGCCGTTCTCACCAAGCAGCGCATGGATCTCGCCGGCGCGAAGCGTGAAGTCGACCTCCTGCAACGCACGCACGGCGCCAAAGCTCTTGCTGATCCCACGCACCTCCAGCAGGGAAGCAGCGGAATCCTGGCTGTTCTCCATGACATTCACTCCCAAGGGCGCCCGCTGACAATGCGGACACGGAGCCTGTTCGTTCGCGCAGCGGTTTCGAGCGGGATCGCCGGACTGCCGAAGCACGGCCGTCCGGCGACACTCTCGCCTCAGTAACCGAGGCCCTTCTTGCTGTCGTAGATCTTCTGCGGATCATCGGTGGCGGTGTAGAGCTTGGATTCCGTCTGGATCCATTTCGGCGGAACGGTACCCTTGTCCTTGAAGGCCGCGATGGCATCGAGAGCGGGGCCTGCCATGTTCGGCGTCAGCTCGACCGTGGCATTGGCTTCGCCGGCGACCATCGCCTTGAAGATGTCGGGGACTGCATCGATCGAGACGGTGAGAATCTCCTTGCCCGGCTTGAGCCCGGCTTCCTTCATCGCCTGGATCGCGCCGACCATCATGTCGTCGTTGTGCGCATAGACCGCGCAGATCGACTTGCCGCCACCTTCGGCCTTGATGAAGCTTTCCATCACTTCCTTGCCCTTGGCGCGGGTGAAGTCGCCGGTCTGGCTGCGCACCACTTTCAGGTTCGCATGCTTGGCGATAGCGGTGTCAAACCCCTTCTTGCGGTTGGCGGCGACGCTCGCGCCGACCGTGCCCTGCAATTCGACGATGTTGCAGGCCTTGGCGCCGACGGTCTTCGCCAGCCAGTCACCCGCGACCTCGCCTTCGTGAACGCTGTCGGAGGTCACGGCGGTGAGATAGAGCTCCTTGCCGGAGGGATCGATGTCGCGGTCGAGCAGCACGACCGGGATCTTGGCCTCCTTGGCTTCCTTCAGCACCGAGTCCCAGCCGGTTGAGACGACGGGCGCGAGGAAGATCGCATCGACATTCTGCGCGATGAAGGAGCGGATCGCCTTGATCTGGTTCTCCTGCTTCTGCTGCGCGTCGGCGATCTTGAGATTGACCTTGCGCTTGGTGGCCTCCTGCTTGGAGACCGAGGTCTCGGCCGCGCGCCAGCCGGATTCCGATCCGATCTGCGAGAAGCCAATGGTGAGCTCGGCGGCATTCGCCGGCAGCGCGAGCAGCAACGCGGCCGTCGCGCTGGCCGCAAAGAGGGCTTTGACGATCATCAGGCGTGTCTCCCAAAATGTTATCCGGGGGCGCCGATTGGTAGCATCGCACCCACAGGCCGACCTTTGAGGTGGCGGGAGGGACTATTTCACGGAAGTTTGGTTCCGACTAGTCATATTATTTGACTATTGAGGGGGAAAGCGCGCGCGAGCGGATGAGCGACTTCTATGTCACGCGCAGCGCGATTTTATTCCACGGATGCAACGCGGAGATGAACGAAATGATGCGGCAGTTGGGGCGAAGACACTGTCTAGGAGGATGGTGAAAGGCGAACCCGCAACCCCTCCCCCCATCACCGCGAGCGCAGCGAAGCAATCCTGAGTCTTTCCGGGGAGGGATTCTGGATTGCTTCGCTGCGCTCGCAATGACGGTGGGGAGAGAGTTTCTGCGTCGATCGAGGCAAAGCGACTCGTGGAGAGTCCCCCACATCCGGCGTGCAGTGAGCTAGATCAGCTTGCGCTGCGCGAGATTCTTCATCAGCGCGCCGATGCCGAACGTCCAGGGCTCGCATTCGTCGCTGGCCCGCATGCGGTTGACGAGTTTGCCGAGCTGGGGCGCCGAGATCGTGACGATGTCGTCGCGTTTGTGGGTGAACCCCTGTCCCGGCGCGTCGCGATCCTTAACCGGCGCGAACATGGTCCCGAGGAACAGCACGAAGCCATCGGGATATTGGTGCACCTTGCCGATGGTCTGCTCGACCAGATCGGTCGGATCGCGGCTGATCATGCTGATCGAGGAATGGCCGTCGAGGACGAAACCGTCCTGCCCCTTGACGTTCAGGCTGATGTCGAGCTTGCGGGCGTCGTCGAGGGTAAAGCTGTCGTCGAACAGGCGCAGCAGCGGGCCGATGGAGCACGAGGCGTTGTTGTCTTTGGCCTTCGACAACAGCAGTGCCGAACGGCCCTCGAAGTCGCGCAGATTGACGTCGTTGCCGAGGGCGCCACCGACGATCGTGCCGCGGCTCGAGACGAACAGCACCAGCTCCGGCTCGGGGTTGTTCCAGGTCGACTTCGGATGCAGCCCCGCATCCATGCCGGTGCCGACCGACGACAAGGTCGGCGCCTTGGTGAAGACCTCGGCATCGGGGCCAATGCCGACCTCGAGATATTGGCTCCAGGCGTTCTGGTCGATCAGCACCTGCTTCAGGTGCATCGCCTTGTCCGAGCCCGGCTTGAGCTTCGACAGATCGTCGCCGATCAGCCGGGTCACTTCCTTCCGGATCGCTTCGGCCGAGGCCGGATTGCCCTTTGCCCGCTCCTCGATCACGCGCTCCAGCATCGAGATGGCAAAGGTGACGCCGGCCGCCTTCAGCGTCTGGAGATCGACGGGCGCAAGCAACCACGGTTTTTTCGGATCGCGCTGATCGGGAGGCGTGTTGGCGACGATGGCCTCGAGATCGCCGATGCGCTCGCCCTTGGTCGCGGCAAGCGCCTTCGCCGGATTGTCTTCCTCGCAGAGTGCGCTGACGGTCGGGAATTTTGCGGTGACGTCGAACACACCATCGCCGCGCACGGCGACCACGGCCGGGCCATTCGCCTGCGGCAGCCAGACGCGGCCGACGAGCGTTCCCCGCGTGCCGTCCTCGGGAAGAAGGTCCTTTACCGTCAATGTCGCCATGGGCGTATCCTCGCTCTTTTCGGATCGGCCTCGCTCGCGGAGGCCTATCACATTGGCGAAGACCAATAAACGTCTGGGACGGGAAGTCCAGCGCGGCAGCCCGCCGCGCTTCTATGCCCCCGCCCGCGCTTTTCGGGCCGCAATCTGCTGAAGCGCCCAGCGCGCGTTCTTGCGCACCTCGGGATCGGGATCGTCGGCGATGACGGCAAGGAACGCTTCGCCGTCGTGGTGGGCGATCTCGCCAAGCGCAGCCGCCGCCTCTTTCCGCAGATTGGCCTGCTCATGGTTCACGCAGTTGCCGATCGGGCGCACCGCGCGCTCGATTTTCATCCGGCCAAGGCTGCGGATTGCCTTCAGCCGCACCTGCCAGAACTCGTCACTGAGCGAAGCGATGAGCTGGTCGGCGGCAATCGATCCGTTGACGTTGAGGCCCAGCGTTTCCGCGGCCATCTCCCGCACCATCCAGTCCGAATCCTTCAACGCGCGCGTGATCATCTCGGCCGCGGGCTTCATCTGCGAGAAGGCGAGCGCGCTGACGGCGGCACGGCGCACATGCGCGTCGGGATCGTTGATCAGCGCGGTCAGCGCCGGAATTGATTCCTCCAGCTTGAGGAACCCGATCACGCCGATCGCCTGCACCCGCACGGCGGCATCGGAATCCTGGAGCGCTTCCAGCGCCGGTTTCAGTGTGTCCTTGCAGCGCAGCTCCTTCAGCGCACGCAACGCGCCCATGCGGACGAAGGCGTGGGCATGCTTGACCAGCGGCAGGATGATCTCGGCGCAAGCCGAATCCTTGAACTCCGCCATGCTGTCGGCCGCGGCGGACGCAACGATTCGTTCAGGATCGACGAGCAGCTTCACCAGCGCAGCCGCGGCCTCCGGCCCGTCGAACTCGCCGAGCGCCATCGCGACCTGCTGGCGGACGCCGGCATCAGGATCGGCGACCATTTTGGCGAGATGGCCGACGGCGGCGGGATCGCCGGAATGGCCGAGCGCGATGATCGCGACGCGGCGCTCCCCTGGATCGGCAGCCTGGAGCCGCTCGTCGGCGTCTTCGAGATCGTCGTAGGATTCGAACGGGCTCGACATGGCTACCTCAGGAGATAAGGAATGTTGACGGTGACGGCGCCGGTCGGGCAATCCGCCTCGCAGGGCATGCAGTACCAGCATTCGTCATAGGCCATGTAGGCCTTGTTGGTCATATCGCTGATACGCAGTACGTCGAGCGGACAGACGTCGACGCACACCGTGCAGCCCTTGTCCGCGATGCATTTGGCGTCATCGACGACCACCGGAACCGATGTCTGATAGGAAGCGAGAGGCATCGTATGTCTCCTGTATTTGTGCGGCGGGTCAGGCTGTCGCGCGGATGCGCTGCTTGTCGTAGAGATCCTTCTCATCGTCGGCGATCGGTACGATATAGGGCTCCACGGCACGCTTCTCGCTGGTCATCTTGCCATCCTGCTTGCTGAGCAACGTGTGGCAGAACCAGTTCTCGTTGTCCTTCTCCGGGAAATCCGTCCGCCAGTGATAGAGGCCCCAACGGCTTTCTTCGCGGTAGAGCGAGGCATGCACAGCCATGTCCGCGCAATCCATGATCGACTGGACTTCGAGCGCGCGGAGCAGTTCGTGCGCATTGCGCGCGATCATGCGCTCCTGCATGTCTTCCCTCGCTTCAGCGAGCCGGCGCATGCCGAGCTCGTATTTGCGCGTGACTTTCGGCGGCTGGAGATAGTCATTGACGAGACGCCGCGTCTTGTACTCGATCTGGTTCGGCGGAATACCGTCCTCGCGTTTGGTCGGCGCCATGACGCGGTCACGTTCGCGGGCGACCTCAGCCGCGTCGAATTCCGCGAAGTCGTGATTGTCCGCAAACTCCATCGCGTCGACGCCGGCGACCGAACCGTTGGTGAAGGCGCCGAGCATGTAGTTGTGCGGCACGCTCGCCATGTCGCCGGCGGCATAGAGGCCCGGGACGGTGGTGCGCGCGTTGTCGTCGACGAACACGCCCGACGCGCTGTGACCGGAGCAGAAGCCGATCTCGGAGATGTGCATCTCGATCGACTCGCTGCGGTAGTCGACCCCGCGCCCCTGCTGGAACAGGCCGCGCGTGGGACGTTCGACCTTGTGCAGCGTCGATTCGATCTCCGAGATGGTGTCGGGGTGAAGATGCTTGAGCTGGAGAAACACCGGGCCCTTCCCGGACAACAGCTCGTTGTAGAACTCCAGCATCATCTGGCCGGACCAGTAATCGCATTCGATGAAGCGCGATCCCTCGTTGTTGGCGGTGAAGGCGCCGAAGGGACCGGCGACGTAGGCGCAGGCCGGGCCGTTATAGTCCTTGATTAGCGGATTGATCTGATAGCATTCGAGGTTCGCCAGTGCTGCACCGGCGTGATAGGCCATGGAATAGCCGTCGCCGGAATTGGCCGCGTTCTCGTAGGTGCCGAACATGTAGCCCGAGGTCGGCAGGCCGAGACGGCCGGCGGCGCCCATGCACAGGATGACGGCCTTGGCCTTGATCACCAGCATCTCGGCGGTGCGGGTGTTGACGCTGATCGCGCCGGCGATGCGGCCATCGGCGGATTTGAGCAGCCGCGTCGCCATATAGCGGTTGGAGATCAGGATGCGGGCACGCCGGAGCTGGCGATACAGCGCCTTCTTCACGGTCTCGCCGTTCGGCATCGGCAGCACGTAGGTGCCGATGTGGTGCACCTTCTTGACGGCGTAGTCGCCGTTCTCGTTCTTCAGGAAGCGGATGCCGAAACTGTCGAGTTCCTCGATGATCGAGTAGCAGTTCTGCGCGTATTTGTAGACCGCCTTCTGATCGACGATGCCGTCATTGGCGATGGTGATTTCCTTGGTGTACTGCTCCGGCGTCGCGTAGCCGGGAATGACGGCATTGTTTAAGCCGTCCATGCCCATCGAGATCGCTCCGGAGCGCTTGACGTTCGCCTTTTCGAGCAGGACGACGTTGGCCTTCGGATTCTTCAGCTTCGCCTTCAACGCCGCCATCGGGCCGGCAGTGCCGCCGCCGATAACGAGCACGTCGCAGGAAACCTCCGAAAGTCCGTCGACGATCTGATCTAGTGACATCGCTTGCTCCTGGTCCGCCGGCAGATCCGGCGCCTTTGCATCAGATTTGTTCAGCAGGCGTCCCGGCGATAGCAATTAGTTGTCGCCGGGCTGCGATTTGCGCCTCAGCGCTCGACAAAGGCCTTTTCGATCACGAAATGGCCGGGCCGGCTGTGATTGCCCTCGACAAAGCCGCGCGCAGAAAGCATCGCGGGAAGTTCCTCCAACATCGCCGGGCTGCCGCACAGCATGATGCGGTCGGTCTCGATGTCGAGTCCCGACTGCCCGATATCGTCGAAGAGCTGGTTCGACGCGATCAGGTCGGAGATGCGGCCGCGATTCCTGAACGGCTCGCGGGTGACGGTCGGGTAGTAGACGAGCTTGTCACGGATAAGCGGCCCGAAGAACTCGTGATCTCGCAGGCCTTCCACGAGGTGCTCGCCATAGGAGAGCTCGGAGACCTGGCGGCAGCCATGGGCGAGCACGATGGTTTCATAATTCTCGTAGACGTCGGGGTCCTTGATCAGGCTGGCGAACGGCGCGAGTCCCGTTCCGGTCGAGAGCAGCAACAGGCGTTTGCCGGGAATGAGATTGCCCGTGATCAGCGTGCCCGTGGCCTTGCGGCCGACCAGGATGACGTCTCCCTCCCTGATCTTCTGAAGGCGTGAGGTCAGCGGACCGTCCTGTACCTTGATCGAGAAGAACTCGAGCGCCTCCTCGTGATTGGCGCTCGCCATGCTGTAGGCCCGCAGCAACGGCTTGCCCTCGACTTCCAACCCGATCATCGCGAACTGGCCGTTCTGGAAGCGGAAGCCCGGATCGCGCGTCGCGGTGAAGCTGAACAGGCTATCGGTCCAGTGCCTGACCGACAGGACCGTTTCCCTCTGAAATGCACTCATTGTCTCTCCTGATCTCGATTGCGCACAAGGTTTCGGAGAGACAGGAATCCGGCAACGCCGAACTGAAATTGCCGGTCGATTAGTTTCACATTTCGTGGGCGATGATCGAACAGCAGGCAGCGACGATCAGCGCCGCGCACCCTGCGCCTGGCAATTAGTTGCTATCGCGGCAGTGCTGCGGCAAGGTAGAGAAGGGTCGGAGACACGTCATGACCTTGGTGGGACCGACCGTGGCAGATTACGAAGCAAGCGCCGACCTCGCGACGCTCCGCGTCCGCACCGCTCAGGACGACACGCTGGACTTGGCGGCGGAAACGCTCCGCCTCTCCTGCAAATGCGCCCACTGCACCCGCGCCCGCTTCGACGGCCGCTTTCCCGAGCGGTTTCCAGGCATCGCGATCACCGAGATCGGCGATCTCGGTTACGGGCTGAACATCTCGTTTTCGGATGGGCACAATCGGGGGATTTACCCGAAGCCGTATTTGCTGAGCCTGGTGGGGCGGTAGACGCCACAGGTCGTCTTCCAAGCTTCGCTGTCATTCCCCGCGAAGGCGGGAACCAGTACGCCGCGGCTTCTCGATAGCCCATTGACGTCTCTGGAATACTGGATCGCCCGGTCAAGCCGGGCGATGACAGCGGAGTGAATCTGGCACGGACATTGCTCCTCTTTAGAACGGTTTGAACGTTCCGGAGGCAGATGATGTTGCAGGCGGCGGCCAATGTGGTTCGCGGGACGGTTCCCGCAACGGTCCGGCCTACCGGCGGTTCCTCGCTGCTGCTCACCGAGAACCAGCAATGGATCGGCGGACCGCCGCCCTTGATGGACAAGCTCAGCCAGCGCGAGCGGGAGCTGGTGCTGAAGCAGGGCCGCCGAAAAGTGCTCAACCGTGGCCAGACGCTGTTCAGCCAGGGTGGCAAGCATGACGGTATCTGGCTGATCGAGAGCGGCCGGATCCGGGTGTTCTACACCTCTCCGCTCGGCCGCGAGATCACGCTGGCCTATTGGCATGTCGGCAATTTCGTCGGCGGGCCGGAAGTGTTCGAAGGCACCGTGCATCAATGGTCCGGCGTTGCATCCAGCAATTGCAGCGTGGTGCATCTGCCCGGAAAGGAGCTACGATCCCTTGCGGTCGAGATCCCGAACCTCGCGATCGGCCTGATCGAAGGCCTGACCTTCAAGGGCAAGTGCTATTCGGCGCTGGCCCAGATGTTGGGAACGCGCTCGATCACACAGCGCCTTGCGCATCTGTTGCTGCATCTCGTCGACCTCTATGGCGTCGATGACGCCGACGGCCGGGTGATCGCGGCCGCCTTCACCCATGCCGATATCGCCCACATGGTCGGTGCCACCAGGCAATGGGTCACGATCAGCCTGAAGCGCATGCAGGAAAAGGGAATCGTGCTGACCAAGCGCTCGCAGATCGTGGTCTGCCGGTCCGACGTGCTGGAAGAGATGCGAGGGCAGGCGGCCGACTGACCGAGCTTGCGACCAGGGCCGGTGCCCATGCAAGCGGCTTAATAGTGCAGGACTGCCCAAGGAGTATGCAATCAACTTTTCCCGGCAACTAATCGACTGTGGCGCTCATTCCGGATTTGCCCTGCCCACGCCCTCACCCAATCATGGCAACCACAGCACATCCAACCGAATGAGGATGAGAATGGTCCGCCATCTTCCCACGCTCTCGATCGCGATGTCGGTGACGTCGCTGGCGCTTCTCCTCGCGCAGCCGGCCGCGGCGGAAACCGTCACGCTGGGCATCGGAACGCAGGACACCACAACCAACACGGTGACCGCCGGCGTCGTCATCCGCCAGCTCCATCTCCTCGAAAAATATCTGCCGAAAGACGGCAAATACGCCAACATCAAGTTCGAGCTGGAGTGGCAGAACTTCACCTCCGGCCCGCCCGTCACCAACGCGATGATGGCCAACAAGCTGCAGATCGGCATGATGGGCGACTATCCGCTGATCGTGAACGGCTTCACTTTTGACAGCAATCCCGAGAGCAAGAGCCGGCTGATCGGCATCGCCGCCTACAGCCTGTCGGGCTCCGGCAACGGCATCGTCGTTCACAAGGATTCGCCCTACTACGATCTCGCCGATCTCAAGGGCAAGCTCGTGAGCGTGCCGTTCGGCTCGGCCGCACACGGCATGGTGTTGAAGGCGATGCAGGACCGCGGCTATGCATCGGATTTCTTCCAGCTGGTGAGCCAGAGTCCGGAGGTCGGCTCGACCAATCTCCAGGAGAAGAAGATCGACGCGCATGCCGACTTCGTTCCGTTCGCCGAGTTGCTGCCGTTCCGCGGTTTTGCGCGAAAGATCTTCGACGGCGTCGAGACCAATCTCCCGACTTTCCACGGCATCGTGGTGCGAACCGATTTCGCCGAAAAATATCCCGAAGTCGTCGTCGCCTACTTCAAGGCGGTGATCGCCGCCAATCAATGGCTGCGCGACGATCCCAAGCTCGCCGCCGAGAAGATCCAGGAATGGACCGGCATCAGCAAGGAGGTCGTCTATATCTTTCTCGGCCCCAGCGGCAACATGACGACCGATCCCTCGATCAAGCCGGCGCTGATCGACGCTGCCACGGCCGACGTCAAGGTGCTGCAGAACCTCGGCCGGATGAAGGAGTTCGACCCGAAGAAATGGGTCGACGACAGCTACATCCGCAAAGCCTATGCCGAGATGAAGCTCGACTATGACGCGCAGCTTGCGAGCACCAAGAACTACGAGATCTCCGGCGACGATTCCTTCTGCAAGAAACCGATCGCCGATCCGCGCAAGGCCGGCGAGGTCTGGGTCGACGATTCAGGCATCGTGCCCTTCTCGTCAGCCAGCTGCACGCTCGGGGCCTATGCCGACTACAAAGCCAAGGGCAAGAAGATCAACGTCGCCTACGTTTTCGATACAACCCGCGGCATCAAGCTGTTCGCCGACCAGGCTTTCTTCGCGGTCGGCAATGGCGAGGTTGCGCCGTTCCTGTTGAAAAAGGACGCCGAAGCCTATGCCGCCAAGATCAGCGGCAAGGTGCTCGGCTTCGACGACGCGGTGAAGGCGGCGGTCGGCGGGGGTAAGACGTGAGCAGTCCCGCCCTCCGCAGACATTCCGAGGACAGCATGCCGGCAAGTGCAATCGCGGAGGCAAGCGCCATGCCCGCCTCCACGCCACCCGCGTCTCCACCCTCCTTCGGCACGCTCGCAGTGCGCTGGTACCGGCTCAACCGGGGCGGGCTGCGCGCGACCGCGATCGGCATCATCTCGCTGCTCGCCTTCTTGCTGGTCTGGCATCTGCTGACAACCTATCGCGTCGTGTTCTTCGTGCGCTTCACCAACGTGCCCTCGCCGCTCGCGGTCTATGCGAGCTTCACCAAGGCGATCCACGATCCGAAATTCCTGCTGCACGTCCTCTTGAGCTGCCGCCGCATCTTCTTCGGTTTCTCGCTCGCGGCGATCGTCGCGGTGCCGCTCGGCCTGATCATGGGCCGCTTCAAGCTCGTCCACGAGATCATCTTTCCCGTGGCGGAGGTGCTGCGGCCGATCCCGGCGATCGCCTGGGTGCCGATGGCGATCATGCTGTGGCCGACCAACGAGCAGAGCATCGTCTACATCACGTTCCTCGGATCGTTCTTCCCGATCCTGGTCAACACGCTGCACGGCATGTCGCTGGTCGATCCCGTGCTGGTGCGTGCCGCGCAATGTCTCGGCGCGCGGGAGCGCTCGATCTTCCGCGATGTGTATTTTCCGGCCTCGCTCCCGCACATCTTCACCGGCCTCACCGTCGGCATGGGCGTGGCCTGGGTGTCGCTGATCGCTGCCGAGATGATCTCCGGACAGTACGGCATCGGCTATTTCACCTGGGAGGCCTATTCGCTGGTCCAGTATGCCGACATCGCGCTCGGCATGATCGCGATCGGCGTGCTTGGCCTCGGATCGAGCATGTTGATCCGAGGCGCCGGACAATTGGTGATGCCGTGGAGGTCAAGATGAGTGAGATCGTTGTCAAGGCACCGCAGGGCCATATCGAGGTCAAGAACTTCTCCCTCAGCTACGACAGCATCGAGGGGCCGGTCGAAGCCGTCGCCGATACGCAGATTCATGTGAAGCCTGGCGAGTTCGTCTCGATCGTCGGGCCCTCCGGCTGCGGAAAGTCGACGCTGCTCAACGCGGTTGCCGGCTTCCTCAAGCCGACCACGGGCATCGTCACCGTCGACGGCGAGAAGGTGAACGGCCCCAGCGCGGAGCGCGGCATGGTGTTTCAGCAATATTCGCTGTTTCCCTGGAAGACCGTGCGGGAGAACGTCGAGTTCGGCCTGAAGATGCGCGGCATGCCGCGCTCGCAGCGCGAGCGCGCCGCCCGCACGCTGCTGGGACTCGCGGGCCTCGAAGCGTTCGAAAAGCATTACCCCGAGAAACTCTCAGGTGGCATGAAGCAGCGCGTTGGCATCGTCCGCGCGCTCGCGACGGGACCCAAAGTGTTGCTGCTCGACGAACCCTTCGGCGCGCTCGACGCGCAGACCCGGGTCATCATGCAGCAGATCCTCACCAACATGTGGCAGCGGCTGAAGATCTCGGTGCTATTCGTCACCCACGACATCGACGAGGCGATCTTCCTGTCCGACCGTGTCTACTGCATGACCGCACGCCCCGGCTCGATCAAGGCGGAGATTCCGATCCCGCTGGAGCGGCCGCGGCAGCAGTCGATGATGATGTCGTCGGAATTCCTGGCATTGCGCCGCGGACTGATGTCGCTGATCCGCGAGGAGAGCATCAAGGCGATGGGCGGCGAGCTCAACGACATGGGCATGCAGGGGCTGAACATCGAGCTGCACGGGCACTCGCTCGCGGATGTGATTTAGGGATCTTCGACTTGCGCGCTGACTTCCTTCCCCCTTGTGGGAGAAGGAAGTGGAGTATGCGCAGCAGCTTGCCTTACTTGAACCAGTGCACCAGCGCGATGCTAATGCCGAGCAGCAGCAGTAGCGACAAGGTCACGGCCGCCGTCACCCGTCCCCCGACATTGGCAAGCACCTTCACATCGACGCCGAGGCCAAGCGCGGCCATCGATACCACCGTGAGAAAACCCGTGATCCGCGTGATCGGGGCAATCACCGTGGACGGCACGATCTCGAGCGAGCGCAAGGTCGCCAGCGCAAGGAAGCCGAGGATGAACCACGGGACCAGGCGGAAGAAGCCGACATTGGTCTTCTTGGCATCGCTGTGCCAGCGCGACGCCGTCAGCGAGAGGCCGACGACCACCGGCCCGAGCATCAGCACGCGCATCAGCTTGACGAGCGTGCCGATCTGCGTCGAGACGAGTCCCGCCGGCACCGTCGCAGCCAGCACCTGCGGCACGGCATAGACAGTGAGGCCTGCAAGGATGCCGTATTGCGTAGCCGATAGCTGCAGCAGCGGAATCAGCAGCGGCAGGCCGAGCACCATCATCACGCCGAGGATCGCGGTGAAGGAGATGGAGGATGCGATCTCGTCATTGTTGGCGCCGATGATCGGCGCCACCGCCGCAATCGCCGAATTGCCGCAGATCGAGTTTCCGCAGGCGATCAGGATCGAGAGCCGCGTCGAGAGACCAAGCAGCCGGCTGATGCCGAAGGAAACGCAGAGCGCGACCACAACGACGGCCGCGATCGAGGCCAACAGCGCGACGCCGGACGCCGCGATAGCAGCGAAGCTGATCGAGGCCCCCAGCAGCATGACGGCGACTTCGAGCAGCTGCTTGGCGCTGAAGGCGATGCCGGACTGCCAGCGCGGCGCGGGCTTCCAAAAGCTGCGCACAGCCATGCCGAGCAAGATCGCCATCACCAGCGCCTCGACATAGGGATGTTCGAAGATGCCCAATTCCGCCCGTTCGAGCAGGGCCGAAACGCCGGCCACGGCGATGCAGAGGAGGATCCCGGGAATCAGCGCGACGATGCGGCTGATGGCCGTGGTCCGCTTGGCGTCGGCCGGGCTGGATGCTTGATTCTGCGACACAAATCTCTCCCCAAGGAGAAGGATTTATACGCAGCGCCATCCGATTGGGGAATAAGTTTTCGACATATCAGGGCCGAGCGAAGTTCTATCCTCAATCCGGAATAATCTGGCTCGGAAGATCAGGCGCCCGTTGGAAGATCAGGCGCGCCTTAGAAGATCAGGCTCTTGGCCAGCGAGGCGACGCGGCTGAAGCCGTCATAGACGCCGGGCTCGAAGAAGGCCGCGCGCGCCAGCACGATACCGGCGACCAGCGACCAGAACAGCCCGGTGCCGACCCGCAGCAGCAGCTTTGACCCGCGCGAGCGCGGCTGGGTGTCCGTTGCGGACACCAATTGCTCGCCGAAAGGCTCAAACCTGGTGCGTTCCATAGCAGTCAATCCATCAATTTCTGATGGAAATGTCGTCGTTTCGGCCCCAAACAGCAATGGAAGCGATTGGCTTTTTTGCCTCCCGAAGAGGAAACTCCTTCCGCCGGACGGACCCGGGGCAATAGTTTTCTTCTTCCGGCCTATTTGAGCACCGGCGCCACGGCGAGCAGGTAGCGCCGCGCGTATGAAAGGAATCTGCCAATGCCAAACCCCCGCGTGCGCGTCTACACCGACTACAAGAGCTCCTACGCGTTCGTGGCCAACAAGCGCCTATTCGAACTGCAGGAGACGCACGGCGTCGAGCTCGAATGGCTGCCCTATACGCTGCGCGTTGCCGAATTCATGGGGACCGTGGAAGAGCGCACGCCGCATTTCTGGCGCAAGGTGCGCTACGCCTATATGGACGCCCGGCGCTATGCCAATGCGCAAGGGCTCGTCATGAAAGGGCCTAGGCGGATCTACGACGCGTTCTATTCCAGCGTCGGCATGCTGTTCGCCCAACAGCACCGCTTCTTCCGTCCGTATCACGACACGGTGTTTCGTCGGTTCTGGAGGCATGAGCTCGAGATCGACGATCTCGCCGCAATCACGGACGTCATCACGTCCTGCGGTGGCTCGGCCAGCAAGTTCGAAGCCTACGTCCATGGCCCCGCACGCGCCGAGCATGACCGCATCATCGACGAGGCCGAAGTGCTCGGCGTGTTCGGCGTGCCGACCATGGTGTTCAACGGCGAGCTGTTTTGGGGCGGCGACCGCATCGACGTGTTGATCGAACGCATCGAGAAGCCCGGGACGATCGAGGCAGCTCTCGGCAGCCGCCATCGCAAGCCGGCATGAGCAGCAACGCTACGCCGCTAGCCCGCTCTCCACCGGAGCAAACTCCAGCCCGAGGCTCTCCGCCACCGCCTTGTTGGTGATACGGCCGCGATGCACATTCAGCCCGTTGCGCAGGTGTGGATTTTCCAAGATCGCAGCAAAACCCTTGTTCGCGAGCATCAAGCCGAACGGCAGCGTCGCGTTGTTCAGCGCCTGGCTCGACGTCACCGGCACCGCGCCGGGCATATTGGCCACGCAATAATGCACGATGCCGTCGACAAGATAGGTCGGATCGGCATGCGTGGTCGGGTGCGAGGTCTCGAAGCAGCCGCCCTGATCGATCGCGACGTCGACCAGCACGGCGCCTGGGCGCATCGATGTCAGCATCGCACGCGTGACGAGCTTGGGCGCACTCGCGCCCGGCACCAGTACCGCGCCGATCACGACGTCGGCGGCGAACACCTCCTCCTCGACCGACTCGATGGTGGAGAAGCGGGTGCGCACGCGTCCGACAAAGAGATCATCAAGCTCCCGCAACCTTGGAATGGAGCGGTCGATCACGGTGACTTCGGCGCCAAGGCCCGCGGCCATGCGCGCGGCTTGCGTTCCCACCACGCCGCCGCCGAGCACGACGACCCGCGCCGGCTGCACGCCAGGGACACCGCCCAGCAGCAGCCCGCGACCGCCAGCGGAGCGCTTGAGCGCGGCGCCGGCGGCCTCGATAGCGAGGCGGCCGGCGACTTCGCTCATCGGCGCAAGCAGGGGGAGGTGACCGGCCGCGTCGGTGACGGTTTCATAGGCGATCGCAGTACAGCCGGAGGCGAGCAAACCCCTGGCCTGTTCGGGATCCGGCGCAAGATGAAGGTAAGTAAACAGGATCTGGCCTTCGCGGAGCTGGGGCCACTCGCTTGTCTGCGGCTCCTTCACCTTCACGATCATGTCGGACTTCGCGAAGATGTCGCGCGCGCTCTCGGCAATGGTGGCCCCTGCCCGCCGGTAGTCTTCGTCGGAGGCGCCGATGCCGCCGCCCGCACCGGTCTCGACCGTCACCTCGTGCCCCGCGGCGACATATTCGCGGACCGCACCCGGGGTGAGCCCGACGCGATATTCCTGCACTTTGATTTCCTTGGGCACACCGACGCGCATCCCGGGCCTCCTTGTGATTCACCTCATGATCGTAGCGACGTGCCCTGTTTGGTTTCGTGCAAATATCCGCTAGCTTTGGCCTCCCTGCGCCGGTTTCCGGCGCGCAAACGCCCTTTCACGCTGGAAACGAAACCTTGGCCCTCGACAGGAAAGATCTCGCCATCCTCGCGGAGCTCACGACCAACGCGCGGGCCAGTCACACCGAGCTCGCGCACAAGGTCGGGCTATCAAGCACCGCGCTCGCGCGGCGGCAGAAGGCGCTGCAAGACGACGGCTATATCCAGGGCTATCAGGCCACGCTCGACCTCGCGCAGTTCGGCCTCACCACCACGGTGCTGGTCCGTATCGCGCTGGAAAGCCAGAGCGATGAGGCGCTGAAGGCGTTCGAGGCGGAGGTGGTGAAATGCCCGTCCGTCGTGCGCTGCTTCCTGATGTCGGGGACCGACGACTACATCCTGATCGTGCTCGCCCGCGATATCCAGGATTTCGAGCGCATCCACCGCATGGAGCTGTCGCGCCTGCCGCGCGTCGCGAGGGTACAATCGAGCTTCGCGCTGCGCGAAGTTGTCGACCGCGCCGTGCCGAATGTGGTGTTCGGCGAAGCAAAGCGCTGACCGCAACCTCTCGGAAAGGCGAACTGCTGGCAAGGAACCAACCGGTCGGTGGTCCGTTGGGCGCTATTGGCCGGCGGAGGCGTGCCCCCGCGTCAACACGGCTGACGTCCGGCACGGTCGCCGTCGCAGGGAGCAGGACATGGGCGATGTCACGCATCAGATTTCCGAACGCATTCCGATCCATCTTGTCGTCAACGGCGTCAGTCACACGCTCGATCTCGTGCCATGGACCACATTGCTCGATGCCTTGCGGGACCATCTTGCACTGAGCGGCACCAAGAAGGGCTGCGACCATGGTCAGTGCGGCGCCTGCACGGTGCTGGTGGACGGCCGGCGCGTCAATTCCTGTCTCACGCTCGCCGTCATGAAGGACGGCGCGGAGATCACGACTGTCGAAGGTCTTGCCAAGGATGGCGCGCTGCATCCCCTGCAACAGGCGTTCATCGACCATGACGCCTTCCAGTGCGGCTATTGCACGCCGGGACAGATATGCTCGGCGGCCGGACTGCTCGCCGAAGGCCGTGCCAAAGATACCGACGAGATCCGGGAGCTGATGAGCGGAAACCTTTGCCGCTGCGGCGCCTATCCAAACATCGTCGCCGCCATCCAGCAGGCAATGGGCCAGCCATGAACAACTTCCAGTACGCTCGAGCCACTGATGTCGCCGACGCCATCCGCTTGCTCGCCGCCGGTCCCGGCGCCAAACTGATTGCCGGCGGCACCAATCTGATCGACCTGATGAAAGAGAATGTCGAGCGCCCCTCCCGGCTGATCGACATTTCCCGCCTGCCGCTCCGCAAGGTCGAAGAGACGCCCGACGGGTCCTTGCGCATCGGCGCCTTGGTGCCGAACTCGGACCTCGCCTATCATCCATTGATCGAGCAGCGCTATCCCCTGCTCGCCAGCGCCATCCTGGCCGGCGCCTCGGCGCAACTGCGCAACATGGCATCGGTCGGCGGCAATCTGATGCAACGAACGCGCTGCGCTTATTTCTATGACACGGCCACGCCGTGCAACAAGCGACATCCCGGCAGCGGCTGCTCGGCAATGGACGGGCTGAACCGCAACCATGGGATCCTGGGCACGAGCGCCGCCTGCATCGCGACCAATCCATCCGACATGAGCGTGGCGCTCGCCGCGCTCGATGCGCTCGTGCACATCGCGGGTCCCTCCGGCGAACGCACCATCGCGCTGACCGATCTCCATCGGCTGCCCGGCGACAAGCCTCATGTCGATACCAATCTCGGCACCGGCGAGATCATCACCGGGATTGAGCTTCCGCCGCGCGGCTTTGCTCAAAACTACAGCTATCTAAAAATTCGCGACCGGATGTCTTATGCTTTTGCTTTGGTCTCGGTTGCCGCCGCGCTCGAATTGGAGGGCAACGCGATCAGCGGGGCACGCGTGGCGGTCGGCGGCGTGGCTCACAAGCCTTGGCGCAGCCTCGAGGCCGAAGCTACGTTGCGCGGCCAGGCCGCAACGCCCGATCACTTCTCGCACGCCGCGGATCTCTTGCTCCAGGGAGCAACAGCCCGCTCACATAACGGCTTCAAGGTCGAGCTCGCACGCCGCGCCATCGTGCGGACGCTGACACAGGCGGCGAACGCCACGCCGCAATCTCAGGCGCACAAGAAGATCGCGTGAGGACCCCATGAACGCTTATGTCGGAACGCCAACGTCGCGTGTCGACGGCCGGGCCAAGGTCACCGGCGCCGCCAAATACGCCGGCGAATTTCCAGCCGACAAGCTCCTCCATGGCTTCGTGGTCGAGGCCATCATTCCATGCGGGCGCATTGCCCGCCTCGACGCGAGCGAGGCGTTGAAGGTCGAGGGCGTACTCAACGTGCTCACGCATGCGAACCGTCCGCCGCTGGCCGACAAGGACGAGGCGTGGAAGGACGAGGTGGCGCCCGAGGAAGGCTCGCCTTTCCGTCCGCTTTATGATGACAAGATCAAGTTCAATGGCCAGCCGATCGCACTTGTCGTCGCAGAGGACTGGGAAACCGCGAAATTCGCCGCGACGCTCGTGCGGGTCGAATATGAGCAGCATGGTTTTGCAACCGACCTCGAAGGCGAACGCAGCAACGCCGCCGAGAAGAACGAGCCGCATAAACCGCGGGGCGACGCCGCAGCCGCCCTTGCGGGAGCTGATGTGCGCCACGAGGCGGACTACGTGATACCGACCGAGCATCACAACCCGATGGAGCTCTATGCGACCACGGCGGTCTGGGACAGCAATGGCAAGCTCACGATCTACGACAAGACCCAAGGCGTCCAGAACGTCCACAAATTTCTCTGCAGCGTGTTCGACAAGAAGCCGGACGACATTCGCGTGGTCTCGCCGTACGTCGGCGGCGCCTTCGGCTCCGGCTTGCGGCCGCAATATCAGGTGGTGTTGGCAACACTCGGCGCGCTCGCGCTGAAGCGGTCCGTTCGCGTCGTACTGACGCGGCAGCAGATGTACGGGCTCGGCTACCGGCCGATGACCATCGAGCGCGTCGGGCTCGGCGCAAGATCCGATGGCGCCCTCGACGCGGTCACGCACGAGGCGATTGCCGTCACCTCGCGCTATGAGGATTTTGCCCGCAACGATACCGGCTGGGCCGAACAGCTCTACAAGAGCCCGAACAGCCGCTTCTCCCACAAGCTGGTGCACCTTGACGTCTCCACCCCCTGCGACATGCGCGCACCGGGCGCTGCGTCGGGCGTCTGCGCGCTGGAATGCGCGATGGACGAGCTCGCCGTCGCACTCAAGCTCGACCCGATCGAATTGCGGCTGAAGTGCTACTCGGATCGCGACCAGAGCGAAAACCTGCCCTACACCAGCAAGCAGTTGCGCGAATGCTACGCGCGCGGCGCGGACGCCTTCGGCTGGAGCAGACGCGATCCTGCGCCGCGCTCGATGCGCGACGGCAAGGATCTGATCGGCTGGGGCATGGCGACGGGTGTGTGGGAAGCACTGCAGATGCCGGTCGCCGTCCGTATCGTGCTGACGTCGAACGGACATGCCGAGGTGTCCTGCGCCGCATCCGACATCGGCACCGGCACCTACACCATTGTGGCTCAGGTCGCAGCCGATGCGCTCGGCCTGCCGATTGAGAACATCAGCGTCCGGCTCGCAGATTCCAGTCTGCCGCAGGCGCCTGTGGAGGGCGGCTCCTGGATGGCCGCTTCGAGCGCGCATGCGGTGCTCGCAGCCGCCGAGGAAGTGCGCAAGGAACTGTTACGCCTGGCCGGGAAGATGCCAGGCTCGCCGCTCGCCGGCGCCGAGCTAGCCGATACGGTGCTGACCGACGGCAGCATTGCCAGCTCCAGCAACAACAGCCGCGCGGTCTCGATCGCCGACGCGATGCGTCACGGCGGCGTCGAACGCATCGAGAAGGAAAAGCTCAATCAATTCGGCGAGGACAAGAAGCACGCGCGTAACACCCACTCGGCCGTCTTCGCCGAGGTCAAGGTGGACGAAGAGCTAAACGTCATTCGCGTGACGCGGGTCGTGAGCGCCGTCGCGGCCGGGCGGATTCTCAACACCAAGACAGGCCGCAGCCAGATCATGGGCGGCGTGGTCTGGGGGATTGGGATGGCCCTGCACGAGGAGACGGTGATGGATCACCGCTTCGGGCGGATCATGAACGCGAACATCGCCGAGTACCACATTCCCGTGAATGCCGATGTTCACGACATCGACGTGATCTTCGTCGACGAGCCGGACGCGCACATCAACGCGCTCGGCATCAAGGGGCTGGGAGAGATCGGCATCGTCGGCGTTCCCGCCGCGATCGCGAACGCCGTCTATCACGCCACCGGCAAACGCATCCGTCGATTTCCGATCACACTGGACAAGCTGCTCGACTGAGACGGTGCAGCAGTCCCCTCTCGGCGCCGGCGTCACCTCACGGCGCCCGGCCGCCAGGCCTCACGAGGGAAAGTCAGCCGGTCTGACTTGGATGCGGTCGGCATGCAGCGACCAGTGGTGCAACGCCTGATCCTCGCAAAACCTCGCCTTCGCCCGCTCTCTGGCTTCGTCCTCGTCGGAAGCGTCGATCTCGAGCGTGCCCTGGCACACCTCGATCTGCCGGCCGTACTGGCCGAGCACGTCCTTCATGAACCTGACCACATAAGTTGACATGGGACCTCCTGCCTGCCCCGGCGGCGCTCACTCTTATCCCATTTAGGCGGAATCCGGGAGGGAGATTTTGACACGGATCAAAGTCGGGCGCGGTTCCCCCCGCCGATCGTTCCGTGGCGCGTAGCGCTAACCGGGACATTGGGCAGCAGGAGCATCGCACCCCGGAAGGACAGAGCGACTGTCAACTACGCCGGCGTCACACCAAACGCCTGCTTGAATCGCTCCACATAGCGTGGCCAGACCTCCGGATTGATGATGCGCGGCGGCCGCTTGCCATCGAGCGTATCCAGCACCTGCTCGGCCGCGATGCGGCCCATGTTCTGCCGCGCCTCGATCGTGACGCCCGCGGTATGCGGGCTCGCCAGCACGTTGTCGAGCTGGAGCAGCGGATGCTCCGGCGGCGGCGGCTCCTTGGACCAGACGTCGAGACCGGCGCCCGCAATGCGCTTCTCGCGCAAGGCCTGGAGCAGCGCATCCTCATCGTGGATGAAGCCGCGCGCCGTGGTGATAAAGTACGCATGCGGCTGCATCAACGCAAATTCGCGCACGCTGATCATGTTGCGGCTGCGCTTGTCGAGCGGGCAGGAGATGGAGACGAAATCGGCGCGGCGCAGCAGCTCGTCGAGCTCGACCTTCTCGCCGCCCCGCTCGGCCATCACCTCGGCCGTGAGGTGAGGATCGTAGGCCAGCACCTTCATGCCGAACAGGCCCTTGCACAGCGCGGCGATGCGGCGACCGACATTGCCGAGGCCGACGATGCCGACGGTCTTGTGCTCGATCTCGTTGCCGACGAGTTCGTTGCGGTTGACGTTGGACTCCCTGCGGAGCTTGCGGTCGGACTGGATGATGCGCTTGGACAGCGTCAACATCATCGCCAGCGCATGCTCGGCGACCGAGTGGGCGTTGCCGCCGGACTGGTTGACGACCAGCACGCCGGCATCGGTGCAAGCCTCGACATCGACAGGATCGAATCCCGCGCCGTTGCTGGAGACGAGCAGCAGGTTCGGCGCGCGCCTCAGGAAGGCAGCATCGACATGGAAGTGCGGGGCCAGTTCGTCACGGGCGGCGCCGATCTGGTAGACATGAGCCGCCTCGATGATCGGCGCGAAATATTCCTCGGGGCTCTCGTTCTCGATGCGATCGAGCCGGACGTCGGGCCGCGCCTTCAGGATGTCGATATAGATCGGATTGGCCAGATATTTGACGTAGAAGACGCGCTTGCTGTTGACGGACATCAGGACCCTTCCGGCTTTCTCCAGGAGATCCGCAGGGCCAGCGCTTCGCGCGCTCCTGTCATGCGTTCTTCCGTTCTCTTGTTGTTGCCGCTTATGACACGGCGGCACCGGCTGCGGCAGGCCGTCTGGCGCAGATCACGGTGCAGTCCGGACATGTTGACAATCCCGCTGCCTGCGTCAAGTTCGGCAGACCGCCGCGACGGCCAAGACAAGGGCTAAGACGACGCCTAAGACAATGGCAAAGACCAAGAAGCATGCGCGGCCGAAGGGAGAACGCAATGCCGATTGCGGAGCAACAAACCTCGTCCGAGGCGGCGCAGACCTCCAGTGACAAGAGCTGGCACGGCATCATCCTGCAAACCTTAAAGCGGAATGAGATCAGCCTCGTCCCTTACGTGCCCGACCGCGTGCTGACGCCGCTGATCAAGAACCTGCACGCCGATCAGTTCTTCACCACCTTTGCCACCGCCCGCGAGGAGGAGGCCGTCGGCATCGTCTCGGGCGCCTGGATGGGCGGACGGCGCGGTGCGGTGCTGATGCAGACCTCAGGCTTTGCGACGCTCGCCAACGTGCTGGCCTCGCTCGCGGTGCCCTACCAGATTCCGCTTATCATGTTCGTGTCCGAGCGCGGCACGCTCGGCGAGTTCAACTACGGCCAGTCACTGGTCTGCCGCACCATGCGTCCGGTGCTGGATTCGCTGGCGCTGGAGCATCACACCATCACCCGGCTCGACGAGCTCGAATTCATTGCCGATCGTTCGATCAAGCAGGCCGTCACGACGCAGGCGCCAGTCGCGCTGATCCTCAACCCGCTGCTCACGGGCGGCAAGGTGTTCGACAAGTGAGTCCGGCCCAAATGAATACAGACGTGCGCAACACCAAAGTGATGAACCGCTTCGACGTCACCTCGCGCCTGATCGCGAAACTCGAGCACGAGGAAGCCGTGATCGGCGGCATCGGCAACACCAATTTCGACCTCTGGGCCGCCGGCCACCGTGCGCAAAATTTCTACATGCTCGGCAGCATGGGGCTCGCCTTCCCGATCGCGCTGGGCGTGGCGCTGGCGCAGCCGGACCGGCGCGTCTTTGCGCTCGAAGGCGACGGCTCGCTGCTGATGCAGCTCGGCGCACTCTCGACGATCGCGGCGTTGAAGCCGAAGAACCTCATCATGATCGTGATGGACAACGGCATCTACCAGATCACGGGCGCGCAGCCGACACCGGCCGCGAACGTGGCTGACATCGTCGCCATCGCAACCGGCTCCGGGCTTGCCAACAGCGCCTGGGCCGCGGACGAGGCGGATTTCGAGCGTCTGGTCGAGGAAGCCATGTCGGCCGGCGAGCCCAGCCTGATCGCCGTCCGCATCGATGACAAGCCCGGCGTCGGCGCCACCCGACGCGATCCCGTACAAATCCGGGAACGCTTCATGCACGGCCTTGGCGTGCGCGAGCCACTTTAACGGTTCGTCATTAACTACACGGCGATCTGATCCTGGCGCCTCGGCAGGCTGCTGCAATCCGTGCTAAGCGGTGCGGATGTCCATTTTGCTTCGCTCCTCTGCCTGGCTGCTTGCCGCCGCCGTCGCCTTTGCAACCCTCGGCCCGCCAGGCCTACGGCCCCATTCCGACCTTGGCCAGGACGGCGAACATGCCCTTGCCTTCGTCCTGGTGGGACTAGCCTTCGGCCTCGCCTATCCGCGCCGCCGCCTGTCGGCCACAGCGATCGCCGTGGTGCTGATCGGCCTGCTGGAACTGATGCAATTCTGGGCACCGGGACGGCATGCGCGGCTGGAGGACTTTCTGGTCGATGCCGGCACCACCTGCATCGGTTTCGCGCTGGCGGCCATCGCCGATTGGGCCATGACGCGGTTTCGCGCAAATCCGGCCCTGACGAGTCAAGGCCCCGCGGAGTGACGCTCCGCAGGGCCCGTCTCTTCAAAGCTCACGCTCCGGTCGATCAGTCGATGATCTTAACGACGCGGCGCGTGCGCGGCTCCACGATCACGCGGCGATCGTTCACGACCGCATAGCGATATTCGGTGTAGTTCGGCACGGGCCGCAGCACCACGGTCGGCGGCAGTGGCTCGCCGACCACGACGCGCTCGTGGACCACGACGGAATCATCGCGCGGAATTCCGCCGAGGATCGCATTCGGGATTTCCAGACCAGCGCCGACCGCCGCACCGACGGTACCACCGACCATCGCTCCGACCGGGCCGCCGATGTCGCCGCCCGCGCGAGCGCCGTCCCTGGCGCCCTGTTCGGTCGTCGACTGGGCAAAGGCTGCACTCGACGCCAGCAGCGACGCGGCAGCGAACGTAATCGCAAGACGGGTCTTCATGTGCTTATGTCTCCAGTGATTGTTGTGCGCCTTCAACCGCGGGGCCGGATCATTGTTCCGGTTCCCCGCCGGATCTAGGCAGAACTACAAGTGGAGACTGTTACCTGGTAACAGTTCAGGCTGCGGCGATCTCGTGCCGCGCCATCAGTTCCAGCGCACGCACCATTGCCGAGTGATCCCAACCCTTGCCGCCATGTGCGGTGCAAGACGAGAACAATTGCTGCGCCACTGCCGTGCTTGGCAGTGACAGGCCGAGCGCGCGGGCGCCTTCAAGCGCGAGGTTGAGATCCTTCTGATGCAGCTCGATGCGGAAGCCGGGATCGAAATTGCGCTTCACCATGCGCTCGCCATGCACTTCGAGAATCCGCGACGACGCAAAGCCGCCCATCAGGGCCTGCCGCACCAGCGCCGGATCCGCACCGGCTTTCGACGCGAACAGCAGCGCTTCGCTGACCGCCTCGATCGTCAACGCGACGATGATCTGGTTGGCGACCTTCGTCGTCTGGCCGTCGCCATTGGCGCCGACCCGGGTGACGTTCTTCCCCATCCGGTCGAAGATCGGCTTCATGGTGTTGAAGGCGCGCTCGGGGCCACCCACCATGATGGTGAGGCTTGCCGCCTTGGCACCGACCTCCCCGCCTGACACCGGTGCGTCGAGATAATCCGCGCCGAGCGCCTCGATCTTCTTCGCAAACTCCTTGGTCGCCAGCGGCGAGATTGAGCTCATGTCGACCACGATCTTCCCCTTGGAAATGCTGCCCGCGACGCCGTCCTTGCCGAACAGCACGGCCTCCACATGCGGCGTATCCGGCACCATGATGATGACCGCATCCGCCTCCTCCGCGACCTCCTTGCTTGACTTGCAGCCAACGCCGCCGGCCGCGATCAGCCCGGGCGCGACCGGCCCGACATCGTGCAGGAGAACGCGATGGCCTGCGGTCAGAAGATGGCCGGCCATCGGCCGTCCCATGGTGCCAAGTCCGATAAAGCCGATGTCGATCATGTCAACGTTTCCTCAGGTCTCGAACGTCTGCGCCGCGTGCCAGGACAGGCCTTCCAGCGTCGTGGTGCGCGGCTTGTATTCGCAGCCGACCCAGCCGCGGTAACCGATCGCGTCGAGATGGCGGAACAGGAAGGGATAGTTGATCTCGCCGGTGCCAGGCTCGTGACGGCCGGGGTTGTCGGCGAGCTGGATGTGCGCGATCTGCGGCAGGTATTCCTGCATAGTACGGGCGAGGTCGCCCTCCATGATCTGCATGTGGTAGATGTCGTACTGGACGAACAGATTGTTCGAGCGCACCTCGGAGATCAGCTGCACGGCCTGCTCGGTGCCGTTCAGAAAGAAGCCGGGGATGTCGAGCGTGTTGATCGGCTCGATCAGCAGCTTGATGTTTTCCCGCGCCAGCGTCGACGCCGCAAAGCGCAGATTCCCGACCAGCGTTTCGTTGAGCTCACGCGGATCGGCATCCGCAGGCGCGATGCCGACGAGACAGTTGAGCTGCTCGCAATCGAGCGCCTTGGCATAGTCGATGGCGCGAAACACGCCGTCCCTGAACTCGCTGATACGATCAGGCAGGATCGCGATGCCGCGCTCGCCCGCCGCCCAATTGCCGGCCGGCAGATTGTGCAGCACCTGCGTCAGCCCATGGCCGTCGAGTTGCTCGCGCAGCTGCGCCTTGTCGAATTCGTAGGGGAAGAGGTACTCGACCCCGCCGAAGCCCGCTGCTTTGGCCGCTGCGAAGCGGTCCACGAACGGCATTTCGTTGAAGAGCATGGTGAGGTTGGCGGCGAATTTCGGCATGATGCTATCTCCCTATTCCGCCGGCTGCAGCACGCCGGGCCGCGCGGTCGCGACCTCGTCGAGCGGCAGATCCAGCACCTCCTCGAATTCGACGATGTTGTCGATTTCCGTGCCCATCGCGATGTTGGTGACGCGTTCGAGGATGAACTCGACCATCACGGGCACGCGATGCTTGGCCATCCATTCGCGCGCGGTCGCGAACGCCGCCTGCGAGTCCTTCGGGTCGGTGACGCGGATCGCCTTGCAGCCGAGCCCTTCGGCGACAGCGACGTGATCGACACCGTAGCCGCCGAGCTCGGGCGCGTTGATGTTCTCGAACGAGAGCTGGACGTGATAGTCCATGTCGAAGCCGCGCTGGGCTTGGCGGATCAGGCCGAGATAGGAATTGTTCACGACGACGTGGATGTAGGGCAGATTGAATTGCGCCCCGACTGCGAGCTCCTCGATCAGGAATTGGAAATCGTAGTCGCCTGAGAGCGCGACGATATCACGATCCGGACACGCCGCGCGCACGCCGAGCGCCGCGGGTAGCGTCCAGCCGAGCGGGCCCGCCTGCCCGGCATTGATCCAGTTGCGCGGCTTGTAGACGCCCAGGAACTGCGCGCCGGCGATCTGCGACAGGCCGATCACGGAGACGTAGCAGGTGTCACGGCCAAACGCCTTGGTCATCTCCTCGTAGACGCGCTGGGGCTTGATCGGGACGTTATCGAAATGGCTCTTGCGCAACATTGTCTTCTTCCGGTCGCGGCAGGCAGCGGGCCACGCCTGGCGCTCGCGCAACCTGCCGGACCGGCGCCACTCCCTGGCGACGGTGACGAAGAGTTCGAGAGCGGCCTTCGCGTCCGAGACGATGCCGAGATCGGGATTGAACACGCGCCCGATCTGCGTCGGCTCGATGTCGACATGCACGAAGGTGCGCCCCTTGGTGTAGGTCTCGACCGAGCCGGTGTGGCGGTTGGCCCAGCGATTGCCGATGCCGAGCACGAAATCGGATTCGAGCATGGTGGCATTGCCGTAACGGTGGCTGGTCTGAAGACCGACCATGCCGGCCATCAGCACGTGGTCGTCGGGGATGGCCCCCCAGCCCATCAGCGTCGGCACGACCGGCACGTTGGCAATCTCGGCGAATTCCACCAGCAGATCCGAGGCGTCGGCATTGATCACGCCGCCGCCCGCGACGATCAGCGGCCGTTCGGCCGCATTGAGCATCTCCAGCGCCTTCTCGACCTGCTTGCGGGTCGCGGTCGGCTTGTAGACCGGCAATGGCTCATAGGTCTCGTCGTCGAACTCGATCTCGGCGAGCTGCACGTCGAGCGGCATGTCGATCAGCACCGGGCCGGGCCTTCCCGAGCGCATCACGTGAAACGCCTGGCTGAACACGCGGGGCACCAGCGCCGGCTCGCGCACCGTCACCGCCCATTTGGTCACGGGCTTTGCGATCGACTCGATGTCGACGGCCTGGAAATCCTCCTTGTAGAGCCGCGCGCGCGGCGCCTGCCCGGTGATGCAGAGGATCGGGATGGAATCAGCGATCGCGGAATAGAGCCCGGTGATCATGTCGGTCCCGGCCGGCCCCGAGGTGCCGATGCAGACGCCGATATTGCCGGCCTTGGCCCGCGTATAGCCCTCGGCCATGTGCGAGGCACCCTCGACATGGCGCGCCAGGATATGGCGGATCGAGCCGCGCTTCTTCAGCGCCGAGTAAAGCGGATTGATCGCGGCCCCGGGAACGCCGAAGGCAGTCGAGATGCCCTCCTTCTCCAGAATTCGCACGGCAGCATCGATGGCTCGCATCTTCGCCATATCGGACCTCGCTTGAGTTGCATTGGCTCGAGCGAGATCATCGGGCCCGCGAGGGCTTCACTCAACGAGATCGATTTTATTTTCCACGATGCGGCAGCCGCGGGAAAAACGTGGCGGTCTCAATCGGTTAGATCGAGATATCCGTGAAAGCGATCACTCGAACAGCGGCGCCAGCTGCATCTGCGGCACCAGCACGAGGCCCTTGTCGGTGATACGAATTTCCGGAATGACCGATAGCGGAATCAGATTGAAACCCATGTAGGGGATGGTGCAGCCGGCCTCCGCCCATTCCTTCTTCAGCGCCTTGACCTCTTCCGCCACCTCCGTGACGCGCTTGTCGGACAAGAGCCCAGCGATCGGCAGCGGCACTAGCGCCCTCACCTTGCCCTCGGCGACGAGGCAGACGGCGCCCTGTTGCTCCTTGATGGCGGCGACCGCGACCTGCATATCGGCCTCGTTGGTGCCGGCAACGATGATGTTGTGGCTGTCGTGCCCGACGCTGGAGGCGACCGCGCCGCGCTTCAGTCCAAAGTCCTTCAACAGGCCGTAGGCGACATTGCCGGCCGACTTGCCGTGGCGTTCGACCACCGTGACGAAGCATAGGCCGTAGCGGGCGAACAGTGAGGGCCAGTCCTTTGCGGGCTCGATCGCGATCTTCTCATGGATCAGCGTGATGCCGGGCAACGCGGTCTTGATCGCGTTGACAGTGCAGGCCTTCGCCGGCAGCTCCGGCGTCAGCTTGACCTTCTCGGGCAGCTTCACCGTCGCATAGGCCGCCTGCGGATATTGATAGCGCTGCGACAGCGCCTGCTCGAGCTTCGGCGTGATTTTTCGGTTTTCGACCACGAGTTCGCCGCCATACCAGGTGCATTGCGGCTTCAGATTGTCGTCCATCAGCACCAGATCGGCGCGGCGCCCGCCGCCGAGCCCGCCGATATCGCTGTCCATGTTGAAGCGCGTCGCGCCATGCAGCGAGCCCATCGACCAGGCCTGCTCCGGCGACATCCCTGCTTTCACGGCTTCGCGCACCACCCAGTCGAGACCGAACAGCAGGAGATCGTCGGCGTCGCGATCGTCGGTGCACACGGCCGTGCGCTTGTGCGAGGCGCCGAGCTCGGTGATGGTCCGGATCGCCTGCGGCAGCGAGTGCCAGGGCGTGGTCGGCGGTCCCCCGCGCAGGAACACCCAGACCCCGGCATCGAGCAGATCGTCGGCGATGTCGCGGTCGATCGCCTCATGGGTGTCGGTGATGCCGCTCGCCGCATAGGCCGCAACGAAGTCGCGGCCATAGATATGGCCGGACACCGGCCGGCCGCGCTTCAGGGCGGCAGCGAGGATGGCGTGGCTTCGCTCATCGCCCATGGTGACAGGCACGAAATCCATCTTCTCGCCGAGCCCGACGGCTTCCGGCCAACGGTCGAACAGGCCGGCGATCTTGTCGGGCGTCAGATCGCCGCCCGCAGTCTCCAGTGCGGCCGAAGTCGCAGGAACCGTCGAGGGCACCGTCAGGAAGATCGAGAGCGGAGCCTCGCGTGCGTCCTCCAGCATCGCCTCGACGCCGACGACGTCCATGACGTTGCCGATCTCGTGGCTGTCGCAGAAGATTGTGGTGGTGCCGTTGAGCAGGGCGGCCTCGGCATAGGCGCAGGCCGTCACCATCGAGGATTCGATGTGGATGTGCGGATCGACCAGCCCCGGCGCGATGATGCCGCCCGCCGCGTCGTAAACCGGCACGTCGCCGAAGACATTCTTCGCAGCGCCGGCCGGCTTCATCGCAGCAATGCGGCCGCCGGTGATCCAGATTTCGCGGTTCGCATGGATGCGCTCCGAATAGGTCGAGAGCACCCGCGCGCCGGTGACGACGAGATCCGGCGCGACACGCGCCGAGGCCACATCGGCGAGACGCCGGGTCATCGAATGCAGCGGTGCGACGGCGAAGCGGGTAAGTCTGGTCATCAGAACCCTCGCGTGGCGTTATGGCCCTGCGATGGTTACGCCCTGCGCCCGACCGGGCAAGCGCAAATATAACGGCAGGCTCTGCTTACGCTTTAGGCGGAGAAGCGCCTGCCGCCGCTGGCCTCCCAGGTCTGCGCGAGTTCCGTCGTCGCGGGGCCGGTGCGGCAGCGGGCTTGACCCGAATCCGCATCGACCTCCCGTTCTGCTCGTCAATCTCGAACGCATTCGTCTTGCGCACGAGGTCACTCAGCTTGCGGAAGCCAAACGTTCGCGGATCGAAATCGGACGCGAGATTGGCGAGCTGGCGGCCAACTTCCCCGAGCGTCACCCAGCCGTCCTCGCTCTCCATCTGGGTGATGACCTTCTTGATGATGGGGGTTGCGGCATCGAGCGGCTGAAGCGACGTCGATCTCGAGGCGGCGTCCTGGGTGTTCGCTGGGGCGGCAAGCAAGTTCTCCGTGTAGACGAACCTTCGACAGGCCTGCCGGAAGCTCTCCGGCGTCTTCTGTTCGCCGAACCCAAAGACGTCGATGCCCTGCTCCCGGATGCGGGCGGCCAGACGGGTGAAATCGCTGTCCGACGACACCAGGCAAAAGCCATCGAACCGGCCGCTGTGAAGCAGGTCCATTGCGTCGATGACCAGCGTGATGTCGGAGGCATTCTTCCCCGTCGTATAGGCGAACTGCTGCTGCGGGATGATGGCGTGTTTGGACAGGATGTCGGCCCAGCCCCTCGACCTGGCATTGGAGAAGTCGCCGTAGATGCGGCGAACGCTGGCCTCGCCGATCTTGGCAATCTCCTCGAACAGCCCATCGGCGATCTTTGCCGAAGCATTGTCTGCATCGATCAGGACAGCGAGACGGGGCGAACGGAGCTCTGACGGCATGACTTTTCCTACGAGATGAACGTAACATTAGAAGACGCTCGCGGCGGAATGGCTAGTCCTCGTTCGCCTTGAAGCGTCCCATCCCTTTCAGCACGAAGGGTGCCAGCAGCGCGATGAACGCCAGCGCAAGCAGCGTCGCCGAGATCGGGCTCTGGAGCAACGTCATGGGATCGCCGAGACTGATCGCGAGCGCGCGACGCAGCTGGCTCTCGGCGATCGGGCCGAGAATCAGGCCGACCACGACGGGCGCGATCGGAAAATCGAACCGCCGCATCAGAAAGCCGAGCACGCCGAAGCCGGCCAGCATCGACAGTTCGACCACCGACGGCTTTGCGGCGATGGTGCCCATGGTCGCGAACACGAGGATGCCGGCATAGAGCCACGGCTGCGGGATCGCCAGCAGCCGCACCCATAGGCCAACCAGCGGCAGATTGAGCACCAGCAGCATGCAATTGGCGATGAACAGGCTCGCGATCAGGCCCCACACGAGGTCGGGCCGCTCAGCGAACAGCAGCGGCCCCGGGTTGAGGCCGTATTGCTGGAAGCCCGCCAGCATCATCGCGGCCGTCGCCGAGGTCGGCAATCCCAACGTCAAGAGCGGCACCAGCGTGCCGGCAGCCGAAGCGTTGTTGGCGGCCTCCGGTCCTGCGACACCTTCGATCGCGCCCTTGCCGAATTCTTCGGGGTATTTGGTCAGTCGCTTCTCGCAGGAATAGGACAGGAAAGTCGGGATCTCCGCGCCGCCGGCAGGCAGCGCACCGATTGGGAAGCCGAACATGGTGCCGCGCAACCACGGCTTCCACGATCGCTTCCAGTCTTCCTTGGTCATCCACAGCGAGCCGCGCACCGGCTCGAGCTTCTCTTCGGTGTGGTGGCGGCGCGATGCGACGTAGAGCGCCTCGCCCACCGCGAACAGGCCGACCGCGAGCGTCGTCACCTCGACGCCGTCGAGCAGCTCGGGCACCCCGAACGCAAGCCGCGCCTGACCGGTCAGCTTGTCGATACCGACGAGACCTAATGTCAGACCAATAAACAGGCTGGTCAGGCCGCGGATCGGGGAATCGCCGAAGGTCGCCGACACCGTGACGAAGGCGACGCACATCAGCGCGAAATAATCCTCCGGGCCAAAGCGCACGGCGAAATCGACCAACCACGGCGCGAGAAAGGCAAGCCCGATGGTGGCGATGGTGCCGGCGACGAAGGAGCCGATCGCGGAGGTCGCGAGCGCCGGCCCGCCGCGGCCGGCCTTGGCCATCTTGTTGCCTTCGAGCGCCGTCGCCATCGAGGCGCTCTCGCCGGGCGTGTTGATCAAGATGGCCGTAGTCGATCCGCCATACATGCCGCCGTAATAGATGCCGGCAAACATGATCAGCGAACCGCCAGGATCGAGCTTGTACGTCACCGGCAGCAGCAGCGCGACCGTCAACGCCGGGCCGATGCCGGGCAGCACGCCCACGGCGGTGCCGAGGAATACGCCGATCAGGGCGTAGAGGAGATTCATCGGCTGGACGGCGACCGCCATGCCGTGGGCCAGCGCCGCGAAAGTTTCCATCACAGCAGTCGCTCCAGGGGGCCGGCCGGAAGACTCAACGTCAACAGGCGGTCGAACGCGAGGTAAATGAGGGTCGACATCACGAGGGCGATGGCGGAATCGACGAGGACAGCCCGGCGCCCAAATGCCGCCGAGGTCGTGACGAACAGCGCCGACGTCGCCAGGATGAACCCGCCGCCGAAGCCGATGATGGCAATCAGCAGCGCAAGGCCGGCGAGGATCAAGACCACAGGCACGGGATCTGCGCTCTCGCGCGCTGGCAGACCGCCGCGCAGCGCGTCAACGAGATTGCCGATCGCGAGCAGCGCGAGGCCGGAGGCGATCACGACCGGCATGGCTTCCGGCCCCATCCCGTACATCGCGGTCGATTGCAGGCCGTGCGCATCCCAGACCAGCACCGCGGCAAGACCTGCGAGCAGCGCGGCGATGACGACGCCGGCGCGATCGACGCGCCGCGGTGGCTGGACGGGATCGCCTGAGGTCATGACTTGACCAGGCCGACTGATCTCAGCACGTCCGTCACACGCACCGTTTCTTTCTTCAGGAAGTCGGCGAAGGCGTCGCCGCCGAGATAGGCATCCTCCCAGCCCTTCTGCTTGAGAATGTCTTTCCAGGCGTCCGACTTCACCATCTTCTCGACCGCGTCGCTCAGCGTCTTGCGCTGCTCCGGCGTGATTCCGGGAGGCGCGACCACCGAACGCCAGTTGGCGATCACGAGGTCGATGCCCTGCTCCTTGAAGGTCGGGATGTCGCTGCCTGGAATGCGTTTCTCCGAGGTCACGCCGATCGCGCGCAGCTTGCCCGACTTGATCTGCCCATCATATTCGCTGAGGCCGGAAATGCCGGCAGTGACCTTCGCGCCGAGAATGGCGGCGAGCGACTCGCCGCCGCCCGAGAACGGGATGTAGTTGATCTTCTTCGCGTCGGCGCCAACGGCGCCGGCGAACAATGCTGCCATCACATGATCGACGCCACCGGCCGAGCCCCCGGCGAAGGTCACTTTGGCGATGTCGGCCTTCACCGCTGCGGCCAGATCCTGCGCGGTCTTGATCGGAGAATTCGCCGGCACCACGATCACCTGGATTTCCTCGGTGAGGCGCGCGATCGGCGTCACCTGCTCGAGCGTGACGGGTGATTTGTTCATGGCGAGCGCGCCCACCATGACGAAGCCGTTGACCATCAGCTGGTTGCCGTCGCCCTTGGCGCCGTTGACGAACTGCGCGATGCCGACACTGCCGCCTGCGCCGGGAACGTTGGTGACCTGCACGCTGCGTGCGACGCCGGCAGCGACCAGCGCCTGCTGCATCGAGCGCGCGGTCTGGTCCCAACCACCGCCCGGCGCCGCAGGTGCCATCAGCTTGAGCTCGAGCTGCTGGGCAAAGGCCGGCGTGGCTGCCGCAAGGGTCAGCGCGACGGCTGCGCCGACGAGGCGCGCGGGAAGTTGAAACATGGGACGTCTCCGGGCTCATGCGGACGTTTGCCGCATCGTGTCGTTTGGTCGCATATCAGCCAAAACGGCCGACACTGTCCAGTGACATACCCCCGGTTTCCGATTAGCGGGGCGTCGGAATTGCCCCGCCGAGCGCTGCCGTCAGTTCGGCGGCAACATCACGGACGATTTGCCCGATTTCCGGTAACCGCTGATCGGTCAGCCGGCTGGTCATGCCGGACACCGAAATCGCAGCAAGCGGCTCGGCGCAGGCGTTGTAGACCACCGCTGCAACGCAGCGCAGACCCATGCAGGCCTCTTCATCATCCAGCGCGTAGCCTTGCTTGCGGATCTTTTCGAGCTCCTTGAACAGGTCGCTCGGCCGCACGATCGATTTCTCGGTCAGGCGTGGCATGCCGTGATGGCGGATGACGGCGCCGACGTCCTCGTCGGAATAGGTCGCGAGCACCGCCTTGCCGACGCCGGAGGTCACCATCGGAACGCGGCCGCCGACTTGGGTCAGCGAGCGCATGATCTCGCGGCTCTCCATCCGGGTCAGCACGATGACGAACTCGTCGTCGACCACGGCGAGATTGGCGGTCTCGCGGGTAAGATCACGCAGCTTGCGCAAGTAAGGAATGGCCTGGGCACTGAAATTGCGCCGCCGCGCAAAGCTCGCGCCCACCGTGAAGCTGCGCACGCCGACATGCCATTTGGATTCGGCGCGGTCGAACTGCACGAAGCGGCGGCTTTCCAGCGTCGCCAGCAGGCGATGCACGGTCGAGGCCGAGAGCCCGGTGCGGACGGCGAGATCGCTGAGGCGATAGCCTTCGTCGTCTTCGGACAATGTCTCGAGGATCGACAGCGCGCGATCGACGGACTGCACGCCGCCGTCGCGCGCGTCGCGATCGGCCGCCGATGGCGATCGGGGCTCGATCGATTTGCGCCGGATCACGTTCCTGCCCATCGCGACCTGACTGTTCTCACCTCTCCCCGCGCGCGGGGAGAGGTGAAGCGGCATCGTCGGCTCAGAGCAGCCCTGCTCCGCGCGCCCATTTGTACTTGGCACCGAGGACCTCGACCGGCAGTTCGGTCGAGTAGGCATAGGCCGGAATGCCGTTCTGGTAGAGATATTCGGCGGCTTCCTCAACCTCGACGTCGCCGGCGAGCGAGGCGACGATCGGCTTCACGAAGCCCTTGGCCTCCATCTCCTTCTTCACCTCGACCATGTTGCGGGCGAACACCATCGGCGGCGTGACGATGGTGTGCCAGTAGCCGAGGATCAGCGAGTGGATGCGCTCGTCCGTCAGGCCGAGTTTTACGGTGTTGACGTAGGTGATCGGCGGCTCACCGCCGGTGATGTCCACGGGATTTCCGGCCGCGCCAAACGGCGGGATGAACTTGCGGAAGGCCGCATCCAGATCCGGCGGCATCGACATCAGCGACAAGCCGTTGTCGACGCAGGAGTCCGACAACAGCACGCCCGAACCGCCTGCACCGGTAATGATCAGCACGTTCTCGCCCTTCGGCGTCGGCAGCACCGGCACGCCCCGCGCGAATTCGAGCAGCTGCCGCAAGCTACGGGCGCGGATCACGCCGGACTGGGCCAGGACATCCTCGTAGATCTTGTCGTTGCCGGCGAGCGCGCCGGTGTGCGACGAGGCCGCCTTGGCACCGGCGGAGGTGCGGCCGGCCTTGAGCACGATGACCGGTTTTTTCTTGGAGACGCGTTTTGCGGCTTCCGCAAAGGCGCGGCCGTCCTTGAGGTCTTCGCAGTGCTGCGCGATCAGGTTCGTGTTCGGATCCTGCTCGAAGAAGGCGAGCAGATCGTCCTCGTCGATGTCGGACTTGTTGCCGAGGCCGACGATCGCCGACACGCCCATCTTGGCCGAACGGGAGAAGCCGATGATGGCCATGCCGATGCCGCCCGATTGCGAAGACAGTGCCGCGTGGCCCTTGACATCATAGGCGGTGCAGAAGGTCGCGCAGAGATTGGCAGGCGTATAATAGAAGCCGTAGATGTTCGGTCCCATCAGGCGGATGTCGTACTTCTTGCCGACTTCGACGATCTCGGCCTGGAGCTCCGGCGCGCCGGCTTCCGCGAAGCCCGACGGAATCAGAACCGCGCCGGGAATTTTCTTCTCGCCGCATTCGGTGAGCGCCGCGGCCACGAACTTCGCGGGAATTGCGAACACCGCGGTGTCGATCACACCGGGCACGTCCTTGACGCTCTTGTAGGCCTTGTAGCCGAGGATCTCGGCGGCCTTGGGATGGATCGGGTAGATGTCGCCCTTGTAGCCGCCGTTGATGAGGTTCTTCATCACGGAATTGCCGATCTTGCCGTCTTCGGCCGAAGCGCCGACCACGGCAACCGCCTTCGGCTGCATGATGCGGCTCATCGCCGCGACGATCTCTTCGGTCGGGCGCGGCTTCGGCTTGGGCACGTAAGCGAAGTCGACGACGATGCGGACGTCGGCCGCGATCGCGTCCTTGGCCGTCGCGAACACCGGGTTGAGATCGAGCTCGACGATCTCGGGGAAATCGGTGACGAGCTGCGAGACCTTGACGATGACATCGGCGAGCGCCGTGCGGTTCACCGGCTCGCCGCCGCGAACGCCCTTCAAAATTTCATGCGCCTGGATGCCGTCGAGCATCGACAGCGCATCTTGCTTGGTCGCGGGCGCGAGGCGGAAGGTAATGTCCTTCAGGACTTCGACCAGCACGCCGCCGAGGCCGAAGGCAACCAGCTTGCCGAACGAGGCGTCGGTGATCGACCCCACGATCACTTCGGTGCCGCCGGCCAGCATCTGCTGCACCTGGACACCCTCGATCTTGGCATCGGACTTGTACTTCCTGGCGTTGGAGAGAATCGTCTCGTAGGCCTTCTCGGCGTCTTCGGCCGTCTTGAGGCCGACGATGACACCGCCGGCTTCGGTCTTGTGGAGAATGTCCGGCGAGACGATCTTCATCACCACCGGAAACCCCATCGAGGCGGCCATTTTGCCGGCCTCGCCGGCCGACTTCGCCACACCCTCCTTCGGCACCGCAATGCCGTAGGCGTCGCAGACCAGCTTGCCTTCCGGCGCGGTCAGGCTGGTGCGCTTGTCCGCCTTGACCTGGTCAAGCACCTTGCGGACGGCATCTTTGGAATTGGACATGTGGCTTCTCCCTTGACCTTGGTTCTTGCGTTCTCAAAGCGCGCGCGCGTTGCGGCTGCCCGTGATGCTTTCCATTCGCCGCGCTCTGTTCCATGTCGCGGAACGGAGTGGCATAAAGCCGAGATTACTCCGCCGGCTTGGATCAAAAATGGCTGGCGATGGCATTTGGTATGCCAGAAGCCAACTTGTCAAGCTGCAGCGCACCTTAGAACGCTGCAAAAAATAGGCAGCTTGACATTCTGGTATTTGGTATGCCAAAAACTTTCCCGTTAATAATCCTGTAAAAGACGACTCCCACTGGAGGAGATTCGTCGTGTCACTGCGGAAACCAACCAAGGCGTTGCCGAACATGGCCGAGGCAGATATCGCAATCGTTCGTATTGCCCCGGAGTCGAGCTTCAAGAACAAGGCGTATGACGCCTTGAAGGAAGCCATCCTCAAGATGGACATCTACTCGACGCCCGAACCCGTCATGCTCGACGAGCGAGCGTTGTCCGAGCGCCTCGGCGTGAGCCGCACGCCGATCCGCGAAGCCATCGCGATGCTAGAGCAAGACGGTTTCGTGAAGACGGTTCCTCGCCGCGGCATCATGGTGGTCCGAAGGACCAAAAGCGAGATCGTCGACATGATCCGCGCCTGGGCGGCGCTGGAGAGCATGGCGGCTCGCCTCATCACCGCCACAGCGCGCAAGAAAGACATCACGGCGCTGCGCGACTACTTCAAGGAATTTGGCAAGGATCGCCTGCCCGAGGATCACGTCGAGGAATATTCGCGCGCCAACATCGCCTTCCACCAGGCGCTGATCTCGCTGTCGGAATCACCGGTGCTGGTCGATCTCACCAACGACTTGCTGCTGCATGTGCGTGGCTATCGGCAATTGACCATCGGACGCAAGGACCGCACCGCGACGTCGCTTCCCGAGCATCTCGGCATGATCGAAGCCCTGGAGGCGCGCGATACCGAGCTCGCCGAGAAGCGCGCCCGCGATCACACCCTTGGCCTTGCCGCTTACGTCGAAGCGCATGGTCAGGAACTCTTCTAGCCGGCAACGTTCACCAAAGGGCGAGGCATCGCCCGCAAAAGCCTGAAACGGCATCTTGAGACCAGGGAGACAAGGCCCATGCTGAATACCGCGACCAAGTCCGAAGCACCGGGCACCGAGCAGGAATTGACGGATGGTTTTCATCTCGTCATTGACGCGCTCAAGCTGAACGGCATCAACACCATCTATAATGTGCCGGGCATCCCGATCACGGATTTGGGCCGCATGGCGCAGGCGGCCGGTATTCGCATGATTTCGTTCCGCCACGAGCAGAACGCCGGTTATGCGGCGGGCATCGCCGGCTACCTCACCAAGAAGCCCGGCATCTGCCTCACCGTCTCCGCGCCCGGCTTCCTCAACGGTCTCACCGCGCTCGCCCACGCCACCACCAACTGCTACCCGATGATCCTGATCTCGGGCTCCTCCGAGCGCGAGATCGTCGACCTCCAGCAGGGCGACTATGAAGAGATGGACCAGCTCGCGATCGCCAAGCCGCTGTGCAAGGCAGCCTACCGTGTGCTGCACGCCCAGGACATCGGCATTGGTCTTGCCCGTGCCATCCGAGCCGCCGTCTCCGGCCGTCCGGGCGGCGTCTATCTCGACCTGCCGGCAAAGCTGTTCGGCCAGGTGATGAACGCCGATGCCGGCCAGAAGTCGCTGGTCAAGGTAATCGACGCGGCTCCCGCGCAGATCCCCTCGCCCGCTTCGATCAAGCGCGCGCTTGATGTTTTGAAGAGCGCAAAGCGCCCTCTCATCATCCTCGGCAAGGGCGCGGCCTACGCGCAGGCCGACGAGGAGATCAAAACCTTCGTCGAGAAGAGCGGTATCCCCTTCCTGCCGATGAGCATGGCCAAGGGTCTCCTCTCAGACACCCATCCGCAGTGCGCAGGCGCTGCCCGCTCGACGGTGCTGAAGGAATCCGACGTCGTCCTGCTGATCGGCGCCCGGCTGAACTGGCTGCTCTCGCACGGCAAGGGCAAGAACTGGGGCGAAGCGCCCAAGAAGTTCATCCAGGTCGACATCGAACCGCGCGAGATGGACTCCAACGTCGAGATCGTCGCGCCCGTCGTCGGCGACATCGGCTCGGTCGTCTCCGCCTTCAACCAGGCGATGGCTTCGGGCTGGACCGCCCCGCCTGCCGAATGGACCAAGGCGATTTCGACCAAGCGCGAAGAGAACGTCGCCAAGATGGCGCCGAAGCTCATGAACAACAAATCGCCGATGGACTATCACGGCGCGCTCGGCGTGCTGAAGAACGTCATCAAGGATCATCCCGAGGCGATCCTCGTCAACGAGGGCGCCAACACGCTCGACCTCGCCCGCGGCGTCATCGACATGTATCGCCCACGCAAGCGTCTCGACGTCGGCACCTGGGGCGTGATGGGCATTGGCATGGGCCAGGCGATCGCGGCTGCTCTCGAGACCGGCCATCCCGTGCTCGCGGTCGAAGGCGACTCGGCCTTCGGCTTCTCCGGCATGGAGGTCGAGACCATCTGCCGCTACAATTTGCCGATCTGCGTCGTCGTCTTCAACAATGACGGCATCTATCGCGGCACCGACGTCAACGGCGCCAACGCCGATCCGGCGACGACGGTGTTCGTCAAGGGCGCCCGCTACGACAAGATGATGGAAGCCTTCGGCGGCGTCGGCGTCAATGCCACCTCACCGGACGAGCTCAAGCGCGCCGTCAACGAGGCCATGGCTTCGGGCAAGCCGACGCTCATCAACGCCGTGATCGATCCGGCCGCCGGTTCCGAGAGCGGCCGCATCGGCAATCTCAATCCGCAGAGCGTTCTGCAGAAGAAGAAGTAAGCATCCCCGTCAACCCACAAGGTCCCTGCGGGTGCAGGGGTAGATCAGAGTACGGAGCAACACGATGACAAAAGCGCTCGAGGGCGTTCGCATTCTCGACTTCACCCACGTCCAGTCCGGGCCGACCTGCACGCAGTTGCTCGCATGGTTCGGCGCCGACGTGATCAAGGTGGAGCGCCCGGGCGTGGGTGACATCACCCGCGGCCAGCTGCAGGACATCCCGAATGTGGACAGCCTGTATTTCACCATGCTCAACCACAACAAGCGCTCGATCACGCTCGACACCAAGAACCCCAAGGGCAAGGAAGTCCTCACCGAGCTCATCAAGAAGTGCGACGTGTTGGTCGAGAATTTCGGCCCCGGCGTGCTCGACCGCATGGGCTTCCCCTGGGAGAAGATCCAGGCGATCAACCCGAAGATGATCGTCGCCTCTATTAAGGGCTTTGGTCCCGGACCATACGAGGACTGCAAGGTTTATGAGAACGTCGCCCAGTGCACCGGCGGCGCCGCCTCCACCACGGGCTTCCGCGACGGCTTGCCCCTCGTGACCGGCGCGCAGATCGGCGACAGCGGCACCGGTCTGCATCTGGCGCTCGGCATCGTCACCGCACTCTATCAGCGCACCCATTCCGGCAAGGGCCAGCGCGTCACCGCCGCGATGCAGGACGGCGTGCTCAATCTCGCGCGCGTCAAGCTGCGCGACCAGCAGCGCCTCGCCCATGGTCCGCTCAAGGAATACAGCCAGTTCGGCGAAGGCATTCCGTTCGGCGATGCCGTGCCGCGTGCCGGCAACGATTCCGGCGGCGGCCAGCCCGGCCGCATCCTGAAGTGCAAGGGCTGGGAGACCGATCCCAACGCCTATATCTACTTCATCACCCAGGCCCCGGTCTGGGAGAAGATCTGCGACGTGATCGGTGAGCCCTCCTGGAAGACCGATCCCAACTACGCCAAGCCGGCCGTCCGCCTGCCGCGCCTGAATGAGATCTTCGGCCGCATCGAACAATGGACGATGACGAAGACGAAGTTCGAGGCGATGGAAATCCTCAACAAGGACGACATTCCCTGCGGCCCGATCCTGTCGATGAAGGAGATCGCCGAGGACCAGTCGCTGCGCGCGACCGGCACCGTGGTCGAGGTCGACCACCCCACCCGCGGCAAGTACATCTCCGTCGGCAACCCGATCAAGCTGTCGGACTCCCCGAGCGAGGTGGAGCGATCCCCGCTGCTCGGCGAGCACACCGACGAGATCCTGCGCACCGTGCTGGGCTTCTCGGACCATCAGGTCGCCGATATCCACAAGTCCGGCGCGCTCGATCCGCCGCAGAAGCAGGCCGCCGAATAAGCGGGCTTATCTCACGACGCGAAAGGCCGCCGGCTTCGGCGGCCTTTTTGTTGGCGCGCAAAGGCTGCATCGCACGATCGGCGCGCTTGCCGCGCCGCCAAGGCTGGATTAAAGATTGGTTCGCGAGGAACAGATGCGGTGGCCGGCCGTTGCTCCCTCGACCGGTGTGCTCCCGGAAATGCGAGCATGCCGGAAATGCCAGCATGCCATCTCCACGGCGAGTGCAGCACGCCTCGCAAAGACCCTGCCCCACGCTGAAGAACTGGTCGCCTTCGCTTCCGAGGATGGCAAGTCGGCCTTTCAGTTCGGGCACGGGTGGCGTCGCGTCCGGCACTCGCCAGGACCACGCTCGTTGATCAAATTGAGGGCTTAAATGTCGAAAGATCAATCCTCTGATCGCGCCAAGCGTGAAGCCAACAAGGCGTTCAAGCCTGCGACAACGCAGAAGCCGATCAATGACTATGCGAAGGACCAGAACTCCTTCAACGAGAATCGCGAACGGCTGAAAGCGGAGCGATTGGCCCGGGAGGCGAAGCCGGGAAGCGGCTCCGAATAGGCACGACGATCCCAGACTCCGACCGCGAATTCCGCTAAAGGCGGGGCGCCGAAATCCGCCTGGTCTACAGCATCGAGAGCACGACGATTCCGTCTTCGACTGCACCAGAAGCGAGCTGCGCCCGCGCCATGCGCTCGAACTCGGTCCGGTTCTTGCGAAGATAACTGAAAGCCTGCTTCTGCGTCAGGAACGTCGTCGCAAGACGGCACATCTGTCGTCCCGCGCCAAGCGCGAGAAAGAAGGTGATGGTGCCACCGCCATCCGACTTTATTCTAGGCACGACCCGCACTCTTTGGCATGTGATCGGCCCTCTCCAAATTGTCCTCGGCGCAATGGAAGCCAGTTATGGCGTCACCTTCTTCTTGCGCTTCGTCGGGACGGGCGGCGGCAGCGACGCCTGAAGGGCGGCGTCTGCCGCTTCCTTGGCCTGGCGCAGCTCTCGAAGCCGCGCCATGTTCTTGCGAACATCGACGGCTTGCTTTCCAACGTCCACCATCGCCCGCGCGCCTTCCTCAGCGGCCAAACGCTGACGGTTAGAACGCGCGATGCTTTCGGGTGACGGTTCGGCCGGTCTCTTGGCGCTCATTATTCACCCTGCTCTGCAACGGACAAAAACCCGCTCAATCCTGGGATCGAGCGGGTGGCATGGCCGTTTCAGTACATCCGTGAAACGGCACCAAGGCTTAGGCCAGCGAGAGATTCTCAGCGCTGACCTTGCCCCGCATCTTGTCGGTCTTGAGTTCGAAGTTGACCTTTTGGCCTTCAGCGAGACCTGCAAGACCAGCCCGCTCGACCGCGCTGATGTGAACGAACACATCGTTGCCGCCGTCGTTCGGCTGAATGAATCCAAAGCCCTTCTGGCCGTTAAACCACTTTACAGTACCTGTCGTCATTTTCTTCTCCAAAGCGCATACGCGCAGGTTCCGCGTGATCGTCACGCAGAACAAATTCTATTCGTCGATGTCTATGGAAAAGGAGCCCGCGGGCGCATTCAACAAGGCACAGCGGCTGAACGAACAGCCTCAACGTATACCTCATCCTCGCCATTTGCAAGGCTTGACGGAATTTAACGGCTCGGGAGCCCGGCGGTAGGTGCAGGACGCGCGCTATTCAGCGCTCATCTTTCGCCCCCCGGCGAGCTGCTCTCGAAGGCTGCCGAGCGCCCCATGCGTGGATCCATCAAAAAAAATCGAGACGCCGCGTCGGATCGGCAGCATCTCCTTCGTCATCTGGACATGAACGGGCAGTAGACGCCCACGTCGAGCCCGGCGATTCATGAGGAAGAATGATCATGCCCAGCACTGTCCGCCTGCACCGCGTTCTCACGACCAGCCCGGAGAAAGTCTATCGCGCCTTCCTGGAGGCGGATGCGTTGGCAAAATGGCTTCCGCCGAATGGCTTCACCTGCACCGTCCATCATTTCGAGCCGAAGGTCAGGGGCACGTTCAAGATGTCGTTCCGTAACTTCACGACGGGCAACAGCCACGCCTTCGGCGGCGAATATCTCGAGCTCGTCCCCGGCGAACGTCTCCGTTACACCGACAGGTTCGACGACCCCAATCTGCCGGGAGAGATCCAGGTCACCGTGATCCTGAAGAAAGTATCCGTAGGCACCGAGCTGGATATCACGCAGGCCGGCATCCCCGACGTCATCCCGCCGGAGGCTTGTTATCTCGGCTGGCAGGAATCGCTGCGCAATCTGGCGAAGCTCGTCGAGCCTGAGATCAAGCAATAGCGATCGGACGCGACTTAGGGGCGGCCGCGTGACCGTAGGCTACGCGCCCGCCCTCGACTGGAGCCCGCCGCTTGCGGTCCAGCGGTCCGGGTCCGGGCTGTGTCCGATCAAAGCAAGGCCGTACGCAATCGACTCGAACTGATCGCCCGACATCAGCCGTTCGTTGCCGAACCGCTCGGCGAACAGTTTTCGAACGGCCGGCACGAAAGACGTGCCGCCGGTCAAAAACACCTTCTCGACCTCGCGCGCGGTGATGCCGGCTTCGCCCAGCACCTTGTCGACGGTGGCCCCGAGCCTCGCGATGTCGTCGGCAATCCAGGCTTCGAAATTCTTCCGCGTGATAGTCGAGCCGATATCGACCCCGCCTCCTTTGAAGCGGAACTCCACCTGATCCTGGGCCGACAGCGCGACCTTGGCGTCGGACACCGCGCGGTACAGCGCAAAGCCGAGGTCGAGATCGACGATGGTGATGAAATCCTCGAGCAGAGCCGGCTTCACCGCGGTGCGCGCAAGCTCCCGGAGTTCGCGCAGGTCGCCGTTGCTCTTCATCATCGCGAGCTGATGCCAGCGCGCGAGATTAGTGTAGTGGCCGGTGGGGATCGGCAGCACCTTGTCGAACGAGCGGAAGCTCGAGCCCTTGCCCAGCCGCGGCGAGACGACGTGATCGACGATACGGTAGTCGAAGGTGTCGCCCGCAATCCCGATGCCGGCATGGCCGAGCGGCTCGGCGCGCAAGGCGCCGCCGGCACGCGAGAACCGCATCACCGAGAAATCGCTGGTGCCGCCACCGAAATCCGCGACCAGCACGGTCGCATCGCGCTCCAGCCGGCGGGCGAAGGAGAACGCCGCGCCCACGGGTTCGTAGACATAGCGGGCGTGGCCGGCGCCGAGGCGCTCGAACGCGGCCCGGTAGCGCTGCATCGCCAGCGCTTCGTCGGGATTGCCCCCGGCGAAGCGGACGGGGCGACCGACTGTAATGGTGGACGTCTCGAAGCCGAATTTATCGCCGCCATGCCGCGCCAGCGTCCGCAGGAACGCCGCCAAAATATCCTCGAACTTGTAGCGCTGCCGGAACACCTGGGTGGTGTTGAAGCTGGAGCTTGCGGCAAAGGTCTTGAACGACTGGAGGAAGCGGTAGACATGGCGTCCTTCCAGGAACTGCTCGATCGCCCACGGGCCGCCTTCAGCCTGGGCGCCGGCTCCCGGCCGGTCCTCCCAGAAGCACAGCGCTGACACGAAGACGCTGTGGCGCTGCTCACCATGGTCAAAGCGGATGGCCTCGACCCGGCGATCGTCCGCCGCAAGGGCCACGACCGTGTTGCTGGTCCCAAAATCGATGCCGATCGAGACGGCGGGCGAGGCGCTCGACATGAACCACTCTGACAGATGATTGGAGGGGGCAGACCACTAACGGCTTCATGTGCCGCTGCCAAGGCTCCGTTTTTGGATATCGACGGTCAAATGGTTCAGTTTCGGCCGGCTTTGGGCATATCCCGCTCAAATCGGCCCATTTAACTGATTATTATGCTGCAATGCGAAAAGCTAAATGCTGCTATGCAATGGCATGCATAGACATTGGCATCTGGTATACATAAATTCCCTTTCGAAATGAGACAGCACTACTGACCGTCTCGAGAAAGGGATTTCCGATGTCCAAGACCGCTTCCGTCGCTCTCGCGCCCTCCTCCACGCTGTTCGCCCGCCTGATGGCAACGATCGACCGCCTCCTGATGGCGAGCGCCGAGATCTCGAATCACAACGGCGACCTGCCGCGCTTTGGCCTGTAGGCCGGACAGCCGCCCGCGCCTGCGCGCGCAGCGGGAGACGGTTTTAGATCAGTCCGCATACTACTTTTGATGAATGGCCCCGGATCACGGGGCCATTTCTACTTGTGCTGTCCTGAGTCACAGCCGCAACCGGGCAAGGTCCTGCGGCATTTGCGCACGGTGACCGGACCAGCGCTTGAAGCTTGGCATAATGCATACAAGAATGCCGTTCCAGCGCTCGCAGAAAAATGAGAGGCGCCACGGGAGGCTTTATGACGGACATGGTGCAAGCAACCGCCCCGACAGCCGCGCGCGTTAGCGACACGTATCGCTGGACGCAATTGGCAGTTGGCGTCGCGGCGATGGTAATGATCGCCAATTATCAATACGGCTGGACGTTCTTCGTCCCCGACATCCAGAAGAAGTTCGGCTGGGATCGTGCGTCGATCCAATGGGCCTTTACGCTGTTCGTGCTGTTCGAGACCTGGCTCGTGCCGATCGAAGGATGGTTCGTCGACAAATACGGTCCGCGCATCGTGGTGCTGGTCGGCGGCGTGCTCTGTGCCGCCGGCTGGGCGATCAACGCGGAGGCGACCACGCTCAACGGCTACTATCTCGGCATGATCATCGCAGGCATCGGCGCCGGCGGCGTCTACGGCACCTGCGTCGGTAACGCGCTGAAGTGGTTTCCGGACAAGCGCGGTCTTGCCGCGGGCATCACGGCCGCTGGTTTCGGTGCGGGCTCCGCGCTGACCGTCGCGCCGATCCAGGCCATGATCAAGGACAGCGGTTTCCAGACCACCTTCCTTTATTTCGGCCTCGGACAAGGCATTATCATCTGCATCCTCGCCTTCTTCCTGCTCGCGCCGAAAGCAGGTCAGGTGCCGAACGCGGTCGTGAACGCCAATCTGCAGCAGACCCGGCGCAACTACCAGCCGACCGAGGTGCTGCGTCAGCCGATCTTCTGGCTGATGTACTTCATGTTCGTGATTGTCGGCGCTGGCGGCCTGATGGTGACGGCGAACCTGAAGCCGATCGCGGCGGACTGGAAGATCGACAACGTGCCGGTCACGCTGATGGCGGTGACGATGACCGCGGTGACCTTCGCGGCCACGATCGACCGCGTGCTCAACGGCCTGACGCGTCCGTTCTTCGGCTGGATCTCCGACATGATCGGCCGCGAGAACACGATGTTCATCGCCTTCGGCATGGAAGGTATCGGCATCTGGATGCTCTACCTCTGGGGCCACGATCCGCTCTGGTTCGTGCTGCTCTCGGGCTTCGTGTTCTTCGCTTGGGGTGAGATCTACTCGCTGTTCCCCTCGACCTGCACCGACACGTTCGGCGCCAAGTTCGCGACCACCAATGCCGGCCTGCTCTACACCGCGAAGGGTACGGCCGCGCTGCTGGTCCCGATCGGCAACTACATGCAGCAGTCGTCGGGCAGTTGGGACAACGTGTTTATCATCGCAGCCGGCGCCAACATCCTGGCCTCGGCGCTGGCGATCGCGGTGCTCAAGCCCTGGCGCAAGGTCGTGGTCGCGCAATCGACCGTCTGACGCGCTCCAAAAGCGCTTCTCGCGCAAAACGCCCGGCCTCGCGGCCGGGCGTTTTCGTTGTGCGCGACGTTTTCGTGAACCCGCCGTCCCTAAAGGAACTCCGCAAATTTTCAGGCGCGCGCCAAGATAGGGCTTGCAATCTGGAATATGGTATACCAAGGTCGCCACCGCGCTTGCGACGATAAGCCACAATATTGCGACATCAGGTCATCTTGCGACCGGTGTCGAACCAGACAGGCGCTTGGGAGGTTCTTGATGATTTCCAGCACCGATGGCGCTGTCACGGCCGCGCCTCTCCGCACAGGTTTCCGCTGGCTCCAGCTGGTCATGGGCATCGTCTGCATGGCGATGATCGCCAACCTGCAATATGGCTGGACCCTGTTCGTCGATCCGATCGATCACGCGCACCATTGGGGACGCGCCGCGATCCAGCTCGCCTTCACCATCTTCGTCGTCACCGAAACCTGGCTGGTGCCGATCGAGGCCTGGTTCGTCGACAAATACGGCCCGCGCATCGTCATCATGTTCGGCGGCGTCATGATCGCGCTGTCGTGGATTCTCAACTCCTATGCCGATAGCCTCACCTTGCTCTACGCGGCCGCGATCATCGGCGGCATGGGCGCGGGCGCCGTGTACGGCACCTGCGTCGGCAACGCGCTGAAATGGTTTCCCGATCGCCGGGGCCTTGCCGCCGGTGCGACTGCCGCCGGCTTCGGCGCAGGCGCTGCACTCACCGTCGTGCCGATCGCAGCCATGATCGCAACGAGCGGCTATCAGCACGCGTTCCTCACCTTCGGCATCGGCCAGGGCGTGATCGTCTTCGTGCTCGCCTTCTTCATTCAGCCGCCGCGGATCTCGATCCCGCCGAAGAAGAAGCAGCTCAATCTGCCGCAGACCAAGATCGACTTCACCCCGCCCCAGGTGCTGCGCACCCCTATTTTCTGGGTCATGTATCTCGTGTTCGTCATGGTCGCCTCCGGCGGCCTGATGACCGCGGCGCAGATCGCCCCGATCGCACACGACTTCAAGATCGCCGACACGCCGGTCACGCTCGCCGGATTCCAGATGGCGGCATTGACGTTCGCGATCTCGCTCGACCGCATCTTCGACGGTTTCGGACGGCCGTTCTTCGGCTTCGTCTCCGACACGATCGGCCGCGAGCACACCATGTTCATCGCCTTCGGCACCGCCGCGCTGATGCTGCTGACGCTGTCGGCCTATGGCCACGTCCCTGTCGTCTTCGTGCTCGCCACCGCGGTCTATTTCGGCGTGTTCGGCGAGATCTACTCGCTGTTCCCAGCGACCTGCGGCGACACCTTCGGCTCGAAGTTCGCAACCACCAACAACGGCATGCTCTACACGGCGAAGGGGACCGCGTCCCTGCTCGTTCCGCTCGCCAGCGTGATCTCGGCCACGTATGGCTGGAAGGCCGTGTTCGTGGTCGCAGTCGCGCTGAACGCGACGGCGGCCCTGACGGCGCTGTTCGTGATCAAGCCGATGCGCCGCTCCTTCATCCTCGGCAAGGAAGCCGAGAGCGCCAACGCCGCGACGGGGAACGCCAAGACCGAGACGGCATAACGAACACTCCTTGCACGGTGAGACAGGGGGCGCAGCGATGCGCCTCTTTCTTTTTGGCTCACGGCAAACGTCAGCATTGTTGCCTCAAGATTTTTCGGAACAGCCAAATCGAGTGCTTGACGATTGGCATTATGTATACCACACTTGCCCCATCATTCACCCAGGGAGGTTGCAATGCTGGTCGGAGACATTCTGCGCAAGAAGACACCGCGCGTTGTCACGGTGCGAATGAACGAAACGGTGGGTATCGCCGCCAAGCTGATGCGCGCCAACAATATCAGCGCACTTGTGGTGAAGGACGTGGTCCGCTCCGAGGGTAACACCGCGGTCGGCATGTTCACCGAGCGCGACGTCGTGCGCGCCGTCGCCGAGCACGGCGCCAATGCCGTCAACGTCAAGGTTTCGCAGCTCGTCTCGGTGCAGCAGCTCGTATCCTGCACCTCAAACGACACGATCGAGCACGTCCGCCATCTGATGAACCGGAATCACATCCGGCACCTGCCTGTCATCGACGATTACAGCCTCGTCTCGGTCATCAGCATGCGTGACATCGCCTCCTTCGTGGACGAAGCGATCAACGGCACGCCGCAAGCAGCTTAAAGCGTCTCACTTCCCCTGCGACTACCGTCCCCGGCTCGGACCTTCCGAGCCGGACCGGATCTTTCGTCCCGAAATCCGGCTTCCGCTGCTTCGCGAGGATTCCATGAAGATCTGCATCTACGGCGCCGGCGCAATCGGCGGATATCTCGGGGTTCAGCTCGCGCGCGCGGGCGCCGACGTCAGCCTCGTCGCACGCGGCGCGCACCTTGCCGCGATGCGCGAGCGCGGCCTGACGTTGCTCGCGGGCGAGGAGAAGCACACCGTGCATCCGCGCTGCACCGACGATCCCGCCGAGCTCGGTGTGCAGGACTACATCATCATCACGCTGAAGGCGCACTCGATCACCGGCGTGATCGAGACAATGCAGCCGCTGCTCGGACCCCACACCCGCATCGTCACCGCCGTCAACGGCATCCCCTATTGGTACTTCTACAAGCACGGCGGCCAATACGAGAATTCGACGCTGGAGAGCATCGACCCCGGCGGACGGCAGTGGCGCGAAATTGGCGCCGAGCGCGCCATCGGTTGCATCGTCTATCCCGCCACCGAGATCGAGGCGCCCGGCGTGATCCGTCACGTCTACGGCAACAACTTTCCGCTCGGCGAGCCCTCCGGCGAGATCACCCCGGACGTGCAACGCCTCGCCGATCTCTTCGTCGCAGCCGGGCTGAAGGCGCCGGTGCTCGACCGCATCCGCGACGAGATCTGGCTCAAGCTGTGGGGCAATGTCTGCTTCAACCCGATCAGCGCACTCACCCATGCAACGCTCGACGTGATCTGCACCGATCCGGCCACTCGCGCGCTGTCGCGCGCGATCATGATGGAGACGCAAGGCATCGCCGAAACGTTCGGCGTCAAATTCCGCGTCGACGTCGAGCGCCGCATCGAAGGTGCGCGCAAGGTCGGCGCGCACAAGACCTCGATGCTCCAGGATCTCGAGCGCGGCCGCCCGATGGAGATCGACCCGCTCGTCACCGTCGTGCAGGAGATGGGCCGCCTCACCGGCGTCGCCACCCCCGCCCTCGATTCAGTGCTGGCGATGGTGACCCAGCGCGCCCGCATTGCCGGTCTCTACGACGGCATCCCGACCCCATCGGATCCGCGCGCACTGGCGGTGGCGTGATGGCTGGCGAGATCAAACAATGGCTCCGCTTCCGGAATAGCGGTGCGACCGGCTTCGGCACGCTAACGTCGTCGGGCATCAGCGTCCATGAGGGCGAGATGTTTGGCCGCCATGCAGCCACCGGCAAGACGCTGGCGCTGTCGGAGGTCGAACTGCTCGCGCCCTGCGTGCCCAGCAAGATCGTCGCGCTCTGGAACAATTTTCATGCACTCGCGGCCAGGCTCAACCAGCCCGAGCCACCGGAGCCGCTCTACCTCCTGAAGGCCACCACCAGCATTACGACGCCAGGCGCGGTGATCCGCCGTCCCTCTTATTACGATGGCAAGACCACGTATGAAGGCGAGCTCGGCATCGTCATCGGCAAGACCTGTGCCCGGGTGTCGCCGGCGGAAGCGGACAGCTTCATCTTCGGCTACACCTGCGTCAACGACATCACCGCCAACGACATCCTGACCAGCGACCCGACCTTCCCGCAATGGGCACGGGCCAAAGGCATCGACGATTACGGCCCGTTCGGCCCCGTCATCGCGACCGGTCTCGATCCGGTCAGGCTGGTGGTCCGCACCATCCTCAACGGTGCGGAGCGACAGAACTATCCGATATCGGACATGATCTTCACCGCGCAGGAGCTGGTCAGCAGGATCTCCCACGACATGACCCTGCTCCCCGGCGACCTCATTGCCGTCGGCACCTCGGTCGGCGTCGGCGTGATGAAAGAGCCGGTGAACATTGTGACCGTCGCGATCGACGGCATCGGCGAGCTGACCAACGAGTTTCGGCTGTAGCTTCTCTCTCCGTCATGGCCGGGCTTGTCCCGGCCATCCACGTTCTGTTGGCGCGGAGGCGCGTGGATGCCTGGGACAAGCCCGGGCATGACCAGCGCCCTGAACGTCTGCCCCCAACACGGGAAACGCGCCTCTCCCCCTCCACCGATCGGCTGACGCATTCAGCCGTGGATCGTGAGGCCGGACCTATCCAGCAAGCTCCCGCCGCCCTTGATCTCGGTTCCGCTCTCCAATAGCAATTATGGCGATAATGTGCCGGCGTGAGGAAGTCACGATGTGGCTGTTTTTCCTGGTTGCCTGGTTTGTTCTGCTCACTGCCATCGCGATCTTCGCCCAGCAGGCGCTCGGTTACGATGTCGGCCACCTGCCTGCCTGGTTCGGAGGCCTGCCCGTCCCGCAGCGTGTTGCGACCGGCGCGATCCTGGCCTTGGCGTTGGCACTGATCGGCGCCTCCGCCTGGCGGCTCTCGCGCCAGGACCGGCGCCTCGACACATTGCGCGACCGCCTCAAGAAGACCCGCGAGGACGTGGTCGTCGCCCACGCCCTGCAGAACCACCTCGACGCCACCGTCCAGCACCTGATCGAGAGCGATCCCCGGGAGGCCGTTTCCGCCCTGCACGACAAGCTGGGCGAGACCGAGCAGCGCGCCCTGCTGCAGCGGGGCCGCAACGAATCCACCGACATGCACGACCAGCTCGCCGAAATCCGCCGCCGCCAGCAGGAATTGCGCGATATGGTCGGCAAGATCGCCGAGCAGCGCCGCGCGGTCGAGCCGGTTTTCACTGAGATCCGCGACCGCCAGAACCAGCTCGAACGCTCGCTGCACGACCTCGAGACCGACGACCGCAAGAACAACCTCGCCGACCGGCTCAAGGACATCGCGGGCGACGTATCGACGCTGCTGTCCCGGGTCGGCGCGGTCCAGGACACCTTTGCGACCCTGAACCAGTACAAGGACGATCTAGCGAAGTCCCACGCTGAGCTGGTGCCGCTGCGCGCGTCGGACGCTGGCCTCAATGCGTTGATCGGCGAGCTGAGCCTCAGCCATGAGCGCCTCGCCAAGAGCGTCGACGAGCTCGAAACCGGCGGCGAAGCACCGCTCGGCGCCCGCGTCGAGACGCTGTCGAAGAACAAGATCGACATCGAGCAGCGCCTGGCCCGCATCGACGACAGCTTCCACATCCTGAAAGGCATCGGGCTCGACTTCGAAGAGCTCGGCGAGCGCCGGGCCCAGCTCGAACGCTCGCTCGCCCGTGTCGAGATCGACGCCGAGGGCAAGACGCTTGCCGACCGCCAGAATGCGTTGAACGATTTTGTTCTCCAGTCGCGCCAGCGCCTCGGTGCGTTACAGGAAACGCTGGCGACGCTGAACGCCTTCAAGACAGAGCTGTCGAAGTCGCAGGCTGACCTCGTCCCGCTGAAGGCGCCCGTGTTCGGAATCGAGGCCATGATCGCGGACGTCGGCACGACGCACGACCTCCTCGCCAAAACCGTCGGCGAGATCGAGGCAAACGGCGACGTCACCCTCGCCTCGCGCGTCGACGCGCTGACCAAGAGCAAACGCGAGGTCGAAGACCGCCTCGCCCGCATCTTCGACAGTTTCAACGCGCTCGACGGTTTGCGAAAAGACATCGGCGGCATCTTCTCGACGATCAGGAACAGCCTGAACCGGATCGGGTGAGGCCGAGTCGCGTAGGCTGGGCAGAGCGCGCCGAAACATCCAGACACATCACATCTCCGCGCGGCCGGCAGATGCCGCCAACATGTCGCGCCGATGCCGCACTGTGGACGCATTCGGCCGCCCTTCTGTGAGGCGTGTCTGGGGGCACGGCGGTGCCGTGTTTGGACCAAACCTTCTAGGGGTATGACTGTGAAGAAGATTGTATTTGTCGTGGGTGCTACGCTTGCTCTGGTAACGGTCGCGAATGCCGCGGATCTGCCGCGCCGGCAGCCCGTTCCCGTCTATTCGGAGCAGGCGCCGATCGGCAAGATGCCGATTGGCAAGAGCCCGGTTGGAAAGGCCCCGATCGGCAAGGCGCCCGGCCCCGTCGCAGCGCGCTACTGACGCGTTAGCGAAATACCCGCAGAAGCAAGCGTAGACTCTGCGTGAGTGGCCGACAGTCGAGGGGCACAGCGTGACGAACAAACCTGATCGATCGGGACCCTGCATCCTTGCGGGATTCGCGCTCGCGGCCATGCTCGCGTGTACGACACCTTCGGCCTCGGCCCACGAAGCGAACAAGCGCGTTGCTGACGCAAACGCGCTTGCCACGACCGACACCGTATCACGGCCGGCGCCATCGACCCGGCGCCCGGTCGCGCGCGCGGAAAAAGGTCCGTACTACGTCGATTTCCGCGCCCGCACGGCGGCGAGCTGGGGCCACGCCTTCGTCTGGTACGGCAAGACCAGCGAGCGCGCCGTCGAAGTGGCAGGGCTCACGCCCGCCGGCGACACCTGGGCCTATGTGCTTGGTCACCTCACCTGGGTGCCGGCGGAGACCGGCGCGAGCTACGGCGATCTCGACCCGGAGTATCTGACCGCGAACTACCGCGTATATCTGAACGAAGCCGACGCCAAGCGCGTGTTTGCCTATATCAAGAAATTGCAGGCGAGCTCGCCGGTCTGGAACGCCGAGACCACCAATTGCACCGGCTTCATCGGCGACATCGCCGAGTACATGGGATTGAAGGTCCCCTACCGCTGGCAGCGCCCCGAAAACTTCGTCAACAGCCTCAAGGAAATGAACGGCGGCCGCCAGATGGTGCGGCTGTCGACGGAATAGCCCGGCAGGGTTCGCCCGTCGGGCAAAACAGCCGCACAAATTTCGCGCGCCGCCTGTCAATCCCCGTCTGCCAAAATATTCCACTTTACCGAAATTCGGATTTGGCGCACCTACGACACACCCTGACCCGGGACAAGGGGCGGATCGCGATCGTCACGGACCGCGGGTGGGGCAGCGATGGACGCGACGGCGTCGGGCGCGGCGAGCCTTGCAGGGCGGGAAACCGTGAGCACAGGCTTTCGCGCCTACGACACGGCGCCGACAGCGTCTTCGCATGGCTTCGGGTGCGAGCACACGCCAGCTCCCGAAGACCCAGCGAGGACGTGCGCGGACGGCGAAGTCGTGTGGTCCTGACGCCCGGGGTCTGTGCGTCAAGTCCTGTGGTGATGCGTGCTGCCCGACCGGGCGCTTGCATCAGCCATCTGCGGGGCGACGGGGGCAATAGTGCATCGCTCCCCGGGGAGAGCACGAAGTAAGCCGTAAACCACCGCGCAGGGAAGGCCGGGCGATTGGCTGACCTGTGGTCCACCCCGTGTGCATTCTTCTGGCGCACGGACTTGCGGGTGCCAGCCGGCGCCCGGCCTTCCCTGCGCCCTTGTCACGACGAGGGCGATGCGATCAGGCAAAGCTCGGGCGAAATGCGCCGCGAGGATGCGAAGATGCGTCTGCTGTTTGCAAGTCGGATCGAGATTGATCGGAAGATTGTGCGTCCGTGCCCCGGACGCAGCGCAGCATCCCCCGGCAGAGCGAAGCATCGTCCGGTTCGACGGTGCGCTGCAGAGCCGGCGCCCATCTTTCAGAGCGCTCGCTGGGCATGGGTCGCGGCTCTGCGCGGCAACGCGAAGAGGCGTTGCAGCGCGTCCGGGACACGAGCCCGCGTCAATTATCCGCCTCACGGAATCCCCCCACTCCCCGCATGATCGCCCCGCCTCCACCGCACGCCCTCGCAATAGACTTTTCCCGACCCGGGCGGCATCCTGCCGGCATCGACCGATAAAAGAGCGCCACGCAAGCGGGGAAACAGATCATGCTGCAGACACGGTTCACCAAGCTCGTCGGAGTCGAGCACCCGATCGTCCAGGGCGGCATGCAGTGGGTCGGGCGCGCCGAGCTGGTCGCCGCCGTCGCCAATGCCGGCGCGCTCGGCTTCATCACGGCGCTGACCCAGCCGACACCGGAGGACCTCAGGAAGGAGATCGCCCGCTGCCGCGATCTCACCGACAAGCCGTTTGGCGTCAACCTCACCATCCTGCCCGCAATCAAGCCGCCGCCTTATGCCGAATATCGCGCCGCCATCATCGAGAGCGGCATCAAGGTGGTCGAAACCGCCGGCAACAAGCCGCAGGAGCATGTCGACGAGTTCAAGAAGCACGGCGTCAAGGTCGTGCACAAATGCACTAGCGTCCGTCACGGGCTCTCGGCCGAGCGCATGGGCGTCGACGCCATCTCGATCGACGGGTTCGAATGCGCCGGCCATCCCGGCGAGGACGACACCCCCGGCCTGATCCTAATCCCGGCCGCCGCCAACAAGATCAAGATCCCGATGATCGCCTCCGGCGGCTTTGCCGACGCCCGCGGCCTCGTCGCCGCACTGGCGCTCGGCGCCGAAGGCATCAACATGGGCACCCGCTTCATGGCGACCAAAGAGAGCCCCATTCATCAGCTCATCAAGGAGAAGATCGTGGCCAATGACGAGCGCGAAACCGAGCTGATCTTCCGCACCATGCGCAACACCTCCCGCGTCGCCAGGAACGAGATCTCGACCAAGGTCGTAGCGATGGAGAAGGAAGGCGCCAAGTTCGAGGACATCCGCGAACTCGTCGCGGGCGCCCGCGGCAAGATGGTCTACGCGACCGGCAACTCGGACGAAGGCATCTGGTCGGCGGGCCAGGTCCAGGGCCTGATCCAGGACATCCCGACCTGCGCGGAACTGATCTCCCGCATCGTGCGCGAAGCGGAGGCCATCATCCGCAGCCGGCTCGAAGGCATGATCGTTCATCCGACAGCGCAGGCTGCTGAATAATCACTGCAAGAAGCGAGAGCAATTCATGAAGGCTTATGTCTACGGCCCTGGTGGCGCTACGATTTCCGACGTCGCTCAACCAAAGCCTGAAGGCACGCAGGTGCTGGTCCGGGTCCGCGCCTGTGGCCTCAATCGCGCCGACACCGGCATGCGCAAGGGCCACGCCCATGGCGCGGCCGGCGGCGCCGGCACCGTGCTCGGCATGGAATGGGCCGGCGAGGTCGCCGCGCTCGGACCGGATGCCAAGGGCCTCAAGGTCGGCGACCGCATCATGGGCTCGGGCGGCGCGGCGTTTGCCGAATACACGCTGGCCGATCACGGCCGGCTTTTCCACGCGCCCTCGAACATGAACTTCGAGGAAGCCGCCACCCTGCCCGTCGCACTCGCGACCATGCACAACGCCGTCGTCACCATCGGCGGCGTGCAGCCCGGGCAAGCCGTGCTGATCCAGGGCGCAAGCTCCGGCGTCGGCCTGATGGCGATGCAGATTGCGAAGCTCAAGGGCGCCAGGCTCGTGATCGGCTCCTCGACCGATGCTTATCGCCGCAGCCGGCTGAAGGAGTATGGCGCCGATCTTGCGGTCGACTCCTCTGACCCCTCATGGGTCGACGGGGTGCTGAAGGCGACGAACGGCGAAGGTGTCGACCTCATCGTCGACCAGGTCTCGGGCAAGGTCGCGAACCAGAACCTCGCGGCGACCAAGGTCAAGGGTTGCATCGTCAATGTCGGCCGGCTCGGCGGCACCCATGCCGATTTCAACTTCGACCTGCACGCGGCCCGCCGCATCGATTATGTCGGCGTCACCTTCCGCACCCGCACCGTCGCGGAGGTCCGTGAGATTTTTGAGGAGGTCCGCAAGGACATCTGGGGCGCCGTCGAGTCGCGAAAGCTGCAGCTGCCGATCGACAAGGTGTTTGCCTTCGACGACATCGACAAGGCCTTCGAGCACATGGAGGCCAACAAGCACCTGGGGAAGATCGTCGTGACGGTGTAGTGGCCGCGACGACCAGAGAGAGCGGCAGCGCACCAGTCTCTCCACTCGTCATGGCCGGGCTTGTCCCGGCCGTCCACGTCTTTGTCGCTCCGAAGAACGTGGATGCCCGGGACAAGTCCGGGCACGACGGAGTTCACCCGCTCCTGCAACTCACTAGCGTCTACGCCTGTGGATCGTCGCTTGATGTTCACCCGCGGCCTGCTAAATCCCCGCCATGAGCTCCCAACACAACAAGACCTCAGTCGCAGCGATCTCGATATTCGCCAGCGGCGGCATGGCGGCGGCCAAGTTCGCGGTCGGGATCGCGATCGGCTCGCTGGCGCTAATCTCCGAGGCGCTGCATTCGTCGATCGACCTGGTCGCCACCATCATCACCTGGGCGGTGGTGCGGGTGTCCGACAAGCCGGCGGACGAAGAGCATCATTACGGCCACGGCAAGCTCGAAAGTGTCTCGGCACTGGGCGTCACCGCCCTGCTCTACGTGCTCGCCGGTGGAATCCTGGTCCAGTCCTACAGCCATCTCCGAGAGGGAGTTGCGCCGCCGACGATCTCCGCCGTCCCTTTCGTCGTGCTGGTGATCGACATCGCCGTCAATTTCTGGCGCGCCCGTGCCCTGCACCGTGCCGCACGGGAGACCAGGAGCCAGGCGCTCGCCGCCGATGCGCTGCATTTCGCCTCCGACGTGATGGGCTCGTTCGCCGTGATCGTGGGCCTGATCCTCGCCGGCCTCGGCTTCTGGTGGGGCGACGCGGCTGCCGCCGCCGCAGTGGCCGTGATGATCGCCCTGCTCGGCCTGCGCATGGCCGGCTCGACCGTGCAGACGCTGGTGGACCGCGCTCCGGAAGGCGCGCATGAGACGGCCACGGCCGCGATCCGCAGCGTGCCGGGCGTGATCGACATCGAGCGGCTCCGCGTGCGCATGGTCGGTGCCACCACGTTTATCGACACGATCGCAAAGGTGCCGCGGACCTACCCCATCGACCGGGTCGAGGACATCAAGCGCAACGCGCAAGCAGCCGTCGAGACGGCCTTCGGCGATACCGACCTCACCTTCACCGCAGTCCCCGTGGCGCGCGACAACGAGACCGTGCGCGACCGCATCATGGTCATCGCCCACAATTCGGGCCTCGCCATCCACCACGTCACCGTGCACGATCTCGGCGCCAAGCTGATCGTCAGCATCGACCTCGAGGTCGACGGGGGGATGCAGCTCTACGCCGCCCATGACGTCGCCAACACGCTGGAACGCAACATCCAGGAAGAGTTCGGCGCAGATGTCGAGGTCGACGTCCACATCGAGCCGCTGGAACCGGAACTGCCGTTCGGGGTCGATGCCGAACCGGAACGGGTGCGGGCCATCGCCGCAGCCTTGACGGAATATGCCGCCAGCGGCGAGATCCACGACATCCATAATGTTCGCGTCCGCAACACCGACGCCGGCGAGATCGTGAATTTCCACTGCCGCGCCGAGCCGTCGATGAGCGTGATCAAGGTGCACGAGCATGTCGATGCGATCGAGCGCGCGTTGCGGCGCGCGTTCCCGAGCGTGAAGCGCGTCATCAGTCACGCCGAACCGCCGCGCGCGTGACAGAGAATGTGCGAGGAGTCACACGTTCTCGTTTCGGACTCGCCGCGCACGTAAGTTTGCGGACGCACGACGCACAAACTGCGCGTTGGATAAGAATAAATTCGCGTTAACGATTCGTTGACTCTCGACAGCCCGCGAAATCTGGATTCAAATCGACCATGATTCGGAAGCGATGTGGGGCTGCTTCCGAAGTCCAGTTGCAAGCAGGTTTCCAGGGGGCTTTAGGCATGTCGCGTGCAGACGCCGCGAACGCGTGCGTCCAATCCGATTCGATCAAAGGATTGGCGCAATCGATCGCGAAACCTGCCTATCATCGGCTCCTGATAGCGGAGCCTGCGCTGCGCCGCGCCGTGCCGACGCTCATCATCGCATTCCTGATCACGATCTGCCTCGGCGCGTTCGTGCAGGTCGTCGACCAGACGCGCCAGAAGCGGCTGGTGATCCGCCACGACATCTCGGCGCTCGCCGACCTGCTCGCCGAGCGTATCGACCGCCTCACCTCCGGGCGACAGGAGCGGCTGAAGAACATCGAGAGCCTCCCGGCGTTGCTGCCCGACCTCATTCCAACCTGGGGCACCGCCTCGGGCCGCCACGTCATCGTCACCTCGGCTGGAATCGACCGCCGCATCCTCGCTCGCATCCCGATCGACAGCGATCCCTCGGGCAACGACCGCCTGCTCGACGCAATCACGACGGCGCAACTGCTGGCGGCACCGCCGCGCGACGACAACATCTCCGATATGACGCTGCCGAACGGCAACGCCGCAATGGCGACCGCGCGGCAGATCAAATCGTTGCCCGGCTTCGTGACCGTGATCCAGGAGCGCAACGAGCCGATCTGGGGCTCGGACGCCGCGCTATCGGTGACGCTGTCGGCCACCACCGGCTTCGTGGTCCTGATCCTCGGCTTCGCCTTCCACTGGCAGTCCACCCGTGCCCGCGAGGGCGACCTGATCAACGACGCCGTGCGCGGCCGGATCGACACCGCGCTCAACCGCGGCCGCTGCGGGCTGTGGGACTGGGACCTGTCGCGCGGCCGCATCTTCTGGTCGCAGTCAATGTTTTCAATGCTCGGCCTCGACGGCCGCAACGAGCTCCTCACCTTCGGCGAGGTCAACGCGCTGGTGAAGTCCGACGACATCGACCTGTTCGAGATCGCCGACCAGCTCATCTCCGAGAAGATCGACCACATCGACCAGACCTTCCGCATGCAGCATGTCGACGGCCACTGGATCTGGCTCCGCGTCCGCTGCGAGAAGACCAGCGGCGCGACCGATTCCAGCGTTCACCTGATCGGGATCGCGGTCGACATCACCGAGCAGAAGAGCCTCGCCGAGCGGACCGTGGAAGCCGATTTGCGCCTGCGCGACGCGATCGAGACCATTCCCGAAGCCTTCGTCCTGTGGGACGCCAGCGACCGCTTGGTGCTCTGCAATTCGCACTTCCAGCGCCTGCACAAGCTGCCCGACAGCGCCGTCATCCCCGGCACCTCCTACGAGACCGTGCTGGAGGTCGGCCGCATGCCGGAGGTTCGCACCCGGCACAACGAGACTGCGAGCCAGGGCCCCGGTGCGCGGACCTTCGAGGCGCAGCTCGACGACGGCAGCTGGCTGCACATCAGCGAGCGCCGCACCAAGGACGGCGGCTACGTCTCGGTCGGCACCGACATCACCCGCATCAAGGAGCACGAGCAGAAGCTGGTCGACAACGATCTACGCCTGCGCGCCACCGTCATCGACCTTAAGCGCTCGCAGGCAGCCCTGGAGCGCCAGGCGGGCGAACTCGCCGATCTCGCCGAGAAATACCAGCGCGAGAAGACCCGCGCCGAGGAAGCCAACCAGACCAAGTCGAAATTCCTCGCCAATATGAGCCACGAGCTGCGCACGCCGCTGAACGCGATCATCGGCTTTTCCGAAATCATGGGCTCGGGCATGTTCGGCGAGCTCGGCTCGGAGAAGTACCAGGAATACTGCCACGACATCCTGACCAGCGGGCATTACCTGCTCGAAGTCATCAACGACATCCTCGACATGTCCAAGATCGAGGCCGGCCGCATGAAGCTCGACATGGAAGAGCTCGACCTGGCGCAGACGCTGGCGGAATCCCTGCGGGTCGTCACCGGCCGCGCGCAGGACAAGCACCTGACGCTCGACGCCGACATCGCAAAGTCCATCTCCGTCGTCGCCGACCGTCGCGCCACCAAGCAGATCATCGTCAATTTGCTCTCCAACGCCGTGAAGTTCACGCCCGACGGCGGACGCATCGTGGTGCGCAGCCGGCAGCTCGACGACAGGATCGTGCTGATGATCGCCGACACCGGCATCGGCATCGCGCCGCATTCGCTGGCGCGGCTCGGCCGCCCCTTCGAGCAAGTCGAGAGCCAGCTCACCAAGACCTATCACGGCTCGGGACTGGGGTTGGCGATCGCCCGCTCGCTGGCGCAGCTTCATGGCGGCTCGATGCGGCTGCGCTCCAAACTCGAGGTCGGCACCGTCGTGCGCGTCACCCTGCCCCGCAACGCGATCAAGTCGGCGTCCGGAATATCGGCCGCGGCCTGAATTCTACGATTGCAGCGACGGCGCGACTTCTCGCGCGACATTGACCAGCGCCGCGATCAGCGGCGTCATCGGATCACGCTGCGGGATCACCATGCCGATGCTGTAATTGACATCGGGATCGATGATCGGGATCGAGCGCACCGTATCGGACAGGCCGAGCGTCTCGGCGAGCTTGGCCGGCATCACGCTGGCCCAGCGCCCCGTCTTCACATGCGTGAACAGCACCAGCAGCGAATTCGAGGTCAAGGTCGGCGTCGCCTCGGCGCCGACCGAACGTAACGCGCGGTCGATGATGCGGCGGTTCTGCATGTCGGGCGTCAGCAGGCACAGCGGCACCTGTCCGACCTCCCGCCACGTCACCGTCTCGCGATCACCGAACATTCCATCCGGCGCGGTGAGCAGACGATAGCTCTCGCTGTAGAGCGGAATGGTGCGCACCTTGCCGATCGGCTCGTTCTCGATATAGGTCAGGCCTGCATCCACCTCGAGATTCTCGAGCAACCCCAGCACCTCGGATGAGGTGGTGGACTGGATGCGGAAACGCACCTCGGGATGCCTGGCGCGGAACGGCGTCGTCAGCGCAGCGACCATACCGAGCACGGTCGGGATTGCCGCAATTCGGATCTCGCCGGAGAGCTGATGCTTCAGCCCGTTGATCTCGTCACGCATCGCGCGGGCATCGCCCACGATCCGCCGCGCCCAATCCAGCGCCCGCTCGCCTTCCGGCGTAAAACCCTGGAAGCGGGAGCCGCGCTGGACCAACATCACGCCGAGGATCTCCTCGAGCTGCTTCAGCCCGGTCGACATCGTCGGTTGCGTCACGCCGCACATTTCGGCGGCCCGGCCGAAATGCCGTTCCTTCGCCAGCGCCAGCAATAGTTCAAGCTTGTCGAGCAACCGTTCGTTCCCTCGGATCGTATGGTGGCATGCAAGCTAGCATGCCCTACCCCTTGCGACACGCAAAAACCGCCACGAATGCCTAGCGCTGCATCCAGCGCGTCGCCGCGACGCCCGCGGCGCGGGCTTGGAGCCGAACGTGCGGGAGGCGCTCACCTCGCTGAAGCCGACGACGACGTCCCTTCCAGCAGCGCCCTGAAGACACGGCGCACCTCGCTCTGCGTCTCCTTCACGCGCGCCTCCAGCGAGGAGAAATGCGGCGCATCGCCGGCGCGTGCCATCACGCGCAGAAGGTCGGTGCCGGCGGTCTCCGGCTTGAACCGGTCGCTGACGCAGAGCCGCAGGATCTGCGTCAGGTCGTGATACAGCCGCGCCGCGGCCCGCAATATCTCGGTCTCCGATTGCGCCAGCACGCCCAGCCTGCATGCATTTTCCAGCACCTGCATGGTGCCGGCGTCGAGAATCTCCGGCTTCTCGTGCGCATGCACGAGCTGGAGATATTGCGCGATGAAGTCGATGTCGACCATGCCGCCGGCGGCATATTTGAGATCCCAGCAATCGGCCTCGCCCTTCTCCTGGGCGATCGCGCGCCGCATGTCGGCAACATCGTTGGCGATGATTCCGGGATCGCGGCGGCGGGTCAGGACATCGCGGATGACGCGCTCGATCCGTTCCCGGAATTCGGGCGAAGCGGACACGACGCGCGCGCGCGTCAGCGCCATGTGCTCCCAGGTCCAGGCCTCGTTGGCCTGGTAGTCCGCGAACGAGACGAGGCTCGAGGCCACAGGGCCGGCACGCCCCGAGGGGCGCAGCCGCATGTCGATCTCGTAGAGCACTCCGTAATTGGTGCGCGTCGTGAACGCGCTGATCAGGCGCTGGGTGAAGCGGGCGAAGTAATGCGCACCTTGCAGTGACTTCGCACCGTCGGAGTCCGGATTGTCGCTATCGAAATCGTAAAGCAGGATCAGGTCGAGATCGGACGACGCGGTCATCTCGCGGCTGCCGAGCCGGCCCATCGCGATGATTGCGCTCTCCTGCCCCTTGATCCGGCCATGCTGGGCGGCGAAGCGGTCGGCGACGAGACCATGCACGGTATGGACGATGCCCTCGGCGACGTCGGCAAAGGCCGTGCTCGCCTGCTGCGCCGAGACGGTGCCGGAGAGAATGCGCGTGCCGATCAGGAACAGGCTCTCTTGCCCGAACAGACGCAGGCGGTCGAGGAACTCTTCGTAAGAGCCGGCATCCTGCACGGTGGTCGCAAGCCGCCCCGACAATTCCTGCCTGTCGGGCATGGCGCCGAAGAAGCGCGGATCGATCAGGCCATCCATGAGCTGCGGCTGCCGGGCGAGCATCTCGCCGAGCCGGGGCGCCGCGCCCAGCACCAGGGCGACCAGCGCGACGAGATCGCGGTTCTGGCCGAGCAGCGTGATCAGCCGGCCGCCGCGCTGAAGCGCTCCAAGGAAATGGTCGAACGCCACGACGGCCCGATCCGGCTCCTCGGCATGAGCGAGACCGTCGATGAGAGCCGGCACGAATTCGACGAATGCGTTGCGCGTCGCTTCGACGCGGAACACGCGGTACTCGCCGGTGATCCAGTCACGCACGGTCTGCGCGACGGCGGCAGGCTTCTTGAAGCCGAGCGTGGCCAGATACTGAAGCAGCCGCGGATCGTCGGGACCCGCACTGTAGTCGAGCGCCGGCAGCTTGGCCGTGCCGGTCGGATCGTCGCCTTCGAACAGTTTTTCGTAGTGGCCCTGGACGATCTCGAGCTGCCGCAGAAGGTCGCGGGCAAAGGCCTCGCGATCCGGATAGCCGAAGAACCAGGCGAAACGCTCCACCGCCTCCTTGTCCTCGGGCAGCGTGTGGGTCTGCTCGTCTGCGATCATCTGGAGGCGATGCTCGACCCGGCGCAGGAATTGGTAGGCCGTGGTCAGCTCGTCACGCGCCGAAACCGTGATCCAGTTGCTGGAAGCAAGCACGCCGAGCGCGGCGAGCGTCGGCCGCACACGCAGTTCGGGATGTCGCCCCCCGGCGATCAATTGCTGGGTCTGGGCGAAGAACTCGATCTCGCGGATTCCGCCGCGCCCGACCTTCACGTTATGCCCTTCGACCGCAACCTCGCTCTGGCCGCGATAGGTCTGCATCTGCCGCTTCATGTCGTGAACGTCGGCAAGCGCGGCAAAGTCGAGATGCTTGCGCCAGACGAAGGGCGCGATCTCCGCGAGCAGCGCCGCGCCCGCCCTGGGATCGCCGGCGCAGGCTCGCGCCTTGATCATCGCGGCGCGCTCCCAGGTACGCCCTTCCCGCTCGTAATAGTTCAGCGCGGCGTCGCGCGAAATCGCCACCTGCGTCGAGGATGGATCGGGACGCAGGCGCAGATCGACGCGGAAGACGTAGCCGTCATAAGTGCGCTGCTGGAGAATGCGCGCCATCCCCTGCGTCACCCTCACGAAGAACGGCTGGGGTTCGATATCGGCGGCGAGCGTCGTATTGTCGGGATCGAAGAACACGATGAGATCGATGTCGCTGGAATAGTTCAGCTCGCCTGCGCCCATCTTGCCCATCGCAAGCACGATCAGCCCGCAGCCCTCCTCCGACGCCTCGGGATTGGGCGGCGAGAGCTTGCCGCGTGCGGCTTCCTGCCGCAGGAGGTACTGAAGCGCCGCCCGCACCGAGGACACCGCGACATCGGTGAGCGCTGCGGTCACCCGCATCACCGGCCAGACCCCGCCGATGTCGCACAATGCGATCAGGAGCGCGGCCTCCGCCTTCATGCGGCGAAGCAGCCGCATCACCTCGGCTTCATCGGATGCCGCGAGCACGGCGCCGTTCGCCTCCGCGATCAGCGTGGCGAGATGCGCATCCGGATCGCATTCCAGCAGCCGGATCAGGCGCTGCGGATCAGCGCGCAGCAGCTCAAACAGATAAGGCGAGAATTCCGCGATGCCGGCCAGGATGTCCCGCGCGAAGCGGTGAGCCAGCAGCGCTTCAAGACGGGTGAATTGCGCTGGCTCGAGCTCGGCCAGCCACCTTTCAAAACGTCCTTGGTCGGTGACGGAAGCGGCAATATGGGGAGCCTCCGCGAAGCGTGCGGCAAGTCTCTCACCATGCTTGTCCGCGTTTCCCGGCGCGGAGTGGTTCATGCCACCTTCTGTGGCACATCCGGCATTGGCGGAGCAACCCTGTCGCCCGCGCGCGCCGGCAGCACCAGCGTGGCGACAAGACCGGGCTGGGCGTCACCCAACCTCAACTCACCGCCATGCAATGTCGCGACCGCGGAGGCGAGACTGAGACCGAGGCCGGATCCAGGCAGCGTGCGGCTCGCTTCCAGCCGCACGAATCGTTCCACCACATGCTTGCGGTCGGCTTCGGGGATTCCGGGACCGCGATCGGTGACGCTGAGCAGCACCTGATCGCCCTCGCGCCTCGATTCGATCGTGATCTGCCTGCCCTCCATGCTGACCACGGTTCCCGCGGATTGCGCGACCGGCTTGCCGTATTTGACCGCATTCTCGACAAGATTGGCGAGGGCCTGGCTGATCAACTCGCGGTTGGCGTGAACCGGCGTCGGCTCGCACCTGACCTTCAAAGTCATGCCGTCGTCTTCGGCCAGCGGCTCGTAGAGTTCGTGAATGCCGTTGGCGACATCGGCGGCGTCGAAATCATCCATGTTACCGCGCGCCTGCCCGGACTCGGCGCGCGCGATCATCAGAAGCGCGTTGAAGGTACGGATCAGCCCGTCGGATTCCTCGATGGTCCGCTCCAGCGCGGCGCGGTAATCGACCTCGCCGCCGGATTTCGCCAGCGCCTCCTCGGCGCGGTTGCGCAGGCGCGTCAGCGGCGTCTTGAGATCGTGAGCGATGTTGTCGGAGACCTCCTTCAGCCCCGCCATCAGCGCCTCGATCCGCTCCAGCATGGCGTTGAGATTTTCGGCGAGGCGGTCGAGCTCGTCGCCACTGCGCCCTACCGGCAGGCGTTCGCTGAGATCGCCGGTCATGATCCGATGGGCGGTGCCGCTCATCGCATCAATGCGCCTCAAAACCCTGCGCGCCACAAAGATGCCGCCGCCCAGGCCGAGCACAACGACGATCAGGATCGACCATTGCGCGGCCTTCGCCACGATGCCGAACAGCCGTCGCCGCTCGGCCAGATCGCGTCCGATCAGAAGCCGGAAGCCGTTTTCCAGTTCGGTGACGCGGACGAGCGCAAGGTGGTCGCGATCGTCGGCGTCCTCGATACGCCGGTAGGCGGTCTCGGACCAGCCGCGCTTCGCCATCACGCCGGGCGCCAGCGAGCCGACATTGCCGGCGATCGCCTGCCCGGTCGGCGTCGTCACGAGATAGAGGTTGGCACCCGGACGCAGCGCCCGGTACTCGATCGCGAGCACGAGAGCGCGCAAGCCGCGGCGGCCGTAGATCTCGCTGATCTCCGAGGTCTCGGCATTGACTGTCTGCGTGATCTCCTCGGTGATCAGCCGCCGCGTATTCCAGGCGAAATAGGCCAGCAGCGAGGCCGCGAACATCGCGAACAACAGCAAATAGACCAGCGTCAGCCGGAATGCCGTGGTGCGGACGAGTTTACCGAATGCCGTCACGGATCATGTATCCCGCGCCGCGGATCGTGTGCAGCAGCGGCCGCTCAAAACCCTTGTCGATCTTGGAGCGCAGCCGCGAAATGTGCACGTCGATGACGTTGGTCTGCGGATCGAAATGATAGTCCCAGACGTTCTCAAGCAGCATGGTGCGGGTCACCACCTGGCCCGCATGCTTCATGAGGTATTCGAGCAGGCGGAATTCGCGCGGCTGGAGCGTCAGCTCGTCCTTGCCGCGCGCGACGCGATGGGAGAGCCGGTCGAGCTCGAGATCGCCGACGCGGTACAGCGTGTCCTCGGCCGGACCGCCGCGGCGGCGCGACAGCACCTCGACCCGGGCCAACAGCTCGGCGAAGGAATAGGGTTTCGGCAGATAATCGTCGCCGCCAGCGCGCAGGCCCTTGATGCGGTCGTCGACCTGGCCGAGCGCGGAGAGAATCAGCACCGGCGTCGAATCGTCCTTGTCGCGGAGCGCGCCGATCACCGACAGGCCGTCGCGCTTGGGCAGCATGCGGTCGACCACCAGCACGTCGTAATCGCCGTTCTCGGCCATGGCAAGGCCTTCCTCGCCGTCGGCGGCGTGGTCGGCAATGTGCCCGACCTCACGAAACGCCTTCACGAGGTAGTCGGCGGATTCGCGGTCGTCTTCGATGATGAGGAGGCGCATCGTGCGTTCGGCAACGGTCAAGGGAGTGAACCTTCTCTAAACATGGCGCGAGCGGCAATCGCATGCAAGCCGAGTGAGAGACTCTGGCATCGAGAAAAAGGCGGGCGGTGAAGCTGGGGGGACTTCACCGCCCTAGGCCTTCCGACGGAGGGGGGCGTATTCCACCGGAAGGTAGATAGGGGAAGCAAACGTTGCGCTGCTCCCCCGAAGGGCGCCGTCGGCGGGGGCGACTGATGCCGGCGACACCCTTCATCTCGGAGGCCTCCTGAGGCCGAGCCCTTGGTTAGCCCTTCGCGATGGGCACGGCGACGAAGCGCGACTGACCGCCGCTCTTCACCCGCATCAGGACGCTGTTCTTGTTGTCAGTCCGCGCCGTGTTGATGGCGTCGCGAACTTCGCCGGCGGTGCTCACGCTCTTGCCGCCGACTTCGAGAATCACGTCACCTTCCTTGAAGCCGCGTTCGGCTGCGGCGCTCTTCGGATCGACTTCGGTGACCACGACGCCTTCCTTGCCGGCGCCGGCCACGGAATCGGCGGGCGCGACGGTCATGCCGAGCTTGGGCACGTCGGTGCCGCGGCTCGCGCCCTTGCCGCTGTCCTTGTCGATGTCGGCCTTGGCTTCGATCGTGTTCGGCAGCTGGCCGAGGGTGAGGTTCACCACCTTGTCCTGGCCCTTGTGCAGCACGTTGAGCTTCACGGTCGCGCCGGGCGCCAGGCCGCCAATGGTGCGGGCGAGCTCGCGCGCGTCCTTGACCGATTCGCCGTTGACCGACGTGATCACGTCACCGGACTCGATGCCGGCCTTGGCCGCCGGACCATTCGCCTGCGGCTCCGCAACCAGCGCACCTTCGGCCTTCTTCATGCCGAGGCTGTCTGCGATGTCGGGTGTCACCGGCTGAATCTGCACGCCGATCCAGCCGCGGCTAACCGAGCCCTTGTCCTTGAGCTGCGCCACCACGCTCTTCACGGTGCTGGCGGGGATCGAGAACGCGATGCCGACGCTGCCGCCGGAAGGCGAGTAGATCGCGGTGTTGACGCCCATCACCTCACCATTGGTGTCGAACGCGGGACCGCCGGAATTGCCCTTGTTCACGGGGGCGTCGATCTGGATGAAATCGTCGTAGGGGCCGTTGCCGATGTCGCGGCCGCTGGCCGAAACGATGCCGGCAGTCACGGTGCCGCCGAGGCCGAACGGGTTGCCCACCGCGAGCACCCAGTCGCCGATCCGCGGCTTGCCGTCGGCAAGCTTCGCGAACGGGAAGTTCGAGCTGCCCTCGACCTTGATCAAGGCAAGGTCGGTGCGCTGGTCGGTACCGATCACCTTGGCGGTGTAGGTCTTGCCGTCGTCGGTGGTGACCTCGACCTTGTCGGCGCCGTCGACCACGTGGTTGTTGGTCACGGCAAAGCCGTCAGCCGAGATGAAGAAGCCGGAGCCCTGGCCCTGCACGACGCGGCCACGACCGCCACCACCCTTTAGGCCAGGGATACCATCCGGACCGCCGAAGCGGCGGAAGAACCGCTCCATCGGCGAGCCCGGCTGGAACGGTGAGGAGGAATCATCGCCGTCATCGTTGCTCGCGGTCTTCTCCTTCATGTTGACCTTCACCGAGATCACCGAAGGTTTCACGCGCTCGACAATGTCGGCAAAGCCGATCGGGCGTTCGACCTTGCGGACCTCGTTGTTGACCTGTGCATGTGCCGGGCTCGAGAACAGGTCGGCCGGCGAGGTCGACGTGCCGAAGCCGTAGACGGCGGCGCCGAGGCCGGCGACGACCGATGCCATCAGCGCGATCTTGCGGGCCGAGAAAACGGACCGGCGGGGCTGCTGGTAGGACGGAAGTTTCGAGAGGTCGGAACGGTCGGTCATGCAGAGATCTCCAGGGCCTTGAAATCCATTTGGTACCTGACGGCGGCACCTTACGGACCTGAAGATGGGGGCTGTCGCCTTACCGTGCGCTGGCGGCGGGGTTAAACTTTTGTAATGAACCGGACATGCGGATGCGGCAGTTTATCGCGGCCAAAACTAGTGAACCTGCAGGAACTTAACCAAGTTCCAGGAACCCCCGCGCAGTGCCGGCTTGATGCGCGCAGCAACGTAGCTAGCTGGATTTGGCTTCATCCGCCATCAATGCGGCGAGCCGCGCTTCCTCGTCGGGCGTGAGCGGCGGAGCCGGTAGGTCTGCACCATTTCGCGCGCGCCGGCGGATTTGCAGCCATAGCGCCAGGCTGCCGCCAATCAGCAGCAACGGCGCGAGCAGCCACAGCAGCATGTTCTGGCGCTCGAAGCGCGGCTTGAGCAGCACGAACTCGCCGTAGCGCGCGACCAGGAAATCGAGCACTTGCGAATTGCTGTCGCCGGCCGCGATACGCTCGCGCACCAGGAGCCGCAAATCGCGCGCCAGCGGCGCATCGGAATCGTCGATCGACTGGTTCTGGCAGACCATGCAGCGCAGCTCACGCGACAGATCGCGTGCACGCGACTCCTTCACCGGATCCGACATGATCTCGTCCGGCTGCACGGCATGCGCCGCAGGCAAGGCCAGCAGCATCAGCGCGATGAACGCGACCATCATTCGGCGCATCAGATCACTCCGCCGGCTGCAGGCGCTGCTTGGCACGCGCCGGTTTCGGCGCGCCGACTCGCAGGCGCCGGTCCGACAGCGATAGCACGCCGCCGAACGCCATCAGCACCGGTCCCCACCAGATCAGCAGCACCAGCGGCTTGTGATAGATGCGCACGGCAATGGCGCCTTCGGCAGTGGCGTCGCCGAGCGAGATGTAGAGCTGGCTGGCGCCGCGCGTCAGCAGCGCGGCCTCGGTGGTCGAGGAGCCGCGGGTGGTGAAGCTGCGCTTGGACGGCGTCATCACGCTGAGCATCTCGCCGTCGTGGCTGACGTTGAATTCGGCGATCATCTCGTGGAAGTTCGGTCCCTGGCGCTGAAACAGGCCGTCCAGCTTGACGTCATAGCCGGCGACATGGGCGACGTCGTTCTGCTTCATCGTCGCGATATATTCGCTGTTCCAGGTGGTCTCGCAGACGATTCCGATCAGCGCAACGCCGAGGCCGGCATGCGCAAATACCGAGCCCCAGGCCGAGCGCGGCAGACCGCGGGCACGATGCAGCGTCGTCGCGAACGGCAGCCGGAACAAGCCGGTTCGTTCGGCCAGATCCGTGACGGCGCCGGCAATGACGAAGACGCCAAGTCCGATTGCCAATGGCGCGAGCGCGCTGCCGCCGCGCACCCAGCCCCAGACCATCGCGACGGCGATAAGCCCGGCAACGCCGGCCGCCAGCAGGCGTTGGGTGACGCCTAGCAGATCGCCGCGTTTCCACGCCAGCATCGGCCCGAACGGCACGGCGAGCAGCAATAGCGTGAACAGCGGAGCGAAGGTGAGATTGTAGAACGGCGCGCCGACCGACATCTTGAAATCGGCGAGCATCTCCATCGCCAGCGGATAGAGCGTGCCGAACAGCACCACCGCGCAGGCCACAGTGAGCAGCAGATTGTTCAGCACCAGCGCACCCTCGCGCGAGATCGGTGCAAACAGGCCGCCCTGCTTCAACGACGTCGCGCGCCCCGCGAACAGCGACAGGCTGCCCCCGATGAACAGGCAGAGAATCAGGAGAATGAACACCCCGCGGGTTGGATCGGTCGCGAAGGCATGCACCGAGGTGATGACCCCCGAGCGCACCAGGAAGGTCCCAAGCAGCGATAGCGAGAAGGTCAAGATCGACAAGAGGATGGTCCAGACCTTCAGCGCGTTGCGCTTCTCCATCACCAGAGCCGAATGAAGCAGCGCGGTGCCGGCAAGCCAAGGCATCAGCGAGGCGTTCTCGACCGGGTCCCAGAACCACCAGCCGCCCCAACCCAGTTCGTAATAGGCCCAGTACGAGCCCATGGCGATACCGAGCGTCAGGAAGATCCAGGCGACCAGCGTCCACGGCCGCACCCAACGCGCCCAGGCGGCATCGATCCGCCCCTCCAGCAACGCCGCGATCGCGAAGGAAAACGAAATTGAGAAGCCGACATAGCCGAGATAGAGCATCGGCGGATGCACGGCGAGACCGATGTCCTGAAGCACCGGATTGAGATCGCGTCCCTCGATCGGCGGGTTGGTGATGCGCAGGAACGGGTTGGAGGTCACCAGGATGAAGAGATAGAAGGCGCTGGCGATCCACGCCTGTACGGCCAGCACGTGCGCGCGCAGCGACAGCGGCAGATTGTTGCCGAAGGCCGCGACCAATCCGCCGAACAGCGCGAGGATCGACACCCACAAGAGCATCGAGCCTTCATGGTTTCCCCACACGCCAGTGATCTTGTAGAGCAGCGGCTTCATGGAGTGGGAATTCTCGTAGACGTTGACGACGGAGAAGTCCGACTCCACGTGCAGCATCACAAGCGCGATGAACGACGCACCGACGAACAGAAGCTGCGCCAGCGCAGTGGAGCGCGCCACATTCATCAGCGCGTCATCGCGCAACCGCGCGCCGATCAGGGGCACGATGGACTGGATCAGTGCCAGTCCGAGCGCCAGCACCAGCGCGTAATGTCCTGACTCCGCGATCACCGAACTGCTCCCTGCGGATTGCCCTGCGCGGTCGTGGCCGCGGGCTTGACGCCGTCGGAAGCTTTGGCGCCGTAATCATCCTTCCAGTGCCCCTGCTTCTTCAGGGCATCGGCGACGTCCTTTGGCATGTAGGTCTCGTCGTGCTTGGCGAGCACGGTGTCGGCCTTGAACACGCCGTCAGCATCGAGCGCGCCTTCGGCGACGACGCCCTGCCCCTCGCGGAACAGATCGGGCAAAATGCCCTTGAAGGCGACCGGAAGCTTTGCGCCGCCGTCGGCGACCTCGAAGGTCACAGCGAGATTGTCGCCGCGCTGGAGCGAGCCGGGCTGCACCAGGCCGCCGAGGCGAAACCGCTTGCCGGGCGCAACGTGCTTCTCGGCGACCATGGTCGGCGTCGAAAAGAACACGATGGAGTCGCGCAGCGCGTTGAGCACCAGCGCGGCCGCGAGGGCGAGCACGGCGAGCGAGCCGCCGATGATGGTCATACGTCGCTGCTTGCGCGTCATGGCGTATCCATTCCCTGCCCGTCTCGTCCTGACATCATCATCCGTCGAGCCCGAGCGTCTTGAGGCCTTCATCGAGCTGGCGCAGCCGCGCTGCATCGTTGGCAACCGCCTGGCGGGCATCGGTCGATGCCCCCACTGCCTTGTCGCGATCACCCATGACGAGATAGGCGCGCACCAGGCGCAGCCAACCCTCGACGTCGTCGCCGTTCTGCTTGAGGCGCGTGGCGAGCCGTTCGACCATGCCGCGAACCATCGCGTTGCGATCGACCTCTTTCATGTCCTTGGAAGCTGCGAGGGTCTCATCCGACAGCGCCGGCATCGTCGCGCCACCGCCACCGACCCGCGCGAGCGAGGTCTGCACCAGAGGCCGCCACGGCGCATCCGCCGGCGCTTTCGCCAGCAGCGCGCGCCAGATATTGGCGGCATCGTCTTTGCGGCCGTCCTGCTCGGCGGCGAGACCGAGAAAATAGTTCGCCTTGGGGTCGTCGGCGCTGAGCGCGCGCGCGCGCTCGAACTCGGTCTTGGCCTCGGCGGTCACGACGCCGCCGGCGGCGGCCGAGATCGCTTCGCCGAGATCGGACCGGCGCTCCGCGCTCTCGCCATTGTAGGTGAGCGAGTTGCGATAGGCGCGCACGGCGTCGTCGAACCGACCCAGCCGCTCCAGCACGGGCGCGATCACGTTCCAGCCGCGCCCGTCGGTCGGATTCTTTTCCAGATGTTGCTCGACCTGTACGACCAGATTCTCGAGCGACTGCGCCATGCCGGACCCGGATCCGCGCTCCCGCTGCGCCAGTGGAAAGTCCTGAAGCCTGGGCGAGCCGAGCGGCACATAGACACCAATCGCAACCAGCGGCAGGCCGGCAAGCGCCAGCACGGCCGCCGCGCGGCGCCATTTGAGGCTGGATTTCGGTGCCGTTGCGGGCTCGCTGCCGGCCGCGGCAAGCAGCCTGCGGCTGACCTCGACGCGCGCGGCCTCGGCTTCGGGCGCGGCGATCAGCCCTGCGGCAAGATCACGCTCGATCTCGGCGAGTTGGTCCTTGTAGACCGCGACCTCGCTGCCCTGATTTTGCGCGCGTCCGCTACGGCCGAGCGGCAAAAGCACGGCGAAGATCGCCGCGACCGTCATCAGCGCGAACACGAACCATAGCATCATCTGGCAAGCTTCCGGCAGCGCGCAAGCCGCGCCCACAGGTCGCTTTACACCACGGCCGGACGATGCGGCAATTGACAATTGTCAATTCGGCGCGACCGCGCACAGTCCCGAAATGGTGAAAATCCAACGGCTTAGCCGATCTCGAAGTCCGCGCTTTGAGCGGCGTCCTCGCCATGTCCGTTGAAGGCCTTCAGGAAATATGTTCCCGGCTCGATAGCGTCGGGCAATCTGATGCGCAACGCCCCGACGGGAACGGGTGATGCAACCCTGGTGACGGTCTCAGGAAGCTGCCGACCGCTTGCCCTCTCGACCAGCACCACCTTCGCGCCGACCATCAGCCTTCGATATTTGGCAACAACGACGCGATTCTCGATTTCGATGGAACTGATAACGGATTTCATGCGCCCACAGATAGAAATATAAAAAACGTGCACGGCGACCGTAGGGCCAGCCACCGACACCGTCAACCTGAAATTGTGACTACTGAAATATGCGCCTGGATCAGCTAGCGCGCGACGATTTGCGCTCGCCCGTGGCCGCGTTCTCCGCGGCGCGGCTCATCAGCGAAGCATAATCATCGCCGAACAGCACCTGGCAGAAGCGGATCGCGGCCTGCACCTGCTGCTGCCGATAGGTGCGGACCTTGTGATCGGCGCCGCGCAGCGACTGCACCAGCTGCTCAGTCGAACGCTCGACATATTGCTGGAGGTCGGAATAGGTGCGCAGTGTCACCTCGTTGATCGCAAGCTCGCTCGCATAATTGCGGCAGGTGGCGACGAAATCGATCAGCGCGACGGTTTCCTCGACCTCGGTGCTGTCGATCCGCGCGCCCGGCGGAATGTCCTTCTCGGCGCGCTGGCGCAGGATGCGGCGGACGCGGCCGGGAACACTGTCGATCTCGGATTGCAGCGCGTTAGAGATGTCGGCCCGGATCGAGGTCAACTGCTTGCCCCAGGCAGAATCGTTGCGCAGGTCGAGCTCGGTACGCAGGCCTCGCACGCCGTCGTGCAGCGTCTTGAGATTGGCGGCGACATTGTCGAAATGGCCGCGCTTGATGTCCATGCGCAGGATGGCGGCCACGCAGGACAGATCATGCAGCGCGATCGTGACGGCGACGCCATAGGGCGTTGCCGCAACACGGATCTCGTCGTCGGACGCGGCAATCTTGATGGCGAGGCGGATGATCTGCCACGGCGCGGTCATCCGCTGCACGACGATGGAGAGCGCGAAGGGCAGCATCTGCGGGGTCTGGAGGACGGGAATGTTGAGCGCTGCAGTCACCGAGGCGATCTGGGCATCGCCGAAGGCGCGCAAAGAGCGCGGCAGCTTCTCGTTCAAGGTGGCAATGGCGTCGCGGACCGCGAGCACCGCCCCGGTCGAATAGAGGTCCTCAATCACGTTGGGCGGACCAACGCGGGCGAGCGCACGCGACTTGTCACCCCCGCCCGGCCCCGTCAGCTCGAAGATGGCATCCGCAGCGACCGCCTGGAGCTTCGAGGCCAGCGCTTCGACCTGCCCTGCGCTGTCGGCCGGCGTGCGCGCCAGCGCCGCCTCGAGTTCCTTCAGCTTATCCGGAGCACCGTCGCGGCCGAGCCATTGCCAGATCGGAGCCAGCGAGGAGCGGCGGACCTGCCCGACCCGGATCGGGGCGCCTGCTTCGACCAGGAAGGGTTCCAGCACCTGGAACAGCAGCCGCGACAGATCGTCCGTACGCGGCGGTGCGGCCTCGTCGGCTTCCGTCTTGCGGACAATCTTGCGCAGCTGGTCGAGCACGAGGGTTGCCACGGCCGTGTCCTGGCCGCGCTCGAGCGCACGCTCGAACTCTCGCATCAGCAGCGCCTGCGCCTGCGGCGGGAGCTGCGCGAGATAGTCCCTCAGCCGCTCGATCGATGTCTGGCTCATGCGCCCGGGTAATGAACGGTAAAATGGCGGACGTGGGATCCGTCCTGCTCGATCATAGGTGGGGCCACTTAAGAAGCCGTTTAGGAAGTCCCTCCGAATACCCCTGGTTTCGTCCAGATCGGTGTGAAGCAGGCCAAATAGTCGCGTCGGAACAAGGGATTATATTCCGGGGAGGACCAGCTCCGCCCGCAGGCCCCCCGTCGGTGCGCGCCCGAGGGAGAGGCTGCCGCCATAGAGCGCAGCGAGCTCGGTCACGATCGACAGTCCCAGCCCCGATCCGGGCTTGGACTCGTCGAGCCGCTGGCCGCGCCGTGAGACCTGGGTGCGCTCGGCCTCCGACAGGCCGCGGCCGTCATCGTCGACGATGATATGCAGCCGCGGACCGATGCTCGCCTGCTGCGGCGCTTCCGCCAGAACTTCGATGAAGACCCGCGACGCCGCCCATTTGCAGGCGTTGTCGACGAGGTTGCCGACCATCTCCTCCAGATCCTGCCGCTCGCCGCGAAATTTCGCCGACGGATCGGCCTCGGCCTCGACCACGATGCCGCGGCCGCGGTGGATCTTCTCCATGGTCCGCCGCAGTGCCTCGATGGCCGGTGCCACCTCCGTCACCGTCGCAACGACCGAGACCCGCGCCGCGATGCGCGCGCGCTCGAGATGATGGGCGACCTGGTCGCGCATCACGTCGGCCTGCTCCATCACCTTGGCCGCGAACGGATCGGTGGCATGCGCGCCGGCCTCGTTCACGATGACCGAGAGCGGCGTCTTGATGGCGTGGGCGAGATTGCCGACATGGGTGCGCGCGCGCTCCACGATCTCGCGATTGGCGTCGATCAGCGCGTTGGTCTCGCGCGCCAGCGGTGCGATCTCGACCGGGAACTCGCCCTCGAGCCGCTCCGCCCGCCCGGACCGGATGTCGGCGATGGATTCGGAGATGCGCTTGAGCGGCGCGAGACCGAAGCGGACCTGAAACACGGTGGTCAGCAGCAACACGATACCGAGCGCGGTGAAGGTGCCGCCGAGGTAGTAATCGAAACTGCGCGTCTCGTCGAAAATCTCGGTGTCGTCACCGGCGACACTGACGAGAAATTTGCCGTCCGCGCCGAGATCGACCGGCCGCTCCACCATGCGCAGGTTCTGTCCCTCTGGACCGTCGACATAAGCGATCCGGATGCCGGCGGCTGTGAGCTCGGTGCCCTGCTCTTCCAGCTTTGGCAGCTTCTTGTCCCAGAGCGAGCGCGAGGAGCGCACCTCCGGCTTTTCGGTGTCGGTCCGCGTGATCTGCCAGTACCAGCCGGACAACGGCAGTTCGAACAAGGGCTCGCCGAGCGACTGGAACTGGCGGTCCGGCGGCTCGTCGGGTGTGGCGACCTCGGCGATCAACGTGCGGAGATAGAGATTGAGCCGGCGGTCGAAGGCGCGCTCGGTGGCGTTCTTGTAGACCGACGACAGCACCACGCCGGTGATGGCCAGGATCACGACGAGCCACGCGGTCGCCGACAGAAACAGGCGGTTCGCAAGCGAGCTGGCGGGCATCGGAATGATCCCGGAGGCGCGGGGTGGCATGGCGTCGGAACTCATGACCCGAACAAGGCCCCTGCTGCGCCGCCCGTCAAGCCAAGATACGTCTAGACGAGATAGTTCGAGACACCGCGCTTCAAGCGCCGGGGGCCGGCGGGGTCAGGAGATAGCCGAGGCCACGGACAGTCTGGATGATGTCGACGTCGAGCTTCTTGCGGATGCGGCCGACGAAGACCTCGATCGTGTTGGAGTCGCGGTCGAAGTCCTGGTCGTAGAGATGCTCGACCAGCTCGGTACGGGACACGACACGCCCCGAATGGTGCATCAAGTAGGCCAGAAGCCGATATTCGTGCGACGTCATCTTGATGGGATTACCCGACACGCTGACCCGGCCGGTCCTGGTGTCGAGCGTGACGGGGCCGCAGGTCAGCTCGCTCTGGGCGTGGCCGGTGGAGCGGCGCAGCAGCGCGCGGATCCGCGCCAGCACCTCCTCCAGGTGGAACGGCTTTGCGACATAGTCGTCGGCACCGGCATCGAAGCCCTGGACCTTGTCGCTCCAGCGGTCGCGCGCGGTGAGGATCAGGACCGGCATGGTGCGGCCGTTGCGCCGCCAGGCCTCCAGCACCGAGATGCCGTCCTTCTTCGGCAGGCCGATGTCGAGCACCACGGCATCGTAGGGCTCGTTGTCACCGAGAAAATGCCCCTCCTCCCCGTCGAAGGCGCGATCGACGACATAGCCGGCGTCGGTCAGCGCCTTGGTAAGCTGGCGATTGAGATCGGGGTCGTCCTCAACGACGAGCAGGCGCACGCTTCTCTCCAGAATTAGGCCGCATGAACACCTGCACAGATGAGCAATTCCGGCGTGAACTGAATATGAACACCGGGGAACCGGCCGCGTTACTTTTTGGTCATATCCGACCAGTTCGCAGTCAACGCACTGCGCCCGCCATGCCACCGGACGAACCGACGGCATGGCGGGCGCAATGTGCCGCGTTACGCGGCGAGTCGGAAGGTGCAAACCGTCCGGTCGATCTGCCGATCAGGTCCGGAAGAACACGAACCAGATGACCGCGAGGATCAGGATCGCGAGCCCGGTTGATATGGCGAGCAGCGCCGCCACCGACGGCCCAGGCTCGCCCTGGCGCGCCTCCGTCGGAGTTTCCACGATCTGACGTTGGTCTCGCGTGGTTGCCATGGTGACCTCAATTTCTGGCCGTCGCATCGGATGGCCGCGACTCCTCGCGGCGAATGTCCAGTGGCAACGCATGATCGGATATGATGTTCCGGTTTTTGCAGCCGGATCGGGCTGCAACCGCGCGCCGGGCGGCCGATTAACGCAGTTGCAAGATTCAGCGATCCGCCTTGCTATGATTCGGTGTTCCCCGATGGTATCTTCGTCTTCTGTCCCCGTTGCGTTTGGAGTAGCCCATGGCCCCCCGCGCCAATTGGAAGGGTTTTCTGCGTTTGTCGCTCGTGACCTGCCCGGTCGCGCTCTATCCGGCCACTTCGGATACCGAGAAAGTCTCGTTCAACCAGATAAACCGCAAGACCGGCCACCGGATCAAGTACCTCAAGGTCGACGCCGAGACCGGTGACGAGGTGACTTCGGAGGACATCGTCAAGGGCTACAAGGTCGACACCGACACCTATATCGAGGTCACCAAGGACGAGCTCGACGACATCGCGCTGGAGTCCACCCACACGATCGAGATCGACGAGTTCGTACCGAAGACCGACATCGACAGCCGCTATCTGATCCGCCCCTACTATCTCGTGCCCGACGGCAAGGTCGGCCACGACGCATTTGCGGTGATCCGCGAGACGATCCGGAGCATGGACAAGGTCGCGATCGGCCGCGTGGTGCTGACCAACCGCGAGCACATCATCGCGCTGGAGCCGCTCGGGAGCGGCCTGATGGGGACGCTGCTGCGCTACCCCTACGAGGTGCGCGGCGAGAAGGACTATTTCGACGACATCCAGGACGTGAAGCTGACCAAGGACATGCTCGACCTTGCAAAGCACATCGTCGAGAAGAAGTCCGGCGCGTTCGAGCCTGAGCTGTTCGAGGACCATTACGAGACCGCACTGATCGACCTCATCAACAAGAAGCGCAGCGGCGCGCCCATCGCAGCAAAGGCCGCGCCCAAGACCAGCGGCAACGTTATCAACCTCATGGACGCGCTGAAGAAGAGCATCGCGAACGAGAAGGACGCAGGCCCCGCGGCGAAGGTGGCCAAGGACGTGACCAAGGACGCCGTCAAGGGCAAGAAGCCGAAGAAGCGCGTCGAAGGCCAGCGTGAGATGCTGCTGCCGATCACCGGCAAGGGCGGCAAGGACACTGCTGCGAAAGCCGCTCCCAAAAAGGCGGACAAGCCGGTGCGCGCGCCGGCCCGGGCGAAGAAGGCCGGCTAGCGGCATCGCACAGCGCCGACGCCGTGATGCTGCCCCTCGTCGATCGGCCGACCTGACATGCCCTGGTCGACCGCGTTCGACGAACCCATCTCGTTACGTGGCGGGCGCAAGCTGCGGACGCTGCAAGAAGCTGCCGATCACATCATGCGACTGCCCGAGGATACGCAGGATGCGAGCCACTGGCAGACCGCGATCGAAACCCTGATCAACGCGGCCGAGACCGGCGGCGGCTGGATGATGTTCGCCCGCATCGCGGTGTTGCGGGCGCTGAATGCGGACGGTCGGCGCGAGTGAGCCGGGCGCCCCGCTCGAGAACAGGCTCAACAATCCGTTAAGTCAAGCCGCGCTTTCAGCGTCTGCCTGCGGCCGGAGGGCACGTAATCCTACGGAAGACAAAATTAACCGACGCTTCCCGCTCAGCGCAGCATCGTCGCCCCTCGATTGAACTCGGGGTTGCAGGCTCGTGAAGCAGCAGGACGCCAGAAAGAATTACATCGGCATCGTCAACGACGCGGCCGAGGAAGAAAGCCTGGCCGGCAGCTCCGCGCGAGCGCAGCCGTCCGTGGTCAGCTATCTGGTCGGACGTCTGGCGATAGTGCTGAAACGCTCCAGCAAGGCCGCACCGGAACGCCAGATCTCGTCCTGAGACGGGATGACGACATCGCCAAATGCGTCCGAATTGGGTGACGAAACCTTAAGTCAATCGATGTCACCATATCAAACGGCAGGTGAGGACCATCCGCCCTGCGTTTTGGCGCGCTCACGAAAACTTAGTGAATCAATTTACCATTCCGAAAACGGCACCGGCCTAGGTTGGACGGATGAACAGGAGTTGACGATGACTTTGCTCAAGTCATTTCTTGCCGACGAAAATGGTGCCACCGCCATCGAGTATTGTCTGATCGCCACCGGCATCGCGTTCGCGATCATCACGGCCGTGAACAACACGGGCAGCGCACTCCTGAGCAGCAAATTCAACTCGATCAGCGCGGCGATGAAGTAGCCGGCATAGCCGGCGCGCCGCAATCGCATCAGCACGAATCCGCGTGCAGCGCGCCGGATGATAGGCTCCTCCTTCCGATGCGGCGGCGACCCCAGTTTGATTTTCGCGAAGTTCGCATTATTGGCGTTGTGTCGCGCGGTTGCGCTGTCGTAGAGCGTAAGCTCAAACTCTAGCGGCCCTATGACATGATTCCTTCCGACAAGCCGACCTCGACAATCTGGGCTCGTCTTGGCTCGGACCGATCGACGCCGATCAGCGTTCTTGCTGTCCTGGCGGCCCTGTCGTTTCTTCCGGTGCTGCTGACCCCTATCCCCGCGATGGTCGACTATCCCAATCATCTCGCCCGGATGTACATTCTGAGCCAGAACGGCACTCCCAATGCCAATCCGTATTACGAAGTGGCCTGGGCATTCTATCCCAACCTTGGAATGGATCTGCTGGTCCCGCAAATGGCGCGGCTGATCAACGTCGAGAACGCCACGCGCCTGTTTCTGCTCCTGAGCCAATTGCTGATCGTCGGAGGCGCGCTTTTGCTCGAATGGGCCCGGAAGGGACGGGTCCATCTCGCCGGCTTTGCGGCGCTCGCTTTCCTTTATTGTCTGCCGTTCAGCTGGGGCTTCGTGAATTTCGAGTTCGGACTGGGCCTCGCTCTTTGCGGCATCGCCGTCTATCTGATGCTCGCGGAGCGCCCATGGCCACTGCGTTTCGTCGTCAACATGGTCTTCGTCGCTGCGCTGTTTGCAGCACATTTCTTCTCCCTCGGCGTCTATGGCGCGACGCTCGGCGTCTACGAGCTCTCGCGCATCCGCCATGGGCGAAGGTCGTACGGGGTCGCCGCCGCGCGGCTCGGCGCGTTGGCCATACCGGCGCTTGCCCTCTTTGGGATCATGCGCATGACCGCGGGATCGATCGGAAGCGAAGGAACGAGCTGGTTCATCGGATTCAAGCCGATCTGGCCGTTGCGCATCATGAACGGTTACAATCTGACGATCGCAGCGGCGACCGGGCTTACGCTGATGGTCTCGCTGTTCTTCGCCGCAAGACGCGGCGTCCTCAAGCTCGAAACAGCCGGGACCTGGCTCGCGATCGGCTTCGCGCTGCTCTACGTCGTCATTCCCTCGAAGCTGTTCGGAACCTCGTTCGTCGACCTGCGCGTCATTCCCGCTGCGGCTCTGATCCTGCCGGCCTTCTGCTCGCTGACGCTGCCCAGCCGGGCGTGGAGAATGGCAGCGCTCGCCGCGATCAGTGGCGTCATACTGATCAATCTCGCCGTCGTGCTCACGGTGTGGCTGCCTTACCGCACCGACTATGCGGCCATCGTCGAGTCGTTCCACAAGATCGATCGCGGCTCGCGCATCCTCGTCGCCAGCACGGACGACAATGGAGACCCGCCCTTCGCCGACCTCACCTCATATCCGATGTACTATGCACCTACGCTGGCCGTGCACTATGCCAACGCGTTCGTGCCCAATCTATTCACGGAAGCGGGCAAGCAGCCCGTGCGGCCACGCGAGGACGTGCGCCGTCTTGCCATTCCCTACGGGGGGCCGGTGCCGCTGGGCGTGCTTACCGCGATTGCGGCAAGCCGGCCGCCGGCAGGCGTTCCGCCGTTCGTCCGCACCTGGCATCAGGACTTCGACTATCTCTATGTCCTCGGGCCGCGAGCCGCAAACCCGCTGCCGGATCTGCTGGAAGCGCTGGACACCTCTGAGCGATTTGTTCTCTACAAGATCCGCCGCAAGTCCTAGACCGCAAGTCCTAGGCCGAAGCCGCGGCTGCCCAGCGTGGTTAATCGGGCATCACCATCTGCACCCGCCTTTTGGAAGCCACCGCGGTGCCCCATATCCTTAATGGTTGTGGCAAGGCGACCTTAACCACCGCCGGCATAGACTTCCGCTCCTGCAACGAGTTGGACTCTCTCGCATGGCGGCCAATTTCCAGTCGATCCGCTACAGCCTCGTCATCCCCGTGTTCAACGAGGAAGCCGTGCTGCCGGTGCTGCTGCGCAGGCTCGACCTCGTCTTGTCCCGGCTCGACGGGCCGGCAGAGGCGATCTTCGTTGACGACGGCAGCAGCGATTCCAGCTCGATCGTGCTACAGGCACTCGCCACGCGCGACCCGCGCTTTCGCTATATCGGCCTGTCGCGAAATTTCGGGCATCAGATCGCCATCACCGCCGGCATGGACGCCGCGCAAGGTGAAGCGATCATCGTCATGGATGCCGATTTGCAGGATCCGCCCGAAGTGATCGAGCAATTGATCGCAAAATGGCAGGAAGGCAACGACATCGTCCACGCCCGCCGCCTGTCGCGCGACGGCGAAAGCCGATTCAAGCGCGCGACCGCGCATCTGTTCTACCGGCTTCTCGGCAGGATGTCCTCGGTCGGCATCCCCGCCGACGTCGGCGACTTCCGCCTGATCGATCGCAAGGTGCTCGACGCGCTTCGGCAGATGCCGGAGCAGGACCGCTTCGTACGCGGCATGATCGCCTGGCTCGGCTTCCGGCAGGCGGAGGTCACCTTCCACCGCCTCGAGCGAGCAGCGGGCGAGACCAAATATCCGCTGTTCAAGATGCTGCGGCTCGCGATGAACGCCGCGCTCGGCTTTTCCGATCTGCCCTTGCGCCTGGCAATCTGGTGCGGATTGACGGTCTCAGGTCTGGCACTGCTCTATGGCGGCTGGGTGATCCTGTTGTGGCTCAGCAACGATAGTCATCTCGTGACCGGCTGGTCCTCGACGATGGTCGTCATGTCCCTGCTGTGTGGAATGAACATGCTGATGACGGGTATCGTGGGGCTTTACGTCGGCCGCATCCATGCCGAGGTGAAACGTCGACCGCTCTACGTGGTGCAGACCCGCGCTGGCTTCGACCGCAACGAGGCGGCAGCCGCACCCGCGATCCACGCCGTCAACGAGTGACACAGCGCATGACCGAGCTCTTCGACGGCTATCACGACAACTACCGTGACGTGGTCCAATCCTCGATCGACTTCTCCGGCTTGCCGCATCATTTCTTCATGCGCGCCAAGGCCGATCTGCTGGGCAACCTGATCGCGCAGCGGCTCGACACGGAGAGGCCCGACATGCTGGACGTCGGCTGCGGCGTAGGCAGCCTTCATCCACTGCTGCACGGCATGGTCGGCCGCTTGAGCGGCATCGACGTCTCGTCGGCCAGCCTGGCGCAGGCGCGCGCTGACAACGGCAGGGTCGACTACCGTGAGTTCGACGGCCGCACCTTTCCTTTCGACGATGCCAGCTTCGATCTGGTCACGGCCGTCTGCGTGATGCACCATCTCGTGCCAACGGAATGGGCGCAATTCATCGCGGAGATGCGGCGCGTGACGCGCCCCGGTGGACTCGTCTGCGTCATCGAGCACAATCCGTACAACCCGCTGACCCGTCTTGCCGTCGCGCGTTGTGAGTTCGACCGGGACGCCGTCTTGCTCGGGGCCGGCACAACCCGAAAATTGATGGCTGCCGGCGGCTTGCGCGAGATCGGTGCGCGCCATTTCCTGCTGCTGCCCTGCGACACCAAGCCGTCGCGGCGTCTCGAAGCGACCCTGAGCGGCGTGCCGCTCGGCGGCCAATACGCCGCCTACGGGACCGCTTGATCTATCTTTGCGGTATATCTCGCCGCTTGTGCACGACCGCCACGTCGTCGCTGTAGACGCGCTGCCATTGGGGCAGCCGGTCCAGCATCGCTATAGCCGGCGTCCCCGGCGCGAGCAACGTCGCGCCGATGCTGTATTCGTCGAGCAATCTGAGAAAGTCGCCGAGATCGACGAGCGCCAGGGCGCGATTGTAGCGGTTGATGAACGCTCCCCCGTACAGTTCACCGCGACCGTCGATAAAGGTGGGAATGCCGGCAAAGATCAAATAGCCACCGAAGGTATAATCGTTGAGCACGTGCCCCGCTGCGGCGAGGTTGGCTTCAGCGATGGCAGCCTGAGGGGTGATGGCCGGAGCCGGCCGTATATCACGGGCCAGCGTCGCCCCGCTCACCGCAATCAACACACCGAGGGCGGCCAGGTTCAGGCGGCGCGACGAGCCGGCCGCATCTTTCCCAATCGGTCCGCCGAACTTTCGCCCCAGCGGAGCCGCCAGATAGAGCGGCGCCAGCATGGCCAGCAGATCCGCATTGCGGATCTGGGCCAGCGCGAAATGCAGCAAGCCGATCACGACCAAGGCCCGGACCACCGGCAGCGTCACGCCGCGCGAGAGCGCGAAGATCCCGGCCAGCAGCAACAGCTCGAAGAAGCCTATATGGCTGAAATCCTGCGGCCGCCATTCCGCGATCCAACCGAGCGCGGGGCCGAGGCCGAGCGTGGTCAGCGGCATCAGCAGCGGTTCCGGCCCGTAGGGGGTCAGGCAGGACGCCGCGACCGCAAGCGCCGTGAACGGCAGCCAACGCAGGAATACGCGTGGCCATTCACTACGCTCCTCGCAGAGCAGCGCCTCGAGCCCTGCAGGGCCGATCAGTCCAAGCGCCAGCACCACACTGCCGTGCAGATTGGCCCACACGACCAGCAGCGGAAGGGCCCAGTACGGCGGAGGCCCTCGACAATCCATGCAGCGTACCAGGGCCGCCGCCCAGGTCACCATCAGCGGCAGCACCAGTACATGTGGCCGCGCCAGCATATGCGGCGCCAAGAGGATGACGGCCACGATCACCATGAGCAGCGTCTGGGTCGGCGAAAGCTCGCGCAGCAGGAAGAAGGTGAACAGGCCAAAGGCGAGCGCTATCGCCGCGGCGCCGACGACGAGGACGCCTGGCCAGCCGGCGAGCGCGTAGGCTGCGGCGTAGATCACCTCCGAGAGCCATTCGAAGGTGATCCAGGGAGCGCCGTGCCTCGAAAAGGAAAATGGGTCGGTCGCTGGCAGCGTGCCATGCGCGATGATCCAGCGCCCGACCTCGATGTGGGAATAGCTGTCGGGATCATTGAGCAGCCGCGGTCCAAGGATCAGCAGCAGGCCATAGACGCCAAGGCTCACCAGCCAGGGAAGCGCCGCACGCGCCGAAAACGGTTGAACCTCGCTGTGGACGACCTGGTCACTCATGGCGAGCGCAAGTTAGGGCGCAAGCGTTAAATTCCTCTTTGACTTGACAGGGCCTGGCTTGGTGCGCGGCGGGCCGGTCACGCTTTGTGAACTATATTCCCGGTAGCGAAATCCGGGCTGCGGCGCTTTGACGACCATGCGGGTCCTGATACGCTTCACACTGTCAATCGACGAACCACGGCGGCTTGAAGGATGCGGATGAGAAGCGTGATGCTCTTGGCTTTCAGCCTCATCTTTGTTGGCGTCTGGTCGCAGGACAGCGCGAGAGGGCAGACTTCGGCCGCGCCGTCGGTTTCGCTTTCTCCGCCCAATGCATCGCCGCCGCATGCGGGCGCCAAAACTTCCAGACCTCCGCCGGCAGCATCCATCAGAGAAGCTTCGCCGCCGGTGATCGGCGGGCTTCCATCGGCGCCGAACCCAGCTGCCGACTACGATGGCTTCAGCGTAGGTATCGGCGACGGCAACGACACCTCGAGCCAGGTAGTCCCGCCTGTGAGGTCACGCAATGCGAAGGGCTCCAGGGCCGATCCGGGTGCGAAAGGCGCCGCTGAGCAATTGATCGATCAAGAAGACGAGTCGCTGAAACGCAAGCTGATGATCTGCCAAAGCTGCAAGTAGCGGTCGTAGTCCGGATGGAGCGCAGCGAAATTCGTCACTGGTCTATCCGGGTGGAACGGCCCCGGATTGCGCTGCGCTCCATCCGGGCTATGGCACTCGCTGCATAGCTGACCCACCGCGACTCTCATCGTCCGCGCTTTACCCTCCCCGGATTTCCTGATCCTCTCTCCCCTAATCGGCCGGAGCAACCGGCCTACGCCAGGGAGAGAGACGCCATGAAGCTCGGCACCGCGATTGCGGAAATCATGAAGCGCGAGGGGATCGGGATCCTCTGCGGCTATCCGGTCAACCATCTGATCGAGCATGCGGCCAAGGCCGATATCCGGCCGGTGATGGTGCGGCAGGAGCGCGTCGGCATCCACATGGCGGATGCGATCTCGCGGGTGACATCGGGACGCTCGATCGGCGCGTTCTGCATGCAGCATGGCCCCGGTGCGGAGAATGCGATGGGCGGCGTTGCGCAATGCTACGGCGAATCCGTTCCCGTACTGGTGCTGCCAATGGGCTATCAGCGCAGGCTTGCGCATATCGAGCCGAACTTCAATTCCAGCGAGGCGATGAAGGCGTTTTCGAAATCGTCGGAGCCGATCATCCTGGCCGCGGAAGTCGCCAACATTTTTCGCCGCGCCTTTACCAAGCTGAAGAACGGCCGCGGCGGCCCTGTGATCGTCGAGATCCCTGCGGACATGTGGAACGAGGAGGTGCCGGAGCCGCTGAACTACACGCCTGTGCTGCGCACCCGCTACGGCGCGGATCCCATTCATATGAAGGAGGCGGCCGACCTGCTCGTCAACGCCAAGCGCGCGGCGATCTATGCCGGCCAGGGCGTGCATTACGCCCAGGCGTGGCCACAACTGAAGCGGCTGGCCGAACGGCTCGCCATTCCCGTCACGACCAGCCTTGGGGGCAAATCGTCCTTCCCGGAAACGCATCCGCTCTCGCTCGGCTCCGGCGGCCTTGCGGTGCCGCGCGCCGTGCCGAAGTTTCTGGCTGAGGCCGACCTCATTTTCGGCATCGGCTGCTCCTTCACTGAAACAAGCTTCGGCATCGCGATGCCCAAAGACAAAACCATCATCCACTCCACACTCGATCCGAACCATCTCAACAAGGACGTGGAAGCCAGGATTGGCCTCGTCGGCGATGCCGGGCTTGTGCTCGACGCGCTGCTGGAGGAGATCGGCAAGACCGTCAGCGCGGATCGCGACGCGTCGGCGGTGGCAGCCGAGATCGCGGCTTCGCACAAGGAGTGGCTGGCGAAATGGATGCCGAAGCTCACCAGCAATGATGCGCCCTTGAGCCCCTATCGCGTGCTGTGGGACCTGCAACATACCGTCGACATCCGCAACACCATCATCACCCACGATGCCGGCAGCCCCCGCGACCAGCTTTCGCCGTTCTGGAAGTCGGTCGAGCCCCTCACCTATCTTGGCTGGGGCAAGACGACGCAACTCGGCTACGGCCTTGGGCTGGCCATGGGCGCAAAGCTCGCAAAGCCTGACAAGCTCTGCATCAATGTCTGGGGCGACGCCGCGATCGGCTTCACCGGCATGGATTTCGAGACCGCGGTGCGCGAGCGCATCCCGATCATGTCGATCCTGCTGAACAATTTTTCAATGGCGATCGAATTGAAGGTGATGCCGGTCTCGACCGAGAAATATCGCTCGACCGACATTTCCGGAGACTACGCCGCGATGGCGCGCGCCTTCGGCGGCTATGGAGAGCGGGTGACGAGACCTGAGGACATCACCCCCGCGATCAGGCGCGGCATCCAGAAGACGCAGGAAGGCGTTCCCGTGCTGCTGGAGTTCATCACCAGCAAGGAGACCGAGGTGTCGCGGCCGGGCACGTGAAGCGGGCCGGATTCCGGCAGCAAAACTCGCTGTCGCGGAGGCTGGCTCCGGCCGCAGGAGATGTGATAATCCGCCTCGGTGCCGCGCTTGTCGCGGCATCAAGCCGGATTGCGAATGACCGCCCCTTCCAACGACATCGCGGAATTTAAACGCCTGTTGCAGGCGGCCACAGCCGAGAACGCGCAGCTTCGCAGCGAGCTCGCGATTGCGCGCGATCGTCAGAACGCCAGCGCCGGGATTCTGCGCACCATCGCGGCCTCTCCGTCCGATGCCCGGCCGGTCTTCGAGGCGATCGCGTCCAGCTCCCGGCGCTTGCTCGGCGGCTTCTCCGCCACCGTGCTTCAGTTCATCGAGGACGAGCTCCACCTCGTGGCGTTTACACCAACGAGCCCCGAGGCGGACGAAGGGCTCAAGGCGTCGTTCCCGCGCAAGATTGCCGACTTTCCGACCTTTGCGCTGGTGCGTGGCGGCGAGACGATCCAGTTTCCCGATAGCGAAGCCGCGGAGGTCCCGGAGCTGAATCGGAACCTTGCGCGGCTGCGCGGCTTCCGCAGCGTGCTGTTCATGCCCCTGATGAATCGGGCGACGCCAGTCGGCATGATCAGCGTCACGCGCGCCGAGCCCGGCGCGTTCGCAGCCGACCACGTCCAGCTGCTCCAGACCTTCGCCGATCAGGCAGTGATCGCGATCGAGAATGCGCGCCTGTTCAACGAGACACGCGAGACGCTGGAGCGTCAGACCGCCACCGCCGACATTCTGAAAGTGATGGCCGCCTCGCCGTCCGACGTACAGCCGGTGTTCGACGCCATCGCGGCCAATGCCAACCGGCTGATCGGCGGCTTCTCCACCGCGGTGCTGCGCTACATTGGGGGCGCGGCGCACCTTGCGGCGTTCACGCCGACCGATCCGGCCGGCGATCGCGTGCTGCAGGCCTCGTTCCCGGTGCCATTCGCGCAGTTCCCGCCCTACCGGCTCGTGGCCAATGGTGTGGCGGCGCAATTGCCCGACACCGAAGTCGAACCCGCAGCCCGCGACATCGCGCGCGCCCGGGGCTACCGCAGCATGCTGTTCGCGCCCTTGATGAGCGACGGCGCGGCGATCGGCGTCATCATCGCCACGCGGCGCGCGACCGGCGCGTTCGGCGAGCATCACGTGCGGCTATTGCAGACCTTCGCTGACCAGGCGGTGATTGCGATCAAGAATGTCAGCCTGTTCAACACCACGAGGGAAGCGCTGGAACGGCAGACCGCGACCGCCGACATCCTCAAGGTGATCGCGGCCTCGCCCGCGGATGTGACGCCGGTGTTCCAGGCGATCTCCGACAGCGCCAAGTCCCTGGTCGGCGGACATTCCTCCACCGTCACGCGCGTCATCGACGACCTGCTGCACCTGGCCGCCTTCAGCACCGACAACGAAGCCGGCAATGAAGAGCTGCTCAATTCGTTCCCGGTGCCGCTGTCGGCATCCGGCATTCACAGCCGGGTGGCAAGAAGCGGAGAGTTCGCATTCCGCAGCGACATGCAGAACGAGCCCGACCTCACGGACGCCATGAGAGAGCTGGCGCGGACGCGAGGCTATCGCAGCATCCTCGTGATCCCGATGCTACGCGACGGCGTCGCGATCGGCACCATCGGCGTGACGCGGCCGGAGGCCGGTCCTTTCCCGGACAAGGCGATCGCCCTGCTCAAGACCTTTGCAGACCAGGCCGTGATCGCCATCGAGAACACGCGCCTGTTCAACGAGGTGCAGGACCGCACCCGGGACCTCGCCAAATCGCTCGACGATTTGCGCGCTGCCCAGGACCGGCTGGTCCAGACCGAGAAGCTGGCTTCGCTCGGCCAGCTCACCGCCGGCATCGCGCACGAGATCAAGAACCCGCTCAACTTCGTCAACAACTTTGCATCGCTCTCCGCCGAGCTGACGGACGAGCTGAACGCGGCGCTCGCGCCTGTCCCGCTCGCGGACGACGTTCGTAGCGAGGTCGACGAGCTGACCGGACTGTTGAAGGACAATCTCGCGAAGATCGTGCAGCATGGCAGGCGCGCCGACTCCATCGTCAAGAACATGCTGCTGCATTCCCGCGAGGGCGGCGGCGAGCATCGGCTGAGCGACATCAACGCACTGGTCGAGGAGAGCCTCAACCTGGCCTATCACGGCGCCCGCGCCGAGAAGCCACAGTTCGACGTGACGCTGAAGCGCGAGCTCGATCCGGCGGCCGGACAAGCGGAAGTGTTTCCGCAGGAGATCACCCGGGTGCTGCTGAACCTAATCTCGAATGGCTTCCACGCGGTCGCCAAGCGCAAGTCGGATGACGGCGCCGCCGATTACGAGCCGGTAGTGATCGCCGCGACACGCGACCGGGGCGACAGTATCGAGATCCGCATCCGCGACAATGGCACCGGCATTCCGCACGAGGTGAAGGAAAAGATGTTCGATCCGTTCTTCACCACCAAGCCGGCCGGCGAAGGCACCGGCCTCGGATTGTCGATGAGCCACGATATCGTGGTGAAGCAGCACGGCGGCACAATCGACGTCGCGACGGAGCCCGGCGCGTTCACCGAGTTCACGATTCGATTGCCGCGAAGCAGCAGCTTTCCGGACGGACGCCGCGGCTAGCGGTTCTTATTCCGCCATCTCGACGGGTTGCGTCGTGGACGGACCGGCCAGCGGCCGCTCCTCCATCATGATCAGGCAGAGCGCGGCGCCAGCCATCAGCGCGGTGGCGGCGCCGAAGACGTAGCGGAACGCATGCCGCATGTCGTCCGCGGGGATCGCATTGACGGCGCCGTGATGCTCGCCGGCGAGCGGAACGTCGGCACCGAGCGCGATGAGCAGGATGGCCGCGAACGCCGCAACCGTGAACGAGGACATAAGCGAGCGGAAGAAGTTCAACGCGCCCGTGATGGTGCCGACCTGCGGACGGGCGACCGAATTCTGCACCGAGACGACGCAGACCGGAAAGGTGGTGCCGAGGCCAAGCGCAAACGCAGCCATCAGCGTCAGCAGCGCCCAGAGCGGCAACGTCGTCAACGTGAGGCCGAGGCCGCACAGCGCTGCCCAGGACGTTCCTACGATGGCGACCCGCTTGTAGTGCTTGGCCCGCGCCATGGTGCGACCAGCGATGGCCGCGCCGCAGGTCGAGACCGCCGCGAGCGGAATCAGCGCGAGGCCCGCTTCGCTGGCGCTGAGGTGATAGACCGCCTCGTAATAGAGCGGCAGCTGCACCGTGAGGCCCGTGATCGCACCGAGCGCGCAACCGCCGGCCGTCAGCCCGAACGGCACAACCGATCCTCCGAGCAGCGGCAGCGGCAGGAACGGCTCTTCCGCCCGGCGCGCGTGCCACACGAAGGTGACCGCGAGCGCTACAGCGCCGCCCACCATCGCAAGCACGGTGGGCGAGAGCCACGGGAAGCGCGTGCCCCCCCAGGTCAGCACCAGCATGAAGACGACGGCAGAGGCCATCAGCAGCACGCCGCCGATCCAGTCCACCTTGCGCTTGCGGTGGAACACCGGAATCTTCTTCATCCTGGGCAGCAGCAACGCGATCGCCGCCGCCGCGAGCGGCACATTGATCCAGAAGATCATCGACCAGTGCAGATGCTCGGCGAACACGCCGCCGATGACCGGGCCGAGAATGCCGCCGACCATCCAGACGCTGGAGAAATAGGCTTGATACTGGCCGCGCTCGCGTGGGCTCACGACGTCGGAGATCACGGTCTGCACCACCGGCATGATGCCGCCGCCACCCAGTCCCTGGAGACCGCGTGCAAGAATCAGCATCGGCAGGTTCGGAGCGATCGCGCACAGCACCGAGCCCGCGACGAACAGGCTGAGCGAGATGATGATCATCACACGGCGCCCGTAGATGTCGCTGAGCGTGCCGAAAACCGGCGCGACCGCGGTCGAGGCGAGCAGATAGGCGGTGATGACCCAGGAGAGATTGGAGACGTCGTGGAACTGGCGTCCGATGGTCGGCAGCGCGGTGGCGACGATGGTCTGGTCCAGTGCGGCCAGGAACATCGTCAACATCAGGCTGATGACGATGGTGCGGACCTCGTCCTGCGACAGCGGCGCCGGCGGCGCGAGCGAAGGAGCGTCATCGACGCTCAAGACCTCGCTCGGAAGGCGCGACAATTCCTCGGCGATGTCGTCGGGCAATGTCTGGGTGTCGGCAGAACTGCTCTGCCGCTCGAACTTGTTCATCTCGACCGGAAGCCATGAGGCGGCGCAACACCGCGAAGGATTCGTTCTATGCAGTCAATGTAGACAGCAAAGTTCTTCTCAGGCAGGCACCGCGGCGCATGGGAGCATCCCACCCCACGGCCATCGCGAGGACGTGATCTACCTGGTGCGGCGGATCAGTCCTTCGGACGTCGCTTCAGGCGCGCCCGTTTTGGCAGCTGCGCCGGCCACTGCACGATGTGGTTCTCGAGCTCATCGTCCGGAATCTCGACCTCGCTGCCTTCGACCCGTCCGCGTACGGAGACGCCCGCGTCATGCACGGTGTCGGGATCGCCTGACACCAGGGGATGCCACCAATAGAGGTCGCGGCCTTCCGCAACAAGCTTGTAGCCGCAGCTCGGCGGCAGCCAGTTCAGGGTGCGGACATTGGCCGGGGTCAGGCGGACGCAGTCCGGAACCTTGTCGGAACGATTCGCGTAGTCCTTGCAGCCGCAGGTCACCCCATCGAGCAGCTTGCAGCCGACATGGGTGAAATAGATGTCGCCGGTGCCATCTTCCTCGAGCTTGTTCAGGCAGCAGCGGCCGCAGCCGTCGCACAGGCTCTCCCATTCGGGCCCCGACATCTCTTCCAACGTCTTGGTTTTCCAGAAGAATCCTTCCTGGCCTGAAGGTCGTTTGGGAGCTGCGGTCATGCGCCTCAACAAAAGTTCGAAAGAGCTACGGTTGGTGCCATCTAGGGCGTGCGGCCGTGGGGCTGCAAGCAACGCCCGCGTGAGGCCCGTAATGAACCGGGGTCAATTAGGCCTGTTGTTCAAAATCGCAAGCGTGACCATTGGTTTATAGGCCCTGCTCGGCTAGAAGGAACAGCGAGTCCCCACCGTCGCTGGCCGGGCGCCTTGGGTTTGCCGCAACACTCCCGCAAGACGTCTCGATGCCGCCCCCGGCCGGGTGCTTGAACGCTTTCGAACCAAGCCGCAAGGGTTCTAGGTGCGCCAGATCATACCACCGCATTGGAAGGCCCGGATCCGGAATTTCTTCCTGGACCTCGATGCGCGCATCGACTCCTCGCTGTTCTCCTCGGCCAAGGGCATCCGCGAGCTCTACGAGCGCTACTCGACCTTCATGGACCGCTTCTATGTCGGGCGTTGGAAGCGCTGGGTGTTCATCGAGCCGCTGTCGGAGGCCGCGACGCTGGGCCTCGGCGGCCTGGTTGTGATGCTGACCCTCGCCATCCCCGCCTTCCGCGAGACCGCGGACGAGGACTGGCTGAAGAAGTCCGACCTCGCGGTGACCTTCCTCGACCGCTACGGCAACCCGATCGGCAGCCGCGGCATCAAGCACAACGATTCGATCCCGTTGGAAGATTTTCCGGACGTGCTGATCAAGGCGACGCTCGCGACCGAGGACCGCCGCTTCTACGAGCATTTCGGCATCGACATCGCCGGCACCGCGCGCGCGCTCGTCACCAACGCCCAGGCCGGCGGCGTCCGCCAGGGCGGCTCTTCGATCACCCAGCAGCTCGCCAAGAACCTGTTCCTGAGCAACGAGCGCACCATCGAGCGCAAGGTCAACGAAGCCTTCCTCGCGGTCTGGCTGGAATGGCGCCTGACCAAGAACGAGATCCTCAAACTGTATCTCGACCGCGCCTATATGGGCGGCGGCACCTTCGGCGTCGACGGCGCCGCGCATTTCTACTTCAACAAGTCGGCACGTGACGTGACGCTCGCCGAAGCCGCGATGCTCGCCGGCCTGTTCAAGGCGCCGACCAAATACGCGCCCCACATCAACCTGCCCGCCGCCCGCGCCCGCGCCAATGTCGTTCTCGACAATCTCGTCGACGCCGGCTTCATGACCGAGGGCCAGGTGTTCGGCGCCCGCCGCAACCCCGCCTTCGCGGTCGACCGCCGCTACGAGGCGTCGCCGAATTATTATCTCGACTACGCCTTCGACGAGATGCGCAAGCTGGTCGACACCTTCCCGAAATCCTACACTGAGCGCGTCTTCGTGGTCCGGCTCGCGATCGACACCAACGTGCAGAAGGCGGCGGAGGACGCGGTCGAGAACCAGCTGCGCCAGTTCGGCCGCGACTATCACGCGACGCAGGCCGCGACCGTCGTCTCCGATCTCGACGGCGGCATCCGCGCCATGGTCGGCGGCCGCGACTACGGCGCCAGCCAGTTCAACCGCGCCACCGACGCCTATCGCCAGCCGGGCTCGTCGTTCAAGCCTTACGTCTACACCACCGCGCTCCTCAACGGCTTCACGCCGAATTCGATCGTGGTCGACGGCCCGGTCTGCATCGGCAATTGGTGCCCGCAGAACTATGGCCATTCCTATTCCGGCGCGGTGACACTGACGCAGGCGATCACGCGCTCGATCAACGTTGTACCCGTCAAGCTGTCGATCGCGATCGGCCAGAAGGAGCAGCCGAAGGCGCCGAACCCGGCCAAGATCGGCCGCGCCAAGATCGTCGAGGTCGCGCGCCGCTTCGGCCTCAAGGCACCGCTGCCCGACACGCCGTCGCTGCCGATCGGCTCGGACGAAGTCACCGTGCTCGAGCACGCGGTGGCGTACGCGACTTTCCCCAACCGCGGCAAGGCAGTGACGCCGCATTCCGTGCTGGAAGTGCGCACCGGCGCGGGCGATCCGGTCTGGCGCTGGGACCGCGACGGGCCGAAGCCGCGCCAGGCGATTCCCGCCTCCGTAGCCGCCGACATGGCCGGCATGATGAGCCACGTCGTCAGCGAAGGCACCGCGCGCCGCGCAGCCCTCGACGGCATTCCGACCGCGGGCAAGACCGGCACGACGAATGCGTATCGCGACGCCTGGTTCGTCGGCTACACCGGCAATTTCACCTGCGCGGTCTGGTACGGCAATGACGACTATTCGCCGACCAACCGCATGACCGGCGGCTCGCTGCCGGCGCAGACCTGGCACGACATCATGCTCGCGGCGCATCAGGGCGTCGAGGTCCGGGAGATCGCCGGTATCGGCATGGGCCAGAAGCTGCCGCCCGAGCGGATCACCAACGCACAGGCCAATGCGGCGCCGAAGGTGCTGGAGACCAAGCCCGGTCCGCCGCCCGTATTGACCAAGCGCGGCGCCGACGTTTTGGTGCGCGTCGAGAAGCTGCTGGATGACGCGGCCAGGACCGCGGCCAAAGCGGCCGCCACCGACCCCAAGCAAGCCAAACCGGCATCGTCCACGAGCGCGCTCGCCTTCCCGCAGAACTATGCGGAAGAGAATGCGAACGCATCCGCCCCGCGCAAGAACTGACCGAACAAGTGCGGCTGATCCTGATCACATTGACGGCCCTTCTGCTCGCAACCGTGGTGGGCGTCGGCGCGACCTGGATGACGACGACGCGCGGCACCGAGATCGGCGCGCTGACCATCGGCCCCTGGACCGCGCGTCCGCGCACCGGCACCGCCGACGTCGATCCCTATTCGCGCGCCACCATCGTGCGCAACGGCGAGCTGCCTATCGGCACCGGCGACGGCGTCGCCTTCACCGCCACCGCCGACGACAAGAAGAAGGTGCTCGACGGCCGCTGCGACGTCGTGGTCTCCGGCGTGACACCGCCGGCACGGTTCTGGACGCTGACGCTCTATGACCGCAAGGGTCATCTCGTTCCCAATTCGCTGCAGCGCTACGGCTTCACCAGCCAGGAGATCGTGCGGCAGTCCGACGGCTCGTTCGAGATCCGCATCGCCTCGCGCTCGCGCGCTGGCAACTGGCTGCCGACTGGCGGCATCGAACGCTACACGCTGATGCTGCGGCTCTACGACACCCCGGTCGGCGTTGCCACGCGCACCCAGCGCGACGCGCCGATGCCCACGATCACGACGGCGGGCTGCTCATGATCCGGCTGTTGTTCACCATCGTTGCCGGCGTGGTGCTGGGCCTCGTGGTCCATCTCGTCAGCGTGCTGGCGTTGCCGCGGATCGCGACCCAGGACGCCTATTCGCGGCTGACGCCGATGACGAAACTCAACGCCGTCACGCAGCTTCCGCTCGCCGATCCGCAGACCTCGCCGATGCCGTTCATGGACCCGGCCTTTGCGCTCGCGATCTGCCGCTACGATCTGTCGAACGGGCCGATCAAGCTGACGGTCCCCGTCAGCCAGGCCTACACGTCGGTGTCGTTCTACACCCGCAACGAGATCGCCTACTACGCCATCAACGACCGCTCGGCCGGCAAGAAGGTGATCGAGCTCGACCTGATGACCGAGCCGCAGCACAACGAGCTGCCCGAAGACGAAGAGATCACCGCCGCCGACCGCCTGATCATCGATTCCCCCAGCACCACCGGCCTGATCGTGATGAGGGCGCTCGCCCCCGAGCCCGGCCTGATGCCGCAAGCGCAGTCAACCCTCGCTGCCGCGAGCTGCGGACCGCAGACCGAGCCGCCGGCCAAGGCGGAAGCACCGCGCGGACGGCGCTGAGGTGCGGCTTCGGCGGCGCAAAAACAAAAAAACGAAAAACAACCCCATGCACAGTAGCGGGGGTATTGAAATCATTAGCCATTTTGATTGCACCAACTAGGCGTTTGCCGAACCGATACATCCCTGCCCGTCGTGCTGTTCAGCTTTGACACGTCGGGCAAAACACTGGCAGAATGGCATCATCGAAAGTTCACCCGCGCGGAGCAATCCGCCGCGGGTTTTTTCATGCCGGAGCGCAGGTGCCATGATCGAGAAACACTATTGTCCCCCGTGCGGGCGGGACTAGCGACGCTGATGTCCCGAGCACCGGTCTGTTACTTCAAGATCCGTGCTGATTCCAAATCCTCAATTCCGCTCGGTTTGGCGTCAACTGTTCCCGATCACGGACGGCCGGTCACCAAGTGCTAAACGCGGAGATTGAGCAATGCCAAAGCATGACGAAACATCGAAGCAGCGGGAGAAGCGGGAACTCGACGAGGAATTGGACCGGCAATTGCAGCAAACCTTTCCGGCCAGCGATCCGCTGAAGATCACGCGGGGCTCAACCAAACCACAAGCAGCAAAGCCGGCTGCGCGCGACAGCGAACGACGGCGCCGCTAGTCTATCGATCAGCCGACAGAGCGGGAGCCGTGGTCTCGCGGAAAGAAGGGTTCGCCGGCGAGCGATGAGCCGCGGTACGCGTCACGCCTTCGGGTCGGTGCCGATCAGCGGATTTGACATTGTGCGTTCAGAGCCGGCGGGAGGAACAACGAGAACGTCCACACTCAACGAACGCAGGACTTCTTCCGTTACGCTCCCGATCAAGGCCCGAACCAATCCAGATCGCCCGTGCGTCCCCATCACCAGCATGTCAGGCTGCCTCTCCGAAACAGCACGGGTGATGACCTGCATGGGCCCGCCCTCGCCGACCTGGAGAGACCATCGTTGCGTGCCGAGCTTGTTCGCCACCAGAAACTTCGTCAGCTCCTCCGTTGCCTTCAGACGCTCGCTATCGACATATCCGCTGATGACGGCCGCGCTCGCACCGGAGCGGACCAATCGCGCTTTCGTCATCGGCGAGAAGGCGTGAAGGATCGTTGTTGCGCCCTGTGTCAAGAGTCCGGTGGACAGCCCCACGCGGATTGCATCGGCGGATGTATCCGACATATCGACCGGCACCAGAGCGCGTTCATAGCGCCGCTGCGCCTCGTTGTTCACCATCAGAACCGGATACCTTCCTCCGCGAATTACACGCTCGATTGTGGTGCCTGTGAAGATGTCGCGCAGAAACTGCTTACGATGGGCTCCCATTACAACGAGATCCGCGTCGGCTGCTGCAGCCGCTCGCAATATCCCGTCAAAGGGATGGCCCTTGACCACGATCGGGTAGCACTGAACGTTTTGCAGCTCCGGCATGGATGCGATCTGCTCAACCAGCACCCGCTGTGCCTCACGCTCTTCGATGCGGATCAGCTCGGCTGGCTGATCCTCGTCGACGACATGAACAAGGTGCAGAGTTGCATCAGGGGAGCGCGCCAGGAGGCCGGCCTGCCGCAAAGCGCGATTGGACCGCGTCGAGAAATCTGTCGCAGCGACGATATTCATGTCAGAATCCTTACAATTGCGAACGGCCGCCGGCCCGATGGCCTGCCAAGCTCGACCAGCGCGGCAATTCGGTTGCCTTGCGGAGGGCCTATGACGCTGTTGCCTGCCAGCTTCGTTCGTCCGGTTTGGCCTGGACCGACGATCTGGAGCCGAGAAGCAACCAAGCATCGCGCCCCGCGAACATGCGGCGCACGATATCTTTCTCGCTCATAAGCAACTGTTGTACGCGGTGACGGAGGTGAACCTCCCAACGTCACCTTTTAGGATCGTGAGGAATTGGCGCTCGGCGGCGAGCGAATGCCTCGCGGAAGCCATCGGGATCTGAAATCCAGATGAACATGACCCATGAGGTCAGGACGAGCAGCGCGAAGAACACCGACATGAGAAACTCCCGGCTTTGGTTGCAGAAATGTTGAGGTACCATCCCGGACGATCTGAATCGTCCGGGTTACCGGCGGATCTGCAGCTGGGTCCTATAAATCCGGCGTCGTAGCGTTGTAGTCATCACTGCCTCTGTTTGCGGTGCGGCTCGCTTGCGAGCGGCATGTGCATTGCTCGCTCTGCCGGGCACCGAGCTTCCAGCCCTCGCGAACGCGGCATGGACTGAGTTCGGGGCTGATTGCCTCCGATCAGGCGGCCAACATGCAAAGACTTCGGCGAACTCGCCTACTACTCAGCGTCATGCATCATGTACTTAGAGGTGGGCATGCGATGCAGGAAATCAAATGCGACATTTAGCCTGGATTGACCGACTGGCCGGTCAAGGAACCAAAAAATCGCGCGTCTCGCGCTAATTGCCCTCTGGTCCGCGAACTTGCGCACTCTTTTCGGCGGTATCGCGAAATCGCGCTGCGCCCACCAATACGGTCAGCGCAATAGGCGTGGTTACCACGCCAAGCCCGATGATCAGGATTTCGTGCAGCACGGGCCTGCTCTGAAGTACCGAAAAGCAAACGATTGAAGCAGCTGCAATGAATACGGTGCCCAGCGTTGTCCCGAGCGTCGGCGCGTGGACCCGCTCGTAGAATGTGCCGAACCGCAAAAGGCCCAGCGAACCGACCAGTGTGGCGGCGGCGCCGACAAGAAGGAGAAATGCCGTGAGAGCCGCAGCCCAGGGCGGCAGGTGTTCGATGCCGTTCATTCCATCACCTCGCCGCGCAGCAGAAACTTCGCTAGCGCAACCGTACCAACAAAACCGAAGAGGGCCATGGCCAGAGCCGCCTCGAAATAGAGCGTTTCGCCGGATCGAATCCCGAACGTCAGAAGCAATAACATCGCGTTCACGGACAGCGTGTCGAAACCCAGAACGCGATCCTGTGCTCGCGGCCCCCGAAAGATGCGAGCCGCGCCACAGCCGATAGCCAACACCAGAAGTACCTGTGCGGCGACAAGCGCGTAGATCAGCAAGAGCTGGCTCATTCGAATATCTCCAGCAGATGGCGTTCGTAGCGCTGCTTGATCGTGCGGATCCACTCGGCTTCATCGACCAGGTCGAGAACATGGATCATCAACAAGCCCTTCTGTGCATCGAAATTCACCCACAGCGTTCCGGGCGTCGAGGTGATGATGCAAGCCAACATGGCCAGTCCGTAGGGATTGCGCATGTCGAGCGGAATGTTCACGAACCCGGATTTTCGCTGCCGGCGCCCAAAGCCGAGAATGATCCGGCCAACCGCCAAGTTGGAGCGGATGATATCAATCGCTACCAATCCCAACAGGCGGAGAAGGACGCCGGGTCGCCTGACGTGCGTGCTTGGCAGCTCCAGCACGGTGAGGATCCGCCCGCCGACGAGCGCGATCACACAACCGAGGAGGACATGTCCGACCGTGACTGCTTGATTGAGCAGCAGCCACAATGCGAGAAGACAGAAGCTCACCCGCGGAAAGGGCAGGAATCGCGTCATTCGCCACCCGCCTTTCGGCTGCCTTGGACGCTGATCTCCAGGACGTCGCTGACGTAGCCCGCCGGGGCGTGCAGCGATTGCGCCGTTGCCTGCATGAAACGCATCACCGGACCGGCGAGCACTGTCTGGGTCGCGCAAATGATCAACAGGAACATGATGGGCGCCATTTCGATCAGGCGCACACGCGGCACGGTGCGATCTGGCGAGGCCCAGAAGGAGCGGATACCTGCTCGGGTCAGCGCGACCAACGCCGCAAAACTGGACACGAGGAGCGCCAACAGGAGCGCCCATCCACTGCCGGGAACGGCACCGCCCGGATGCATGTCTGAAGGATGAAGCGCCGCCGTCAGCAGCGCGAATTTGGCTATGAACCCCGACAGCGGCGGAAGCCCGGCGATGACCAGGGCGCATCCGATAAAGGCGACGCCGAGCAATCCCATCGTGGCCACAATGGCCATGCCGACTTCCTCTTCGGTATCGTCCGCACCGTGGTCTTCTCCGTAAGCTTCTCGCGTGACGGCGATCACGTCAGCTCCGGGTTCGCGGCCGCGCTCGATGAGTTCGGCCAGAAGGAAGAACGCGCTGATGCCGAGAGTCGAGCTGACCAGGTAAAACAGTGCTCCGCCGGCGACACTGACTTGCCCGGTCCCGGTGGCTGCCAGCACGGTTCCGGAGGATACGAGCACCGAAAAGCCGCCGAGACGGGCGGTGTCCTGGGATGCCAATGTGCCGATTGCTCCGAAGGCGATCGTCGCCACCCCGCCCCACAACAGCCAGTCACTGCCGAAGCCCGCTGACGCGCCGCTGCCCTCACCGAAAAGCAACAGCGATAGACGCAGGATGATATATACGCCGACCTTGGTCATGATCGCAAAGATCGACGCCACCGGTGGACTCGCAGATGCGTAGGCCGTCGGCAGCCAGAAACACAGAGGCCACATGCCGGCCTTGAGCAGGAAGGCCACGGCCAGCATGCCGGCGCCTGCTTCGAGCAAACCGCGGCTCTCCGCAGCGATTGCAGGTATCCGCGCCGAGAGGTCCGCCATATTGAGCGTCCCGGTGACGCCATAGATCAGGCTGACCCCGATCAGGAACAATAGAGACGCGACCAGATTCACGACGATGTAGTGCAACCCGGCCTTCACCCGTGCAAGACCGGAACCATGCAGCAGAAGTCCGTACGAAGCGGCCAGCAACAACTCGAAGAAGACAAACAGGTTGAAGAGATCGCCGGTCAGGAAGGCACCATTGAGGCCCATCAACAGAAATTGAAAGAGCGGATGAAAATGCGCGCCTGTCCGGTGCCAACGGGCAAGAGAGAACACAACCGACGCCAACGCCAGGATGCTGGTCAGGAGCAGCATGAGCGCGGAGAGCCGATCGAGAACGAGGACAATTCCGAACGGAGCAGGCCAATCGCCCAGGCGATAGACTTCCCTGATTCCGGGGTGACCCGAATCAGACATTCCGAGCAAGATCACCGCGACGCAAACGAGTGCAACCGTTGCGGCGACATTGACCGCAGCCACGATGTTGCGGTGCCGCTCTCCATTCAAGAGCAGCATGCCTGCGCCGGCAAGCAGGGGCAGGACGATAGGCGCAACGACGAGATTTGCGATTCCGCTCACGCCTCGGGCTCCTGACCATCGACGTGATCGGTGCGAGCCAGGCCGCGCGACGCGAGGAGAACGACAAGGAACAACGCCGTCGTCGCAAAACTGATGACGATTGCAGTCAGTACGAGCGCCTGTGGTAGCGGGTCAGCATGTTTCGTTGCATCCCCGATCTCCTTTGCGATCAGCACCGGCGCTCCCGTCCGCACCCGTCCCATGGCCACGATGAAGAGATTGACGGCGTAAGAGAGCAACGAAAGCCCGATGATGACTTGAAACGTGCGCGGCCTGAGGATCAGCCACACTCCGGACGCCGTAAGCGCACCTATGCCGATGGCCAGGCTAAGCTCCATTACACCAACTCCTCTTTCGCTCGCTCATCGTGCGCGCGTTGCCCCGCCTGGAGCGGCACGCCATAGCGACGCAGCGATTGATGCGCGATTGCGATGAGCATCAATACCGTGGCGCCGACGACGAGCGAGAACACACCGATATCGAAGAGAAGAGCGCTGGCCGTGGGGACGCGACCGAGCAGAGGCAGTTCGGCATATGCAAAGTACGAGGTCAGGAAGGGGTGTCCGAAAACGCAGGCGGCAGCTCCCGCACACCCTGCCAGCAAGAGGCCGAAACCCATCCAACGCACCGGCATGACGTGAAGACGAGCTTCCACCCACACCGTGCCGCGAGCCATATACTGCAGGATGAATGCTGTTGCCATGGCGATGCCGGCGATGAAGCCGCCGCCCGGAAGGTCGTGCCCGCGCAAGAGAAGGAAAATGGCCACGACGCCGATCACGGGAAACAGCAGCCCCATCATCAATGCCGCGGTAGCAAGCGTGTCTTTGGCAGTGTCGCCCTTCTGTCGATCGGGATGAGCCTCGTCGTGGGCATCCTGGGCATGCTGCTGTTCGGGAACGGGAATGCTTTCGGGGGCCGGACGGAAACGGCGCAAAAGCGCAAAGACGGTCAGTGCGACGACCGCAAGCACGGTGATCTCGCCGAGCGTATCGAACCCGCGAAAATCCACCAGGATGACGTTCACCACGTTGGTTCCGCCCCCCTTCGTGTAGGCGTTTTCCACGAAGTATCGCGAAATGCTGTGGTTGTCCGGGAGCTGCATGGCCGCCAGCGCAAGCGTGCCCAAACCGAGCCCGGCGAGGAGCGCGATGGAGAAATCGCGAACGCGGTGCCACCGAATGCTGTCGGGCGCCTCTGCCGGGCCTGGTCGCGCGATGCGTTTCGGCAGCCACCGCAAGCCGAGCAACAGGAGAACCGTCGTAACCGTCTCAACGACGATCTGCGTCAGCGCGACATCGGGAGCGGATAACCAGACGAAGCTGACGCAGGTGACGAGACCCGCGGTCCCGAGCAGTATCAGCGCCACCACCCGATGAAATTTGGCCTGGACCGCGGCCGCCACCGCGCAGCCAACGCCCACCACCCAGAGTAGTCCAAAGACGAGGTCGAATTCCCTCCTTGACGGTCCCGTCAGCGAGAGGCCGCGGGCGTAGAGGGGCAGCAGAGCAGCGACGAACGCCACGCCAGCCAACAGTCTCAATTGTGGTTGGAGACGCCTCGTGCCGAGATTGGTGGCGAGCCATCGCGCAAACCGCCAGGACAATGTCACCAACACCCAGTCAAAGATCCGCTTGCCATTGATGCGACCGAGCAAGGGCGGTCCCTCATGCGCGAGCAGGTAGGAGCGCAGCATGACGTAGACGCCCAACCCACCGGCCATCGCTACGATGCTCATCAGAAGTTCAGGCGTAATTCCGTGCCAGAGACGAAGGCTGTACTCCGGCATCGCGGAGCCGAGAACCGCCCGGGCAGCCGTATCGAGGATCGGCGCCACTGTGAGAGCCGGCGCGACACCGACGATGAGGCATGCCAGCACGAGCAGTTCGGCCGGAAGTCGCATCAACAGGGGCGGCTCATGTGGAACGCGTGGCAAGCCGGTTGGAGCCGGGCCGAAGAACACGTCGCGAATGAAGCGCAGCGAATAGGCAACCGTGAACGTGCTGGCGAGAGTGACGATGTACGGCAGCGCCTGATCGACGAGGGAATTGTCATGGACCTCGATCGTCTCGGCAAAAAACATTTCCTTCGACAGAAAACCATTCAGCAACGGCACTCCCGCCATTGCCGCGGCAGCCACCATGGCCAGCGTCGCCGTAATCGGCATGAAGGCCCATAGCCCGCTAAGGCGGCGGATGTCGCGCGTGCCGGTTTCGTGATCGATGATGCCGGCCGCCATGAACAGCGATGCCTTGAAGGTCGCGTGGTTCATGATATGGAAAATCGCCGCGATCTGTCCGAATGGGGTATCGAGTCCGGTCAAAAGCGTGATCAATCCGAGATGGCTGATCGTCGAGTAGGCCAATAGCCCCTTCAGATCCTGCTGGAACACGGCGAGAAAGGCGCCCAGAAAAAACGTGATCAGGCCGATCGAGCCCACCAGCCACAGCCATTCATTCGTTCCACCCATTGCCGGCCAGAGCCGCACTAGAAGGAACACTCCGGCCTTCACCATTGTTGCCGAATGGAGATAAGCTGAAACGGGAGTTGGAGCGGCCATCGCGTGCGGCAGCCAGAAATGAAACGGGAACTGGGCGCTTTTTGTGAGAGCGCCGAGAAGGATCAGAACGAGTGCGGGGACATAAAGCGCGTGCGAACGGATCGCGTTTCCGGAAGCCAGCACCTGCTCCAGGTCATAGCTGCCGACGATGTGCCCGATGAGCAGCACGCCGGCGAAGAGGCAAAGCCCACCCGTCGACGTGATCACCAGCGCCATCCGCGCGCCGTCTCTCGCCGCCGCGTTGTGGTGCCAGTAACTGATCAGCAGGAATGAAAAGAGACTGGTCAGCTCCCAGAAAAAAACCAGTTGGAGCAGGTTGCCGGAGAGCACGATTCCCAGCATTGCTCCCATGAAGGCGAGCAGCAGGGAGAAGAACCGCGGAACGGGATCACTGGGTGACATGTAGTACCGGGCATACAGCACCACCAGAAAACCGATGCCGGTGATCAGCATGGCGAAGGCCCATGCGAACCCGTCAAGCCTCAGCACAAATGCGAGTCCAAGTTCAGCGACCCAGTCCGTTCGCCACCCGACAACGCCACCATTCGTCACGTTCGGATAAGCCGCGCCGATGAGGCAAAAAGCTGTAAGTGCGACCGCTCCAGCGAGCCATGCCTCAGCGTTGCGTGCATTGACCCGCAAGAGTGCCGCAATAAAGCTTCCCGCGAAAGGAAGGACGAGAACGGCAAGCAGGAACATTTGCGTTCATTGCCCCAGGCTGCGAGGTGGAGAGATGCTTTCGCTGATCCTCAATTGCTTAGCCGAGGCGGATCGATATCTCCACTGCTAGATTTTAGCGCCATTGTGATGGTTTGGCCGGAAACCGCCATTCCCGCGGACACTGGCTCCGCGATCGAGCGGTTCAGATCCAGTGTGGAAGGGTGCCAGTCGCGGCGGCAACGACGGCGGCGAGAGCGCCCAGCAACGCACAGAATCCGCAGAGCGCGATCCCCCGCCAGCCACTCATCTCGACCGGCTCGGTGTCCTCAGCTGGGCTGACCTCGAAGCGGTATCGCATGTCATGGCGCCCGTTCAGTGTTCCATCGCCAGGTGCAAGCGATCGATGCCGACTATAATAATGGTTCTGTAGAACTACGGCTCACATTCACGTCAAACCGCCGCCCGGGGCCTACCGGTGCGACAAGAGCGTTCGCCTGCAGCAACGTCAGCCTGTCCATCCCACGCGATGTAATCTTCGACGCACGTTCTTGCGCAGCTGGGTAGACCCGCGTGATTGTTCGATGTCTCACTTCAATGACGCTCCTTGTCTCCTCTCGATATTTCGCGTGTACAGGTGCTGTGCGGTTTCGTCGCAATGTTTCCAGTGAAATGAACCACTATAGTCAGAGCAACATGGCTTATGACATCGACATTGATGCGCGCACCGCGCGTTTTGCTCTTCACGCCGGTCGCCTCCAAGCAGGCGGTTAGCCGGACGGTGTTCGCGCCGTCCGGGCTCTTTTCCAGCTTTCGTGACCTCCACTCGAGAGGTCGTCTTGAAGCAGAAGGAGTGCGCCGTGCTGCCTCTTCCGAAAATCGCACTGACCTCATCAGACTATCCGCGGCTCGAACAGCTCGCCCGCCTCGCCGTCCAAAAAGGAGATTTGGACGGGATATTCCTCATGGGCGAAATCAACCGCGCCGATATCGTCGCGGACGAAACGGACAACGTCCGTCCTTTCGTGACGATCGGATCATGGGTCACCCATTGCACGAATTGGGGCGTTCCGCGTCGCACCGTGCAACTGGTCTGGCCCGAGGAGTGCTGGTCGGATCCCGCCTGCATTTCGGTGTTGACCCCGCTGGGTACAGCTTTGATCGGACTGCGGGTCGGCGATCAGATGCCGTACTTCGTCGCCGGATGTCTGAATGTCGTCAGGGTCCAAAGCCTGACCCCATCGGATTCAAAGGTCGTCCCATTCTTCCGGAGAGGGCCGACGCGGTCAGGCAACCCGTTCGATGACGACCCCGGACCAACTGCAGCATAGGAGCGACCAATGCGCAATTTCGAAGCTGAGAGCCGGCGAGAACAGTCGGCGTTGCCGCCGATCAAGATTACTGAGGACGAATCACGGCGCCTCAGTTCCTTGGCCAATTCGAGCATGGATCTGTTTCCGCGAGTGGCCCATTTTCTGGCTCGAGAGATGGAACGTGCCACGGTGACGGACGAGAACAACTTGCGAGGCGTGATCAGGATGGGATCGAAAGTGACCTATCGCGATGACGAGACGGGTGCGAGCCGAGAGATCGTGCTGGTCTATCCGCATGAGGCAAACATCGAGCTCAGTCGGATTTCGGTCCTGACGCCTGTTGGAGCGGCTTTGATCGGCCTATCGCCGGGGCAGCGGATCGACTTCGAGACGCCCCACAAGCGCACCAGGGGCCTGACCGTTCTCGCTGTGTCCGAATAAGGCACGTACGTTAAGTCAGACCGAGCATCGCCGTCTTGCGATGTGGGCGCGTAGTCCCGGGGGCGTCGCGCCCGGATCTGGCCCTTTCGTATGAATTCGACAGCGCACACGCCTTGGTTTCGTAGCGCTGTGGATCACCGGGCCTCTCACTATTGCAGGACTGGTCGCCCAACGACTCTGCGCGGCTTCGATCCATCATAGCGAGTTTGCAACGCGGTGTGTCCCCGGAGGACCGGGGCTCAGGGGGTCATGAAGTCCTTCACGAGGACGTCTCAAGTCGCGGCCGTGCGGTTGATCTACACACTCGCTCTTTGGAAAAGACAGGAACATTCCTGCGATTGCCAAGTTTTCCCGATGCCCTTCCCCAAGGGCGACCCCGAGTGGCCCCAGCTCCATGCCCCCCAATAGCCCCGCGAGCTGGGGCCCGTTTTTTTCTCGAAATTTGGGCTGATAACCGGGAACCAAGAACCACCTCTTTAGTTGGGCATCATTCGGAACCGCGCTCCAATAACGTGGTGCCGACACACGAAGGACCTCAGCTGGCCCAGCCCCGAGCTGAAGCCCTTCTTGTGTCGTGCGCGCATTTTTAAGCCGAATTCGGAACGAATATTCGACCCTTGAATCATTCCACGTCAGCTAAGTGTCGGATGTCCAACCGTGTCGCGCTTAAATCAGTTCGCCCGTGAGGCCGCAGCGGCATTGCTGCGCATGGCAAAAACAACAAAAAATCCCACGGTCGCTGCTGGCTTGGTCCAGCGTGCGGCAGACCTGAAAGACCGCACTGGCGAGCTTCCTGCCATTGATGTCGAGGCCATGGCCGAAGAGCCGCCCAAGCCCTTGACGAAGAACTAAGGCTGCCTCGGTCGGAGAAGGCTTCGTCCACTCCCCTCAGGACTGAGCGGGCGGAGTTCCGGTATTCAGAAGTTGAGCTACGGCGGTCACGATTTGCGCAGGTGCAAATGGCTTGGTCAGCAAGATGCTGTTGGGCACGCCGTGGGCGGGCCATTGATCGGCCGCCGCGCCTGTCATGTAAATCACAGAGATGTCCGGATTTAGCTCCCTGGCGCGATGGCCGACTTGCCAGCCATCGAGCTTTCCGAACAAATTTATATCGGTAACGAGTGCGCGATACTTGGTTTGGTTGCCCTGCAGAAGACTAACTGCATCCTCCCCGCTGACGGCGACTTCGGCTTCAAAGCCGCCATCTGACAATGCGTCGGCCACCATGTCGCGGATAAGCTGTTCGTCTTCGACGACGAGGATAGTAACTCCCGTCCCTTGCATGCTGGCCCCTGCGCACCCCGCTGTGCGATCGGGAAGGAACTCGCGATAAAGAGTTATGTTCCATTTTGAACACAGGGAGCAAGGGTCCCCCGCCCAACGGATGTCAGCTCGACTTCGGGAGTGCAGCTTCTTGCGCAACTTCCCGATCAATTCGCGAAAGCCCGCGACATACTCTTGGAGGATGCGTCACCGGGCCTCGTCGCCCTCGCTGACCAGCCGCACGGCCGCAGGCGGCCCTGATCCAGATCGATCTTTTAACTCTCTCAGGGCTGCGGCGGGTCTTCTGGCGGGCTTGGTGGCGGCAGTCCGTATTCCAAGGCGCGCTTTGCCGCCAGCTTTCTGTAAGCCGCGGCCTGGTTCAACAGCTGAGTTTTGAAGGTCGAATCCTGCTCGCCCGCCGCCAATTTCTCCAGACCGACGGCACGCTCCAGGTATTCGTTCAACAGTTTCATCGCCGCCCCCGGCTTTTTTCGGACCCTTAAAAATCTCACGGCGCGAAAAAAGGTCAAGCGGGGAAGTCCGGCTACCGATCCACTCCCTCAGGGTGAGCGCAGTATGGGAATCCTGGTGCCCGTTGAGGCACCAGGCAGTCAGGGAAGGGATGACGGCTAAGGCCCCAGAGAACGGACGGTGCTACGGTGGCCGCCGCCGGCCAGCGGTCAGGATAGTACCGCTGGTCAGACCCTGGTCATTCAAACTGATCCAGAATCTCTCGCACCTTCAGCGCCAGTTTTGCTTGCGAGATTGGCTTCTCCAGCAGGTTGACACCTTCATCAAGCCTTCCCTGATGGACCACGGCATTACGCGAATAGCCCGTCATGTACAGGATCTTCAGTCCCGGTCTAATTTGATGCGCGCGCCTGCCGAGTTCGCGACCATTGATCCCCGGCATGACCACGTCAGTGAGAAGAAGGTCCACCTTCGAGTCGTCTTGCAGGAGAATGGTCAGAGCGGCCTGAGCGCTGCGGGCCGAGAGGACGCGATAGTTGAGATCCCGCAGGACGTCAGAAATATAGACGCGCAGATCCTCATCGTCCTCGACGACGAGAACGGTCTCGGATAGCTCACCCTCGGCAATTTCCTCAGGTGCGATTTCTTCGGGCCGTGTGCTTCCGGAGAAGCGCGGAAAGTACATCTTGATGGTGGTGCCCTGCCCCACCTCGCTGTAGATTTTTGCGTGGCCTCCGGATTGCTTGACGAAGCCGTAGACCTGGCTCAGGCCAAGGCCGGTGCCGTGGCCCGGCTCCTTTGTCGTAAAGAAGGGCTCAAAAGCGTGACTGAGAACGTCGCGCGACATTCCGCCTCCGGTGTCAGTCACGCAAATGGCGACGTACTGACCGGGCGCCAGTTCAGGATTGAGCCGGCAGTAATCATCGTCGGCGGAGATGTTGGCTGCTTCCAAAGTCAGCTTTCCGCCGTCGGGCATGGCGTCACGAGCGTTGATTGCCAGGTTGACGATGGCTGACTCCAGATGATTGGCGTCGGCTTCGATTTCCCAAAGACCCGCACTTCCGACGGTCTGGACTTCGATGCGCTCTCCGAGCGTGCGCTGAAGGAATTCCTGCAGGCCATTGACGTAGTTGTTTACGTTGATTGGCTTGGGATCGAGCGCTTGTCGGCGCGAAAATGCCAACAAGCGACTGGTTAACGCCGCGGCTCTCTGTGCGCCGCGCTTCGCGTTTGCGAGCGCCCGGTTCAGATTGGCTCCGGGCGCCTTGGCGTGCCGCTCAGCTGTTTCGAGATTGCCAAGGACGATCATGAGCAGATTGTTGAAGTCGTGCGCGATGCCACCGCTGAGTTGCCCCACCGCTTCCAGCTTTTGGGATGCGGCGAGTTGCTCCTGAACGTGCTTGAGCTCGTCCTCGGCGCGCTTCCGGTCCGTAACGTCGCGCGTGACTTTGGCAAACCCGACGATGTTTCCGGCCTCGTCCGTGATGCGATCGATGATGACCGACGCCCAGAAGCGGGAGCCGTCTTTTCGCAAACGCCAGCCTTCCGCCTCGAAGCGACCATGCTCCGCCGCCTCTGAAAGCGCACGCTTGGGCACACCGAGTTCGATGTCTTCGGGCGTGTAAAAAGCGCTAAAATGCTGACCGATGATCTCCGGCGGCGCGTAGCCCTTGATCCGCTCTGCTCCGGGATTCCAGGTTGTCACGTTGCCCAGTGGGTCGAGCTGAAAGATCGCGTAATCGACCACGGCCTCGATTAGCTGGCGATAGCGCCGCTCACTATTGAGAAGCTCTTCATGGGCTTCCTGACGTTCGGTAACATCTCGCGTGACCTTGGCGAAGCCGATCACTTCGCCGGCTTGATTGCGGACGGCATCGATGATGACGGATGCCCAGAAACGGCTTCCGTCCTTGCGGACTCTCCATCCTTCGGCGCTGAAGCGGCCTTCTCGTGCTGCGACGCTCAAGGCGCGCTCTGGAAGCCCATTGGTGCGATCATCTGGCGTATAGAAGGATGCGAACGACTTGCCGATGATTTCGTCGGGCGAGTAGCCCTTCAACCGCTGGGCACCGGAATTCCAGCTGCGGACTGTGCCGTCGAGGTCGATCATGTAGATGGCGTAATCAACGATTGCGTCGATGAGCAGTTGAAGGCGCGCAGTATCGTCGATCCCGTCAAGTTTTGACTGATGGGCTTGCAAATGGTCGACTCCGGTGTCGGGGGAGACCGTTTAACCGCGAAGTCTTTTTATTGTTCCGTGGTGCTGCTTCGTGCGTTGCATGCCTCTGTCGGAATCTGGATCTCAGTTGCACCACTGAGGGAGCGAGGATCTTAACCATCAGGCGGCGCTCCGATCAGTGCTCCTCGGTCGGATACACTCATTTGCAGGGTGTGATGCTTCGCGTTGCGGTCAGCTTGATCCAGTGGACGGGCGGCGCCGAACGTTCCTTTCAGCATGACCGGCACTCCAGCGACGCCTCCAGCTTCCAGATCAGCGGATCGCTTGTGCGGCAGAGACGAGCATGATAGAAAAGGCCATCGGGTCAAACACAACCGCCCGACCAGCTTTCGAGCCAAGCGTTGTTTCGCTCCATTATGGAGGTGAAACATGTCTTGCGACAGCACCACTGGCTCAATCGGCACATCCAGCGCAGCCTTCGTTCCTTCTCCAAGCCCTGCATGGTTCTGGAAACTCACGCTCGCGCTGCTGGACGGCATCACACGGCGCCGCCAATACGACGAGCTTCTCGAACTGGATGACCGGCTTCTCGCGGACATCGGCTTGTCGAGAACAATCGTTGGGGAAGCTCGACGGTGTTACTTCTCAGGTTGGCGCGACAAATCGGATATTGTCGATTCCTGTCGGTGAGCGCCCCACACCTGCGCGTGCGAAGGCGGCGCGTCTGCTTGTCCCTGTGGATCAGACGGCCGCCAGGCTCGTGAAAGGCCGAAGGACTTTTTGACCGCGATCTTGACGTCTTCTCAGAAGTCCAGCTTGTCGCGTATGGCATCAATTCCGGCTTTCGCGCACGCTTCGTCCGCGTCACCGCCCGGCGCGCCGGACACGCCGACCGCTCCGACCAGGGAGCCGCCGGCTTCAACGATCAGTCCTCCGGCAATGACGACCGCTCCGGGAAGGTTGCGAATGCCCGCCTGCATCATCCCCGGCTGGCTGATCGCATTGAGCTCGGTCGTGCTGGTCTTGAACGAGGCTGCTGTCCACGCCTTGCCTGCTGCCGTCGAGGGCGTGTGAGGGCCTGCAAAGCGATCGCGCAACATCACTTGCGTGACGCCGAAGCGATCGACGACGGCAACTGCAACCTGGTATCCACGGGTGCGGCAGTTCGCCAACGCAGCGCGCGCAAGATCGAGCGCCAGTTCTGGACCGAGCGATTTGTAGGCGACCAGACCTTCCTCCGCCCGTACTGGGCAGATGGACGCAATCAGCAGGGCCGTCGCGACCGACAGGCATCGAACGTTTATGGCAATCTCCGGCATAGGTGACCAAAGGCCTATTTGCTCTCACCATATGTCAGATCATCGAACAGGGTCACGCTATCTGCCTTGGTCCACAGGCCGATCATGCCCGCGTCCGGAATGGTGGCGTCTTCCACCTCGAACAATTGCTTTCCGTCATAGCTCACCTTGAACCGACTTCCTGCAAAGTCGCAGCGCAGCAGGTGCCATTGCCCGGACGACACCGGCGCGCTGACGCCATAGCCGCCTCTGCGACCCACGATCTCGAGCGACATTCGAACGCCATTGATCGTCTTGTAGAGAACGACATTGTCCTCCAGCGCGTTAGCCCGGACCACGTAGTAATTGTCGGCATCCTTCGCACGCCAAATGACTCCCGCGGCGCGATCCTCGGAGCCGGCAACGGCCTTGAATTTCACCTCGACGAAGCCGTCACGGATGGACGTATCGCGCTTGATGGCGAGGGGAAACGTCGCCCGTCCGGATTGCTTGAGAACGTTCGGCTTGCTTGGCGCCGTAGCCTCGGCCTCGACGGTCCATTTCGGCTGTCCCTTGCCGGTCATCGTCAAAGTCCACCCGTCGGGCGAAGTTCCGACAGCAGCGCTGTCGAAATTCAGGGTCTCGGCCATGGCATTTCCTCCCATCAACAAAGCCAGCATGGATGGCAGCGCAAGCCTGGCCCATGCAGAAGATTGAATTCGCGCGCGGCCTGCCGCGCTCGATCTGCACTCATCACTCATCGGAGAATGCGAGGAGGCCCCCGTGAAGACGCGGCGCGTCTTCGGATCGAACGCGGCGTGATCGAAATCGCTGTTCAGTCCGTTCGGGATGGCGATGGCGCCCAGTCGCTTCAATAGCATGATGCCCTTATCGATCAGCGGAAAAAGGGAGGGTCGAGACGACCAGCGAGAGCCCCGCCAACAGCAACAGTGCCAACACAGCCTTGCGAAAGGTCTCGTCCTGGATGGTCCCGAACATCTTGAAGCCGGACCAAAGGCCGGCGACCATGAAGGGAACGCCCAACGCGTACAGCACCAGTGTTTCCCTGGTAATGGAGCCGGCCGCTGCCTGGGACAAGGAGATGACCACGAAGGCGATGAACAGCACCGGCTGAAACACGGCCCGCTGCAAATCCTTCGGCCAACCGCGCCATTGGCACGATATCGTGGAGATCACGCCGCCGAGCCCCGTCAACCCGCCAAGCATCCCATTCGAGATGCCTATTGCGATGTCTGCTCCGGTGCCGATTCTCATGGGCGCGAACACAGGGCGCGCCAAGCCGTAAATGGAGTAAATCATCAACAACACACCGACTCCGAACCTCAGATAGAGGGGATTGAGATAGACGAGAATTTCAACGCCAATCGGAATGCCGATGACTGTTCCAAGCGCGAGAGGCCATGCCTTGCGCAGATCCAGGACATGTCGCAGCCTATAAATGCCGTAGCCTTGGGTGAGCAGACCGTACCCCGCGATCAAAGTGGCGGTCTGGATCGGCGTGATGATGTGCAGCCAGACACCAGAGACGACCAGGCCCATCGCGAAGCCAGAGAAGCCGCTGACGAAGCCACCGGCAAGGGCGGCAAGAGCAAAGATAGCGAAGCCAAGTGCGTCCATATGATCGTCCCCGGATCGAGGTGGCGAGCGCTTGGATGGGACTCCATCTCACGGGGAGGTCTCGGTATCCCCGAATCGTCAGTTGTTATGTCAGATGCTTCGCTCGCCCATCGAATAGCTTCGAAGCGTGCCGTCCTGGTCGTAGACGAAGCGATAATGGACTTCGTCCGACATGCCGCGGATTCGACTCGGGTCGCACGACAGCGGCTTCATGACGTAGGTCATGGCAGTCCTCCGTTGAGATCACGGATGAATTTCGAGTTGGATGGTTCACGATCGCTGCCCGCCCGGCAGAGTCCGTCGGCACGGTGATCCCACCGCCGACAGCGAGGCCCTGGCGGGCGCGAGACGGATAAAGCGGCTTGGAGAGGGGATCGGAAAACGGAAGACATGCAGCGTCCTTGTCGAAACCGGGACGCGATTCTTGGGCATGTCGCCTCGCGGGGAGATCGCTTCCCCGTGAGGCAAATATTACGCGCCGGTCGAATTTGTCAATGCCGTCGAAGCTTTGTTTCTAACCACTAGACGGCGCGGATCCGACCAAGCTTCTCGTCACCTGCTGGTGCTCGTGATCGTGTCACCCATATATGTCGCTGTCGGCTTGGACCGCAGAGGATTCGATTTTGTCTCAACGACGCTCGGCGTTGTCTGGCCGGGCCCGCCAATCACGTCCCACCGTTTGATGATCCTGATCCGATTGATTGGCTCGGCCGGCGCGATCGCCATCGGTGCCGCCTTGCGCCTTCCAATCACGTTCGATCTTAACGTCTTCGGCGTTCTTCCTGTCTTGGTCTCGGGCCTGTTCAGCTTGCTCGGGAGTTCGATCCGGCTGCACCGGAACGGTCGCCTGCGCCTGACGTGCAGGAGCCGTCTCGTCGGCGCGTGAGGGACTGAGCGTACAAGACAGTAATACTGCCGCGGTGATCACTAGGACACGCATGCCTACCTCCTCCGTTCGTAGAACGGTAACGACCGATACAAGCTTGGGTTCGGAACGGTCGGAGCCGTTTCAGTGCTGCAATGCGATACTTGCGCGTGAATTTGGCCGGCTCGCATTTCACCGAACCTCTTCGCGCGCAGCTCCCGCCTCGCATCAGCTCTTCGTGCTCGCCGTCTTGTCGAGCGCCGCGCGGAGGCCTTCGGCAAGCTTGACGGCATCGTCGTTGGCCCAGAAGTGCATGAAGAAGAGCCGAGGCTGTTCGTCCAGCATGTGGCTGTGCAGCGCGGTCACCTCGATGCCGTGCGTCCGAAGAGCGAGGATGACCTGGTTCACTTCGTCGCTGGTCAGCACGAAGTCGCCCGTGATGGCCGCCCTACCCGCGCCCGTCGGCTGGAAGTTGATGGCGATTGCGACACCCATGGCGGCGACGGGCGTCAACAGCATGCCGTCCTCCGTGATGGGGTCGCGCCGCTTCACGTTGAACTGGTAGACGCCGCCGTTCGCCTGCCCCTTGACGCCGATGATCTGGTCGAGCTTCGCCGTGTCGAGGTCGATGGCGGGCGGCGGATTCGCCGGCGCCGTGACCGTCAGCGGGGTCTTGCTTTCGGCCAGGGCATCATGGATCGCCGCGGCCAGCTTGACCGGGTCGCCATGTCCGGCGACGTGCATGTAGAACGTCGCCGGGCTCGCACGCAGCAGATGATTGTGCACGGCGGTGATCTCGAGCCCGCTCGCGATCATCTTCGCCATCACCGGATTGATCTCGGTTTCGAGCAGCACAAGATCGCCCATGACCATGGCGCCGCCATGCGCAGGCTTGAACGCGATCCAGCCACCGAGCGCCAGCGCCGGCTTGATCGCGACGCCGTCCAATGTCACGGAGAGATCGGTGCGGGGAAAGCCGAAACGGCGGACGTCGTCCGAGACGGCGGGCTTGCGGCCCAGGGTCTCGTCCACCTTCTGCCAGTCGGCATCCTGGGCATATGCCGGGATGAAGGGGCCGAAGCGAAATGCAAGAAGGCAGACGCCAATGCCGACCACGGCCCAGATGATTCTTTTCATCGTGCTACTCCTCGGCTTAGTTTCGCTCTTTAACCCGACCACTGCTGTCGACGACCAGCGTCACCGCCTTGCCGTTCTTCACCGCCTTGGCGGTGACGCCTTCAGCCGTCGACTTGATATCGCTGACTTGCGCGTAGCCGGCCGCCTGGATCTTGGCGACCAACTCCTCCTGTGTCAGAGCGTGCGCGCTCGACAGCACGCCCGCGATCGCAAGCAACAGGACCGTGCGGAAGATTGCTCGTGTTCGCATGATCATTCTCCTGGTCTTGTCCTGCCCCAAGTGAAGTCCGTTTCGCGATCTTCCCCTACTCGGTGCCAACACGGCGCAACAGGCCGCGGGCATCAATGCGCACAGCGATGCGACCGGCGCGGACGCCGTGCCGAGAAATCGAGCCAGTCTGCTGGATGCAATCGAGGAAAGTATGATGACATGGTGCGCCCTTGGTGATCAGGACGCGATGCTTGGGCATGTCGCCTCACGGGGAGATCGCACATCCCCGAACCCCAAGTAAAAACCCGAGGGCGGCGGCTGTCAACGGGCGTAGGCTTCGGGCGGCCCACCGAAGTCGCCGACGAACGTCACAAAGAATTCACCGCTCCGCGGAACCGCGCCAGCCATGTCTTGAAACTCGCGGACGGCCCCGCTAGTGTCCTTTGCGTGGGGACAAAGCAGACTCCCCGTGAGGCCTCGGTCCAAGCTCTGCGCAGCACGCCATTCGTGGAGCTTGCGCATGGACATCGAACGACACCCTTCTCATCGACACACCGTCGCCATCCTCTCACGCGGAGACGCTGCCGCGCGGCGGGATGCGACGGCGCAAAAAAGCCGCTTCGTACACGTCTTCGAAGCACTCGCCGCCGTCGGCATTGAAGCCCAGCCGGCGATCTATGATGAAAGCTTCGCCGAGGACGTTCGTGAACAATTGCTCGCGATTGACGGCGTGCTGGTCTGGGTCAACCCCATTCAAGACCGTCGAGATCGCGCTGGTCTCGACGCATTGCTGCGAGACGTCGCGGCTCAGGGCGTGTGGGTCAGCGCTCATCCCGATGTCATCCTCAAGATGGGCACCAAGGAGGTACTCTATCGTACCCGCTCGATGGGCTGGGGATGCGACACGGCGTTATATCAAAGCGCCGAGGCCATGCGCGCCGAGTTGCCGACACGGCTCGCCGCTGGTCCGCGCGTGATCAAGCGCAACCGGGGCAATGGCGGCCAAGGCGTCTGGAAGGTCGAGAGTCTGCCGACCTCCTCCATGATAAAGGTGCTGGACGCGACGAAAGACGCGCCCGAGGAACTGACGCTGGATGATTTTCTCCGTCGTTGCGCGGAGTATTTCGAGAACGGCAGCGTGATCGACCAACCATTCCAGCCTCGCTTAAGCGAAGGCGTGGTGCGTTGCTACATGGCGGGCGATCGCTGTGCCGGCTTCGGCTATCACAAGGTCAAAGCCCTGGTCGACTCGCCGGCCGCCCGTTCCGAGGCCGGACCGCGCCTCTACACCTCGAACGCAGAGCCGCGTTTCCAGCGGCTGCGTCGGTTGATGGAAGACGAGTGGACGCCCCAGCTGACGTCGTTGCTGGATATTGCGCGACTTGACCTGCCTGCGATTTGGGACGCCGACTTCATGCTTGGTCCGGTCCTTCCCGACGGGACCGACAGCTATGTCCTCGGCGAGATCAATGTCAGCTCGGTGCATCCTTATCCGGACGAGGCGCCGGCGGAGATCGCGAGGCGAGTTGCCGATCGGCTCCGGCGAAGCTTTGACACATGCTGACGGTCCGCGCGCTCAAGCGCTTGCACCTCTCCGTTTCATTCGACTTGCAGGACGGCGAATGCGTCGCCCTGCAAGGGCCTTCTGGCGCCGGGAAGACCCAGCTCCTTCGCTCGATCGCGGACCTCGATCCCAACGAAGGAATGGTCGAACTGGACGGAACGCTCAGGGAGGCCATGCCCGCTCCGGCTTGGCGCAAGCGGGTGACCTACCTCGCTGCCGAGCCGGGCTGGTGGTCAGACATCGTGCAAGATCACTTCAGCTGCTGGGATGATGCCTTACCGCTGGTCATGAGACTGGGGTTGCCGTGCAGTTGCGGTCCCTGGCCGGTCCAAAGACTGTCGACCGGCGAGCGACAACGGCTGGGGCTAGTGCGGGCGCTGATGCTGCGGTCGCGGGTTCTTCTCCTGGACGAGCCGACATCGGCCCTCGATTCGGCATCGACGGCGGCAGTGGAATCTTTGATCGCGGAACGCATTTCGAACGGAACGAGTGTCGTCTGGAGCACTCACGACAACGCCCAGGCCTGCCGCGTCGGGTCGAGGGTCATTGTGATGAATGCCGACGGCGGGATCGAGGACAATCGGCCGTGAATTACATTCACTTGGCATACGGCGATTTGGTTCTGCCCGCGCTCCTTGTCGTCATGGACGGCGCTCTCTCGCTCGCTCTCCGCCTCAAGCTTGAAAAGCAGCTGGCCATCGCCACCGTGCGGATGGTGCTTCAGCTGGTGCTCGTTGGATACGTATTGACGTTCCTGTTTGCCGCGGTCTCGCCGCTCTGGACCGCCCTCGCCGCCGTCATCATGGTTCTCTTCGCGTCACGGGAAATCGTCGCTCGGCAAAAGCGACGCCTGCCGGGTATCTGGAGCTATGGCTTAGGAGCGGGATGCATGCTGCTGGCGGCCGGTACCGTCACGATCTTCGCGCTCCTGACGGAGCTACGTCCGGATCCGTGGTATCATCCGCGCTATGCGCTGCCATTGTTGGGCATGATCCTGGGCAACACCATGACGGGAATAAGCCTGGGCCTGGACGTGCTGACGAATACACTGGTGCGCGAACGAGCCGCCGTCGAAGCTTGCCTTGCTCTTGGCGGTACCCGGTATCAGGCGTTGCTGCCGGTCCTGCGGGACGCATTGAGAAGCGGCTTCACGCCAATCATGAACAGCATGGCTGCGATCGGCCTTGTCTCTTGCCGGGGATGATGACCGGTCAAATCCTTGCAGGCGTCGAACCGATCGACGCCGTCAAGTATCAACTCTTGATCATGTTCTTGATCGCCGGCGGGACGGGATTGGGGACGCTCGCCGCCGTGACGGGAGGCGCTCGCCTTCTGACCGATCATCGGCATCGATTGCGCCTCGATCGATTTTCCACCGCCGAGTAGAATTGCGCGACCTCATATCGACTTCGCCCCACCAGGCTGCACCTTCCGCGCCCACAGCAGCGCCAGCGGCCCCAGTGCAATCCCGACCGCGAGGACGCTGAACGCCAAGAGCCAGCCGGTCGCGCTCTGCGGGCCGCCGGCTGCATCGAGGGCGGCGCCGGTGCCCCAGGCGCCGACCGCCGACAGGCCGAAGCCGACCGTCGAATGCAGAGCCAGGGTCGCGCCGCGATGTTCGGACACAGCCGCGGCCGACATGCCGGCGGTCAATGCGCCCGAATCCGCCGGCACGGTCAGGCCATAGACGAGCAGCAGCAGTGCCAGCACCCATGCCGGCGCTGTCGCGTTGAGGCCGATGACCAGCGCGACGCAAGCCGACGCGATCATCACGACCGTGATCGCGCGATGGCGCCCGAATTTCAGCGCGGCCTCGTTGCCGAGGATGCTGGCCGGCATCGAGATCACCGCAAAGCAGAAGCTCAGCACGACGGGGCTCAACCACGACGGGGCGCCTTGATGGGCGACGACGAAGGTCCAAAACCCGACCAGCCAGGTGCGGATGCCGTAGAGCTCGAAGCAATGGGCGCCGTAGCCGAAGATGTATCCGAGCGCCTCGCGATTGGCGAAGACGGGCGCGAAGTTGAGCAGACGCCCCGCCTTCGGCGCGGGCCGCTGCTCCTGCATCAGAAGGCACGCGACGACCATCGCGATCGGACCGAAGCCGGTGACAAGAAAGGCGGTCCGCCATCCCCAACGGTCGGCGATCAGCTGCGCGACCAGGAACGAGAGACCGACGCCGACCGAGAAGCTCGACGTGTATAGCGTGACGGCGCGTGAACTATCGCCGGCGGGAAGCCGATCCGTCAGCGCCTTCAGGCCCGGCATGTAGGCGCCGGCAAATCCAAGCCCTGCCAGGGACCAGATCGCGGTCGCGGACCAAAACCCTTGCGCGAAGATTCCGAACGCTGCGGTCGCCAGCCCGCTGACGATCGAACCCCAGAGCAGGACGAGCCGCGCGTCGATCCGGTCGGTCAATGTCGTCAGCACGGGCACGGCGAGCATGTAGCCGAACGCGTAACCGCTCGCCATCAAGCCGCCTTCGGCCGCCGAGAGGCCCCACGTCGGCATCAGATGCTGCGCCAGATTGGCGGATAGCGTCACGTGCGGCAGCAGATTGCCGACCTGGCCGATGCACATCACCGCGATCAGAGACCGGCCGCTCAAGTTACGAATGCTGTCCTCCCGCCCCCACGCCGAAACGGCGCACGAACCACAATGGATAACTCTCCGGCATCAGCTGCAAGAACCGACTTCATAAACAACCGCACCCCGAAGCGCCGGCCTTCTTTGCTGCTTCGTCGGCGGCGCAACAGGCCGTTGATTCCTGCTTCGCCGGCCCACCGCAACATCCTGATACGGCGCCGGCGGCTTCGACGCCGCCGCGCGTGCAGACGCCGGTCTCCGGTAGCACGAGCTCCACCCTTGCGGCGGCTTTCTTGTCGCCGGCGAGATCGGCCGCAATCGAGCGCACCTGCTCATATCCTGTCATCATGAGAAAGGTTGGCGCGCGACCATACGACTTCATGCCCGCCATGTAGAAGCCCGGCTCTTCGTGCGCGAGCTCGCGGGCGCCGTGCGGGCGCACGGTGCCGCAGCTGTGCTCGTTAGGATCGATCAGCGGCGCCAGGGCGACCGGCGCCTCGATAGCGGGATCGAGCCGCAGGCGCAATTCGGACAGGAACGAAAAATCGGGACGAAAGCCCGTCGAGACGATCAGCTCGTCCACGATCACGCTCCGTCCGCTGCAACCCGAGCCGGCCGCGATCTCGAGGCGGCCCTCGGTCTCAGCCAGATGCGTGACGCCGAATTCGGTTTCCACCCTGATCTTGCCGGAGGCAACGAGCGCAGCGAACGCACTGCCGAGCTCTCCGCGTGCAGCGAGCTTGTCATTCCGGCCGCCACCAAACGCCTTGGCGGGATCGGCGGCGCGCAACAGCCAGATAGCTTGCGTCCCCGGCGCCTCGCCCGCGAGATGCACGAGATCGATCAGTGTGCCCACCGCGGAGTGGCCAGCGCCGAGCACCGCAACGGTCCTCCCGGCATATCTGGCGCGACCGGCCCCCCGGACATCGGGCATGCCGTAGGCGATGTGGCCAGCGCATTCACGCTCGCCGATCGCGGGCAGACCATTACCTCCGGCAGGATTGGGCGAGAACCATGTACCTGATGTGTCGATCACCGCATCGGCGCGCAGCACTTCGGGGCCCTTGCCGTTCTGGTAGCGGATTTCGAAAGGGGCCAGCTCACGCCCCTTCGTCTTCGCCTTGTCGAAGCCGACGCGGCTGATAGCGGAGACACGGCTGGATGTCCGGATCACCTCGCGCAATGGCGTTCGCGTCGCAAGCGGCGTCAGATATCGATCGATCAGCTCGCCGCCGGTCGGATAGGCGCTCGGGTCCGGCGAATTCCATCCCGTCGGCGCGAGCAGGCGCGCGGCGGCCTTGTCGACATTGTACTCCCACGGCGAGAAGAGCTGGACCTGCTGCCACTGGCGCACCGCGTGCCCCGCTTCGGATCCTGCCTCCAGAACGATGGGTGACATGCCACGCTCCAGGACGTGCGCAGCTGCTGCGAGTCCGACAGGCCCTGCCCCGATGATGGCGACCGTCTTAGCGTTCATTCGGCTTCTCCCATACTTCTAGAATCATCGAACAATATCAGCCAAAAAAATCACGCCGCCGTTTGCGTCGTCTTGCATCCGACTTCGTCTGCGCAGCACTCCGCCGCCAGGAAATCGACCAGACCCCGCATCGCGTCGAAGTTTGCGTGGCAAATCAGAGTCGTCGATTCCCGGACCTGGCTGACGAGCCCGACCGAGACCAGGGTCTTGATGTGATGCGACAGGGTCGACGCCGGTACCTTCAGCTTGTCCTGCAAGCGACCGACGGGCATGCCGGAGTGCCCGGCCCGGACCAGGGCCCGGTAGATCTGGAGTCGCGTCCGGTTACCCAAAGCTTCGAGGCGTGCTGCTGCGTCGTCGATCTTCATGGCCGCCACGATGCGCCTGCCGATGTCAACTGTCAAACCATATTTCTAGAATATTCGAAATAACTATTCGGTCGCCCACCATGGAATTCCGGATTGACGCGTTCCAATTAGTTCCATAAGTCTGGATATATGGAAACAGAAGAAGCCGTCCTGGCGCTCGCCGCGCTGTCCCAGCCGACCCGACTGGAGGCGTTCCGAACGCTTGTCCGGCACGAGCCCGATGGCCTTGCGGCGGGCGATCTCGCCCGCCTGCTGGAAGTCCCATCGAACACGCTATCTGCCCATCTGTCGATCCTGACGCGCGCGCGCCTCGTCACCTCCGAGCGGCACAGCCGTTCGATCGTCTACCGCGCCAACCTCACCGAATTCCGCGACGTTGCGGTCTTCCTGCTGCGGGATTGCTGCGGCGGGCGGCCGGAAGTTTGCGAGCCGGTCGTCGAAACCCTGCAAGCCTGCTGCAAGCCGAGACGAAGGGAGCGGAGCCGTGCCTGATCAATTCGATCTTCCGCGCCGCCTCGCGGCCGAGGCGCTCGGCACGGGCATTCTCGTCGCCACCGTGGTCGGCTCCGGCATCATGGCGGAGACGCTGACCAAGGATGTCGCGCTTGCGCTTCTCTGCAACACGTTGCCGACCGGCGCCATTCTGGTCGTCCTGATCACCGTGCTCGGACCGATCTCCGGCGCGCACTTCAATCCGGCCGTCACGCTGGTCTTCACCGGCAAGCGCGAGCTACCGGTGAACGACGCCGCACTTTACGTCGTCGCGCAGATTGCCGGCGGCATCGCGGGAACGATGGCGGCGCATCTGATGTTCGGGCTGCCGCTGCTCGATTTCTCGGCGAAGGTGCGAACCGGGGGACCGCAATGGTTCGCCGAAGCCGTCGCCGCCTTCGGTCTGGTCGCGACGATCGTCGCGGGCATCCGTTTCCAGCGGGCGGCCGTCCCCTGGCTGGTCGGCCTGTACATCACGGCGGCCTATTGGTTCACGGCCTCGACCTCGTTCGCCAATCCGGCCGTGGCTATCGCGAGGTCATTGACCAACACGTTCGCGGGCATACGTCCCACCGACCTGCCCGGATTCATTCTCGCGGAGCTCTGCGGAGCCTTTGCCGCCATGCTGTTGATGAACTGGCTGCTCGGACCGCCCCAGGCGCGAGGCCCCATCCCAATCGCGGAGACTACCTTATGAGCGTCACGATCTATCACAACCCCGCCTGCGGCACCTCGCGCAACACGCTGGCGATGATCCGGCAAAGCGGCGTCGAGCCCGACGTGATCGAATATCTGAAGACGCCGCCGTCGCGCGAAAAGCTCGTCGAGCTCGTCAAGGCCCTCGGCATCTCCGTTCGCGCGCTGCTGCGGGAAAAAGGCACGCCCTACAAGGAGCTCGGCCTCCACGACCCCAAATGGTCGGACGACGAGCTGATCGACCAGATGCTCGCGCACCCCATCCTGATCAACCGTCCAATCGTGGTGACGCCCAAGGGCACACGCTTGTGCCGGCCCTCGGAAGCCGTCATCGATCTCCTGGACAATCCCGTCGGCCGGTTCGTGAAGGAGGATGGCGAGGTGGTCGAGGCGCGATGATTGCCGACATGGCCTCACTCGCGTTTGCCTCGACTTAAAATTTCAGGGTCGTGCGCAATCCGAAAACCGAGGCATTGCGCAATGCCCGTCCCGGCAGCGGACTAGCCGGAGCCGTCGCGCCGCCACCGGGATGGACGATGTATTGAAAGTTCGGCTGAACGGTCCAGCCATCCTTGATCTGGTATTGATAGACGGCCGTGAGCAGCCCCTCGAAGCTTCGCACCGGCCAGCGCGGATCGACGAACCTGGCATAATCGGCGTCGAGCGTCTGGGCCCGTTTTGAGACATGCGCATACCCGGCGGCAATGCCGAACTTGTCGTCGGGGCGTGCATTGCTGAGCCCGATGAGCTCGACGCCGCCATCTGCATAGACATCGACCAGATTGCGGTCAGCCGGCGCGCCGGACACGCGTGCGAAAATGCCGATGCCGCGATCGTCGCTGTTCGGCACCCGATAAATCTGCTGCTCGAAGACCGCCCAGGCTCCAATATCGCCCGACAAGAGCCGCGGTTCCCCGCTGCTCGTTGGCGCGGCCAGCGAGACGCCGTTGGATGCGAAGCGCTGATCCCCGAACGATCCGAAATGACGCCAGCCACCGACCTTGAACTGGCCGGTCAAGTTCGGGTCACCCTTCCTGTTATTCCAGGCATATTGAACCTGGCCGAGCAGAAGCGGCGGATCGTTGACCCGGAAATTGACGCCATACCGGTTACGCTCCTGCGGATCGCCGGAACCGGGCCCGGCCTGGTCGCCGTCGAAAATCGCGCCAAGGACGGACAACTGGTCCGTCACGTTCCACAGGAGGCGCGCGCCCACGGCCGCCAAGGGCGGCGACGGCCCGCCGCTTGGCAAAGCAAGCGACGTGATCGCCGGCCAACCCATCGAGGCGTTGGTGAACACATCCGTGTACTTGGTATTGAAGAACTCGCTGTCGGCCGCCAGCTGCCCGAGCTTGAGCGATAGTTTCTTGTCGCCCCACTGCTTCTCGAAATAGGCCTCGTAGAGTCGCGTCGAGGGCAACGCTTCGATCCCGCTGACGACGAAGAAATTCTGCAGATTCGAGCGCGAGAGGCCTTCGCCGTGGATCTGAAACATGTTGGCGTGAAAGGTCAGCTTGTCGATGCCGACGAGTTTTTCGAAATCCAGATCGACGGCGAGATTGAGCCTGCCTTCGTAGACCGCACCTTTCTTCAGACCGCCGGTCGGATTTCCGAGCACCTCGCCGATATAGGTGGCCGCAAACTTCACCCCGTACTTTTGCCAGGGGTTCGGCAGCAGCCCGAGCGTTTTCTCCTCGATGGTGCTCTCGCCTGTATCGGGATCGGCAGGCTTGTCGTCGTCGGTTTTCTTGTCTTCCTGAGCCGCGGACTGGGCAGCCGCGACCAGGCAAGCCGCAACGATCAACGCCCGCATCGAATACCTGATTGCTCTGGCGGCCACGCTCACCTCCCGAGCGATCAATGACGCACGCCGCTGCCCGACATTCAAGCGGGCCGTCGAACAATGTGCGCCGGCGCGGAAATCCGATTCGCGCGCTGTTAACTACCGCATGCGCGAGGCGGTACTATGTTCACTTTTGCACTTCGACCATCAGATCTTCGGGATCTTCGCCCGCTCCACCACGCCGATCCATTTGCTGATCTCGGTCTCGATCAGCGTCTTCATCTCCTCCGGCGAGCTGCCGCGAACCTCGCCGCCGACGGCGGTCTCCAGGCGCTGCTTGAGGTCGGGATCCCTGAGTGCATCCAGCGTCGCCGCATTGAGTGCGGCGATGATGCCGGGCGGCGTTCCCTTCGGGGCCAGCAGGCCGGCCCAGGTGCGCACGTCATATCCCTTGATCCCGGCTTCCTGAACGGTCGGCACGTCGGGCAACAATGCGGTGCGCGTCGGCGAGGTCACCGCCAGGCCGCGGATCGCACCGGCCTGGATCTGCGGGGCGAGCAGGACCGGCGTGCCGACGATCACCGGAACCTCTCCGCCGAGCAGCGCGGTGACGGATTGGGAATCGCCGCGATAGGGCACGTGCACGATCTCGACGCCGGCGGCTGCGTTCAACAGCTCTCCTGCAAGATGGTGCGTGCTGCCGAAACCGACCGATCCAAAGCTGAGCGCACCGGGCTTCTGCTTTGCCATGGCGACGAGCTCGCCCAGCGATTTTGCCGGATAGTCGCTACGCACGGCAATGACGAGCGCGTAATAGACCAGCGTCGAGATCATCTCGAAGCTCTCGGCCGGCTGGTAGGCGAGGCTCTTGTAGGTCGCCGCGGAAATGGCGTGAGCGCCGGTGACGAGCCCGATCGTGTAGCCGTCGGGCGCCGCCTTCGCGATGGCATCCGCGGCGATGTTGCCGCCGGCGCCCGGCTTGGCCTCGACAATGATCGGCTGCCCGAGCTTTTTCGAGAGCCCGTCGGCGATGATGCGCGACAGCGTGTCGGCCGCGCCGCCGGCGGCAAATCCATGCAACAGCCGGATCGGGCGCGACGGATAATTCTCCGCCGACGCCGAAGTGGTTGCGAAAAAACCGCCAAACAGAAAAATCGCCGCAGCAAGCCGCTTCATCCGTTGCATGGATGCGTCCTCCCTTTTGGTTGTTCTATCGTTGGCCGCGACGAGGCGGCGTTTCTTCAACTCGCGTTTGATCCGCTAGCGGGCGAACTCCGTGCATTCAGGCGATGGCGGCATGCCCCAGACGTCGCGCGGCAGGCCGACCCAGACTTTTGGCCGCTGCGGTCGATCGCGATGCCAGGGACGCGGCTCGAAATAGCCGAGCGCCTCGTCGGTCATGCGGTCGAGATCGAAGAACAGCTCGACCACATGCCCGTCGGGATTGCGGTGGTAGATCGCGGTGTTGTGCCCGGGGCCATGACGCACCGGCCCCCAGAGAACCGGCAGCTTGTGCCGCGCGAGATGATCGCAGGCCTCGTGCATGTGGGCGGCACCACGCAGCTCGAACGCGACATGATGCAGGCCACGGACGGGCGCGCGGGCGAAGTTCAGCGTGTGATGTTCGAAGCCGCTGCGCATGAACACGAAGCGATCCTCGATCCAGTCGGAGACGCGCAGGCCCATCATGTTCGCGTAGAACTCCGAGGCCGCGCGCGGATCGGGCGTAGCAAGCGCGACATGGCCGATCTTGCTGACGGCAAGCGCTCCGATCCGCTCCTGCGCGGGCGTCGGCGTCCAGCCCTGGATCAACTCGAAGCGCGTTCCTTCGGGATCGCTGAACGACAGCAGCCTGGAAACGCCAGGCAGGGGATCGCTCTGAAGTTCGGGCCGCAGATCGGCCTGCTTCAGCGCCGCGCCGAGCGTCTCGATCTGGACATCGGGAGCTATCTCGAAGGCGATGCTCGTCAGCGCCGCGTGGCCGGGTTCGATCACCAGCGAAAGCTGCTCGGCATCGTTGGCGAGGAAGATGCGGTTGCCGTCGCGGCCGACGAGGCCAAGACCGATCGCGGCGCGGTAATAGTCGAGCAACCGCTCGGGATCTGGCGAGGCAAAGCTCGCGTGCCGGAGCCGGGTGAAGCGTGCAATGGGTGCTTGTGTCGTCATTGTGCGATCCACCCCCTCATGGCGTCATGATGATCTTGCCGAGCGCGGAGCCCTGCTCGAGCAGCGTGTGGGCCTGCCTGACCTCGTCGAGCTTCAGGACCGCCGAGATCGCCGGCTTGATCGCATTGCGGCTCAGCGCGTCAATCACATTGCGCATGAGCGCGCGACGCCCGTCGCGATCGTGGTCGTAGATATGAAAGGAGAAGCAGCGTATCGCCGGGCAGATGTCGAGATGGTCGCGCATCGCCGCCATCAGGTTTTCTTCCGGCAACCCGGCGAAGGCGTTGTACGACAGCAGCGTCCCCCATTTGCCGAGCGCGCCGAGATAGCCGGTGAACTCAGGCCCACAGACGTGATCGAGCACGAGGCCGACGCCCTCGCCCTTGGTCAGCTCGCGGGCCCGCGCCACCACGTCTTCGCGGCGGTAGAAGATGATCTCATCGGCGCCGTTGCCCCGCGCGAATGCGGCCTTCTCCTCGGTGGAGACCGTGCCGATGACATTCATCTGTGCGAGCTTGGCAAGCTGTACCAGCGCGGTGCCGACACCACCCGCCGCCCCGATCACCAGCACGCTCGCCGGTGCGCGCGGATGGCGGCACTCGTGCAGCAGCGCGTAAGCGACCTGGTAGTTCGACAGGCACACGGCCGCCTGCAGATCGACATTGTCGGGCAGCACATGAATGGCGTCCGCAGGCGCGACCACATAGTCGGCGTAGCAGCCGCCGCGCTGCGACAGGTCGCGTGCGCTCAGCAGCACCTTCTGGCCGATCGCAAGCCCCTCGACGCCGGACCCGAGCGCGGCGATGCGGCCGGCGACGTCGTTGCCCGGATTGGCCGGCAGTGGCGGCATCCATTTGTAGACGCCACGCCGGATCAGCACATCGGGCTGCCCAACGCCGAACGCTTCGGCGCGAATCTGCACCTGGCCTGGTCCGGGCACAGGCACCGGAAGCTCAACCAACTCGAGTGCATCCGGCCCACCCGGCTGACGCACCAGCACCGCTCTCATGATGTCACACGCCTCCCCAGCTATATTTTCGAAAATCATACTGTTTACGAAAATTATTGCAAGATGGTCGTTGGCGCGGCATGTTGAGCCATCGATTCAAATGACAGAAATCATGTCCGAAAGCGCCATTCGCTCCCGCAAGGAATTCGGCAAGACCGTTGCCGCCGACATCACCCATCGGCTGCGCGAGGAGATCATTGCCTGCGGCCTGGCGCCGGGCGAGCCGCTGCGATTCGACGTCCTGCGCGAACGATTCGGCGTAAGTTTCACGACGCTGCGCGAGGCGCTGACGGCGCTTACCGCCGAAGGCCTGGTCGACGCGCAGGAGCAGCGCGGATTTCGGGTGGCGCCGGTCAGCCGCCAGGACCTGGTGGAAGTCACCGATGCCCGGGTGCTGATCGAGGTGGAATTGATCCGCCGCGCGATCGAGCGGGGCGACGACGACTGGGAAATCGCCGTCATCTCGACCCTGCACAGATTGAAGCGAATCGAGCAGCGCGATCCGGAACATCCCCTGCGCGATCCCGAATGGAAGATCGCCCACCGCCAATTCCACCAGGCGCTGGTGTCCGCCTGCGGCTCCGCGACACTCCTCGCCATTCGCGCCGATCTGTTCGATCGCGCCGAGCGCTATCGGCACCTTTCGGCCAATTTCCGCCCCCGCCCGCGCGACAAGGCCGGCGAGCACCAGGCGATCATGCAAGCCGCCATCTCGCGCAATCCGGATCTCGCGGTGCAGCTGATCGAGGCGCATATCCGCACGACCGCCGACAACGTGGCGACCTACGCCGAGCATCTGCTCGATACCGAATAGGCGGCAACGGCTTTTTATCGCCGCGGGCTTGCGCCTCGCCTGATTTTCGAAAATAATAGGCAAGATCGAAAATGCCAACCTTTGAGGCGTACCATGAAGCTGCTGTCGTTCTTGGATGGGAATCGGGAGAGCTGGGGCGCCGTTGCCGAGAATGGCGTGGTGGATCTCGGTCGCGCCCTGCCCCAGTATCCTGTTCTCGCGGACTTCCTCGGCAGCGACGACTATGCGCGGCGCGAGGCCATCGTCGCCGGGCACAAGCCCACAATGGCGCTCAGTGACGTCAAATATCTGCCGGTGATCCCGCGTCCGGAGAAGATCGTCTGCGCCGTGCGCAATTATCTCGACCACCACAATGAAGCCGTGGCGTTCGGGATGAAGCGCGAGATCACGGAATTTCCGCCGATCTTCCTCCGGGTCTGGCGCTCCCAGGTCGCGCACAACGCGCCGGTGATCCGGCCGAAAGTCTCGGACAATTTCGACTGGGAGGGCGAGCTTGCCGTGGTCATCGGCAAGAGCGGCCGTCACATCAGCCAGGCCGACGCCTGGGATCACGTGGCAGGCTATTCGATCTACAACGACGTCAGCGTGCGCGACTGGCAGCGTCACGCCCAGCAGATCGCCTCCGGCAAGAACTTCGTCGGCACCGGCCCGTTCGGACCATGGCTGGTGACGCCGGACGAGATCGGCGATCCCACCAAATTGAAGCTCGAGACGCGCGTCAACGGCGCGGTGGTGCAGTCGTCCGACACCTCGATGCTGATCTTCTCGATTCCGCGGCTGATCGAGTACAGCTCGACCATCTTCGACCTCGTCCCCGGCGACGTCATCGCCACCGGCACGCCGGCCGGCGTCGGCTTCACTCGCAAGCCGCCTGTTTTCCTCACGCCCGGCGATGTGGTCGAGGTCGAGATCGAGAACATCGGCGTGCTGCGCAATCCCGTCGTCGACGAAGCATAGCGCCTGCGCATGTCGTCTCAAGACGTGTCCCATGACATCCGCAAGACCGCGCTTAGCGTCGAGACCACCTGGCACGAGCGCGGTCCCCGGCTGGAGAAGCCTCTGCTGGTCGGGACGGCCATTGCGGTGATCCGCAATCCTTTCGCGGGCCGCTTCGAACCCGACCTGATGCCGTTTCAGGCATCCTTGCGCGAACTCGGGCGCGAGCTCGCAACACGGCTGATCGCGCAGCTCGGCGGCGCCGCGCAGATCGAAGCCTATGGCAAGGGCATCATCGTCGGCGAGGACGGCGAGCTCGAGCACGGCGCGGTCTGGCACGAGGCCGGCGGTCAGGGCATGCGCGAGGTGCTCGGTCAGCCCAAGGCGATCGTTCCGGCGGCGAAGACCATCGGCGGTCCGGGCACGCGGCTCATGGTTCCGCTCGGGCACATCCACGCCGCCTATGTCCGCAGCCATTTCGGCACCGCGGAGATGACGCTGTGGGATTCACCACGGCGCGACGAGATCGCCTTCGGGCTCGTGATGGCGACCGGCGGCCGGCCTCACGCGCGCATCGGAGGCCTCGCGGCATCCGCGATCTCCGCGCACGACGGACAGCGCTGACGGGCGCGATCAATGCGCGTTGCAGCGGCAACGCTCGTAATCGACGGGATCATGGCTGTTGACGATCGTGACGCGTTCGCCGTGGTTCAGCTTCAGCGCGCGCAGTCGCACCTGGTTGGCGATCCGCATGCCGCGGTCCATGTCGGCGCGACGCTGGAAATAGCCCAGCACCAGCGGCATGCGGGGCGATGCGTCGAGCTGGCCGTGATGGAAATAGCTGTCGCCGGCGTGCAGCAGCCATTTGTCGCCTGATCGCACCGCGATACCGCAATGGCCGAGCGTATGGCCGGCGAGCGGGATCATCAGGATGTCCGCCTCTGCGTCGCCGAGGGCGCGCACGCCCTTGAAACCGAACCAGTCTTCGCCGGCTTCGCCATAGAATGTCCAGCTCGGTCCATGGCTCCACTGCCCGGTGACATAGCGCCCTTCCGGCGGCGCCGGCTTGCGCTGCACCGCCATGTCGTATTCGGCGCGATGGACATGGATCGCGGCATGCGGGAAGTCCGGCACGCCGCCAGCGTGATCGCGGTCGAGATGGGTCAGCAGCACATGGCGCACGTCCTTGGGGGAATAGCCGAGTGCCTTCACCTGTTGCACCGCCGTCTCCGCCGGATCGAGCCTTGGCGCGGTCTGCCGCAGCCATCGTCGTCCCAGCCGATCGGGCGTTGCGATATCGCCAAGTCCAATGCCGGTATCGACCAGGGCGAGCCCGTCATTGGTCTCCACTAGCAGGCAATGGCAGACCATGCGGGCGCGCTGGAACAGGCTGCCGGTGCCGTTCACGAGGCGCCGCCCCATCGGGCACATCGTGCCGGTGTTGAGATGGTGAATTTTCATCGCGCGTTCCCTGCCTGTTGTGAGCAGAGCGTTCTTGTCATCGTTAGATCCATAGGTAAAATATCGAATATTGATAATATCTCTAGGCATATCCTATGGACATACGCGAACTCCGCTACTTCGCCGCCGTCTACCGCGAGCGCAACCTGACCGCGGCGGCGCGCGTCTGCTTCGTTTCGCAGCCGTCGATCTCCACCGCGATCACCCATCTGGAGGCCGAGCTCGGCACCACGCTGTTCATCCGGCACAAGAAGGGCGTCGCGCCAACCGCCTCGGCCGAGCAGTTTCACACGCTCGCCCGCCGCATCATCGACGAGACCGACGCGGCGCGCAGCCTGTTCAGGAGACCGAGCACCAAAACCAATGTGACGCTCGGCCTGATGCGCACGCTCGACGTGCCCCGGACGATCGCACTGCTCAAGCCGCTGACGGCGCGCGCCGACATCGCACTCCGCCTCGTCGGCAGCGACGAGCGCGCCGACGCGCGGATCATCTCCAAGAGCGTGCTGCGCGCTGACGAACATTTCGTGGCGCTGTGGAGTGAGCGCTATGTCGCAGCGCTGCCGCCGTCGCATCCGCTGGCCCTGAAGGAGAAGCTTCGCACCGCCGATCTCGCCGGCGTCCCCTTGATCGACCGCTGCCATTGCGAGCAAAGCGAGTTCTTCCGCCGCAACCCGCAGGCCCGACAGACCGCGGCGATCGCGCAATCAGAGGATTGGGCCATGGCGCTGGTCGCAGCCGGCGTTGGCATCGCCATCGTCCCGGAAGGCGTAGCGCGCGGCAATCCGGATGTCGCGGTGCGCGAGATCGAGGTCAAGGTCAAGCGCGAGGTCGGGCTCGCCTATCGCGCATCCGTGCCGCTACCGGATGCGCTGAAGGATCTTGTCAGCAAGCTCCGGAAGCAGCGGCGCAAGCCCGCGGGGCAACGATCGCGCGCCCGCGGAAAATCCTAACCCTTCGAGACGACCGCACGGCCGTAGGGCGGCTGGGCCGCGACCGGCGGGTTGGCGGTCTGGGCGGCGAGTTCGCCGATCAGGCGGTCGGCATCGGCGGCCATGCCGTCGGGCGCCTGGATCACCAGCCGCTCCAGACCCCAGCGATAGGACGACACGCGCTGCTCGAGGCACTGCTGCACCCACTGGATGATCAGCGAATTCTCCTGCATGCGCTCGACCGCGTCCTCCTTCTCCTTCGGCGAGAGGGAGGAGACGCGCGCCATGCTGGCATTGCGCTTCTTGTCGAGGTCGATGACGCGGATCGCGGAGGCGAAGAACGGCTCGAAGCGGGTGATGTCGTTGCGCACGTCTTCCATCAACTGCGTATAGCGCGAAGAATGCGAACGGTGCGGCTCGTCGATCAGCGTGCGACCATACATGGTGCGGTCGAACACGATCGTTTGCCGCCAGGGCGAGGGCAGCGCTTTGTAGTCGCCGAACACGCTCTTCCAGGCGGGCCGCGACAGCGGCGGCTCGATCAGGGGATAGGCGAGGTCGCGAAGCTGGCGCTCCTCGTCGGTGAGCTGGAATTGGGATGGCTTCAGGCCAACGCTGGAGGTGACTTCCGCGCCCAGCCAGCGATGCATGTCGTCGCTGCGCATGTCGGCACGGGTCCGGCCGAAATCGCCGCCACTACAGGCGGCAAGCGTCGCGCCCAGCACTGCGAGCATGAGGGCCGTTACGATGGGCCGGATCTGACGGAGGTTCTCCGGCATTGCAAAGTCCGAAGGCTAACGGCGACGACGACGGCGCCCCGGCGCTGTGCCCTGCTCCGGCCCGTGATCGCCGCTGGTTTCGTCGCTCTCGCGCTCGATGCGGATCACGGGAAGGATCAAAATCGTGCCCATGTCCGCGCGCGGAGCCACGTCCACCGACGCGCCCACCCGGCGACCGGCCGGAAATTCGATGATGGTCCCCATATCAGCTCTCTTCAATTGCCGCGCGACCCGGCGCGCCTCTGCAACATGGGGATCATTAAGATCAGTTCATGGTTAACGGGGTGTAAACGTGCCGGCGGCACCGTAACCGCACGGGCGGGACCCACCGTCCCGTTGCGGCACGAGAACGCTTCAAAGCAGGCGTTCGGCTTCACGCCTCGTTTTCCTTAACGAGCCTTTAAAGGAGCCCGCGATAGGCTCCGGCGAGTATCTCTTCCAGGTCGCGTATCTCTCCATGACCAAGTCGTTGTTTCCAGGATTCGACGGGCTGATGACCCTCTCCCGTCGCGAAGGCGTCGATGTTCGTCCGACGCTGCTGCGCGTGCTGACCGACCTCTATGTCCAGTCGAGCACCCACAGCGACGACGAGCAGCGCCAGTTCGTCGAGCTCGCCACACGACTGATCGACCAGGTCGACGACGCGACGCGCGCGGCCGTCAAGGCGCGGCTTGCGATCTATCCGTCGACGCCCGCCCCGATCATGCAGAAGCTCGGACTGTCGGCCGCGCAGGAGGGCCGCAGGGTTCCGCTCGCGCGCGAAACCCCGGCGCCCGCCTCTGCTCCCCCTCCTGCCCCCTTGCCGGTTCGCACGCCAAGCGACGCCGAGCTGCGCATGGCCTCGAACATGGCAATGCAGCCAACGGACGCGGCCGATATCCACGACATGTTCTTCCGCGCCGGCGCCCCCGAGCGCGCGCTGATCCTGCACAATCTGGCGCAGACCCCGCTGAAGGCGGCGCCGCGGATTCCGATCGTGCGCGCCAAGCGCGCGATCCAGATCCTCGAGATGGCGGCGATCGCGGGCGATGTCGAGAATTTCACCTCCGAGCTCGGCGACAGCCTGATCCTGCCCTCGCGCGTCGCAGCCCAGATCGTCGACGATGCAAGCGGCGAAGCGCTCGCAGTCGCCGCGCGCGCGCTCGACATGCCGAGCCCGGTGTTCCAGCGTATCCTGCTGTTCTTCAAGCCGGAGATCGGCAACTCCGTGACCGACGTGTACCGGCTGTCGCGTCTTTACGATCGCCTCAGCGATCGCGCGGCGCTGGTGATGCTGGCCGCCTGGCGCGGCTCGACGCTCGCCGTCACCCGCGCAAAGTACCAGCCCTCGCTGCATGACAGCGAGCGCCAGCGCGCACGTGTGGGCGCAAGCCAGACGCGCCCGGGCGTGCAGCCCGGCTCCGCGCCCGCGGTGCGGACAGGGACTGACGGATCGGATCGTTAGGCCTTCGCCAGCTCGAGAAAATGCCGCCCGGCGCGGTCTTCGGTCTCGACGATCCAGATATCGGAGTCGAAGCGGATTTCCTTGGTCAGGCGCTCCTCCACCGCGGGCTCCGGCATCGGTTGCGGCGCAAGCGGCACAAAGAAGCGATCGACCGGCCGACCGTCGTCATAAGAGGTCTGCGGCGCCGGCACATAGAGCATCGCATTGCCGTCAAGCAGCGAGACCTTCACGAACACCGCACCCGCCTCCTCCGCGCCGCGACGCCGCACCGCGCCGTACACGCCCTCGGTCTGGCACCGGCGCAGATAGGCTGAGACCCAGATATTTGATTTCAAACGCATGGAGCGCACGATAGGACAGCGCTGCAATCAGCACCAGCCTTCGCAACAGTCACGACTATTCGACGGGGTGTCCGATCGCGGCGCCGAGCTCGCGGAGCAGGCGGTCGGACAGCTGGCCGGTGACCTGCATCTTGTGCTCGCGCTCGAATTTCTGGATCGCGGACTGGGTCTCGGCGCCCATCGCCCCCGTGATCTTCAAATTCCCGTAGCCATATTCGGACAGCGCGCGCTGCACGCCGGCGATGCGCCGCGCGGCCGGGCTCTGCTGCACGGGGATCGGCGCCGGAGGACGCGTGACGGAGGGCGGCGCCGAAATCGTTTGCTTGACCAGATTGGTCATGGGATCGCCCGAGCGCGGCGTCGATGCGGTCGCCTCGACGGGCCTCTCCGGCGGCTTTTCCGCAGGTCTGGGTTCGGCACGAAACTCCGTCGCTCTCGGCTCGAGCGGCGAGGTATCGGCGCCGACGGGACGCGGACGCGGCAAGGGGTTCGACAGCGCCAGGGACGACGGTGCGGGAAGATTGATCACGGTGCCGAACATCGGCGCTGGATGCCGGCCGGTCTGCAGGAACAGCGCATTGGCAACGATCGCGCCGATGGCGGCAACGGCGACGAGACCGGCCAGGGTATCCTTGGGGCTATGCAGCAGCACGCGCAGCACGAGATTGCGCTCGGTCTCGACATCGATGACCGCGGCCTTGGCGCCACGGCGGCGCGGAGCGGCTTCGTCCTTGGCAGACTTTTTAGGCACTTTTCTTCACCAGAGCGGGTTGGTCCTGAACTTGGTCGTGAGGATGGTCCTGAACTTCCTGGCGTAGCACCGGCGTCAGGGTCGCGATCTTGCTCTCGCTCGCCTTGCTGTCGGACATCTTGCCATCAGAAGTCTTCATATCAGACGTCTTGGCTTGCGGCGTGTAGACGAGCGGCAGCTTGACGGTGACGGCAGTGCCCTCGCCGAGCCTGCTTTGTACCGTCAATTCGCCGAGATGCAACGCCACCAGGCTCTTCACGATCGAAAGTCCGAGGCCGGTGCCTTCGTGACGGCGCTGATAGGTCTTGCCGGCCTGGAAGAACGGCGCGCCGATGCGCTTGAGATCGTCAGGCGCGATGCCTATACCGGTGTCGCTGACGCGCAGCGCAAGCTGCGAGCCCGAGACCGCGGCCGTGACGGTGACCTGACCGCCACGCTCGGTGAACTTGACGGCGTTCGCGACGAGGTTGAGCACGATCTGCTTGAAGGCGCGCGGATCGCCGGTCATGACAGGCAGGTCCTGCGGCGCATCGGTGACGAGATCGACGCCGTTCTCCCGCGCCTTCAGCGCCAGCAGATTGCAGCAATGCATCAATGATGCACGCGGCGCGAACGGTTCGGACGCCATCTCGAAATTGCCCGACTCCATCTTGGACATGTCCAGGATGCCGTTGACGACCGAGAGCAGATGCTGGCCGGAATCGTTGATGAGCTGGGCGTATTCCCTCCGCTGGGCCGCGCCCAGCATCAAGGTCTGCTCCTGCGTGATCATCTCGGAGAAGCCGATGATGGCGTTCAGCGGCGTGCGCAGCTCATGGCTCATGGTGGCGAGGAAGCGCGTCTTGGCGGCGTCCGCCGCCTCTGCAGCGCTGCGCGCCTGATCGAACGCCTGCTCCCCCAGCTTGCGGTCGGTGACATCGCGCATCACGGCGACGACATCGGCCTCGCGCGTGGCATCACGGCCCAGATCCTGATCGAGCGGGCGGCAGCGCATCTCGACCCAGATGAAATCAACCTGGCCGCGCTCCGAGCCGGCACGCTCCCGGCGCAACCGGAACTCAACGCTACGCACGTCGCCGCGCGCGGCATCGGACAGCGCCGTCAGATACGCCGGCCGATCGGCGACATGGACGCGATCGAACAGGCCGTGGCCGAGCAGCTGCGCGACGGGCACGCCGAGCATGGCTTCCACCGCCGGTGAAATGAACTGCACCGCGCCGTTGCGCTGATGCCGCGAGATGACGTCGCTCATGTTCCGCGCCAGGAGGCGGTAACGCTCTTCCTCACGCAACAGGAGCGCAACGCTGGTGCGCGCGAGCGATTCCGCTCCGAAGGCCAGACCTGCGGCATAGAGCGTCGCCGAGGCGACGCCGAACGCTATCAGCACGCCGCGTTCCGCAGCGCTGGTATCGCCAATCGTCAGCCAGCCGAGCTGGCTGACGAGGATCAGGATGCCGGCGCAGGACAGCGCCAGCAGCGAGGCAAAGGCCGCGACGCGGCGCGAGGCCGACAGCGCAGCTTCGAGGGGAACGACAACCAGCCAGATTGCGGCGAATGATTCGATGCCGCCGGTCGTCACCGCAACCGCCATGATCAGGCCCGAGAGCGCCAGCGACGACAGCACATGCGCGCCTTCGTAACGGCCGGTGCGCGACAGGAACCAGGACAACAGGATCGGCGCAATCAGCCAGGCGAAGGCTGCCACCTCGATCGCGCTCGGCGCGCCGCGCATGGCGAGATAGACCGGGAATGCGGCAAAGGCGGCTAGGCTGCCGAGCAGCCGCGGGGCCATGAAGGCACGATGGCGCGCTCGCGTCAGCGCGTCGTAACGCGCGGAGGGATGCAGCAGCGCATCGAGACAATCGCGGATGATACTCAAAACTGTCACGGGTCTCGCGCTTCGGCTCATTCGTCGGGAAGACGCGCCGGAACGCCTCCTTATCGTTGAGCCACCGTGTCAGAGCGACCTTAAACGAACACTAAGGCATCGCGGCGCGCCGCCGGACACCCCGTCATCGCAGGGCTTTTTAGACGATTTGACGACGTCATCGGCGAGGATGGTGAACACAGGGTTTCACCGTGATGCGCATGGTTTCGAAATGGTGGACGGGCGTGGCGGCAGCGCTCACGGCACGGACGTCAATCGAAAATTTACGACACCATCGATAGCAAAGATTCTTGAGTCAATTTTCCGCGAATTAAGCGGAAGGCAATCACTTGCGATTTATCGAGAGTTGCTAGGTCCGACATCCGCGGAGATCGCCGCGGCGGGATCTAACATACAGGTCGCAAGATGCGCTTTCTGCTTCGCATCACATTCTGGCTCGGGCTGGTGCTGGTGCTCCTGCCGCGGGACAAGACGCCCGAATCGGACAAGCTGCCGCAGATCGGCGCTGCCGACGCGGTGCAGGCTGCGACCGCGGCCGTCTCCGACATGACCCAGTTCTGCAAGCGCCAGCCAGCGGCCTGCGAGGTCGGCGGACAGGCCGCCACCATCATCGGCCAGCGGGCGCAGGACGGCGCAAAGAAGATCTACCAGATCATCAACGACAAGAAAGAGCAGCTCGAGAAGCCCGACAAGAAGGCGCCCGACCACACCGGCTCGATCGCGCTGGCCGGCGAAGGCGATCTTGCTGCGAGCGAGGCGCCGCGCGACACCCTGTCCCAGGACGACCTCGCGCTGGAATGGCGCGGCCCGGCGCCCGCGACAGCGAATTAGGGCCCAAACCCTATCGATTTCGGCGCTTTGCGTCCCTATATTGGCCTGAACGGGAACTTTGGGCCAGCATGACGACGATCGATGAAATCAGGGATAATTTCGAGATTCTGGACGAGTGGGACGACCGCTATCGGTACGTCATCGAGCTCGGCCGCACCCTGGAACCGATGTCCGAAGCCGAGCATTCGGCCGAGAACAAGGTGAATGGCTGTGTCAGCCAGGTCTGGCTTCAGAAGCTGATTGATCGTCGCGATGACGGCGCGCCGATCCTGACATATCGCGGCGACAGTGACGCCCACATCGTGCGCGGGCTGGTCGCGATCGTGCTGTCGCTTTACTCCGGCCGCACGCCACAGGAGATTCTTGCGACCGACGCCATTGCCGTATTCGACGAGTTCGGCTTTCGCGACCATCTGACGCCGCAGCGTTCCAACGGCCTGCGCTCGATGGTCGAGCGGATCAAGACCGACGCGAAAGAGGCGCTCGCGGAAGCGTCGTAGAAACTCTACTTCCGCTTCCGCTGCTGCTGTCCCAGTCCCATCTGCTTCGCAAGCTGCGAGCGGGCCACCGCATAGTTCGGTGCGACCATGGGATAGTCGGCCGGCAGGCCCCATTTCTCGCGATATTGCTCCGGCGTCATGTTGTATTGGGTGCGCAGATGGCGCTTCAGCGACTTGAAGCGCTTGCCGTCTTCCAGACAAACCAGATAATCGGGCGCGATCGACTTCTTCAGCGAGACCGCCGGCTTCGCTGGCTCGAGCGGCGCCGTCTCGGTGCGGCCTGACGAAACGCGCACCAGCGCGCCATGCACCTGGCTGATCAGATTCGGAATCTCAGCCGCAGGCGTTGGATTGTTGCTGAGATAGGCCGACACGATGCCCGCCGTCAGCTCAACGAAATTCTTAGCCCCAGCATCCGACATAAGCCCCGCCTTTCTCCACCTTGCGTCTCACGCGAGAGACGACGCCAAAGTATTCCGTGTCAACAATACGTTCGGCTGAAATGGGACGACTAAGGAATCCGGGCTGATTACTGACGAAGTGACAAGAACACCACCGCTTTACTTGTCTACGCTAGCCTTTGCCTGCACCAGATTTGCTTGCGCCCGCTCTCAAGCGCCGCGCTGGTCGAGGTGGGAGCGCAGCTCGTCGATCGAGGCAAAGCGCATCATCCCCTCAGGCATCTGGGCTTCGATCGAGCCATCGGAATAGAGCGAATAAGCCATGCCGTCGACGATGCCGGATTTGAGCACGGTCACAGGCGCCTGCTCGGCCGCAGCCGCAGGCTCGGGTGCGGGCGGCGGAGCAGGCTCAGCGAAGGTCGACGGCGAGCGCGGTGGCGGGCGCCGCGCGGCGGCCGGCGGCTCCGGAGGCCTCATACGGTCCGGCTTCGGCCAGGCGTCGTCAAAGCTCGCAGGCGGCGTCTCCGGGGCGGCAGGCTCCGCCGACGGCTCGGCATGCGGCAGCGGCGGCAAGCCCTCGCCGGTCTTCGCTTCCGCGCGCTCACGCTCCTTGCGGGAGGTCGAGGCGAACAACAGGTTGCGCCGGCGCGGCGGTTCCGGAACCTCAGGCGGGCTCGGAGCTTCCGGCGCTGCCGGCGGCTCGACGCGCGGACGCTCGCGCGCGGCTGCTTCGTTCTGCCAAGGCGGCGGTCCTGCGGCCGGCAATGGCGGCGCCGGCTCCATCTTCTCGGCGCCCGCCGGCTCAGGCGCAGGCGTCCCGGCCATCCCGAGACCCGGCAGCACGGGCCTGACCCGAACGTCGGATGGTGCAATTGATCCAGCCAGCCGGCGGGCGATGCCCTTCAACTCCGCGACCACCACGTGGAGGCCGGCCAGTAACAGTCCGGAGCAGACGCCGATGGTACCGGAGATTATGAGGGTACTGCCGAGACTGAATTCCCTGACGGTGAAGCCGAACAGGATCGCAAGGAGGCCCGCCAAAACGGCGAAAATCCCCGCGATCAACAATGCCAACGCCATCGAACTCACCCCCGGCCGCGCAGCCATACGCGACACTCGTCACGCCACGATACCGTCATCCGGTGTTCCACGCCAACGTCGAATTATAGGCTGCGTTCCTAAAGGAAAGGAAATCAGGGACTTATTCACATTCCCTTCAGCTACGGCTCGCTACTTCTAGGCTGCTCTCAAGTTGGTCGGATTTGCTGCGTTGCATCAGGAATTTAGCCATAATGCCCAATTACTTGGTAATGGAACTGCGCTATAGGGATTCCGGGGAGCAGGCCCGCGCGCACCAGCAGGGCCAAGAGGGGATTCCGGGTCACCAATAGCCATGACATCCATCACGACTTCGGCGATCGACACGCCTCTGCGGCGCTCGGTTGAACGGACTTGCGACGATCTCGCCATGCTGGTGCTGGCTGCGGTCGCCGTCATTGCAGGCTTGACCTTCCGCGACTATGGGCTCGGCTGGGACGACTACACCCACGCCGAATATGCCGACCTGCTGCTGCGCTTGTTCGGTTCCGGTTTCAAGGACACCGCGGCACTCTCCTTCGCCAACCTCTATATGTATGGCGGCGGCTTCGACATGGTCGCGGCCCTCCTGCACAAGGTGATTCCGCTCGAGCTGTTCGAGACGCGCCGTCTGGTCGGCGCCGTCGTCGGCGTGATCGGACTTGCCGTGACGTGGCGGCTCGGCCGCCGTATCGGCGGCCCGCTTGCGGGACTTGCCTCGCTCTTGCTGCTCGCGCTCTGCCCGATCTTCTACGGCCACATGTTCATGAACCCGAAGGATGCGCCCTTCGCCGTGGCCATGATCATCCTGATGCTGGGCCTTGTGCGCCTCGCCGAGGAATATCCGCAGCCTTCGCCGCGCACGATCTTGATCGTCGGCCTTGGTGCCGGCCTCTCGCTCGGCACCCGCATCCTCGGCGGCCTTGCGCTGGTCTATGCCGTAATCGGCTTCATGCCGCTGTTCCTGGAGGAACTGCGCAGCGAGGGCCTGCGCGAGTCGGTCCGACGCTTCGCTCATGTCGTCTACGTGCTGCTGCCCGGCCTCGTGCTCGGCTATCTCGTGATGGGGCTGATCTGGCCGTGGTCGATCATGGAGCCCGGCAATCCCTTCGAGGCGCTGACCTACTTCTCGCACTTCTTCGAGAAACCCTGGAAGGAGATGTTCGACGGCGCGATCGTATCCGTGCCTGACATGCCCTGGTCCTATCTGCCGACGCTGTTCGCACTTCAGTTGCCCGAGGTGATGCTGGTGCTGACGTTCGGCGCCGTGATCGGCACCTTGGTTATGCTGCCCCGCCGCGAGGTCCCAGCCCGCCGCAAGACCATCCTGCTGATGCTCACGCTCGCCGCGACGCTGCCGCTCGCGATCGCGATGGTGAAGCGACCGGCGCTGTACAATGGCATCCGCCATTTCGTCTTCGTGATCCCGCCGATGGCGGTGCTCGGCGGCGTCGCCTTTGGCTGGGCCATGGAGCGCCTGCGCGCCAATCATCGCACCTGGCAGCCGGTCGTGCTCGCCACCTTCTGCTTTGGCCTTGCGCTCTCGCTCGCCGAGATGATCCGCCTGCATCCCTATCAATACACCCACTTCAACCACATCGCCGGCACCGTGCGCGGCGCCGACGACCGCTTCATGCTGGATTATTGGGGCCTCGCGCTGAAGCAGGCCTCCGACGAATTGCGCGAGCAGCTGGTCGAACGCCAGGAAGTGCCGCCGCGCAACCGGAAATGGAAGGTCGCCGTGTGCGGTCCGCAGCGTCCCGCCCAGGTCGCGCTCGGCCCCGACTTCACCATTGGCTGGGATTCCAATGCCGCCGATTTCGCCATGACGCTCGGTGAGTTCTACTGCAAGGGCCTCACCGCCCCCGTGCTGGTCGAGATCAAGCGCGACGACGTGGTGTTCGCCCGCGTCTACGATATCCGCGGCAGCAGCATTTCCAGCCTGCTCTCGATCCCGGCGCCGTAAAAATTCTTCTCTCTTGTAGGACCGTAGCCCGGATGAGCGCAGCGACATCCGGGGCCTATCAGGCAGCCCCGCATGTCGCTTCGCTCATGCGGGCTACGCTGGACTGCCGCGCTTTGTGTGCCTTGCTGGCAGGTCGCGGCAGGACTACGCTCCCTCCCTGCAACAACGATGTTCGGAGAGGTCAGCCATGTCGCCAGCGGAAGCGCGCCTGAAGGAAGTGCCGTCGAACATGAAGGAGGCCGAGTGGCAGCAACGGGTCAATCTCGCCGCCTGCTATCGCCTCGTCTCGCTCTACGGCTGGGACGACTTGGTCGACACCCACATCTCAGCGCGCGTGCCCGGCCCCGACCATCATTTCCTCATCAACCCCTACGGGCTGATGTTCGACGAGATCACGGCGTCGAGCCTCGTCAAGGTCGATCTGCACGGCAACCAGCTCTCCGAGAGCGAATACAGCGTCAACCCCGCCGGCTTCACCATCCACTCGGCGATCCACGAGGTTCGCGAGGACGCCATCTGCGTGCTGCATCTTCACACCCTCGACGGCACCGCTGTCTCGAGCAGCGCCGAAGGCCTGCTGCCGCTGAACCAGACCGCCCAGCTCGTCACCCACGACCTCGCCTATCACGACTACGAAGGTATCGCCCTCGACCACGACGAGCGGCCGCGGCTGCAGAAGGACCTAGGCGACCACAACCACATGCTCTTGCGCAACCACGGCACGCTGACGGTCGGGCGTTCGGTCGCCTCGGCCTTCGAGCGCATGTATCACCTCGAGCGAGCCTGCTCGATGCAGGTGCGTACGCGCGCGCTGGGCACGCCGGTCTACCCGGTCGACGATGTCGCGATCGACAAGAACACCGAGCTGCTCGCCAACCGCGACCGCGCCGAGCTGCGCGCCACCAACCTCGTGTGGCCACCGCTGCTACGCAAGCTGGACCGCGAGCTTCCGGGCTACCGCTCTTGAAATTTTCGGGATTTGGTGTAGGGTAACGGTCAACGAACCTCTACGCCTTTTGGAATGAAACGCCGCCCAATTCCGGGCGGCGTTTTTATTTGGCCCCGTCATTGCGAGGAGCGAAGCGACGAAGCAATCCAGGCTGGCGCCGGAGAGAGATTTCTGGATTGCTTCGCTACGCTCGCAATGACGAGGAAAGAGCGCCCTACTTCACCTCCGCCAGCGCCGCGAGGATGCGGGCCCAGGAACGGATGCCTTTCTGGAAACTGCGGAGGTCGTACTTCTCGTTCGGCGAGTGGATATTGTCGTCGTCGAGGCCGAAACCGACGAGCAGCGAATCCAGCCCAAGCGTACGCTTGAAGTCCGCGACGATCGGGATCGAGGCGCCCGAGCCCATCAACACGGTCTCCTTGCCCCATTCCTCGGTCAGCGCGGTCTTGGCCGCGGCGAGCGGCTTCATGTTCCAGTCGAGCGCAATCGCAGGCCCGGCAGAGTGGTCGCCGAACTCGACCTTGCAGTCTCCCGGAATGCGCGCCGTCACGTACTCACGGAAAGCCTTGCGGATCTTTTGCGGATCCTGCCCTTCGACCAGTCGGAACGAGACCTTGGCCGAGGCGTGCGACGGGATCACCGTCTTCGAGCCCTCACCGATATAACCGCCCCAGATGCCGTTGACGTCGCAGGTCGGACGCGTGGAAGCTTGCTCGACCAGGAGCCTGCCCTTCTCGCCGGCCGGTATCGATAGCCCAACGGGCTTGAGGAATGTGTCCGGCGTGAAATCGAGCTTCTTCCACTGCGCGAGAATATCCGGCGGCGTGTCCTTCACCCCATCATAGAAGCCCGGAATGGTGATGCGATTGTCGTCGTCGAACAGCGCGCCGAGAATTTTGGTCAGCACCCGGATCGGGTTCATCGCGCTACCGCCGAACACGCCGGAATGCAGGTCGCGATTGGCGGCGGTGATCTTGAGCTCCTCATAGAGCAGGCCGCGCAGCGAGGTCGTGATCGCCGGCGTGTTGCGGTCCCACATGCCGGTGTCGCAGACCAGCACGTAGTCAGCCTTAAACTCGTCCTTGTTGGCTTCGATGAAGGGCACGAAGTTCTTCGAGCCGACTTCTTCCTCGCCTTCAATCAAAAACGTGACGTCGATCGGCAGCGACCCCGTCACCTTCTTCCAGGCGCGGCAGGCCTCGACGAAGGTCATGACCTGGCCCTTGTCGTCCTCGGCGCCGCGCGCCACGATGATCTTGCGGCCATCGGCATGGTCGGTCACAACAGGCTCGAATGGCGGGCGGTGCCAGAGCTCGAGCGGATCGACCGGCTGCACATCATAGTGGCCGTAGAACAGCACATGCGGACGGCCGCCCGCGAAGCTCTTGCCGACGACCGCGGGATGGCCGGCGGTTGGCCTCACTTCAGTGGCAACGCCGAGGCTCGCGATGTCCCTGGCAAGATGCTCGGCCGCCGCCTTGCAATCGGCCGCGAAGGCCGGATCGGCGGAGATCGACTTGATCCGCAACAGCGAGAACAGGCGCTCCAGGCTGTTGTCGAACTCCTTATCGATGTGGTCGAGCACGGATTGAAGCTGCGCATTTGCCATTGGTCGTATTCCCTGCGTTCGAATCCCAAGACGTCGGGGCTCAAGATGTCTTCTCAAGAACTATCGGCTTTTAGCGCTGCCGCGGCGTTGGGGCCAGCCGCAACCGGCGGATGCCGGATGTGCCATGCGAGACTAGCTGCGAGCACCGCCGTGGCGACGAGGTTGTTGCCCCAGGCCTGCAAGACATTTGGAAACCACGGCAGCGCCAGCAGCATGAGGATGCCGGCGGCGCCAAGGGCGAGCCAGGTTCCAAGGCGCACGTTCGCCCGCTCGTCGAAGGCGGCACGATGCATCAGCACCGTCATCGGGAAGAACAGCCACATGAAGTAGTATTGCCGCGCCAGAGGCGATGCCACCGTCATCAGGCAGAACAGGATGCCGAGTTCCTCGGCGTCCGAACGCGCCGTGCGCCGCGCTTGCCGTGGCATGACCGCGACGAAGCCGAGTCCGAGCAACGCCGACAGCGCCAGCACGATCCAGTTCGCCGTCCTGTAATCGACGTCGATGACATTCATCGTGCGCGGCGGCTTGCTCGGATCCTCCTGATTGTAGTTGATTGGCCGGACCAGCCGGTGCGTGACAGCAATGAGTGACTGGTTCACCCACGACCAGTTCTGCTCGTCGCGCTGGCCAAATCCTTTTTCCGAACTCGACCCGACCATGCCCTGATACCAGGTCTTGACCTCGGCGGCGTTGCGCTCGAAGCCGCGAATGGGGGCCGGCACGATATAGAGAAGTATGCCGGCGAACGCGACCGTAGCGACGGCGGCTCCCCACTTTCGCCGCCAGACCAGATAGGGCAGCACCGCAATGGGAAACACCTTGATGGCGGCGGCGAGCGCGAACATGAAGCCTGCGAGCCAGGAGCGCTGATGCTGCAAACTCCAGAAGCCGTAGAGCATCATCGCCAGCAAGACGAGGTTCGGCTGGCCAAGATCGAACATGTCGAACACGAAGGTCACGGTGACGAGAGCGGGCAGCGCCTCCAGCCAAGGGCCAGGCGTCCGGCCCGAACCGCTCATGGCATTGGAGAGCATCCCGGTGTACCACCACGCCGCAATATTCAGGATCGACAGCACGCTGTAGAGCGCGATCTTGCCGAACCAGCTCGGGACTGCCAGCAGGATCGCCGGCAGCGGTGGGTAGATGAACTCGAAGTACTGGTGGATATCGCCGGGATAGAGCGGCCCACCCTTCAAGACCTGCTGCCCGGCCCAGTACCACAGGCCGTAGTCCTTGGTCTTGCCGTGCCCGAAGATCTCGGGACCAAGGACATCGGCAGCCAGGATGAAGCAGCAGAGCAGGAAGAGCAGGTCGAGTGGCGCACGCAACGACAGGGTTCGGAGTGCGCCGGATCGAACGAAAGATTTAGGTGAGGTCACGATGTGGTCCAGTCAGGGGCCATAGCACCTAGCAGACCAACGAACGCTTGGAGAGTCCTGATCACCCGAATTTGTACCCGCCGCGCACAAGCGGCGGGTTTGCGGAGGAGTTGCCTCAAACGAGGCTTTCTGCCTACCTGCGCAGCAAGCCGCCGAGCGCGCCGCGGACCAGCGTGCGGCCGATCGAGCCACCAAGCTGGCCGGCGACGGACTTGCCGATATTGGCCGCCATCCCCCCGATTACCTGATTGGTGACCGATCGGGTCACGTCGCGGGCGATGACCTGGCCCGTCGAGAGGCGGCCGCGCTTGACGTTCGTGCCGAAGATGGTGCCGACCATCGAGCCGATCTGGCCGAGGATGCCACCGCCTCCAATGCCGCCGGCCGCGCCGGGATCGGCAGTCGCCGCCGTGCCGGCAATGCGCTTCTGGATGATCTCGTAGGCGGACTCTGCATCAACGGCGGTGTCGTATTTGCCCTTCACCGGGCTTGCATCCATGATCGCCTTGCGCTCTTCCGGCGTGATCGGTCCGATCCGGGCCGATGGCGGCCGGATCATCACCCGCTCGACCATCGCCGGCGTGCCGTTGCCTTCGAGAAAGGACACCAGCGCCTCGCCCTTGCCGAGCTCCATGATCACCTTGGCGGTGTCGAGCTTCGGGTTGGGGCGGAAGGTCTGGGCCGCAGCGGCGACCGCCTTCTGGTCGCGCGGGGTGAAGGCGCGCAGCGCGTGCTGCACCCGGTTGCCCAATTGTCCGAGCACGCGGTCGGGCACGTCGACCGGGTTTTGAGTCACGAAATAAACGCCGACGCCTTTGGAGCGGATCAGGCGCACCACCTGCTCGATCTTGTCCATCAGCGCCTTGGGCGCGTCGTTGAACAACAGATGCGCCTCGTCGAAGAAGAAGACCAGCTTCGGCTTGGGCAGGTCACCGGCCTCGGGCAGCTCCTCGAACAATTCCGACAGCATCCACAGCAGGAATGTCGCGTAAAGCCGTGGGCTCTGCAGCAGTTTGTCGGCGACGAGGATGTTGACCATGCCGCGGCCGTCGCGGTCGGTCTTCATGAAGTCCTTCAGCGTCAGCGCCGGCTCGCCGAAGAATTTGGTGGCGCCCTGGTTCTCGAGCACCAGAAGCTGGCGCTGGATGGTGCCGACCGTGGCCTTGGTGACATTACCAAAACCCTGCGCCGCCTTCTTGATCTCGGCAAGCGGACTGTCCTCGGCATCCGTCCCCTTCTTGCCCGCATCGGGCACGATGGCATCGAGCAGCGCGCGCAGATCCTTCATGTCGATCAGGGTCAGCCCGTTGTCGTCGGCGACGCGAAAGGCGACGTTGAGCACGCCTTCCTGCACGTCGTTCAGGTCCAGCATACGTGCGAGCAGCAGCGGGCCCATTTCTGTGACGGTCGCACGGACCGGGTGGCCCTGCTCGCCGAACACGTCCCAGAACACCGTCGAGAACTGGTCGGGCTCGAACGTCAGTCCCATCTCGGTGGCGCGCTTGACGATGAAATCCGCGGGCACGCCGACCTCGGAGATGCCCGAGAGGTCGCCCTTGATGTCGGCCGCGAAGACCGGAACACCGGCGCGCGCAAATCCTTCCGCCATAACCTGCAGCGAGACCGTCTTGCCGGTTCCGGTTGCACCTGTGACGAGGCCGTGGCGATTGGCGAACGCCAGCGTCAGCCAAGCCTGCTCGTTTCCTTTACCGACGAAGATTTTGTCGTCGGTATCACCGAGCTTGCTGTCCTGTGCGGTCATTATTCCCTGATCTCTCTGCCCTGTTTCGCATATCGAAACTCGAATGCACAGTTCCGTAGTTTAACGCATGTCGCGCGCTGATTGAAACCATTCAACGCGCTCCGGGCATGCGACATCGTCGGAAATATGCAGGTGGACATCCGCCGAAAGTAGGAAGGACGCATTCGCATCGCGGCATTTTTTTGCCGATTTCATCTCCGCTCTTGCATCACTGCAACACTTCTCGCGCGTTCGAGAATGAATCGGAACGTTGATGGCGTTCATCGCTTGTATTTCACACCACACCGGCTCAAGATCATTTTCGAAAGCAATACTCCGGCATGTGAACCGGCTGAGGGGCGGCCATATGGACGAGCTAATCGGGCGGCTGGCGACAAACGCCAGCATAGATAGTGCTGTCGCCGAAAAGACCGTCGGCATTATCTTGGGCTTCCTCCGCAACGAGGGTCCTTCCGACAGCGTCCAGGTCCTGATCGACCAGATTCCAGGTGCAGAAGCGGCAATCGAGGCATCCGGCACCGGCGGAGGACTGTCGCGGCTGATGGGCGGCGGCCTGATGGCGGTCGGCACGCGCCTGATGGGCCTGGGACTTGGCATGTCCGAGATTCAGAACATCGCCCGTGAACTTTTTCGCTTCGGCCGAGACAAAATCGGAGCGGATCAGATGGGCAAGATCATCGCGGGGACCCCGGGCCTCAGCCAGTTCGCCTGACGCCTGCGCATTTCACATCGAGTATCATGACATATCCGATCTCCGAGATTGAGGGCCTGTCGGCCTTTGCCGCCAACAAGTTGAAGGCGCAGGGTATCCGCACCACCGACGCGCTGCTCGAGGCGGCTTCGACCGTGAAGGGCCGCAAGGCGCTCTCCGTGAAGACCGGCATCAGCGAGCAGTTGCTGCTGGAATGGGCCAACGTCTCCGACTACATGCGCATCCCCGGCATGGGCAGGGCCAAGGTCGGTCTGGTCCGCGCCGCCGGCGTCACCACCGTGCGCGAGCTCGCCTACCGTAACCCGGCAAGGCTCGCCCAGAGCATGCGGGACGCCAACGAGAAGAAAAAGCTGCTCCGCATCCTGCCCTCGGAGAAGTCGGTCGGCGACATCATCGCCAAGGCGAAGAAGCTGCCGCCGAAGATTTCGTATTAGGACTGCTGCTCTCCGCATACGGGGTGGGCGCTACTCTCTCGGCATTGTTTTGCCCGATGAGCAACAATGCATCCCAACTCTGCCGTCATACCCCGCGAAAGCGGGGTATCCAGTACGCCGCGGCTCCTCCGTATCGCGGCACTGTCTCTGGATACTGGATTGCCCGCTTTCGCGGGCAATGACAGCGAGGGTGTGCGACGCCCTGTCCAAACGCTGGCAACCCACGCCTTCCCGTCTTGACTCCCCCTCCCCGACCGCTAAAGCGGGCCGCATGAATGCCTCGCCCTCCCCATCCGTCCCGGCGGCCGGTTCAGTCGGGCTTGACGTGCTGCGGACGTTACTGGAGCGGCCGATCCCGGCGGTGATGGGCGTGCTCAACGTCACCCCGGATTCATTCTCCGACGGCGGCGAATTCATCGCGCCCGAGCAGGCACTCGCGCGGGCGCGGGCGATGATCGAGGTGGGGGTCGACATCATCGATATCGGTGCCGAGTCCACCCGGCCCTACAAGGGCGCCCGGCCGGTCACCGCGGCAGACGAACTGGCCCGGCTCAAGCCGGTGCTATCGGACATCGTGGCGCTCGGCGTGCCGGTCTCGATCGACAGCATGAAGGCCGAGGTGGTGGCCTTTGCGCTCGATCAGGGCGCTGCGATCGCCAACGACGTCTGGGGCCTGCAACGCGACGCCGGCATGGCGCCGCTGGTGGCCGCGAGGAGCGTCCCTGTCATCGTCATGCATAACCGCGACAGGGTCGATCCCGCCATCGACATCATTGCGGACATGAAGGCGTTCTTCCAGCGCTCGCTGGATATCGCGGCACAAGCCGGCATCGCCCGCGACAAGATCGTGCTCGATCCCGGCATCGGCTTCGGCAAGACGGCAGAACAGAGCATGATTGCACTGGCACGACTTCGCGAGCTCGACATGTTCGGCCTGCCGATCCTCGTTGGTGCCTCGCGAAAACGCTTCATCGCCTCGGTGTCGCCGTCGGAGCCGACCGAGCGGCTCGCCGGCTCGATCGCCGCACATCTGCTCGCCGCACAACGCGGCGCGAAAATCATCCGCACCCACGACGTCGCCGAGACCTTGCAGGCCCTGCGAGTGGCGCACGCAATCGAGAGCAAGCCATGACCGATACGATCTTCGTAACCGGCCTGTCGATCCATGCCCGCCACGGCGTGATGGAGCACGAGACCGAGGTCGGCCAACGCTTTGTCATCGACCTCGAGCTCTATACCGACCTGTCGGAGCCTTCCCGCAGCGACCGGCTCGCCGACACCGTGTCCTACGCCGACGTCGTGGCGACCACCACCGCGGCCTTCAAGAACACCAATTACAAGCTACTGGAGCGCGCGGCCGGCGCGGTGGCCGACGCCATCCTGTCGCACTTTCCGCGCATCCGTGCGGTCAAGATCACCGTGCACAAGCCGCATGCGCCGATCGCCGCGATCTTCGACGACGTCGGCGTCATGCTGACGCGCTCGCGGCACCCCTGACATGGCGAGCGTCCTGATTGCGCTCGGCGGCAATGTCGGCGATGTCCGCGCGACCTTCCAGAAGGCAATCGCCCATATCTGCGGCATGGCGCAGGCCGCTTTGATCGCGCGCTCGTCGGACTATGCGACGCCGCCCTGGGGCGACGAGGACCAGGCTCCCTTCATCAACGCCTGCATCGAGATCGAGACCAGCCTTGATCCGCATGCGCTCCTGTTCGTGATGCAGAAGGTCGAGCAGAAATTCGGCCGCACGCGCGATAAAGAGCGGCGCTGGGGCCCGCGCACGCTCGATCTCGACATGATCGCCTATGACGATGTGTCGATGCAGAAGCCTGACCTGACCCTGCCGCATCCGCGCCTATTCGAGCGCGCCTTTGTGCTGGTGCCGCTGGCCGAGATCGCGCCCGACCGCGTGATCGCAGGCATTCGTGTCCATGACGGTCTCGCCAGCGTCTCGACACAAGGCATTGAGCGGCTTCCGGATACCGGTTAACCAAAAACAACCGTTTGCAGGGACGGCCGGCCGTGGCAATTTCGCCTGCGAACAACAAGATTTTCGGGAGCCCTTCGCCGCATGACCTCCGCGACTGACGACCTGCCGCTGGCGGCGGATTTTCCCAAGGCGACCGTCGACGACTGGCGCAAGCTGGTCGATGGCGTGCTAAAGGGCGCGCCGTTCGAGAAGCTGGTCGCCAAGACCTATGACGGACTCAAGATCGATCCGCTCTATCCGCGCGCCAAAGGTGTTGCGCCCGTGGTGGGCCGGCCGGCGGCGGCGCCCTGGCGGATCATGCAGCGGATCGACCATCCCGATGCAAGTGCGGCGAATGCGCAGGCACTGACCGATCTCGAAAATGGCGCGACGGGTCTGGCGCTGGTGTTCGCCGGCGGCAATGCCGCTCACGGTTTCGGGCTGGAACCGACCGCCGACGCAGTCGCAAGGATCTTGAAGGACGTCCATCTCGATGCCGGCATCGGCCTCGAGCTCGAGATCGGTCCGCAATCGCGGATGGCGGCGATCCACGTCGCGGAATATGTGAAGAGCAAGGGCATCGATCCCGGGGCCTGCGACATCCGCTTCGGGCTCGATCCGCTCGCGGCCTGCGCGGTGTGGGGCCACAGCCCCTATACCTGGGATGAGATCGTTCCGGCCATCACCGGCGGCGTCAAGGGCCTCTCCGCGCTCGGCTTCAAGGGGCCGTTTACATCGGCCGACGGACGCGTGATCCACGATGCCGGTGGCTCGGAGGCGCAGGAGCTCGCCTTCGCGCTCGCCTGCGGCGTCGCTTATTTCCGCGCGATCGAGGGCGCGGGCGTTCCTCTGGAGCAGGCGCAGGGCATGGTCTATGCGCGGCTTGCCGCGGATGCAGACCAGTTCCTCACCATGGCAAAATTCCGCGCATTGCGGCTGCTGTGGGCGCGTATCGAGACGGCGTGCGGGCTCACGCCAAAACCGCTGTACATCGCCGCCGATACCGCTTGGCGCATCCTGACGCAGCGCGATCCCTATGTGAACATGCTGCGCGCGACCATGGCGACGTTTGCGGCCGGACTTGCCGGCGCCAACGCGGTCACCGTGCTGCCGCATACGCTGGCGCTCGGCCTGCCCGATCCATTCGCACGGCGCGTGGCGCGCAATACTCAGCTCGTGCTGCTGGAAGAGAGCAACCTCGCCAAGGTCAGCGATCCCGCGGCAGGCGCAGGCGGCATCGAGACGCTGACCGGCCAGCTCTGCGACGCGGCTTGGGCGCTCTTCCAGGAGAGCGAGAGAGCCGGCGGCGCCTTCGCTGCGCTTCAGCAGGGCCTGTTCCAGAGCAAGGTCGCGGCTGCGCGAAAAGCCCGCGACGCCAACATCGCAAAACGCCGCGACGTGCTGACCGGCGCCAGTGAGTTTCCGAACCTGCACGAGAACGAGACTGCGGTGCTGAAGGCGACGCCGATCGCGCTGGCGCCCTATGGCGAGCAAAAATACAAGTTCGACCCGCTGCCGCCGATCCGGCTTGCGGAACCGTTCGAGGCGCTGCGCGACAAATCCGATGCGGCCTTGAAGGCACACGGCGCGCGGCCGAAAGTCTTCTTGGCCAATCTCGGCACGCCCGCTGATTTCACGGCGCGCGCGACCTTTGCCAAAAGCCTGTTCGAGACCGGCGGCATCCAGGCTGTCGACAGCGAGGGCTTCGCTGATCCGGCCCAGCTAGCTGCGGCCTTCAAGGCCTCCGGCGCCGGGCTCGCCTGTCTTTGTTCCAGCGACAAGGTTTATGCGGAACACGCCCAAGCCGCGGCGCAGGCCCTGCAAACCGCCGGGGCCCGACTTATCTATCTGGCAGGCCGCCCGACCGATGTCGAGGCGGCGCTGCGTGCAGCCGGCGTCACCGGCTTCGTCTTTGCCGGTGCCGATGCGCTTGCGACGCTGCAAGACACGTATCGACGGATGGAGCAGCCATGACGGAAGCAGGCAAACCCGTTCTCACCGGCGGCTGCCAATGCGGGGCAGTGCGCTTTGGAGTCATGACGGCGCCGAACAGGGTTTCGATCTGCCACTGCCGGATGTGCCAGAAGGCCAGCGGCGCGCCGTTCGCCTCTTTTGCCGACATCAACAAGACGGACTTCGCCTGGACCAAGGGAAAGCCGTCGTTCTTCCGCTCCTCCTCCATCGCCGAGCGCGGCTTTTGCGCCGCCTGCGGCACGCCGCTGAGCTTTGGCCGCATCGACGGCGATCGGATCGAGATCATGACCGGCGCGTTCGACCGCCCGGACCACGTGGTGCCGACGCGGCAGTTCGGCACCGAGTCCCGTCTCGGCTGGGTGGTCGGGATCGCCAATCTTCCAAGCCAGACCACGCAGCAGAATTACGGACCGGAGAAGATGGCGACCATCGTCAGCCATCAGCATCCGGACCATGATTGAGGCGCCGCCATGTTTCAGCTGCTCGGACAAACGTTGCTCGGTCTGGCAGAATGGAAGATTGGGAAGCTGTTCGCGCGGCTGCTCTGGGTTGGGACCGGCCAAATTACTCAGAGCCGCTTGGACGATCCCGTCTACAAGAAAAATGTGCAAAAGCTGATTGAGCGCAATCGCAGGTTTGAGGATCCCAAGGAATGACCCGCATTCCCAATTTCGCCGACGTCGCCTTCGAGCGCGCCGCCGCCGGCGCCCCGACCGGCAGCGCCGAGCCGTGGCTGACGCCCGAGGGCATTCTGGTGAAGCCCGCTTATAGCGAGGCCGATCTGGCCGGGCTCGACTTCCTCGATACCTATCCGGGCATCGCGCCTTATCTGCGCGGCCCCTACCCGACCATGTATGTCAACCAGCCTTGGACCGTCAGGCAATATGCCGGCTTCTCCACCGCGGAGGATTCCAACGCGTTCTACCGCCGCAATCTCGCGGCCGGACAGAAGGGCCTCTCGGTCGCGTTCGATCTCGCCACCCATCGCGGCTATGACAGCGACCATCCGCGCGTCGGCGGCGACGTCGGCATGGCCGGCGTTGCCATCGATTCCATCTACGACATGCGCACGCTGTTTGCGGGCATTCCGCTCGACCAGATGAGCGTGTCCATGACCATGAACGGCGCGGTGCTGCCGATCCTCGCGCTCTACGTTGCGGCCGCCGAGGAACAGGGCGTGCCGCCGGAGAAGCTCTCAGGGACCATTCAGAACGACATTCTGAAAGAGTTCATGGTGCGCAACACCTACATCTATCCGCCCGCGCCTTCGATGCGGATCATCTCGGACATTTTTGCGTATACCTCGCAAAAAATGCCGAAATACAATTCGATCTCGATCTCCGGCTATCACATGCAAGAGGCCGGCGCGACGCAGGACCTCGAGCTCGCCTATACGCTGGCCGACGGCGTCGAATACCTTCGTGCCGGCCTTGCGGCGGGCCTCGATGTCGACCGCTTCGCGCCGCGGCTGTCGTTCTTCTGGGCGACCGGGATGAACTTCTTCATGGAAGTGGCCAAGATGCGCGCCGCGCGGCTGCTCTGGGCGAAGCTGCTGAAGCCTTTCAATCCGAAGGATCCGCGCTCGCTGTCACTGCGCACGCATTGCCAGACATCCGGCTGGTCGCTGACCGCGCAGGACGTCTTCAACAACGTGATGCGCACGACTGTGGAAGCGATGGCGGCGACGCAAGGCCACACCCAGTCGCTGCACACCAATGCGCTCGACGAGGCGCTCGCTTTGCCGACCGACTTTTCGGCGCGCATTGCCCGCAACACCCAGCTCTTCCTGCAGCACGAGAGCGGCACCACCCGCATCATCGATCCCTGGGGCGGCTCGTATTATGTCGAGCGTCTCACCCGCGACCTCGCCGCCAAGGCCTGGGGCCACATCCAGGAGGTCGAGGAGCTCGGGGGTATGGCCAAGGCGATCGAGGCCGGCGTACCGAAGCTGCGCATCGAGGAAGCCTCGGCCAAGACCCAGGCCCGCATCGACGCCGGCAAGCAGGCGGTGATCGGCGTCAACAAATACAAGCCGACGGACGAAGCTCCGATCGATATCCTCAAGGTCGACAATACCAATGTCCGCCGGCTCCAGATCGACAAGCTGACGCGGCTGAAGTCCGAACGCAACCAAAAGGACGTCGAGGCCGCGCTCGCCGCGCTGACGCGCTCGGCGGGCGAAGGCAACGGCAATCTGTTGGCGCTGGCCATCGACGCTGCGCGCGCGAAGGCAACCGTCGGCGAGATCTCGGACGCGATGGAGAAGGTGTTCGGCCGGCACCGCGCCGAGATCAAATCCATCACCGGCGTCTACAAGCGGGAGGCGTCCAGCATGGGTAACCGGGTCGAGAAGGTTCAGGCGCTGATCGACGCCTTCGAGGAGGCGGAAGGCCGCCGTCCGCGCATCCTGGTCGCAAAAATCGGTCAGGACGGTCACGACCGCGGCCAGAAGGTGATCGCGTCGGCCTTCGCCGATATCGGCTTCGACGTCGACATTGGGCCGCTGTTCGCGACCGCCGACGAAGCCGCGCGCCAAGCGGTCGAGAACGACGTCCACATCCTCGGCGTCTCCTCGCTTGCCGCCGCCCACCTCACCGCAGTGCCGGAGCTCAAGGCCGCGCTGAAGAAGCAGGGCCGCGACGACATCATGATCATCGTCGGCGGCGTGGTGCCGCCACAGGATTACGATGCGCTCTACGCGGCCGGCGCGGAAGCCATCTTCCCGCCGGGCACGGTGATCGCGGACGCGGCCGAGGAGCTGATCCGCAAGCTGAACGCCCGGCTCGGGCATAGCGAGGCGGCAGAGTAATTCGGCCGCCGCTCGGCAATCCGCCCATTCTTCACCGAGACCGCCGACAACGACGCCGCCATGACCGCAATGGTGAAGGGGGTGACTGCATCGCTCATGGTCGCAAAGATGAAGCGCGATGCGAGCGCGACTGCGACGACTGGTTCGCGGAATTGAAGCGGAGCCTGCTCAGATGCGCGCGGTGACGTTTGCGTCCTCAACCGAGGCGGGCAAGACTCCCGGCCTCGCCTTCCACTATTCCACGCATGAGGGCCGCGTTGCCCGCAGAGCGCTGGTAGCGCTACCTTGCAGCCGCGCTGCAAAGCCGACTAGAATGTCGCCATAGACAAGAGCGCCCGACGTCGTGGGCGCCGCTGGGAGGCATTGATGTCCAAGATTACGCGCCGCAGCTTTGCGGCTTCATCTGCCGCAGTCGCGGCATCCGCCGCATTCGGTCTCACACCCGTACGCGCGCAAGCCTATCCAGCGCGGCCCGTCACCGTGATCGTTCCCTGGGGCGCGGGCGGCGGCACTGACGCGACCGCGCGCATTGTCGCAGCGCTTCTGGAGAAGGATCTCGGCCAGCCCTTCAACGTGGTCAATCGCACCGGCGGCTCCGGCGTCGTCGGCCATACCGCGATCGCGACCGCGCAACCTGATGGCTACACCATCGGCATGCTCACCGTCGAAATCTCGATGATGCACTGGCAAGGGCTGACCGAGCTGGCGCCGAAGAGCTACACCCCGCTGGCGCTGATGAACGAAGACCCCCCGGGCATCCAGGTCTCCTCCTCCTCGCCCTACAAGACGGTGAAGGAGCTCGCGGAAGCCATCAAGGCGGCCCCTCCCGGCAAGTTCAAGGCCTCCGGCACCGGCCAGGGCGGCATCTGGCATCTGGCGCTGGTCGGCTGGATGCAGGCGATGGGCCTGCCTGCCAACCAGGTCGCCTGGGTGCCGTCCAACGGCGCCGCACCCGCGATGCAGGACCTCGCCGCCGGCGGCCTCGACCTCACCACCTGCTCGGTGCCGGAAGCCCGCGCCATCATCGAGGCCGGCAAGGCCAGGAGCCTTGCTATCATGGCGCCGGCGCGCAATCCCATCTTCAAGGACGTGCCGACGCTGAAGGAGGCGATGGGCATCGACTACGCGACCGGCGCCTGGCGCGGCATCGCCGGGCCGAAGAACCTGCCGCCGGAGATCGCAACGAAGCTCACCGCGGCGCTGCAGAAGGTCTACGACTCCGCCGAGTTCAAGGACTTCATGAGCAATCGCGGCTTCGGCACCGTGTGGGGCGATGCCGGCCAGTTCGCAAGCTTCATGGACAAGGGCGACGCCCAGATGGGCGAAGCGATGAAGGCGGCGGGTCTGAGCAAGGCGTGATCTTGTCACCTCTCCCCGCTTGCGGGGAGAGGTCGAATTTGAGCGCAGCCCAAATTCGGGTGAGGGGGAGTCTCTCCAAGTCCAGCTTTCACCGCCAACGCGGACGCAGCCCCGGACTCCACCCTCTCTCCGTAAGAACGGGGTGAGGGATAAGAAATCTCATAGGATCCTCCCATGCGCCTTCCCGACTCCGTCACGGGATCGTTTCTCGTCGTGCTCGGCACCGCAGCCGCCTATGGCGGCTGGCTGCTGCCGCCGGTACCCGGGCAGCCGGTCGGCCCCAACGTATTTCCGCTCGTGATCGGCATTGGGCTTGCGCTGTGCGGGCTCGCGATCGTGTTCGGGATCGGTCACACCTTCGAAGAGGCGGAAGAGCTGATCCCGCTCGAGGATGGCCAGGCAGCGGCTGCCCCGCCGCCTCAGGGAAAGTTGTACGGCCTGCGCGCGCTGCTGCCGCCGGCGCTGTTGCTGTTCTACGTGGTCGCGGCCGACCGGCTCGGCTTCATCATCACCGCGGCGATCATGGTCTACGTCACCTCGACCGCGTTGGGGGCAAAGTGGAAGCTGGCGCTGCCGCTCGCAGCGCTGGCGCCGTTCGCCATCCACCTCATCTTCGGCAAGCTGCTGCGCGTGCCGCTTCCCGCCGGCCTGTTGCCGACACCCTGGTGACCCCATGCTGAAAACCCTGATTGAAGCGTTCGCACTGATCTCCACCTGGGAGGTCATCATCGCGATGTTCGCAGCCTCGGTGTACGGGCTCGTGATCGGCTCGCTGCCGGGCCTGTCGGCGACGATGGCAACCGCCCTGCTCGTCCCCGTCACCTTCTATCTCTCGCCGATCGCGGCGATTGCGACCATCGTGGCGGCCTCCTCGATGGCGATCTTCTCCGGCGACATCCCCGGTGCGCTGCTGCGCATCCCCGGCACGCCCGCCTCCGCCGCCTATGCCGACGAGGCTTACGCCATGACCCGGAAGGGACAGGCCGAGTTGGCGCTCGGGGCCGGCGTGTGGTTCTCGGCCGTGGGCGGCATCGCCGGCGTGCTGTCGCTGATGATTCTGGCGCCGCCGCTAGCCGAGATCGCGCTCTCGTTCTCGACCTTCGAGTATTTCTGGCTGGCGCTGCTCGGCCTGATGTGCGCGACGCTGGTGGCGCGCTCCTCGCCGGTGAAGGCGATCGCCGGCATGTTCCTCGGTCTGCTGGTCTCCTGCGTCGGCATCGAAAATCCCGGCGGCGTGCCGCGCTTCACCTTCGGCCTCACCGATCTGTTCGGCGGCATCGAGCCGATCCCCGCGCTGGTCGGCGTGTTCGCGGTCGCCCAGGTGATGCGCGCGATGCTGACGCCCGAGCCGCCGCCGCTGCCGCGGCGCAAATTCGGAAGCATCATGGCCGGTCAGTGGAAGCTGACCAAGAAATACCATTGGCAGATGACGCGCGGGAACATCGTCGGCATCATCATCGGCGTGCTGCCCGGAGCCGGCGCCGACATGGCCGCCTGGGTGTCCTATGCGATGTCGAAGCGCTTCTCCAAGGAACCGGAGAAATTCGGTACCGGCCATGTCGAGGGCCTGGTCGAGGCCGGCGCCAGCAACAATGCCAGCATCGCCTCGGGCTGGGTGCCATCATTACTGTTCGGCATTCCCGGCGACACCATCGCTGCGATCGCGATCGGCGTGCTCTACATGAAGGGGCTCAACCCCGGACCGACGCTGTTCACCGAGAAAGCGTCGAGCATGTACGCGATCTATCTGATGTTCATCATCGCGAACATTTTGATGATCCCGCTCGGAATCGCCATGATCCGGGTTGCCGCCTACATCCTGCTGGCACCGCGCTCCGCCATCATGCCCATCATCATGCTGTGCTGCGCAGTCGGCTCGTTCGCTATCGGCAACAACATGTTCGGCGTCGTCACCGTCGCCGCCTTCGGCGTGATCGGCTATGTCATGGAAGCCAACGGTTATCCCGTCGCCGCGATGGTGCTCGGCATCGTCATGGGCACCATGGTCGAGCAGGCCTTTGTCACTTCGCTGATCAAGTCGGACGGCAGCATTTTGCCGTTTTTCGAGCGCCCCGTGGCCGCGATCCTCGCCGCCATGGCGATCGGGGCGCTGCTGTGGCCGGTGATGGTCTGGGCGTGGCGAAAGCTGAAACCGGTGCGGACCGGAGTGGCGGCGACATCCCGGTGATATCGGGCGGGCGGCCCTCGCCTGCCCCACGCGGGCGTTGTAAAGCAGGGCATGGTTGAGAAAAAGCCTTCACTGGACATCAAATCCCTCGCCCATGACCTTCGCGCCGGCAGCCGCGCGGCGCTGGCGCGGGCCATCACGCTGGTCGAGAGCCGGCGCAGCGACCATCAGGCGCTGGCGCGCGAGCTGGTGCAGATGCTCTTGCCTGACACCGGCAGAGCGCTCCGCGTCGGCATCACCGGCTCGCCCGGCGTCGGCAAATCCACCACCATCGACGCGCTCGGCATCCATCTGATCGAACAGGGTCACAAGATCGCGGTGCTCGCAGTCGATCCGTCCTCAGCCCGCAGCGGCGGCTCGATCCTCGGCGACAAGACGCGGATGGCCCGGCTCTCGGCTTCCGACGATGCCTTCATCCGACCCTCGCCGTCCTCGGGCACGCTCGGCGGCGTCGCGGCCAAGACACGCGAGGCGATGCTGCTGTGCGAGGCGGCCGGCTTCGACGTCGTGCTGGTCGAGACCGTCGGCATCGGCCAGTCCGAGACCGCGGTCTGCGACATGACCGATTTCTTCCTGGCCTTGATGCTGCCAGGCGGCGGCGACGAATTGCAGGGCATCAAGAAGGGCCTGGTCGAACTCGCCGACATGATCGCGATCAACAAGGCCGACGGCGACAATCTCAAGCGCGCCAACATCACCGCCGCCGATTATCGCGGCGCGCTGCATATCCTGACGCCACGCTCCGAGCATTGGCATCCGCCGGTCGAGACCTATTCGGCGCTGACTGGCGACGGCATTGCGAAGATCTGGCAGAAAGTCCTCGATCACCGCAAGGCGATGAATGCCTCCGGCGACTTCGCCGCACGGCGGCGCGAGCAGCAGGTGAAATGGATGTGGTCGATGCTGGAGCAACGCATGCTGGCGCGGTTGCGCAGCGAGGCGTCGGTGCGAACCAAGGTCCGGAAGATCGAGACCGAGGTGGCCGACGGCCATCTCACGCCGGCGCTCGCCGCCGAAAAGATCCTGGAGTTGCTGCAATGAGCGACAAGCTCCGCGTTCTCCTCACCGCCTTCGGCCCGTTCCCCGGCGCGCCCTACAATCCGACCCAGCCGCTGGTCGCCCGGCTGGTGCAATTGCGCCGTCCCGCACTCGACGATGCCGCGATCTCCAGCCACATCTTCCCAGTCACCTATGCCGCGGTGGACCGGCAATTGCCGGAGGTGCTCGCGAAAGAGAAGCCCGACGCGCTGCTGATGTTCGGCCTCGCCGCACGCACGCCCTATCTGCGCATCGAGAGCCGCGCGCGCAACGCCGTCACCATGCTCTGGCCCGATGCCGCCAACACCCGCTCGAGCAAGCGCGGCATCGCCGGTAATGCGGACGCGCTGATTTTCGGCCCGCACACCGCAAGGCTGCTGCGCGCCGCCCGCCTCACCGGCATCGACGCGCGGCCCTCGCGCGACGCCGGCGCCTATCTCTGCAATTACCTGAGCTGGCGCGCGATCGAAAACGTCAGGGGCGGCGGGCCAAAGCTCGCCGCATTTATCCATATTCCCCTGCTCGCGCGCAGTGGCGCCGTGCGCCGCAAGGGCGCGCCGCGGATCACGCTGGAGGAACTGGTGGACGCCGGGGAAGCGATGCTGATGGAGATGGTACAGTTGGCACGGAAGGCTCGGAACACGACTGTGTAAACATTTAACCCTACCGCGAACAATCCTCACGGCCCCAGCCGCGCGGTCCCGTTTTTGCGCTACCTAACCGCTGCGGACCCCCGCGTCCGCCGGAGGACGCGTCATGGACCTCAATCGCCGCCATCTCATTGGAGCATCGACCGCAGGCCTCGCCGGCGCGCTCGCGATACCAGCCGACGCCGCGCGTGCGGCGCCGCTGACGTCGCTGCTCGGCCGCGATGCCACGCAATATGGCGTGCGGCCCGGCAGCAGCGAGGATCAGACCCGCGCGCTCCAGCGGGCGATCGACGAGGCTGCGCGGGCGCAGATGCCGCTAGCGCTGCCACCCGGCATCTACCGCAGTGGGTTGCTACGCTTGCCAAACGGCGCGCAACTGATCGGCGTGCGCGGCGCGACAAAATTCGTCTTCACCGGCGGGGCCTCGGCGATCCAGAGCGACGGCTCCGATGCAATCGGCCTTTCCGGCATCACCTTTGACGGCGGCGGCATTCCGCTGCCGACGCGGCGCGGGCTGATCCAGATCCTCGGCGGACGCGACGTCCGCATCACCGATTGCGCGATCACCGGCTCCGGCGGCAGCGGCATCTGGCTCGAGCAGGTCTCCGGCGACATCTCGGGCAACATCTTTACCAACATCGCGGTGACGGCAGTGGTGTCGTTCGACGCCAGGGGTCTCAGCGTCTCCCACAACACCATCACCGGCACCAACGACAACGGCATCGAGATCCTGCGCACGGCCATCGGCGATGACGGCACGCTGGTCACCGATAACCGCATCGAGGACATCAAGGCCGGCCCCGGCGGCTCCGGCCAGTACGGCAACGCCATCAACACGTTCCGCGCCGGCAACGTCATCGTGCGCGGCAATCGCATCAAGAACTGCGATTACTCCGCCGTGCGCGGCAACTCGGCCTCGAACATCCACATCACCGGCAACAGCGTCAGCGATGTGCGCGAGGTCGCGCTCTATTCGGAATTCGCTTTCGAGGCCGCGGTGATCGCCAACAACATTGTGGACGGCGCCGCGGTCGGCGTCTCCGTCTGCAATTTCAACGAAGGCGGCCGCATCGCCGTGGTCCAGGGCAACATCATCCGCAATCTGATCCCGAAGCGGCCGATCGGCACCGCGCCGGATGACGATGCCGGCATCGGCATCTACATCGAGGCGGATTCATCTGTCACCGGCAACGTGATCGAGAACGCGCCGTCCTACGGCATCGTCGCCGGCTGGGGCGAATATCTCCGCGACGTCGCGATCACGGGCAACGTGGTCCGCAAGGCACTGGCCGGCGTCGGGGTGTCCGTCGTGCCCGGCGCCGGCACCGCGCTCGTCAACAACAACATGATCTCGGAAACCCCGCGCGGCGCCGTGGTCGGGCTCGATCATGCGCGCGCCGTGACGTCCGATCTGTCGGTGGACGGCGCCCAGCGGTTTGCGCAATTGGTGGTCGGCGGGAATGCGGTGCGGCGATAGCTGCCGCTGCTCGCCTCCTCCCGAACGCTAGAACGCGTTCCGCAGCAGTGGATACTTCGCTTCGAGCCCGTCGAGGCTGAAGGTGAACTCAACCAGGCGCTCGGGGGCTGCGACAATTTCGGCTGCCGGCGGAGAGAACTGCGGCAGAAGCGCCGCCATCGCAGCCAGCGCCTTGGGCGCTGCCGTCGCGGCCGGCACCTTGGGCCCCGTCATCGCGACGGGCGCGGTGGGCGGCGCCATGGCAGCCGGCACTTGGAGCGGTGCCATCGGGGCAGGCGCGGCGACCCGCGCGGCCGGGGCTTCGGAGATGTCGGCGAGAACGCCCGGCTTGGGATCGAGCCTGACCGGCACGGCGGTCTCCGGGACGATGTGCACGGCCTTCGGTTGCACTGTCTGCGCCTGCTGCTCGCGCGGAAACATGCGGGGCATGGTCGCCGGCGACCAGCCGAATGCGGGCGACACGCTCGCGGCCGCCGTGGCGACGTCAGCGCCGGTGGCAAGGGCGCGCCAGGTCTGGACGGCGAGCTTCGCTTCCTGGATGTTTTCGAGAAATGCGATCTCGGAGTGATAGCGGCGCCAGCGCCCGGTCTCGAACATCTCGGAGAGATGCACCAGCCGCTGCTCGGCGAGAGCGCACCAGCGTGCCGCAATGTCGCGGCCAATAGCCACGTCGCGAATAGCCTCTTGGCGATGTGTCATAAATCAGCCCGTCAGGAGAAAATACGGACGCGACGCAACGCACACGAATCAATTTAGACGCGACGTGAATATTTTGTGGAAAAGTTTTGACTTGTCCAGCAACGACGATGTTTTCGTCGCCAAACTCCGTAGTCGTGCGGAGATTCAAGCGGTTTTGGAGTCAAGCTTCGCACAAGCATAGCGCGCTTGCGGCGTGCCGGCGGAGCAGTGGCGATGAGTGAGCCACGATCTCTCAACCGGAAGCTGATCTCGCGCAGGCTTCGAGGGATTGGACGCCCAAAAAGAAAAGACCCGTCCGGGGGGACAACCGGACGGGTCGAGCCATATGGGCGCTTGGGGTGGATGGGCGCTCGCGCCTGATATGACTTATGGGGAGGGATAACCGCTCCCACATAATTTGGTCGTGGCAGCGGGCCGAACGTTCAATGCGGCGTTTGATTTTTCAACCTTCGCGCCGCGCGCAAAGTTGTCGCAGCCGCTATCGCGTCGCCGGCCTATCCGCCTGAGAAACCGTGGCTTTATCCTCGGTGCTCGACAACGAGGGTTGCTCTAATGCGCGGATGCCAGGCTCGTCGCGACGCTTCTCGATATCTTCACGTTTTGTTGTACCGGATGCGGCCGCGACCGGCGTCGCGCCGGCGGCGGGAACGGCCATGACCGCGGCAAACGCGTCGGCCCCGCCATCGCCGAACAGATCATCACGCCCGGGTGAACCGAGGTCACGCGCCGTCTTCGCCAGCGTCGTGCGCAGCGCTTCCGGCTTCAAGGCGGAGTTGCGCTCGAGCAGCAGCGCTGCGACGCCGGAGACATACGCGGCCGAGAACGAGGTGCCCGACGTCATCTGGTATTTGCCGTCAGGCGCTGGCAGGAAGATATCGACGCCGGGAGCCGCGACCGCGATGTAGTTGCCACGGTTGGAGGCGGTGAACAGCCTGTCCTGCTGGTCGGTTGCGCTGACCGCGATCACGTTGGGATTGGCGGCCGGATAGAGCGGCGGCGACTTCGCGCCGGCATTGCCGGCGGCTGCGATCAGCACCAGGCCACGCGCGGCGGTCGCCGCGATGGCCCGCTCGATCACCGCGTCTTTGGGACCGGCAAAGCTCATGTTGACGATCTGCGCGCCGTGCTCGGCGGCATAGTTCAGAGAGCGCAGGATGATGTAGGACGAGCTCTCGGCCCCGCCGGTGGTGCCGCCGAAGGCGCGGATGGCGATGATGCGCGCCTCGGGCGCGCTGCCCATCAGCTTGGCATGCGCCACGATGGCGCCTGCAATGCCGGTGCCATGAATGTGCGGGCCTTCGGCGCTACCGAGCGCATCGAAATTATCGGCAATGGAATTGGCAAGTTCCGGATGTCGGGCGTCGATGCCGGAGTCGATCACAGCAACCGTCACATTGGCGCCATGCGCGAGAGTATGTGCCTGCGGCAGGCGGAGCTTGGCCAGCGCATATTGCGCGGGATCTCCCTCGGTCGGCACCGACGATTTCTGGTCCTGAAGCAGGTAGCGGAAGTTCGGCTGGACCGAACGCACGCTGCCGTCGGCCGCGAATTCACGCCGCACCGTCGCGGAGGGCCGGCCGTCGGTGATGCGGAACAGTCCGAACGTCGCCCCGATCAGCGGAAAATTCTCGGAGGACACGCGCGTCAGGCCATGGCGACGCGCAAGCTCGTCGGCCTCGGTCGACGACAGCCCGCCATCGATCTCGGCGACGAATTCGTCGGCGAAGGTACGCAAATCCGCGGCGACGGGCGCGTTGTTGCCGCGCCGCTTTCCGGCGGTCTTCTTGCCCGATTTGCCCGAGCCATCGCCGCCTGCGTTCTGCTGCGCCAGGCATTCGCCGGCGGCGTCGCGATCGGGCGCGGTACAGGCGGGATAGAGGTTCGGGGAGTAGCGCGCATAAGGCAGCACCGGCGTCGGCCCCATCCGCGCCGAAATCCTCGTCGTCACGATCGGACCGGGACCGCGGCCGACGGCCACCGCTCTGGCTGCAACGCCCGGACTGACGCGTGCGGCGATGCCAGGAGAAATGGTCGGCATTCGGGAGGGGACGCTGATCGTCGGCGTGCGCATGATCGCCTGCGCCTGCGCAACCTCGACGCCGAGACAGGCGGCGAGCAAAAGCGCGGCTGCGACCGACGAAGCGCAGACCCCGGCTCTTACTCCACTTTCGGACTTGCGCGTCATCAGCTTGGAAGCGCCTTACGGCGCCGCGACGGCGAGGTTGACGAACTTCTCGCGCTGCATCTTGCCAAGCAGCGAGTTGAGTTCGTCACGGCTCATCGCCTTGTCGAACTGGAGGCGGAACATGCCGCCCTTGGCATCACCGATGATCGAAGCCTGGTAGCCGTCGAGCAATGCGGTGATGTCGGTGACGCGCGCCTCGGGCGTGAAGCGTACCAGCGCGCGCGCTGGCGGGACGGTCGTGCCGAGGTCGCGTGTGATCGGAGCGCTGGTCGAAAGCGAAGCAGTCTGGAAGGTCGCAGTCTGGGTCTGCGTCAACACCGCGCCGATGATTCCGGCTTGCAGCACGAGGGCCATGGCGCCAAGGCTCGCCGACCAGGCGAGAGTGCGCGGCGACAGGCTCGCAAAGAAGGTGGCGATGCGCGCCGACAGCGGCAGCGAACCGGCCGCCCGCGCGGGCTCGGCGTCGATCGCCGCGAACAGCTTCTGCATCGCGCGCGCCGACGGAGCACCCAGGCTCTCGTTCAGATGAATGGTCTCTTCATACTCGCCGCGGATCGCGGCATATTGCTTCGCGAGCTCGGGATCGCGCGCTAGCGCCTCGTCGACGCGGCGCGCATCGCGCGGGTTCAGCGTGCCGGCGGCGTGCCACGGCAGCAGCAGTTCAATTTCACCGGGCTCTTGCTCCAGCATCTTCTTGCTCAAAGCCATCATGGCCAGCCTCGCTCAATGCCGGCTGCCTTCAGCAGTTCGGCCAATTTCTTGCGCGCATAGAACAAGCGCGTCTTCACAGTGTTCTCCGGGATGCCAACGATTTCGGCCACCTCTTCCACGGATTTCTCGTGGTAGTAGACGAGATCGACGATTTCCCGATGATCCGGCGAGAGGCCCGTCAGACACTCCCGCAACGCTTCACTGGTATCCTTCTTCTGCACCGCCGTTTCCGGATTGTCGGACGTGTCCTCGATCGCGTTCGCGGCGTCGTCGTCCAACTCAAAATCCTTCCTGCGCCGAAGCGCAGACAGGGCCTTGAATCGGGTAATGGCCAGCAGCCAGGTGGAAACGGCGGATCGGCCCTCGAACTTGCCGGCTTGACGCCAGACGTCGAGAAATACCTCACTGATGAGGTCTTCCGCCGCCTGCTCGTCCCGCACGAGCCGAAGGCCGAACCGATACACCCTTACATGGTGCCGCCCGTACAGCACCTGCATGGCGAGCCGGTCGCCTTGAGCGATCCTGGCGATCAGGATCTCGTCCGAAGCCGCTTGTGTCACGCTCAAAGGCCGTCTCGCAAGATTGGTCGGGTCGATGCGGCAGACGGTTCGACGGGAGGGGTAAAATTGTTCAGCCTACCGCAGTCATACGGGAGGCTGTGTGATCTACCCCACATACGCGAAATTTCCTTTTGCCACCCGCGGCTGGGCGCCGTGCTCAAGAACGGTAACATAGTAATGAAGCACTTTCCTGAGCAATGCCGTCCAGCATAGAGAAGCCGACGTGCATGGAACCTTAGCAGCCTAGCACGACATATGTCTTCCGAAGCCCTGCTTTGGCTCGACCGCGTCGCACACGACGCCTCACGGCCGGCAAATTCCTCGGCCGCTCGACGTCCCCGCTCCTGCGCTGCACAGCGTGGATTCGGTTTCGAAGGATACCAAACCTAAAGGCTTGCCACGTAGATTTTTGGGCTGACATCCACCATTGGGCGGGACCATGAGCACGGCTGCGACGTCCTTTCCCGAGAGGAATGCCGCTGAGGCCGCGGATCTCGCCCTGACGACCGCGGCTGCGGCACCCGAGGTCCTGGCGCGCCGGATCCGGCAGCGGCGCCAGATGTATGTCGGCCAGGTGGCGAGCTACTCGCTCGGCGCCTCCGTCCTGCTGCTCTACGCCTATGACGGCGTCATCTCCATGGGCGTTCCGTCACTGTTCTGGCTCGGCGGCCTTCTGACCATCGGAACCTTCACCGTGCTGTCGGAAGCGGGCTTCGGCGACCGGTTCGAGGATCATTACCTCACCGTCTTCCAGATCTCGGCGCATATGTCGCTGCAGCTGCTGTTCCTGCTCGCGGTGCCGACAGTCGGAGTTGCGTTCCTTGCCGTGCTGTTTCTGATCTTCGCCTTCGGCACGCTTCGTATGACATCGAGCCAGGCGATGCTCACCTGGGGCCTCGCCACTTGCGGGCTCGCCTTGGTCTTCCTCGCCTCGGACTTGCCAATCGGACTGCCGGTTACGACCCAGCTGCAACGGGCCGCCTCGATGCTGTGCTTCGTGCTGGTGATTGGCCAGTGCGCCTTCCTCGGCCTGTTCGGCGCCACGCTGCGCAAGATCCTGTACCGGCGCAGCATCGAGCTGAAGGCCGCCTATCAGCGCATCGAGGAGCTGGCGGAGCTCGACGAACTCACCGGCTCCTACAACCGCCGCTGCATCATGCGGCTTCTCGACGCCGAGATCGAAAAATCGCGGCAGACATCGACCCCTTGCGCGATCGCACTCATCGATCTCGACTGGTTCAAGCGCATCAACGACGCCCATGGCCATCCCGTCGGCGACGAGGTGCTGCGCACCTTCGCAATCACCATTTTCGCCAACATCCGCCCGGCCGACTGCTTCGGCCGCTACGGCGGCGAGGAATTCTTGCTGCTGCTGCCGGGGACGGACGGCGATGCGGCATCGCGCACGCTCGATCGGCTGCGCGGCATCGTCGCCGATCTGGACTGGAGCGCATTCTCCCCGGGCATGCGCGTGACCATTTCCGCGGGCGTCGTGACGCTGCGCGACAACGATACCGCCGACACGTTTCTCGTGCGCGCCGATAGCGCGCTCTATTCCGCCAAGGCACAGGGGCGCAACCGCATTGCAACCAGCTGATCAATCCATTTTCTCCCGGCGCGACCGAAGCCGCTGCCGGGCCGAACGCGCCAGGACAGGGCAATGAGATCTAAATCCGCCAAATCATCCGAGAATCTGCTCGAGGAATTGCAAACCGCGCTCTCGCACGGCACCGTCGCGCACCGGGTCGAGACGCTGCGCCGCGTCACAGATCTCTTCGTGGGCAACGCCTCGGACTATTCCGACGACCACGTTCGTGTGTTCGATGACGTGTTCCAATGCCTGATCGAGCAGATCGAGACGTCCGCCAAGGCGCTGCTCGCCGACCGCCTCGCACCGATCGCGGCTGCGCCGCCGAAGATCATCCGCACGCTCGCGCTCGACGAGGTGATTGAGGTTTCCGGCCCGGTGCTGTCGAAATCCGAACGGCTGGACGAGGAGATCCTGATCGAGATCGCGCGCACCAGGGGTCAAGCCCATCTCAAGGCGATCTCGCTACGGCGGGTGCTGTCGGAAGCGCTGACCGACGTGCTGGTGACCCGCGGCGACGAGGACGTGGTGCAATCGACCGTCAGCAATCCGGGTGCGCAACTGTCGGAGGGAAGTCTCGCCGACCTCGTGACCCGCGCCGAGCGTGACGACGACCTCGCCAGTTGCATCGGCCTGCGGCCCGACTTGCCCCGCCATCATTATTTGAAGCTGGTCGCAAAGGCCTCCTTGGCCGTGCGCAGGAAGCTGGAGGCCGCGCACCCCGAGTTCGCAGACGACGTGTCCAGCGTGGTCCAGGAAGCGGCCCAGCGAATCCGCGCCGCCAGCATGACCAGGCAGACCGAGAGGGCGCGCGCGCTGGTGAAGTCGCTGCATGAGGACGGCCGCCTCACCGAGCTCCAGGTCGCCACCTTCGCGGAGCAGGGCAAGTTCGACGAGACCAATGCGGGGCTCGCGGCGCTTGCGGGCGTCGCAGTCGAGACCGCCGAGACCATGATGATCGAAAGCCGGATCGAGGGCGTGATGATCCTCGCCAAGGTCGCGGCCATGCAATGGTCGAGCGTCCGCGCCATCATTGCCCTGCGCGAGAAGCTCTCAGGCGGCTCGCAGACCGACATGCTGACGCTACGCGACGCTTACGAGGCGCTGCGCAGCTCGACCGCGCAGCAGGTGCTGCGCTTCCACCGCATGCAGCAGGGCGCGACGCCGGCGGCGTGAAGCCGGCGAGCTAGTAGCGTAGGACCCTCGCCCCCACGAGCGCGCCAATTGCCGCCACCAACGCGGTGGCGAGCGTGTACCAGGTCGCGACGAACAGCGGCGAGTCGTCGGTGCAGTGTGAAGCGTACAGCGTCGCGGCGAGCCCGGCCGACACCAGGCCGGCGAGAGCCCCGGCGAGCGCCGGATGGGACGGCGCGCCGTGACGCAGGCCGAACAGGGCCCCAGCAAGCAGCGGCAGCGACATCGCAGGGATTGCGAACAGGCATACCCTGGAATTCTTGCCCACCAGTCGCATCGTCATCGGCATGGCCGGCGCCATCATCGCCTCGCTGCCGATCGCCACCGCGAGCAGCCCGACCGGCAGCAGCAGTAGCCAGCCCCAGCCACGCAGCAAGGCCTCGGGACGCGACAGATGCAGGCTGACGATGATCGCCGGGATCGCGAGCGACAGCGTGACCGCGAACTTCATGTCGAAGAACGGGTTGTGCATCGCGCTCATCACGTCGTGACGCACACCGAGAAAGGTGGCGAAGATCAGGATCGACAGCGGCGCAGCGACCAGCAGCGCCATGGTCAGCACCGCGCCGACGCGCGGCGGACGATGGGCGTTGTCGGCCGCGAGCGAGCGAATGAGTTGATCGGTGTCCATGACTACTGGTCCCGCAGTTTGGCAGTCAGCGCGGCAAGTCCGCGATGTAGCGCGACCCGCACCGCGCCCTCGCTCATCGAATATTTCACCGCCGTGTCCTTGATCGACGTGCTGTCGACCGCGATCGACTGCAACACGTCGCGCTGGCGCTGCGGCAGCGTATTGAGCTGGCTGGCGACTTCGCCGGCCGAGACCGTCTCCTGCGGCGCCTCGCCCGGCAGGGTCTCGGCGAAATCGTCGATGTTGACGAAGATCCGCCTGCCCCGTCGCCGCAGCATGTCGATCAGCTTGTTGCGGCCGATCGCAAACAGCCACGGGGCGAAGGGGGCTTCGCTGTCCCAAGTGTGCCGCTTCAGATGCACCGCCAACAAAATCTCCTGCACGATATCCTCGGCCTGGTCGGGAGGCTGCCCGGCCCGAGCCAGGCCGCGCCTCGCGGCAGCGCGCAGCACAGGCGTGACCGCCTTCAACAGGCGATGATACGCCGCGTCATCGCCTGCCATGGCCGACCGCATCAGGCCGGTCCACTCGTCCTCACGTCCGCGCACGCGCGCCCCTCACCATGCAATTCGGCCGCTCTTTCAGTTTGTTACGCTGGCATCAGCCAGATCACGAATTCGTGATCTTGCTTGGCCACGCGACCGATGCGGCCGTCAGGATCTGCGACGGCTCATAACACCGATCGGTCCAGTCCGCACCCCGCGGCCGGCTGCGAAGGCAGCGGTTTTGCCGCGCTTTTGCCCGGTGTGGCCCGAAGATTCCCATTTTCTGCCCCGCTGTGGTCACGCCCCAGGGTCTCTGTTCAGTCCCGGGACGGGCGGAATTTGGGGAGATCGTCAACATGATGAAAGCCAGCGGGCGCGCGGCCCTGATTCTCCTGGCCGGGCTTTTCTTGCTGTTCGGGGGCGTTGCACAGGCGGCGCCGAATTCAGCCGCAAGCAGCAAGTCGGACAGCGCGGGCAAACAGGCCGACACGGTCAAGCCGACCAAGCAGCGGCATCACACGTCGCGTCACCGCGACAACACCAAGACGGCAGAAAAATCCGACGACAAGGCCGACAAGAAGGACGCCGCGGCAACGGCCGATGAGACGAAGGCCGACAATCGTGACGCGCCGACCTCGAGCCAGATGCCGCCGGAAATCGCCAACGCCAACGCGCAACTCGCCGCCGCCGATACGCCGACCGCGGCTGCCGCTTCCGCAATGACGGGCCGGGCCAACGACAACGTCCAGGCCGCGGCCGATAATACCGCCGCCCCGAACGCCGAGAGCCAGGTCGTCGCACCCGATCAGCTCAACGACATCGACCGCGCCCTGCAACAGGACAACACGCCGGCGCAGAGGGCGGTGATCGACGCGCAGCCGCGTCCGGCGCCGGTGATGGCAAGCAGCCAGCAGAGCTCGGCCTGGGACCAGAGCTCCCTGATCGGAAAAATCTTCATCGGCGTCGGCACGCTGCTGACGCTGGCCTCCGCCGCGCGTATGTTCATGGCGTGATTTTGGCCTGATCGCCGGCCCGCGGGACCTGGTCCGGAACGCGCATCTGGCCGCGTGTTCCGGCCGTCCTCGCGCCGATGGCTTTGCGGCCTCTTGAAGCCCACCGCGCGAGCGGGCACATTGCCCGCTCAACCAAAAGCGTGGGTGGAGCATGAGCACGTTCGAACACATCATCGTCGAAAGCAAAGGCGCGGTCGGCATCATCAAGCTGAACCGGCCGAAGCTGCTCAACGCACTCTCCTTCGGCGTCTTCCGCGAGATCGCCGCGGCCGTCGACGATCTCGAAGCCGATAACGCCATCGGCTGCATCGTCGTGACCGGCAGCGAGAAGGCGTTTGCTGCCGGCGCCGACATCAAGGAGATGCAGCCGAAAGGCTTCATCGACATGTTCTCGGAGGATTTTGCCGCGATCGGCGGCGATCGGGTCGCGCGCTGCCGCAAGCCGACGATCGCCGCGGTCGCAGGCTATGCGCTCGGCGGCGGCTGCGAGCTCGCGATGATGTGCGACTTCATCATCGCCGCCGACACCGCCAAATTTGGTCAACCCGAAATCACGCTCGGCACCATCCCCGGCATCGGCGGCACCCAGCGCCTGACCCGTGCGATCGGCAAGTCCAAGGCGATGGACCTTTGCCTCACCGGCCGCATGATGGATGCGGCCGAAGCCGAGCGCAGCGGCCTGGTCAGCCGCATCGTTCCCGCCGACAAGCTGATGGACGAGGTGATGGCCGCGGCCGAGAAGATCGCCGCGATGTCGCGGCCCGCGGTCGCGATGGCCAAGGAAGCGGTCAACCGCGCCTTCGAGACCACGCTCGCCGAGGGCATGAGCGTCGAGCGCAACCTGTTCCACTCGACCTTCGCACTGGAGGACCGCTCCGAGGGCATGGCGGCGTTCATCGAGAAGCGGAAGCCGGTGAACAAGAACAGGTAAAGGCAGGCGAGCGGTCAGCCTGGTGTAAGGCTCTGCCGCTTTCCCGCAGAATCCCTGTGACGTGCCTGCAACAAGCACGGAATACATGGGGGTTTCCCCCGCGGCAGTTTGCCTGCGGGACCTCGGCTGGTTAAACAGCTAAGAGAGCCGCCGTCGGCGGGGGCGGACAGCCGGGATTTGCGGGATTACATGATTGGGCGTGCCGCCAGAGCTGGTCGCGTGATGACGCGGCATCGATCGGGCGTGGCTCCTGTGCTCGCGACATGGACCACGCTGGCGCTGTGTTGCGCCCTGCCCTCGGCCGCACGGGCGGAAGCGCTGCCGGAGGCGCTCGCCAAGGCCTACCAGACCAATCCGCAACTCAATGCCGAGCGTGCGCGGCAGCGCGCCACCGACGAGAACGTGCCGCAGGCGCTCGCCGGCTACCGGCCACAGATCGTGGCAAGCCTCAGCGCCGGGTTGCAGTCGGTGCGCAACCTGCTGCCCGACAACACCATCCAGACCGCCAATCTGAAGCCATGGATCATCGGCGTCACCGTGTCGCAGACCCTGTTCAACGGTTTCCGCACCGCCAACAACGTGCGCGCCGCCGAACTCCAGGTGCAGTCTGGCCGCGAGGCGCTGCGCAACGTCGGCCAGGGTGTGCTGCTCGACGCGGTCACCGCCTACACCAATGTCCTCGCCAACCAGTCGCTGGTCGAGGCGCAGCGCTCCAACGTCGCCTTCCTGCGCGAAACGCTCTCGGTCACCCAGCGGCGCCTCAACGCCGGCGACGTCACGCCGACCGACAGCGCCCAGGCCGAGGCGCGGCTCAACCGCGGGCTTTCCGATCTCAACGCCGCGGAAGTCGCGCTGGCGGTGAGCCAGGCGATCTACGCGCAGGTGATCGGCAATGCGCCGTCGCAGCTTCGGGCCGCCGAAGTCGTCGACCGCTATCTGCCGAAGAGCCGCGAAGACGCGCTGACGATGGCGATCCGCCAGCACCCAGCGGTGATGGCGGCGGGCTTCGACGTCGATGTCGCCTCCACCAACATCCGCGTCGCCGAAGGCGCGCTGCTGCCGAGCGCCAGCGTCCAGGGCAGCGCCAGCAAGAGCCGCAACAACGACCCGACGCTCGGCACCTTCGCCGAAGATCAGGCCTCGATCGTCGCCAATGTCACCGTGCCGATCTACGACGGCGGCCAGGCCGCCGCACAGACCCGGCAGGCCAAGGAAATCAGGGCGCAGAGCCGGCTCGTGCTCGATCAGGTGCGCAACCAGGCGCGCACGGCGGCGGTCAGCGCCTGGGTTGCCAATGAAGGCGCCAAGATCGCGGTCTCGGCTTCGGAGTCCGAAGTGAAGGCGGCGACCGTCGCGCTCCAGGGCGTGCAGCGCGAGGCCGCCGGCGGACAGCGCACGACGGTGGATGTGCTGAACTCGCAGGCCGATCTGATCCAGGCCAAGGCCCGCCTGATCGGCGCCAATCGCGACCGCGTGATCGCTTCCTACACGCTGCTCAGCGCCGTCGGCCATCTCGACGTCAAGACCTTGAGCCTGAACACGCCGGACTATCTGCCCGAGGTGCACTACCAGCAGGTCCGCGACGCCTGGCACGGCCTGCGCACGCCATCGGGGCAGTAGTTTCAATCGTCTGGCTTGGTGCCGATGAAAAGCCGCCGCATCCATCTGATGGGAGCCTCCGGCTCCGGCGTGACGACGATCGGCCGCGCGCTCGCGAGCCGGCTTGCGCTGCCGCATCACGACAGCGATGATTATTTCTGGCTGCCGACGGCGCCGCCCTACCAGACCACGCGCCCCGCTGCCGAGCGTCTGCGCCTGATGCGCGAGATGTTTCTGCCGCGGCTCGATTGGGTGCTGAGCGGAACGGTCACCGGCTGGGGCGACGAGTTCATCCCATTCTTCGATCTCGTCGTCTTTGTGACGACGCCGCGCGAGCTTCGCTTGCAGCGCCTGCGTGACCGCGAGGCTACGCATTTCGGAGCGGATGCCGTCGCACAGGGCGGCTGGCGTCATGAGGAGGCGGAGTCGTTCGTCGACTGGGCCTCGCACTACGAAGCCGGCGATCGCGAGGGTCGCAGTCTCGCAAGAGATGAGGCGTGGCTCGCGAAGCTGCCCTGCCCGGTCGTGCGCGTCGACGGCTCACGCCTGCTTGCGGACCTCGTCGAGCAGCTATGCAGCGAAGCGCAGCGGCTGCCGGGCTGATGTGATACTGTCACGATGCCACTGCCAAATAATAATACAGGGAGAGAAACCATGCTCAGCCGACGCAGCGTCCTGCTTGCCTCCCTTGCCGCCGGAGTTGCCATGTCGAACAAAGCCCACGCACGTGCCGCGCAGCCCGCCACTCCGGTCAATTTCGACGTCCCGGCCCATGCCTGCGACTGTCACACCCACATCCATGGCGATGTCGAAAAATTTCCGTTCTTCGCGGGCCGCGTCTACACGCCGGAACCGGCTTCGCCGGAGGAGATGGCCGCGCTGCACAAGGCGCTGCATATCGAGCGCGTGGTGATCGTGACGCCGAGCGTCTACGGCACCGACAACTCGTCGACGCTGTTCGGCATGAAAGCGCGTGGCGCGGCCGCGCGCGGGGTGGCCGTGATCGACGACAAAACGACCGAGGCCCAGCTTGACACGATGCAGGCAGACGGCTTTCGCGGTGTCCGCCTCAATCTCGCGACCGGCGGCGTCAACGACCCCAATGTCGGCCGGCCGCGCTTCACCGCCGCAGTCGAGCGCATGAAGGCGCGCGGTTGGCACGTGCAGCTCTACACGACGCTTCCCATGATCTCGGCGATCAAGGACCTCGTCGAGACGGCGCCAGTACCCGTTGTATTCGACCATTTCGGCGGCCTTGAGGCCTCGCTTGGGCTGGAGCAGCCGGGATTTTCCGACCTGGTCGCGCTGGTGAAATCCGGCAAGGCCTATGTCAAGATTTCCGGCGCCTATCGCTCCTCGAAGCTCGCGCCCGATTATCAGGACATGGTGCCCTATGCCCGCGCACTGATCGCGGCGAATGCGGACCGCATCGTCTGGGGCACGGACTGGCCGCATCCGGATTCGAGCCGTGTCGAGGGACGCAAAGCCACCGACATCGCGCCGCTCTACCAGATCGACGACGGCCGCCTGCTCAACCAGCTTCCGGTGTGGGCGCCGGATGCAGATGTGCGCAAGAAGATCCTGGTCGACAACCCGGCGCAACTCTACGGGTTCTGAGTCGCGCCAAGCGCAATTCGGTTCAACGACCGCGACACGGTTCCACAATGAGGCGTGGAACTGTTGTCGCGAAGGCACAAACTCGTTGGACTCACACGAACGTGTTTGTGCTCTCGTCCGTTTCTCACCCTTCTGGTTGAGGCGGCGATTCTTTTTCGGGGCTACGCACACGCACAGATTTCATTTGTTCGTGCGGGTGCATGCCTTTATCGCATTATCTTGCCGCGCTTTTTTCCGGCATTGGAATTGGTTTCACCGTGGCCGCCCCCATCGGACCGATGGGCATGCTGTGCATACAGCGCACATTGGCATCCGGCATGGCCACGGGCCTCGCAACCGGCTTCGGCGCCGCGACCGTGCATCTCACCTACAGCGCTCTCGCGGTTTTAGGACTGGGCTCGCTGGCACAGCCCCGGGTCGAGGCCAATGCCGCCGGCTTCGGCACCGTCTCGGCGCTCACGCTGCTGTGGTTCGCGATCCGGACCCATCGCGGCTCGGTCGCGCTCCAGACGACCGACGTCGTCGACAACGTGCATCTGGCGCGGGCCTATCTCAGCGCCATCGCGCTTGGGTTCACCAATCCGCTGACCGTCATCCTGTTTCTGGCTGCGCTGCACGCCTTTTCAATGCAGACCGCGGCAGCCCCGCTGATCGCCGGTGTCTTCGTCGGTTCCGCGATCTGGTGGACCGTGCTCAGCACGATCGTGGCAATGGCGCGGTCACGGCTGACGCCGCGCATGCTGTCGATGAGCAGTCGGTTGGCCAGCTTGATGCTGCTGGGCCTCGGCACCATGATGCTGGTGCGGATCGCGCAGCGGATGCTGTGATTGGCGGCGTCAGCGTGCGCGGCGGGAGAAGAAGGAGATCAACACCGGCAGCGTCACCAGGATCACGATAGGGGCGAGCATCATGCCTGTCACCACGACGACCGCAAGCGGCTTCTGCACCTGCGAGCCGATGCCTTCCGACAGCGCGGCCGGCAACAGGCCGATGCCGGCGACGACGCAGGTCATCAGCACCGGCCGAAGCTGCAATTCGCCGGTGCGTATCACCGCGGTCATGCGGTCCATGCCCTCTTCGATGAGTTGGTTGAACTGCGACAGGATGATGATGCCGTCCATCACGGCGATGCCGAACAGCGCGATGAAGCCGATCGCCGCCGAGACACTGAAGGCGGTACCTGTGATCAAGAGACCGAGCACGCCGCCGAAGATGGCCATCGGAATCACGCTCATGGCGAGCAGCGTGTCGGTCATCGAGCCGAAATTGAACCAGAGCAGGACGCCGATCAGCGCCAGCGAGATCGGCACCACGATCGACAATCGCCGGATCGCGTCCTGGAGATTGCCGAATTCGCCGACCCAGTCCATGTGCGCGCCGGGCGGCAGTTGCACCTGAGCGGCGATCTTCTGCTGCGCCTCGCGGATGGCGCTGCCGAGGTCGCGTTCACGTACCGAGAACTTGATCGGCAGATAGCGCTCCTGCTGCTCGCGATAAATGTAGGCCGCACCCGAGACGAGGCTGATGGTGGCGACCTCGCTCAGGGGGATCTGCGTGACGGTGCCGTTCGGTCCGGGCGCACCGATCCGCAAATTCTGGATCGCCTCGGCGCTCCTGCGGAATTCCGGCGCAAGACGAACGATGATCGGGAAGTGGCGGTCGCTTCCTGCCTCGTAGATGTCACCGGCGGTGTCGCCGCCGATCGCGACCTTGATGGTGGCGTTGATGTCGCCCGGCGCGAGGCCATAGCGCGCGGCCTTGGCACGGTTGATATCGATCTGGATGGTCGGCTGCCCCAGTGAGGTGAACACGGCAAGGTCGGTGACGCCCTGCACGGTTGATAGCACCGACTTGATCTTGTTGGCGGTGTCGGTCAGCGCCTGGAGATCGCTGCCGAACAGCTTGATCGAGTTCTCGCCCTTCACGCCGGAAACGGCTTCGGAGACATTGTCCTGGAGATATTGCGAGAAGTTGAACTCGACGCCGGGGAAGCGATCGTCAAGCTGCTTGAGCAGTTGCGCGGTCAACTCTTCCTTGTCGCGGGTGCCGGGCCATTGGCTGGCGGGCTTGAGGGGCGCGAAGAACTCGGCGTTGAAGAAGCCGGCGGCGTCGGTGCCGTCATCGGGGCGGCCGTGCTGCGACACCACGGATTCCACTTCAGGCCGCGCGCGGATCACCTTGCGCATTTCGTTGACGTAGGAGTTGCCTTCCTGAAGCGAGATGGTCGGCGGCAGCGTGGCGCGGATCCAGAGATTGCCCTCCTCCAGCTTCGGCAGGAATTCGAGGCCAAGCAAGCGGCTGAGCGCAACCGTCATCAGTACGAGGCCGAACGCGCCACCAAGCATGATGCCGCGGTTGGCGACCGCCCAATGCAGCACCGGCATGTAGATCCGATGCAGGATCAGCATCACCCTGGTCTCGGTCTCATGAACATGCGCCGGCAGAATGATCGCCGACAGCGCAGGAGTGACGGTGAACGTCGCAAGCAGACCGCCGGCCAGCGCGTAGGCATAGGTCCGGGCCATCGGTCCGAAGATGTTGCCCTCGACGCCGGAGAGCGTGAACAGCGGCAGGAAGGCCGCGATGATGATGGCCGCGGCGAAGAAGATCGAACGAGAGACATCGGCCGCCGCGCTGAGAATGGCGTGGCTTTTCATGCCGAACAGCGTCTCGGACGACATCTGCTCGGATTCCGACATCGGCGTCGTCTGCGTCAGGCGCCGGAAGATCGCCTCCACCATGATGACGGTGGCATCGACGATCAGGCCGAAATCGATCGCGCCGACCGACAACAGGTTCGCCGATTCCCCCCGTAGCACCAGGATGATCACCGCGAAGAACAGCGCGAACGGAATGGTGGCGCCGACGATCAGCGCACTGCGGAGATCGCCGAGGAATATCCACTGCAGCAACACGATCAGCAGAATTCCGATCACCATGTTGTGGAGCACAGTGTGGGTCGTGAGGTCGATCAGGTCGCCGCGGTCATAGATGCGCTCGATGCGCACGCCGGGCGGCAGGATGCTGGAGTCGTTGATGGTTTGAACGAGTTGGTGGACGCGCTTGATGGTTGGCGAGCTCTGCTCGCCGCGGCGCATCAGGACGATGCCTTGCACGATGTCGTCGGACTCATCGAGGCCGGCGATGCCGAGACGGGGCTTCTGGCCGACGGTGACGGTGGCGACGTCCTTGACCAGCACCGGATTGCCGTTGGTCTGCGAGACCATGGTGTTGGCGAGGTCGTCGATCGAGCGGATCAGGCCGACGCCGCGCACCACGGCCGATTGCTGACCGATATTGACGGTGTTGCCGCCGACATTGACGTTGGAATTGCCGACCGCCTGGAGCAATTGCGGCAGCGTCAGGCCGTTGGCGACCAGCTTGTTGAAGTCGACCTGGAGCTCGTAGGTCTTGCTCTTGCCGCCCCATCCGGTGACGTCGATCACGCCGGGCACGGCACGGAAGCGCCGCTGGAGGATCCAGTCCTGGATGGTCTTGAGGTCGAGCACGCTGTAGTTCGGCGGGCCGACGAGACGGTAGCGGAAGATTTCGCCAATTGGGCTGAGCGGCGAGATCTGCGGCTGCACATTGCCGGGCAGCGGCGCGAGCTGCGCCAGGCGGTTCAACACCTGCTGCAATGCCTCGTCATAGGTGTAAGCGAACGAGAACTGCAGTTTGACGTCGGAGAGGCCGTAGAGCGAGATGGTGCGAATGGTCGTCACGTTCTTCAGACCCGCGACCTGGGTCTCGATCGGAATCGTGATGTAGCGCTCGATCTCCTCCGCCGACAGGCCCGGGCTCTGCGTCACGATGTCGACCATCGGCGGGGTCGGATCCGGATAAGCCTCGATGTTGAGCTGGTTGAACGCAATCAGGCCGCCGATGAGCACGGCGACGAACATCCCGACCATCAGGAAGCGCCGGTTGACGGCAAGGGCGACGAGGCGATCCATTCAGGTCTTCAGCTTGTCTTTTTTTCCCGGCCCGTCGATCAGCTGCCGGACGCCGCGCGGTCGATGAACAGGCTGCCTTTGGTGACCACCTGCTCGCCGGGCTTCAGATTGCTGGTGACCTCGACGAGATTGCCATTGATGAGACCGATCTTGATCTCCCGCAGCTCGACCGACTTGTCCTCGCGTGCCACCCAGAGCCGGACCTTGTCGGCTTCGTAGATCAAGGCCTGCTTCGGTACCGCCGGCGCGGCGCGGTCGCCGGACGAATAGATCGTTACGTTGGCGAACATCTCCGGCTTCAGCAGACCGTCCTTGTTGTCGATGGTGGCGCGGACCAGCAGGCGACGGGTGTTCGGATCGATCGCGGCGGCGACGTAGTTGACCTTGGCGGTCAAGGGACGGCCCGGGAGCGCCATCACGTTGACGGTGATGTCCTGCCCGATGCACACGGCAGCCGCATCGCTCTCGCGCACGAAGGCGGTGAGCCAGACCGTGGAGAGGTCGCCGACGACGAAGACCGGATCGCTGGCGCCCGAATTGACGTACTGGCCGGGGCCAATTTTACGCTGCACGACCGTGCCTGCGATTGGCGAATAGATCGTGACTTCCGGATTGATGACGCCCTTGTCCTGGAACGCCTTGATGGTCTCGTCGGTGAAGCCGAGGATCCGCAGCTTGTTGCGCGCGGCTTCCAGCGCTGTCGCCGAGGAGCGCATGTCGTTCAGCGCTTGAACCTGGGTCGCTTCCGCCTGCTGATAGTCCTTCAGTGGGATGGCATGGCCCTCGTAGAGGTCCTTGGCGCGCTTGAACTGGATATCGGCAAGATCGATCGCCGACTTGGCCTTGTTCTGCGAGCTCATCGCCGCAATGAAATCGTTCTGGGCCTGCACGGTGTCGGCGGCCTCGATCGTGAACAGCGGTTGGCCTTGCTTCAGCACCTCGCCTGGCTTGGCGAGCAGCTTGGTCACCCGGCCTGCATAGGGTGAAAACACCGGCGTCGAACGGTCCTCGTCGACTGCGACCTTGCCCTCGGTGACATACTCGGCGCGGAAGGTCTTGGCCTTGACCGGCTCGATCGTCAGCGTCGCCCATTCGGACGGCGTCGGCGTGAAGTTCTGCGCATTTCTGCGCGATTGGCTGGAGATCTCGGAGTGGCTCTTCTCCTTGGCTCCCGCATAGAGGAAGCCGTAGGCCCCGGCACCGGCAAGAGCTAGTAAAACTACGGATGTAATTACCCGTTGTTTTGTAAGCACCTGCAAACGCTTGGTATTTTCAACTACCATGGGGCCCGGTCATGTCTGCGATGATACCAGCGGATGCCAGCGTCATCGGTCGCGCTAATAGTGCCGAATTGTGATTTCAAACAACCTAAAAAACGCCGGCCGCCTTTCGGTTTGCGTTAAAAATTTGCGACACGTCAGCTTCACGTCAGTTTGTCACCGACCACTCTGCCGGATGACTGCCGAGCGGCATCGCCGGACGGCTCCATTGCGCAGGCGTCTTCGACAGCAGCGCTGAATGGCGCACCGCCTTCAACGTGCCAAAGCCAGATGGCATGCTCTCGATGAATGCAGCGTGTACGGCCTCGCCCGTAATATCCGGGGTATTCAGGCCCTTTTCGAGCCGTCCGAGATTCCACAGCCAGCGCCCGGTCTGCGCCAGCGACACGCGCACGTGCCAGCTGCCGCCTTCGCGGGCCTGGCGGGCCTTGGCCATCATCGCGCCGAACGCCATCAGATAGCCGGTGGCGTGGTCGAGCATCTGCGCCGGCAATTCCTTCGGTCCATCGATGCCGGCAGCCTGTCCTTCGGCATGGTTGAACCCGGTCGTGGTCTGCACCAGCGAATCGAAGCCGCGCCGTTCAGCCCAGGGACCGGCATGGCCATAGGCTGACAGCGTTAGGTAGACGATGCCGGGGTTGATTGTCGCTGCGTCCTCCGGCGTGAAGCCGAGAGCGGCAAGCGCGCGCGGGCGATAGCCTTGCGAGAAGATATCGGCGTCTCTCAAGAGCTCGCGCAACTGCGCACGCCCGGCCTCGCTTTTCAGCTCGATGAAGGTGGTGAGCTTGCCGCGCCCGGTGTCGATGGTCAGCCACGGAATGGCCGGCAGTTCGGGGCCTGACACGAGCAGCACATCCGCGCCATGCGCGGCGAGCGTGCGGCCGGCGACGGGCCCCGCGATGACGCGAGAGAGATCGAGCACGCGCAGGCCTGCGAGCGGGCGATCGCCTTTTGGCAATCGTTGCGGCCATGGCTTCGGCGGGGCCTCGCCGATCTTCTCGATCGAGACCAGCGGCAATTCGGCGAGCGCGCGGGCCTGCGGCAGCGCCGACCATTCGTCGTACGAACGCATCAGGGCAACGACGCCGCCCGCGGCGTAGGTCGCAGTCTCGAAATCCTCGCTCTTCCATTGCATCAATGCGGCCTGCACCTTCTCGCGCTCGGGTTCGCAGCCGAGCACCTTGCAGACGGCGTCGCGATGATGCGGGAAATTGGTGTGGCAGCGGACGAAGCGGTTGTCGCCGGTTCTGTAGACGCCGGCGATGGCGTCCCAAGCGGGCGGCGGCGGCTTGTCGTCGACGCGCAAGTAGCGCTCGGAGCGGCATTCGGCGACGGCATGGCGCAGGTCGACGCTGACGTCCTGCGCTTCGCCGCTGCGCAATCTCCAGATTTCGGCGGCGGCAAGGCCGGCGGCGGCGATCGTTGTCTGGCCGGCAATTGCGACGCGAAATGAGGACGGGATCTGCGGCTCCTCGCCCGTCAGCCGGACGCGCGCGAGCGCGGCGGCGTCACCGCCAGCGGAGGTCCAGATGTTGCTGAGAATCTCGGTGGGGCTTTGCATGACCCTTCTCTCCCTTTAGTTTGCGACCATCGCATTAGCACACAAGGACATGCAATGGCCGCCATCGATCCTCTCACCGCAGGCGCCGTGTTCATCGCAACGGCGGCCACCGACGCGGTCTATGTCATGTTCACCTCGGCCGTGATCGCGCGCAAGCGCGTGCCCGCGGCGAACTGGAGCGCGGTCTGGTACATGCTCTCCTCCTATGCGGTGATCAGCTACACCGAAAACGCTTTCTATGTGGCTTTCGCGGCGATCGGCTCCTGGGCCGGCGCCTACGTCTCACTGACATTCCTGCACCGCCCGCCCGGCGGCCCGCCGGTGGGGGCGGCACCGGAGTGAGGGCCGCTGTTTCCACACGGTCATTGCGAGCGAAGCGAAGCAATCCAGAGTCTTTCCGCGGTGGCAGTCTGGATTGCTTCGTCGCAAGAGCTCCTCGCAATGACGATGTGGAGGCTTTTGGGCATCTCTCGAAACAGCTACACTAGCTGCGACCAACAAAAAAGGAAAACCAACCAATGGATCTCGGTCTCAAAGGCAAGAACGCCATCGTACTTGGCGGGACGCGCGGCATCGGGCGGGCGATTGCGGCGACGCTGGCCGGCGAAGGCAGCAATGTCGCGGTGTGTGCACGCAACGCGGACCAGGTTGCCGCCACGGTTACGGAGTTGAAGGCCAGCGGGATCCGCGCGACCGGCGGTCCGGTGGATGTCACGGACGGCGCGGCACTGAAATCCTGGATCGAGAATGCTGCAAAGGAGCTTGGCGGCATCGACATGCTGTTCTCTAACGCGGGCGCAATGGCACAAGGCCATGATGCCGCGTCGTGGGAGCAGAATTTTCGACTCGACCTGCTCGGCGCCGTGCACGCGTTCGACGCCGCGCGGCCGTTCCTCGAGGCTAGTGGCGACAAGGGTGGCGACGCCGCCTTCGTGATCATCTCATCGATCTCCGCGGCGCAAGCGGACACGGCGAGTTCCTACGGCCCGATCAAGGCTGCGTTGATCCACATGGCCAAGGGGCTGGCACGGCAGTACGCGAAGAAGAAGATCCGCGTCAACGTGGTCTCGCCAGGCACGGTCTATTTCAAGGGCGGCGTCTGGAATACGATCGAGCATAACATGCCCGAGCGCTACAATGATGCGATGAAGCGTAACCCCACCGGCCGCATGGCGACGCCGCAGGAGATCGCGAGCGCAGCGGTGTTTCTGGCGAGCCCGGTGTCGGGGTTCACCACGGGCTCCAATCTGGTGGTGGACGGCGCGATCTCGAACCGGGTGAATTTTTAGAACAAACTCGTCATTGCGAGCGTAGCGAAGCAAATCCAGTATTTCTCCGCGGTGACAGTCTGGATTGCTTCGCTGCGCTCGCAATGACGGGGCGAGAGGGGCGCGGCCCCCACCCTCAATGAAAATCCCGCGACGGCGGCAGGATGCGGACATTGCGGGGATGACGGATTTTTTGCGCGGGCGCATCCGTGTGGGCGCGGGGGTCGTCGTTGAGCGGTTCGACCACGGTGGCGCCTGCCGGCACCGGATGCTTGCGGCCGAGGGCGTCGTTGGCAAGGCCGACCAGATCGTGCGAACGGTCGATCATCCGCTGGGCGATCAGATGCGTCACCTTTTCGGGACTGCTCTGGATGTAGCCCTCGACCAGGATGAGGCGTGCGCCCATCACCTCCTTCCGGTACTGCTCCATGATCTTCGGCCACACCACGACATTGGCGATGCCGGTTTCGTCCTCCAGTGTCATGAACACGACGCCGCTGGCGCTGCCCGGCCGCTGCCGTACCAGCACGACGCCGGCACAGCGGACACGGCGCCGCTCGTTGTCGTGATTGATGTCCTTGCAGGCGACGATGCGCTCGCGCGTAAACATCTCCCGCAAAAATTCAATCGGATGGCCTTTGAGCGAAAGGCGAATGGTCTGGTAGTCCGCGACCACCTGTTCGGCGCGCGGCATCACCGGCAACGGCCTGGCGTGCTCGTCCGGCTGCTCGCGTGCGGTGGCCACCTCGAACAGCGGCAGCGGCACATCGTCGGGCAGGCGCCGCACCTGCCACAGCGCCTCGCGGCGATCGAGCCCGAGCGAGCGAAACGCGTCGGCATCGGCAAGCAGGATCAGCGCGCGCTTGGGCAGTCCGGTGTCGCGGGCGAAATCTTCCAGCGAGGTGAAGGGCCGGCGGTTGCGCGCGGAGACGATGCGGTCGGCCCAGTCGGGCGCTCTCTCCACACGGTCATTCCGGGACGCGCCTCTTTTCAGCCTTTCCTCATCCTCATCGAGCCAATGAAAACCGTCGATCTGGCGGAAGCCCAGGCGCACGGCGCAATATTTGCTACTTCCTTCTTCCAGCGTGTTCTGCGCAAAACTGTAGGACACATCGATATCGCGCACCTCGACGCCATTCTTGCGAGCGTCGCTGACGATCTGCGCCGGGGCGTAAAAACCCATCGGCTGCGAGTTCAGGAGGCCGCAGCAGAATGCATCAGGGTGATAATGCTTCAGCCATGAGGAGATATAGACAAGCTGCGCGAAGCTTGCGGCATGGCTCTCCGGAAAACCGTAGCTGCCAAAACCCTTGATCTGTTCGAAACAGTTCCTGGCAAAATCAGGCGCATAACCGCGTGCGATCATGTTGCCGATCATCTTGTCTTCGAACTTGCCGATGGTGCCGACATTGCGGAACGTTGCCATCGCACGGCGCAGGCCGTTGGCCTCCTCGGCCGTGAACTTCGCGGCCTCGATCGCGATCCGCATCGCCTGCTCCTGGAACAAGGGCACGCCGAGGGTCTTGTGCAGCACTCTGTAAAGCTCGTCCTTGTCGCCATGCTCCGGTGACGGCGATGGATAGTTCACTTTTTCCAAGCCGTTCCGCCGCCGCAGATAAGGATGCACCATGTCGCCCTGGATCGGACCAGGCCGCACGATCGCGACCTCGATGACGAGATCGTAGAAGGTCCGTGGCTTCAGCCGGGGCAACATGTTCATCTGGGCGCGGCTCTCGACCTGGAACACGCCGAGCGACTCCCCGTCGCACAGCATGTCGTAGACTTTGGAATCATCCTGCGGGACGCTCGCCAGCATCCAGCGTTCGCCCTTGTGCTGCTCGATCAGATCAAAGCACTTGCGGATGCAGGTCAGCATGCCCAGCGCGAGCACGTCGACCTTCATCATGCTGAGTGCGTCGACATCGTCCTTGTCCCATTCGATGAAGGTGCGATCGTCCATCGCGGCATTGCCGATCGGCACATAGGTGTCGAGCCGGTCCTGCGTGAGCACATAGCCGCCGACATGCTGGGACAGATGACGGGGGAATTCGATCAGCTCGGTCGCGAGCTCGACTGCGAGGTTGATCATTGAATTTTGCGGATCGAGGCCGGCCTGCCTGACCTGCATGTCGTTGAGGCCCTTGCCCCAGCTTCCCCAGACGGTGTCGGCAAGGGCCGCGGTGACGTCCTCGGTCAGGCCCAGCGCCTTGCCGACGTCGCGGATGGCGCTGCGCGGGCGATAATGAATGATGGTGGCGATGATCGCAGCGCGATGGCGGCCGTAACGGCGATAGACATATTGCATCACCTCCTCGCGCCGCGAATGCTCGAAATCGACGTCGATGTCGGGCGGCTCCAGCCGCTCCTTGGAGATGAAGCGCTCGAACAGCAGATCGACCTTGGTCGGGTCGACCGAGGTGATGCCGAGCACGTAGCAGACCGCCGAATTCGCCGCCGATCCCCGCCCCTGGCACAAAATGTTCTGGCTGCGGGCGTAATGCACGATGTCGTGCACGGTGAGGAAGTAATGCGCGTATTTCAGATCGGCGATCAGCGCGAGTTCTTTCTTCAGGGTGGCGCGCAGCTTGTCGTCGATCTTGCCGCCGAAATATTTGTCGACACCGGCCCAGGTCAGATCCTCCAGATGCCCCTGCGCGGTCTTCCCCGGTGGCACCGGCTCATCCGGATACTGGTATTTGAGCTGGTCGAGCGAGAAGGTGATCTTGTCCGCAAAGCGCATGGTCTCCGCGATAGCTTCGGGGAAATCGCGGAACAGCCGCGCCATCTCCCTGGGCGTCTTCAGAAATCGCTCGGCATTGGCTTCCAGCTTCCGGCCGACCGCCTCGATCGTGGTCTTTTCCCGGATGCAGGTCAGAACGTCCTGGAGGGGACGGCGCGCGGGGTGGTGATAGAGCACCTCGTTGGTCGCAAGCAGCGGCACTTTTGCTTTTGCGGCGAGATCATCGAGCTGCGCGAGGCGACGGCGATCGTCGCCGCGATAGACCAGACTCGCCGCCAGCCACACGCCCTCGGCGCGACTTGCCTTCAGCTTGGCGAGGATGTCCTGCGCTTGCGCCGCATCGAAGCGATGCGGCAGCGTCAGGATCAGGAGCTGGCCTTCGGAAAACGCAAGGAGATCGGCGAAGGTGAGATGGCATTCGCCCTTCGCGATCCGCGTGATGTCGTCGCCGCGCTTGCCCCGGGTGAGAAGCTGGCACAGCCGGCCATAGGCGGCGCGGTCACACGGATAGACCAGGATATCCGGCGTGCCGTCGATGAAGACGATGCGGGTGCCGATCAGAAGCTTCGGCTTGTGCAGCACCTTGTCATTGTCGAGCTCCTTGTAGGCACGCACCACACCGGCGAGCGTGTTGTGATCGGCAATGCCGATCGCGGGAATGCCCAGGATGCTGGCCTGGTGTACATAGTCGCGCGGATCCGAGCCGCCGCGCAGGAAGGAGAAATTCGTGGTGATGCCGATCTCGGCATAAGCGGGCGTGTTCATGCGAAGAGACCGTGCACATACCAACCGGGAGGAGCGGGCTTGCCGTCGTCGTCGAAGCACTCCCCCTCGTAAAGACCGTCGCGAAAGATCCAGAAGCGTAGGCCTTCGGCATCCTCGATACGAAAATAATCCCGTGTCAGTTGCTTGCCGTCCTGCCGCCACCATTCCATGGCGATGCGCTCGGGGCCCTCCACCCGCACCACCGCATGCTGCGCGCGGCGCCAGGTGAATTGATGCGGCGGCCCGTCGGGCACGGTCGCGAACGGCACATTGATCGGCTCAGGCTTGTCGAACAACCGCAACGGACGCAGCGGCGGCTCACCCTCGGTGCGCGCGGGCCATTCGGCCTGCATGGCCACGGCGAGATGATGCTGGGCAGGCGCCGCCAGCACCGCACATTCAGGGATATGGGTATCCTCAGGCAGGTGCACGACGACGCGCTTTCCGCCGATGCGCGCGGCGATGCGGTCGATCAGCGCGGCAAGCTCGTCATTGTCGTGGACATGGGCGTCGAGATCGCGCTGCTCCTGCACCACGATCTCGGTGCGGCTTGCCGACAGCCGCACCATGTCGAAGCCGAAGCCGGGATCGAGGGGATCGGCGAGTGCATCGAGACGCTCGCGGAACAGCCGGTCGACGACCGCGCTCCGCGTCACGGGACGTCCGGTTTCGACCATGATGGCGCGCACCGCGCCGTCGGTACGGAAGAATGTGGCTTCTAACCGTCGCGCGCCCTTGCCCTGCTTCTCCATCGACGCGATCAGCGTGTCGGCGAGGCGCGACAGCGTCATCGCGATCATGGTGTCGGTCGCGATCGGCTCGGCAAAGCGTTTCTCTACGATGTAATCGGGCAGCGGCTTTCGTGGATTGATCGGCGCATCGCCCTGTCCCAGCGCGTGCGCAAGCAGCGTGGAGAACCGCGCACCGAACCGCGCCGTGATTTCGCTCGGCGTGCGCGAGGCGACATCGCCGATGGTTTTCAGGCCGGCGCGGCGCAGGCCGGTGCTGATGGCCTCACCCGCACCAAGCGCGGACACTGGAAACCGGCTGATTGCCGCCGCCTCCCCGCCATTGGCAACGATGCTACCGGATGCCTGCCGCGTCAGCGTGCGCGCGCAGACCGAGGTGCCGGCGATCGCCGCGCTGACGGCAAAGCCCTGGCGATCGAGGGCACGGACAAGGGTTTGCAACAGCGTAGCCTCGCCGCCGAACAGATGCGCGCAGCCGGTGATGTCGAGGAACAGCCACGGCGGATCGAGCGCCACCAGCGGCGTGAAGCGGTCGCACCAGTCGGCGATGTCGCCGATCGTCTTGGCATCGGCCACGGCATCGGCATCGAACACCTTTAGATCCGGACACATCGCCCGGGCATTGGCCAAGGGCTGGCCGATATGCAGCCCGAGGCGCTCGGCGGCCTCGTCCAGCGCATGGATCACCAGCGCGTTGCTGTCCTTGGCGACGACGATGCTGGGCTCATTGTTTTTATGCAGTCCGACGTTGCCGAAGAACCGCTGGATCCGGTCGATAGGCAGGCGCGGCAGCCACAGGCTGAGGATACGTCGACGATTCAGAGAACTGGCACTCATCACATTTCCATTCCATGATCCACCGGCCGCACGGGCCATGACGATTGCGCAAGAGCTCGGCATCGAAGCGCGGCGCGCCCCAGGCGCTCCACATCGCGCCCGGCGGCGAATGCGCCGCGCGCAGCATCCATCTGGTCTCCGCGGTCGATGGCAAAGGTTGTGCGGCCATCCGCAGCAGCAAGCCGGTGACACCGGAAGACTGCGCAGCCAGCGTCAGCTTGCGGCTCGCCACAAGATCGAACTGCCTGGTCTCACCCCAGAGCTCGAGCACGACGGCGCCCAGCGCGTCGCAGGCGAGCGCATCGGCCGACGTGCGCAACGCACTCTCCACGTCGGCGGCGCGCACCATCACCATACGGCGCGGATCGAGACCGATCTCGGTGAGCCCGCTCATCGACAGCGCACCGGTTTCAATTTCTGAAAAATCCTGCCGCACCCACAGCAGCGGTTTGCGTGCCGTCATGCGCCCCGCAAGTCCGGTGACAAAGCCGGTCGCGGCCGCGCCCTGACGTCCTTCGCAAAATACCTCGTGGATTGCCGCGCGTGCGAGCCCGCCCTTTAGCGCGCTGTCGGCCTCGCGATGGCCGAGCGCGACACGGTCGCGATGATGCACGACCTCCGCCGTCTCGATGCGCTCGATCTGGCCGCGCAAGGCTGCAAGCGCGCTTGTTCGTGCGCCGCTCATATACGCCGCTCCTCAGGAGTGATTGCCGGTGGCTCTCAAAAAGAGAACCAGCGGCTAGCTCATTTGTTCATGATATGTTCTAATATAAAGCTAACGACGCCCCAGGAGTCAATCGAATTGGCGGGCCTTGGGATTCATGAGCTGAATCAAAGGGATCCAATATGGACGTGCAACGCAAGCTGGAAATCCTGGCCGACGCCGCCAAGTACGACGCGTCTTGCGCCTCCAGCGGCACCGAGAGGCGGGATTCCAGCGACGGCAAGGGCATGGGATCGACCGCGCCCGGCATGGGCATTTGCCATTCCTACGCGCCGGACGGTCGCTGTATCTCGCTGCTCAAGGTGCTGCTGACCAACGCCTGCAATTACGACTGCCTCTATTGCGTCAACCGGGCCTCTTTCAACGTGCCACGCGCCCGCTTCACCATCGACGAAGTCGTCAAGCTGACGCTCGACTTCTACCGGCGCAATTACATCGAAGGACTGTTTCTCTCCTCCGGCATCATCCGCAACCCCGACTACACCATGGAGCAGGTGGTAAGCGTCGCGCGCAAACTGCGCGAGGAGCATCACTTCCGTGGCTACATCCATCTCAAAACAATCCCCGAGGCCGACGATACATTGATCTCCGAGGCCGGCAAATATGCCGACCGTCTCTCTATCAACATCGAGATGCCGCAGGAGACGAGCCTGCAGCAATTCGCGCCCGAGAAAGACGTGCGCGCGATCCGCCGCACCATGGGCCGGCTGCGGCTGAAGCTGGACGAGGCCGAGGAAAGCCGCAGCGCGAACACAAAAGCCAAGCCGCAGCGCTTCGCACCGGCCGGCCAAAGCACGCAGATGATCGTCGGCGCCGACGCGGCCTCCGACCACACCATCCTCCACACCAGCGCCAATCTCTACGGTTCATACAGGCTGAGGCGCGTCTATTATTCCGCGTTCAGCCCGATCCCCGATGCCAGCCGCGCGCTGCCTCTGCGCGCGCCGCCCTTGCTGCGCGAGCACCGTCTCTATCAGGCCGATTGGCTGATGCGGTTCTACGGCTTCGACGTCGGCGAGATCGTCGACGATAGCGCGATGCTGCCGCTCGACATCGATCCAAAACTCGCCTGGGCGCTGCGTCACCGCGACCGCTTCCCGCTCGACGTCAACCGCGCCAGCCGCGAGGAGTTGTTGCGCGTGCCGGGCTTCGGCACCAAGGCGGTCGAGCGCATCATCGCGGCGCGCCGCACGACCACGATCCGCGTCGCCGACCTCGCGCGGCTGCATGTGCCCCGCAACAAGGCGCTGCCGTTCATCGTCCTCAGCGATCACAAGCCCCCGCCGCATCGCCTCGACGAGGCACTGTTGATCGAACGGTTCAAGCCGGCAACGCAACTGGGATTTGGATTCTGATGCAGTACATCACCCTCGAGAACGAAACCGATTTCGACGGCTGGCGTAAAGCCGCACGTAGCCTCGTGCTTCACCAAACGAAACCGGCCGATGTCACCTGGGCCGTGCAGGGCGGCGAAGCGGAGCTGTTCGCGACGCCCTCGCCGTCTGCGCTGCCGGCGGCTGGCGACGGTACCTTCAACGTGCCGGCAAAATTCGTCGAGCTCGCCAAGGCCGCGATCCTGCATCGCGATCCCGAGCGTTTCGCGATCCTCTATCGCCTGCTGTTTCGGCTGAAGGACAATCACGACCTCATCGAGGTCGCGACCGATCCCGATGTCGCGCAAGTCGCGGCCATGGCAAAGGCGGTCTACCGCGACGAGCACAAGATGCATGCCTTCGTGCGCTTCCGTGAGATCGGCAGGGAACGCGAAGCACACTACGTCGCCTGGTTCGAGCCGGAGCATCACATCGTCGAGCTCGCCGCGCCGTTCTTCGCCAAGCGCTTTGCCGACATGCCCTGGTCGATCCTGACGCCGGATTTGTGCGCGCATTGGGATGGCCACGCGCTCTCGTTCACATCAGGCGTCAGCAAGAGCGAGGCACCGAGCGAAGACCGGCTGGAGGAAACCTGGCGGCGCTACTACGCCAGCATCTTCAATCCGGCCCGCCTGAAGGTGAAGGCAATGCAGACCGAGATGCCGAAGAAATATTGGAGGAACCTGCCCGAGGCTTCGATCATTAAGCCCCTGATTGAGGACGCCGAGCGCATGACCGGCGCCATGATCGCCAATGCCCCAACCGATCCGCACAAGCCTCAAAAGCGGCCGGAGGCTCCGATGAAACGCAAGACCGCTGCCGACGATCTCGAAGCGCTCCGCGAGGAGGCCGCCCACTGCCGCGCCTGCCATCTCTACAAGGACGCCACCCAGACCGTGTTCGGCGAGGGTCCGAAGTCCGCCAATATCATGCTGGTCGGCGAACAACCTGGCGACAAGGAAGACCTCGCCGGCCATCCCTTCGTCGGTCCAGCCGGCCAGATGCTCGACAAGGCGCTGCAGGAGGCCGGCGTCGACCGCAAGAAGGTCTATGTCACCAACGCGGTGAAACACTTCAAATTCGTGCCGCGCGGCAAGATTCGCCTGCATCAGAAGCCGAATACGCCGGAGATAAAGGCCTGCCGGCAGTGGTATGAGCGGGAGGTCTCCGTCATCCAGCCCGATCTCATCGTCGCGATGGGCGCGACCGCCGCGCAGAGCGTGTTCGGCAAGATCACCCCGATCGGAAAGAACCGCGGCCGGCTCATCGACCTGCCCGACGGTCACAAGGCGCTGGTGACGGTGCACCCGTCCTATCTGCTGCGGCTGCCCGATCCGGAAGCCAAGGTGCTGGAATATCGGCGCTTTGTCGAAGATTTGAAGATCGTCGCCGGGTTGCAGAAGAAAGCCGCGCGCGCCGCCTGAATACGGGCGGGAAAACCCCTTTCATGCCTCGCCTGTCATCCAGCCTTCAAATCCATCGCGGACAATAGCCCCTACAGAAAGTTAAGGGGCCTCCAGACATGACCGATGTTGCATTCGACCGCGCGGTAGCCGATCCCGCGCCGATCCAGCCGGCCTCGCGGCCAAATCTCGACAAGGGCTTCAATCCGCTGACGATGATCCTGTTCTTCGGCATCCTCGCCGTGGGCCTGCTCTATGTGGCCTACAGCATCTATTCGGATGTCGATGCGACCGGCACGCGGGTCACGAGCTATCTGCCCTACATCCTCTTGTTTGTCGCGCTGCTGATCGCGCTCGGCTTCGAATTCGTCAACGGCTTCCACGACACCGCCAACGCGGTAGCGACCGTGATCTACACCCATTCGCTGCCGGCCGAAGTCGCGGTGATGTGGTCGGGTTTCTTCAACTTTCTCGGCGTGCTGCTCTCGTCCGGCGCGGTCGCCTTCGGCATCGTCTCGCTGCTACCGGTCGAGCTGATCCTGCAGGTCGGCTCCAGCGCCGGTTTCGCGATGGTGTTCGCGCTGCTGATCGCCGCGATCCTTTGGAACCTCGGCACCTGGTATTTCGGCCTGCCGGCCTCCTCCTCGCACACGCTGATCGGCTCGATCATCGGAGTCGGCGTTGCGAACGCGCTGATGCGCGGCCGCGACGGCACCTCGGGCGTGGACTGGGGCAAGGCTACGGAGATCGGCTATGCGCTTCTGTTGTCGCCACTGGTCGGCTTCATCTGCGCCGCCGGCCTGCTTCTGCTGCTCAAGCTGATCATCAAGAACCCGGCGCTCTATGCCGCCCCTGAGGGTCACAAAGCCCCGCCGATGTGGATTCGCGGCCTGCTGATCCTGACCTGCACCGGCGTCAGCTTCGCCCATGGTTCGAACGACGGCCAGAAGGGCATGGGCCTGATCATGCTGATCCTGATCGGCACCGTGCCCACAGCCTATGCGCTCAACCGCGCATTGCCGGAGTCGCAGGTCGCCCAGTTCGCGAAGGTCTCGGATGCCGCCTCCAAGGTGGTTGCGGCCAAGGGCGCCGGCCATGCGATCATCGGCGATCCCCGTCCTGCGGTGACGCAGTACGTCACCTCGCATCACATCAGCGAAGGCACCTACCCTTCGCTGTCAGTGCTGGTGAAGGATGTCGGCGAGCAGGTCGCGAAATACGGTTCGCTGAACAAGGTGCCGGCGGAAGTCGTCGGCAACACCCGCAACGACATGTACCTGACTTCGGAAGCGATCCGATTCCTGATGAAGGACAAGGAAAACGACCTCAGCAAGGAAGAGGTCGCGACCTTGAACGCCTACAAAGGCGGGCTAGACAGCGCGACCAAGTTCATCCCGACCTGGGTGAAGGTCGCGGTCGCGATCGCGCTCGGTCTCGGCACCATGATCGGCTGGAAGCGCATCGTCGTCACCGTCGGCGAGAAGATCGGCAAGACCCATCTCACCTACGCGCAGGGTGCCTCCGCCGAGCTCGTCGCCGCCGCCACGATCGGCGCCGCCGACGCGTTCGGCCTGCCGGTCTCGACCACCCACGTGCTGTCGTCCGGCGTCGCCGGCACCATGGCCGCGAACGGTTCGGGTCTCCAGGTCGCCACCATCAGGAACATGGTGATGGCCTGGGTGCTGACCTTGCCCGTCGCTATCCTGTTGTCGGGCACGCTGTACGTGATCTTCTCGCGGATCTTCTGAAGCCGATCAGTCACTCGAAGACAAAGGGCCCGTGCGATGCGCGGGCCCTTTTTCGTTTGTGCTTTCGGCTTGATCTTGCGCTTGGCCTTACGATGCCGCGAGCGATTCCTCGACCAGCTTAACCCAATACGATGTGCCGTAAACGATGGCGTCGTCGTCGAAATTGTAGGCGGGGTGATGCAGGCCGGCGCTGTCGCCGTTGCCGCAGAAGATGAAGGCGCCGGGGCGCGCTTCCAGCATATAGGCGAAATCCTCGCCGCCCATCAGCGGCGACATCTCGAGCACATTGGCCTCGCCCGCAACTTGCCCCGCGATGCGACGTGCGATCTCGGTCTCCGCGGCGTGATTGTTCACCACGGGATAATTCCGCTTGTAGTGCAGATCGATCTTGGCGCCGGTGATCTGCGCCACGCCCGCCACAACCTCGTGGACGCGCTTCTCCACCAGCTTGCGCACCTCCGGCGACAGCGTGCGGATGGTGCCCCTCAGTGTCGCGGTTTGTGGAATCACGTTACGGGCATTGCCTGCGTGGAACTCGCAGATCGAAATCACGGCCGATTCCAGCGGATCGACGCTGCGCGCAACGATCGACTGCAGCGCCGTGATCACCTGTGCACCGACCAGAACGGAATCCACACATTTGTGCGGCCGCGCGGCATGGCCGCCGAGGCCCTCGATCATGATATCGACCTCATCGGTCGCCGCCATGATCGGACCCGGCCGGATCGCGAACGAGCCCACCGGAATGCCCGGACCGTTGTGCATGCCGTAGACCTGCTCGATGCCGAAGCGCTCCATCATGCCGTCCTTGACCATGGCCAAGCCACCCGCGCCACCCTCCTCGGCCGGCTGGAAGATCACCACGGCATCGCCGGCGAAGTTGCGGGTCTCGGCGAGATAACGCGCAGCACCGAGCAGCATCGCGGTGTGGCCGTCATGGCCGCAGGCGTGCATCTTGCCCGGGGTCTTCGAAGCGTAAGGCACGTTGGTCTGTTCCTCGACCGGCAGCGCATCCATGTCGGCACGCAGGCCGATGGCCTTGAGGCCCTCGCCGGCCGGCTTGCTGCCCTTGATCACGCCGACCACGCCGGTCTGGCCGATCCCCGTCACGACCTGATCGCAACCGAATTCGCGCAGGCGGTCTGCGACGAATGCTGCGGTGCGGTGGACGTCATAGAGCAGCTCCGGATGCTGGTGGATGTCCCGGCGCCAGGCCTGAATATCGGGTTGAAGGTCGGCGACGCGGTTCACGATGGGCATGGAGGGTCTCAAGCTTTGTTGAAAATGCAGGCCTGTCTACCATGCAAGCACCAGTCCACCCAACTGGCGGGGATCGGGGTGTAGCCCCGACTCACAGGCATGGCCGGACTTGTCCCGGCCATCCACGTCTGACTATTAGAACGGAAAGCGCGTGGATGCCCCGGACAGCCCGGGCATGACGCCTGTTGGGTGGAAGCAGAATGCCAAGGCGGCTCGAAGGTGAGTTTGACTACATTGTCGTTGGGGCCGGCACGGCGGGCTGCATCCTCGCCAACCGGCTGTCGGCCGATTCCAGCAATCGCGTCCTCCTCCTCGAAGCCGGCGGCGACGACAACTGGATCTGGTTCCACATTCCCGTCGGCTATCTCTTCGCCATCGGCAATCCGCGCTCGGACTGGATGTTCAGGACCGAGGCCGAGCCCGGCCTGAACGGCCGCTCGCTTGCCTATCCCCGTGGCAAGGTGATCGGCGGTTCTTCGGCGATCAACGCCATGATCTCGATGCGTGGACAGGCCGCCGATTACGATCACTGGCGCCAGCTCGGCATGACCGGCTGGGGTTATGACGACGTGCTGCCGCTGTTCAAACGGCTCGAGGATCACTTCCTCGGCGCGAGCGAGCATCACGGCGCCGGCGGCGGCTGGCGCATCGAGGCGCCGCGGCTGTCCTGGGACATACTGGATGCCGTGGGCGATGCGGCTGAGGAGATGGGCATCAAGCGCATCCCGGATTTCAATACCGGCGACAACGAAGGCACCAGCTATTTCCACGTCAATCAGAAGCGCGGCCGGCGCTGGTCGTCGGCGCGCGGCTTTCTCAAGCCGGTATTGAACCGCCCGAACCTGCGGCTCGAAAAGCATGTGCTGGTCGATCGTCTGATCATCGAACAGGGCCGCGCCGTCGGCGTTCGCTTCATCCAGAACGGCGAGATCATCGAGGTGCGTGCGAAACGCGAGGTGGTCCTCTCGGCAGGCGCGATTGGTTCGGTACAGGTGCTGCATCGCTCCGGCATCGGACCTGCCGACTGGCTGTCGCCGCTCGGCATCGACATCGTGATGGACAAGCCCGGCGTCGGCCGCAATCTGCAGGATCATCTGCAGCAGCGCGCGATCTACAAGGTCGAAGGCGTGCGCACACTGAACGAGACCTACTACAACCTGGTTCGACGCGGCCTGATGGGCCTTGACTACGCCTTCCGCCGCCGCGGGCCGTTGACCATGGCGCCGTCGCAGCTCGGCATCTTCACCCGCTCCGATGCGACGCGCGCACGCGCCAACATCCAGTTCCACGTGCAACCGCTGTCGCTCGACAAGTTCGGCGATCCCCTGCACCGCTTTCCCGCGATCACGGTGAGCGCCTGCAATCTCCAGCCGACATCGCGTGGCACCGTACGTCTGCGTTCGGCGGCGCCGGACGAGAAGCCCATCATCGCGCCGAATTATCTTTCAACGGACGACGATCGTCAGGTCGGCGCCGATGCCATCCGCACCACCCGCCGCCTGATGCAGCAGAAGGCCTTGGCAAAATACCGCCCAAGCGAATATCTGCCCGGCCCCGCCGTCGGCGACGACGATGCCTCTCTGGCCAAGGCCGCCGGCGACATCGGCACCACCATCTTCCATCCCGTCGGTACCGCGAAGATGGGCGCAGCAAATGATCCGATGGCGGTGGTCGACGAACGCCTGCGCTTCTACGGTCTCGGCAGCCTTCGCATTGTCGATGCCTCGATCATGCCGACCATCACGTCTGGCAACACCAACACGCCGACCGCGATGATCGCCGAGAAAGGCGCGACGATGATTTTGGAGGATGCAAAGTGAATGCGTAGCTTTGATCGGGCGTAGCGAAATCCAGGGAGTATTGTAAGTCTGGTCCCGTGTTCCGCTACGCTCCATACGGGCTACGCGTCCAACCACCTCACGAAAACGTCATCGCGTCCGGGAATAAGTCCCCTCCTCTCCCAATCACATCTCCGAAGCCCAATTCCGGGCGGAGTGGAGCTGCGCGATGAGCGGACACGATCACGGTGAGGACGGCTTAAGCCGCCGCAAGGTGTTGGAATGTATGACCTGGGCGGGCACCGGGGTGCTCTGGACCGTCACCGGTGGCGTCCCGCGCTCGCTCGGCATCATCGATTCCGCGCAGGCTGCGACCGCGGCGGCGCCCGGAATGACCTTCCTCCAGATCAGCGACAGCCATGTCGGCTTCGACAAGCCGGCCAATCCCAACGCGCTCGGCACGCTGGAGGAAGCCGTCAACAAGATCAACGCGATGCCGGTCAAGCCGTCCTTCATGATCCACACTGGCGACATCACGCATCTCTCCAAGGCCGCCGAGTTCGACAATGCCGATCGCATCATCTCGCAGAGCAAGCTCGACGTGCACTACGTGCCCGGCGAGCATGATTTCCTCGACGAGGACGTGAAGTTTTATCGCGAGCGCTACGGCCGCGGTACCAAGGGCGCAGGCTGGTATTCGTTCGACGCCGGCGGCGTGCACTTCATCGGCCTCGTCAATGTCGTCGACCTCAAGGCCGGCGGCCTCGGCAATCTCGGTGCCGAGCAGCTCGCCTGGCTCGAGGACGATCTGCGCGGCAAGTCGAAATCGACGCCGATCGTGCTGTTCGCCCACATTCCGCTCTGGACCGTCTACCCCGAATGGGGCTGGGGCACCGAGGACGGTGCTCGCGCGCTGGACCAGGTGAAAGGCTTTGGTTCGGTCACCGTGCTGAACGGCCACATTCACCAGGTGATGCAGAAGGTCGAGGGTAACGTCACGTTCCATACAGCACGTTCGACCGCCTTCCCGCAGCCCGCGCCCGGGGCGGCTCCTTCGCCCGGACCGATGAAGGTCGAGGACGCAAAGCTCCGCGCGATGCTTGGCGTTGCCAGCATCAACTTCAAGCAGAACGAGCAGCGGCTCGCGATCATCGACACGCCGCTCCAGGGTTGATGCAAGGCTAACGGAAGCTGACAATGAAGACTCTCAATCGCCGCGACTTCGGTGTCGCCTCCGGTCTCGCTTTGGCCGCGGCCATGCTGTTAACCGCCACAACCGCCCGTGCCGAGGACATGGAGGTGCATATCGACAATTTCGTCTTCCAGCCGGCCGAGCTCAGGATCAAGGTCGGCACCACCGTGACCTGGACCAACCGGGACGACATCCCCCACACCGTGGTGTCGGCCGGGAAGTTCAGGTCCAAGACCCTGGACACTGACGACAAGTTCTCGTTCACCTTCACCAATGCGGGCGACTACAAATATTTTTGTTCTCTGCACCCGCACATGACGGGGATGATCAAGGTTGAGTAACACCTCGAACCAAGGCATCAACGTCTTGCCCGGCCGGTGGTCCCACACCGGCCGGGCCCGTGTGCCTTCGGTCACACTCAGGGACGAAACGAATAGGGACGAGACGAACAGCGACGAAACCAAGCAACGAGCAGAACAAGAGGCAAAGCGAGGAGCGATGCCCGCCAACGACGATTTGCAGAAGGCGCAACGCTTCCGCGAGGCGGCGCTGCCCCATCTCGACGACGTCTACACGCTCGCGCGCTATCTCTTGCGTGACCCCTCCGATGCCGAGGACGCGGTGCAGGAGTGCTATCTGCGCGCGCTGAAGCATTTCGACAGCTATCGCGGGCCGGCGATAAAGCCTTGGCTGTTCGCGATCCTGCGTAACGTCTGCAATGCCGAATATGCACGGCGCGCACACAGGCACAGCGCGATCGAGGATACGCCCGGCGCTGCCGAGCAGACGCCGATCTGGCACGAGACCGAGGCCAGCCCCGAAACCGAAGTGCTGCGCAGCCGCGATGCGGGCGCGATCCGCAAGCTGATCGACGCGCTCGCCGAGCCGTTCAAGGAAACGTTCGTGCTGCGGGAGATCAACAACCTATCCTATCGTGAAATCGCCGAGGCCGCCGGCGTGCCCGTCGGCACTGTGATGTCCCGCCTCGCCCGCGCCCGTGCCATGCTGCGCGCGGCCTGGACGGCGGATGAGGAGCAAGCAAGATGACCTGCGACGAAGCAAGAATCCTGCTTCACGCGCTGCTCGACAACGAGCTCGATGCCGGCCACGCGCGCGAGGTCGAAGCCCATATCGCCGGCTGCCCGGCCTGCGCTGCGGAGTTCGCCGCGCAGCGCGAGATGCAGCGCGTGCTCGCAGACGCCGATTTGCGCTACACCGCACCGGCGAGCCTGCGTGCGCGTATCGAGGCCTCGCTGCCGCAGCCGCAGCATCAACAGCCGAGCCGCCGCTCCGTGCTGCGCGGCTTTGCGATGGGCTCGGCAGTCTCCGCGCTCGCCGCCTCCGGCGTCGTCGCATTGGTGCTGCGCCAGGACGACCAGCAGCGGATCCTGTCGGAGGTCGTCTCCGCGCATCTTCGCTCGCTGCAGGCCGGCCATCTCATCGACGTGGTCTCGACCGACCAGCACACGGTGAAGCCGTGGTTCAACGGCAAGCTCGACGTCGCCCCACCCGTGATCGACCTCACCACGCAAGGTTTTACGCTGGTCGGCGGCAGGCTCGACTATATCGACGCCCGTGCCATCGGTGCCGTCGTCTACAAGCGCCGGCAGCACGTCGTCAATCTGTTCGTGTCGCAGACATCGAACGCGGAATACCGCGCGCCCAAGACCGAAACCATGCAGGGCTTCAACTGCCGGCGCTGGGGCAATCGCGGCCTGAGCTTCTGGGCCGTCAGCGATCTCGGCGCAGACGAGCTTGCCGAATTCGTCGACAAGTTCGAGGCGGCGATGAACGGTTAGCCTCTGCGCATCCAGTCATTCGAGCGGAGGAAACCGTTCGAAGACGGGCAGTTCGTGAGCCCGCTCCATCCAGCCAATCCGCTCGGCGACTTGAATGTGCATCGTCGCCGGTATGGCATCGGGGTCATCATAGGTGCCGCTCTGGACATCGATGATATCAGGCATCAGGTTTTCGTTGATATAGAACAGCCCCGTGCCGCAATCGGCACAGAAGTGACGTCGTCCATGCTCGGATGATCGATAGATCTTCGGCTGACCGCGCACGACTTTGACGGCTTTGAGCGAATACATCGCCCAGCCCACCATCGGTGCCCCGGAGTGACGGCGGCAATCCGCGCAATGGCAGAGCGCATGCACCATCATGTCGCCGTTCACTTCATAGCGGATGGCGCCGCAATGACAGCCGCCAGTCAAAGGCATCGCCCACTCCTCTCCCGGTCAGGTCAATGCCGGAAAATAAGCGTCGATTTGGAATTTCGGGAGACGGACTGCTTCAGCAGGTCGCACGTCGCGACATCAGGCCGCAGCAGAGGCCTTACGCAGACCTTCGCACCGCATTGTCCACCAGCGTCTTGCCGAGCGACCAGATCGCGCCGGGGACCTTGTGGCTGCCGGCGATGACGTCGTCGAAGGCGCGCTCGATCCAGCCGCAATCTTCCTCGGTGATGGTGAGCGGCGGCAACAGCTTGATGGTGTGGCTGCCATGGCCGGCGACTTGCGTGAGGATCTTGTGGTCCTTGAACAGCGGCACGGTGATGAGCTGGCAGAACAGACCCTTGTTGGCTGCCTCCAGCACGTTCCAGGACGCCCGCAGCCGCAGCGATTTCGGCGGACCGAACTCGACGCCGATCATCAGGCCCTTGCCGCGGACCTCCTTCAACAGCTCGTAGCCGGGCACCATGCGCGTGAGCGCGAGGCGCAGCTCGGCACCGCGCTTGGCGGCGGACTCGATCAGCTTCTCGGACTCCATGATGTCAAGCGTGGCGATGCCCGCAGCCATCGCCAGGTCGTTCTTGGAGAAGGTCGAGCCGTGCACGACGGCGCGGTCCATCTGGTTGAATATCTTGTCGAAGATGCTTTTGCGCGTCAGCACCGCGCCGACCGGCACATGGCCGCCGGACAGCGACTTCGACAGCAGCACCATGTCGGGCTCGACGTTCCAGTGCTCGACCGCGAGGAAGCGGCCGGTGCGGCCCATGCCGGTCTGGATCTCGTCGGCGACGAACAGCGTGCCGTATTTCTTGCAGAGCGCAGCTGCACCCGGCAGGAACTCGTCGGTGGGCATGTTGACGCCCTTGCCCTGGATTGGCTCGACGACGAAGGCCGCCACCTCGCGCGAGGCCAGCGCCTTTTCGAGCGCGGCGAGATCGTTGAACGGGATCGAAGTGCATCCCGGCAGCAGCGGCTCGAAGCCGGTGCGGAAGTTCGAATCACCGGTCAGCGACAGCGCGCCATAGGTCAGGCCGTGATAGCCGTGGGCACAATAGACGATCCCCGGACGACCGGTGGCGCCGCGGGCGAACTTGATCGCCGCTTCGACGCATTCGGCGCCGGAATTGGCGAAGAACGCCTTATCAAGATAGGGGACGTATTTCAGGAGCCGCTCGGCGAGCACGCCGGCGAGCACCGAGACGTCGAACTGGACGAGGTTGGGCAGGTCGGCATCGAGCACGCTCTTGAGCGCCTCGCGCATGACAGGATGATTGCGCCCGATCGCAAACACGCCAAAACCGGACAAGAGGTCGAGATAGCGCGCCCCGTCGCGGTCGTAGAGATACTGTCCCTGCCCCTTCTGGAAGCCGACATCGTAGCCGATGGTCTTCAGAACCCGAACGAACTGCTCGTTCAGATGCCGATTATGCAGGGCGCTGCGCTGGGCCTGGCGGTCCGCGAACAGCTGAGACATGTCTGGATTTGGGCTGTGCATCCGCTACATACTTCGGTTGAGGGCCGTCTCGTCAACTGAAAACGGAACGTCGCTGAAAACGGTCTGTGCGGCCTTTTGCCCTTTTTCGGACCATCTTCGCAAGCAGAGCTTTAGACCATGTTGCACTGCCAAGGAACTATCATGCGTTTAGCCCTTTACACCGGACTAATCCTGGCTGGCGGTTACACCTGCCTGAACCCGGCGCTCGCGGCCGATCCGACCGGCGACTGGCGGGTTGCCGACGGCGTCGCTAACATTCGTGTCGCCCAATGCAATGGCAGCATGTGGGGCGCGGTTTCCTGGGAAAAACAGCCCGGGGGCCGCGACGAGAACAATCCGGACGCGTCGAAAAAGACCCGGCCCACGCTGGGCATGGCGACCCTGATCGACATGAAGAAAAAGCCCGGCGCCGATCAATGGGAAGGTCAGGTCTACAATGCCAAGGACGGCCAGCTCTACAGCGCAACCATCACGCCGGTTGGCACCGACCAGCTCGAGATCAAGGGCTGCGTGATGGGGTTCCTGTGCGGTGGCGAGACCTGGACCCGGGTCAGCCCCCCGATTCCCTTGAGCTCCGCCAACGCCATGGCCAAGGGTGCGCCGAAGCCCACCGGCGCGGCGCCGAAAGCCCCGGGAACGACCGGCGCTACGGTGGCGCAGCCTGCGCCCGCAGCCCCGAAGGCCGCCGGCACCGCCAAACCCGGTCAGAAGGGCGCCGCCGACCAGGTCGGCGACATCTGCCTACTCCCTGAGATTGCGGGGTTTGCCCATTAGGGCAGGCTGAAACAGCAGCACGGCGGCGAGCGTCGTCACCAGCGACAACGCCAGCAGCTTGCCCATGCTGGACGTGCCGGGATGGCTCGACAGCCAAAGGCTGCCGAACGCGGTGGCCGTTGTCAGCGCGCTGAAAAAGATCGCGCGCGTCAGGCTGGTCTGGAGCAGGTTTGTCCTGCCCGAGCGCCAGGCCACGACATAGTAGATCTTGAAGGCCACGCCGACGCCGAGCAGCAGCGGGAACGCGACGATATTGGCGAAGTTGAGCGGCAAGCCGATCAGCACGCAGATCTCGAGCGTGACCGCGCCTGCCACCAACAGCGGCACCAGCGTCATCAACACGTCGACGAACCGGCGCAGCGTGATCCACAGTAATAGGCCGATCACCAGCAGCGCATAGATTCCGGCATGGATGAACGCCTTCACCACGGTGTCGCCGGATTTCAGGATCGAGACCGGACCGCCGATCGCGGTCGGCTCGGCAACGAGCACCGCCGCCGCAAATTTGCGTAGCGTGTCGTTGTCGTTGGGATCACCCTTCGGCAGCGCCTCGACGCGGATGATACCGTCCTTGCTCTTCCAGGCGCTGACGAGATCTGCCGGCAATGACTTCAGGGTGACCGGCTCGGCCTGCAACGCGTTCCGGAGCTGGTCGAACACGATCTTCATCGGCGCGACGAACACGTCCTGCGCCTTGTTCCGTGTGGCTTCATCGGCATTGGCGAGCTTTTCCAGCGCATCCGCGAGCCGACGCGAGGCAACCGCACCCGGGCCCTTCGCATCGCCTGCGGTCCGGCGCAGATTGTCGACCGACGATTTCAGCGCATCGACGTTTTCCTTGTCCGACGGCGCGGCGTCGATCTGGTCGGGATTGAGCGCGGGGTTCAGCACCTTGGCGCCCTGCGCGAGCAGCTTCAGCTTCGGCGGCTGGTCTTCAGGAACGAAGCTGTTGAGCGACATCACCCGCAACACCTCCGGCACCTTCTCCAGCTTCGCCTCCACCTGCCTTGCCTGCTCTTCCGACGTGGTCATCACGTTGATGGCATTGGCGCCCGTGTTGGGATCCTTGCGCAAGTCGAGGAAGGTCGCGATCGACTCTGCCTTCGGGTTGCGCAGATTCATCGGGTTGAAGTCGAACTTCATGAAATAGAGCAGCGGCAGGCCGGCGACCGCCAGAAACATGGTGCCACCGACGACCAGCACGCGGTGCTTCTCCAGGAAGTGATCGAGCGGCGCCAGGAAGGCATAGCCGACCGGCTCTTTCTCACCGGGCGGGTTCAACAGCTTCAGCATCGCCGGGAGCACGGTGATGCTAGTGAGGAACGCGACCAGCATGCCGACGCCGGCGATCTGGCCGAGTTCGGCGATACCCTTGTAGTCCGTGGGGATGAAGCAGAGGAAGCCAGCCGCGGTCGCCATTGCCGCCAGCGACAACGGAATTGCCGAGCGCTTGGCGGCCAGGATCAGCGCACCCGAGAGATCGTTGTGCTTGTAGCGCTCGGAGCGATAGCGGACGCTGTACTGGATGCCGAAATCGACGCCGAGGCCGACGAACAGCACGGCGAATGCGATCGACAGCAAATTGAGCGAGCCCACCATCATCAGGCCGGCGGCGGTGGTCAGCGCAAGACCGACGAAGAGATTGACGAACACCGCGAAGATGATCTTCGCCGAATGCAGCGCCAGCCACAGGATGAGCAGCACGACGAGGACCGTGCCGATGCCATTGACGACGGCGCCTTCCTGGACGGTTGCATATTCCTCGTTGGCGATCGGGACCGGCCCGGTCAGCCGGACTCGCGCTTGATATTTGGTGGCAAAATCCAGATCGGCTGCGGCCTTGCGGATCGCGTCGGTTGCGCCCTTGCCGGGCTCAAGCGCGTTGTAGTCGAGGATCGGCTTGAACTCGATGAAGGCGCGCTTGTCCGAATCCGTCAGCGGCTCGTCACTGACGAGCTGGCGCCAGGAGAACGTCGCATTGCCCTTGTTGAGCACGGTCTCGACCGTTTGCGCGATCTGGTTGAAGGGCCGTTCGGTGTTGTCGAGCTTGACCTGCCCGCGCTTGACGCCGGCAAGTCCCGTCTCGAGCGCGCCGGTCAGGCCGCGGATCGAGGGATCGCCCGCCATGATCTCGATCAGGGGTGCTGCGGATTCGAACTGGCCGGTGACCTTGGCAACTTCCTCTGTCGGCAGGAACAACAGACCATTCTTCTCGAAGAACTCGCCGGTGCCGAGCTGCTGCATCGACTGGAATTCGGTCTTGTTGTCCTTCAGCTTGGCATAGAGCGCGTCCGACGCCGCGGTCGCCATCTCCGGCGTCTTGGCTTCGACCACCGCCGTAATCGTCGCATCGCGGTCGAAGGCGCGATCGAACTGCTGGTCGCGTTGGCGCCAGTCCAGATTTTGGGCAATCAGCGAGTTGATGTCGGTGTTGATGGCGAAATGCTGGGACGTGTAATAGCCCGCCCCCACCGCCAGCAGGAGCCCGAGAACGACGACGGGGGAGGCAAACCGGGTGCAGGCCCTGACGATGGCAACGACGACGCTTTGCAGCACTACTTTTCTTTCTGCGGTTAACAGCTTGCCGGAAACGCCCGCTATTTAACGGAGTTCCCGGCCGAAACCTATTGCTGTTTTGAGTGGTTATCGCCGTCAGAAGCTTCGAGGTAAACGGCGGAAGACCATGGCATAATCATGCGGGCCATCGGTATAGCCGAGGAGTTGAGGCGGGAAAGTGACGAAGCGTGCGCACAAATGTCGCCACGTTGCTGCCATGGGCACCCTCTACTATAATACCGCCAAACTGATCCGGCAGGGAACCAAAGTTCATTCCACCTTTCCTTACTGCCGATTTTTTGACACAAAGTACTGCACCTCCATGCACCGGGGCCCCGGCAGGGGTGGGCGGCTACCGCGTGCGCCGAACCGATGGTGCGGATATTGCAACTCATTGGTTCGTATCGGGGTGTCCCCTGAACTTGAGAGCGGATTGGTGCAACTTGCGTGATGGCCGTCCAATGGAAGTTTATCTGGCGCAACCGCGCGGCTTTTGCGCGGGGGTAGTGCGTGCGATCGAGATCGTGGAACGGGCGCTGGAGAAGTACGGCCCGCCCGTCTACGTGCGCCATGAGATCGTGCACAACAAGTACGTCGTCGAGAGCCTGAAGAACAAGGGCGCGATCTTCGTCGAGGAACTGTCGGAGGTGCCGCCGAAGGCGGTGACGGTCTTCAGCGCTCATGGCGTCGCCCGCAGCGTCGAGGAAGAAGCGGCCGCGCGCGACCTTCCGGTGCTCAATGCCACCTGCCCCTTGGTCACGAAAGTTCACAATCAGGGGAAGCGCTACATCGCCAGGGGCCGCACCCTGATCCTGATCGGCCATGCCGGCCACCCCGAGGTCGAGGGTACGATGGGCCAGGTTCCCGCCCCCGTACTGCTGGTCCAAAGCGTTGAAGAGGTTAAGGCCCTTGAGCTGCCGGCGGATACGCCAGTGGCCTATATCACCCAGACCACCCTGTCGGTGGATGACACAAAGGACATCATTTCGGCCCTGCAGGCCCGCTTTACAGATATTCAAGGCCCGGATATCCGGGATATCTGCTATGCGACACAGAACCGCCAATCTGCGGTAAGGGACTTGAGCAAGCTGGTCGACGTGATCTTGGTGGTGGGCGCTGCCAATAGCTCGAATTCGAACCGGCTCCGCGAAATCGGCACTGAGGCCGGTGTCGCGAGTTATCTGATTGCCGACGGCAGCGCGCTCAATCCGGAGTGGTTGAAAGATGCCAGAACCGTCGGTGTCACGGCTGGCGCTTCGGCGCCCGAGGTACTCGTGGATGACGTGATCGAAGCAATGCGGCGGATCGGACCGGTCAAGGTCTCGGTGCTCCCGGGCCGCGAGGAAAACATCGAATTCCGGCTTCCGGCCGAACTGGCTGCGAGCTGACCCACCCGAATTTCAAGCCCAGAAAGAAACTTGTAATGGCTATCCCCTTCTTCAAGGAAATGCGTATCGGCGGCTATTTGATCAAGCAGAAGCTGCTTGGCCGCAAGCGCTATCCGCTCGTGCTGATGCTGGAACCGCTGTTTCGCTGCAACCTCGCCTGCGTCGGCTGCGGCAAGATCGATTATCCGGATGCGATCCTCAACCGCCGCATGACGGCGCAGGAGTGCTGGGACGCGGCCGACGAGTGCGGTGCGCCTATGGTCGCCATTCCCGGCGGCGAGCCGCTGATCCACAAGGAGATCGGCGAGATCGTGCGCGGCCTCGTCGCGCGCAAGAAGTTCGTCTCGCTCTGCACCAACGCGCTGTTGCTCGAGAAGAAGCTCGATCTGTTCGAGCCCTCGCCCTACCTGTTCTTCTCCGTGCATCTCGACGGCCTGAAGGAGCACCACGACAAGGCCGTGTCGCAGAAGGGCGTGTTCGACCGCGCCGTCTCCGCGATCAAGGCGGCCAAGGCCCGCGGCTTCACCGTCAACGTCAACGCCACCATCTTCGACGGCCACCCGGCCGAAGAGATCGCCAAATTCCTCGACCTGACCGTCGAGCTCGGCGTCGGCGTCTCGATGTCGCCGGGCTACGCCTATGAGCGCGCGCCGGACCAGGAGCACTTCCTCAACCGCACCAAGACCAAGAAGCTGTTCCGCGACGTCTTTGCGATGGGCAAGGGCAAGAAGTGGAATTTCATGCATTCCGGCCTGTTCCTGGACTTCCTCGCCGGCAACCAGGAATACGAGTGCACGCCCTGGGGCATGCCCGCGCGCAACATCTTCGGCTGGCAGAAGCCCTGCTATTTGCTCGGTGAAGGCTATGCAAAAACCTTCAAGGAGCTGATGGACACCACCGACTGGGAGACCTACGGCACCGGCAAGTACGAGAAGTGCGCCGACTGTATGGCCCATTGCGGCTACGAGCCGACGGCGGCGACCGCCGCCATCAACAACCCGCTGAAGGCGATGTGGGTGTCGCTGCGCGGCATCAGGACCACGGGTCCGATGGCGCCGGAGATCGACATGTCCAAGCAGCGTCCTGCGCAGTACATCTTCTCCGCGGAAGTGCAGAAGCGCCTGTCGGAGATCCGCAAGGACGAGGCCGCCGCCGCACAGGAGAAGGCCGCACGGAAGGCGTCGACCGCCGCGTAAGCGCGCTAGTCCCACCAACAAGAAAAGGCCCGATCGCCAATGGCGACCGGGCCTTTTGTTTTTAGTGATCGCAGAACCCGCTCAGGCCGCCTCGGAGACCAGCGCCTCGCTGTCGACCAGTTCGGTGCCGATCAGGAAGTCGCGGCAGCCGCGCAGGCTGCGTAGCGCGCGGTTGAAGTCGAGGCCGGTCGAGACCAGTCCGTGCAGCGCAGTCGGGTTGCGCGCGATGCCGCGCAGCACGGCCAGCACGTCGATCTGGCCATTCGGCTTGATGGCGGCGCGGGCGAGCGCCGGCAGCGCGCGATGGGCGGGATCGCTGATGACGCGGACCGCGGCGAACGGCAAGCCGGCCTCGGCGGCGTAGGCCGCCGCGATGTGGCTTTCCATGTCGACGGCGGCCGCTCCCGTCTCCGAATGCAGCGCCGCCTTGCAGGAGCGCCCCGTGACCACTTCCTCGGCACCCGCGAGGCTGCCGCGCACAACGCGGCGGCGCCCCGACGTCAGGCGGTCGATGAGGTCGTCGCCGAGCGAGAGGCCAGCGGCCCAGCGGGTATCGCCCGCGAGCACCTCGGTCGCCAGCACGACGTCGCCGGAGCGCAGCGTCGGGTCGAGCCCGCCGGCCACGCCGAAGGAGATCACACCGCGAATCGTCTCGGGATCCAGCACCGTCAACAGCGCCCGCAACTGGGTGGGGCTGCTCGACGAACAGATGACCGCCATGCCAGGCCCGGCCGCGATGCGGGCCTCCTGAACCAGTCCAGTCACGATCAATATCGGCCGCGGATCAACGGTTTGACCCGCGGTAAGATAGTCCCCCGTCCCCAAAGTCACATTCCGACCCCTACCACCCTGCTGTTGGTGTTCCGCAAGTTCCGATACCGCGCCAACGCCCACAGCGGGAAGAACTTCGGATAACCATGGTACCGTAGATAGAATACACGGGGAAAGCCTGTGGCGGTGTACCGCTGTTCGTCCCACAGTCCTTTTTCGTTCTGTGTTGCAATCAGGTACTCCACCCCGCGGGCGACGGCCGGGTGATCAACCTCGCCAGCAGCCATCAAGGCAAGCAAGGCCCATGCCGTTTGCGAGGCGGTCGAGGGGGCGGCCTCCCATCCCCGATAGTCCAGCCGGTAGCTGACGGCATCCTCGCCCCAGCCGCCGTCCTGGTTCTGGATCGAGGCCAGCCAGCCGGCCGCTTTCCGCATCATCGGGTCGTCATGGCGGACGCCGGCCATGTTGAGGGCGCACAGCACCGACCAGGTTCCGTAGATGAAGTTCATGCCCCAGCGGCCGTACCAGGACCCTTCCGGGTGCTGGGTCTTGCGGAGGTAGGCGATCCCGTCCGCGACATGCTTGCTGGTCTCCGCGGTCTCGCCGAGCTGGGCCAGCATCGAGATGCAGCGCGCGGTGACGTCCTCGGTCGGCGGATCGAGCAGCGCGCCGTGGTCGGAGAACGGGATGTTGTTCAGATAATATTCGAGGTTGTTGACGTCGAAGGCGGCCCAGCCGCCGTCGTCGCTCTGCATGCCCTCGATCCACTCCCGGGCACGGTCGATCGCGGCGTCATAGCCGGTCGCACCGTGCTCCCGGCGCATCCGGTCCATCGACATCACGACCACCGCGGTGTCGTCGAGATCGGGATAATGGGCATTGTTGTACTGGAAGGCCCAGCCGCCCGGGCGTACGTCGGGCCGCTTCACCGCCCAGTCGCCCTTCACCTCGAGCTCCTGCTTCGGGATCAGCCAGTCGAGACCCTGCTTGGCGGCCGGCACCGCCTTGTCGCCGCCGGCTTCGAGCAGCGCGTGGGCGGTCAGCGTCGTGTCCCACACCGGCGAGACGCAGGGCTGGCAATAGGCTTCGTCGTCCTTGATCACGAGCAGCTTGTCGATGCCCCGGCGCGTGATCGCGCGCGGCGGGAAGTTCTCGTCCTTGCCGAGCGCGTCGTACATCATGACGATGTTGGCCATCGGCGGATAGATCGCGCCCATGCCGTCCTCGCCGTTCAGCCGCTCCTCGGTGAAGGCGAGCGCCGCGTCGATGGCGCGTTTGCGCAGGCTCTTGGGAAACATCGGCTCGACCACGCGCAAAATGCCGTCGAGCGCGCGGAACAGCACGAACCAGGCCATGCTCTGGTGCGGCGCCTTGGCGGTCATGCCGATCGAGCGCGGATCCTGCAGGAACAGCTCGTCGATGCCGACGCCCTTGGGATTCTTCGCCCGTGGCTTCAGCGCGGCGATGACCATCAGCGGCACCATGGTGGTGCGCGCCCAGTAGGAGATCTTGTTGATGTGGAACGGCGACCAGAACGGCAGCAGCACGATCTCGATCGGCAGCACCGGTACCGCGCGCCAGGTCACGACGCGAAACATCGCAAGCATGAAGCGCGTGAAGACATTGCTGTGAATGGCGCCGCCGCGGGAATGGATCGCCTCGCGCGCACGCACCATGTGCGGCGCGTCGATGGAATCCCCGATCATCTTCAGCGCGAAATACGCCTTGACGCTGGCGCTCATGTCGAACTCGCCGTCATGCACCAGCGGCCAGCCGCCATGGGCGCCCTGCACGCGGCGAAGATAATTGGCGATCTTGGCTTCGAGCACGGCATCGACCGGCTCGGCGAGATAATGGCGCAGCAGGACGTATTCGGCCGGAATCGTGCAATCTGCCTCGAGCTCGAACACCCAATGGCCGTCGGGTTGCTGGAAGCCGAGGACGCCTTCGGTGGCCGACGCAATGCTCGATTCCAAGTTCCTGAATTCTTGGGCTTCGCGGCTGGTCGCGTTCACGGAATCCATCTCGCTCGATTGCTCCGATAGTCGATTGAATGGGCCGAAATTGACTGGGACAAATGCCCGTCAGGGCCGCCTGTCACTATCCCTTGGCGGCCAGAACCAGATCGGCGGCGCGATCACCGGATCGGACCGATCCCTCGATGGTTGCAGGCAATCCCGTAGCAGTCCAATCGCCTGCAAGAAACAGGTTTTTCAGCGCAGTGACCGGCCCTGGACGCAGGGCATTCTGCGCCGGCGTCGCCGCAAATGTGGCACGGCGCTCGCGCACGATCTGCCAAGGGGGCAGCTCGCCGGAAACACCGCCCGCCTTGCAGACGTCGTTCCAGATCGCCTGCGCGAGTTCCTCGCGCGGCATGTCGACCAGACGGTCGCCGTTGCTGATGGTGACGGACAGCCGGTTCGGGAACGAAAACAGCCATTCCACGACGCCGCCGATCACGCCGAGGATCGGTGCCGATCCCGCCGGCGGCTCGACGCGGAAATGCGCATTCACGATGGCGCGGAATTCGGTCGGCGTCTTCAGGCCCGGCAGCAGGTTGGAGGCAGCGCGCGGCGGCACCGCCATCACGACGACGTCGCCTTCGCTGATCTGGATCACATCCTCGCCGCCGAAATTCAGCGCGCCGACCTTGCCGTCATGGGTCGCAAACGAGCGCAGCTCATGGCCGAGCTGAACGCTGTGCCCGCGCCCCTGCAGGAACGTCACGGCGGGCTCGATCAGTACCGCGCTGAGCCCGTCGCGCGCGATCAGGGGACGGCAGGCCTGCCCGCCGGCGAGCAGCGTCTCGCGCACGATCGCGCCGGCAAGCCCCGCCGAGCCTTCGGGTGGATCGACGTTGAGGGCCGCGAGCAGCAGAGGCTGCACCAGGCGCTGATAGAGAACGCCTTCGCACGGAATTGACTTGCCGACCAGCGTCTCTTCCGATGCCCAGATCAGCGGCGCCAGCTTCAGATAATCGGTCAGCCCAGTGTCGGGGACGCGGCGGCTCTCGTCGAGCACCCAGGTCGGGAGCCGGCCGTCGCCGAGGTCGATCTGCCAGCGCTGCCCGGTCTTGAGATCGACGAAGGGAAACTGCGCGCGCTCCGGACCGACGAGGCCCGCCTCGGTCCCGATCGAACGCGCATAGGCGCGCGCATGGCTATTGCCGGACAGCAGCAGATGGTTGCCGTTGTCGATGGTGAGATTGGTGGCGCCGTCGTAATAGGAACGGCAACGGCCGCCGGCCTGCTGCGTCGCTTCGTGCACGGCGACCTTGAAGCCGGCATTGGCAAGTCGCACGGCGACGGAGAGGCCGGAGATTCCAGCGCCAATGATGTGAGCTGTTTTTTGCATCAGATGAGAGCGTATCGGAGCAGGATGGCGATACGTGTGATCTTCGACACACGCACCGGCTCGCGCGGCGCGTTGAACCCGCGCGCGATCAGGAGATCCAGAATGGCATGATAGTATTTCGACATCATCCGCGGCGCGCGCACCGCGCGGCGCCGGTTGCGGTTCATGATCTCGTCCGACTTCTCGAAATACACCTTTGCGCGCTGCGCCAGTGGCAGGCAGACCTTCGGCAGCGCGCGCTCGACGATCACGCGGTCCGGATCGTTGGAGGTGATGCCGGCATGCAGCAGCGCTTCGCGCGGCAGATAGAGCCGGCCGAGGCCCGCGTCCTCGTCGATGTCGCGCAGGATGTTGGTGAGCTGGAGCGCGCGGCCGAGATGATGGGCGAGCTCGATGCCGTCTTCGTCTGGCAAGCCGAAGACCCGGACCGACAGCCGCCCTACGGCGCTCGCGACGCGATCGCAGTAGAGATCCAGCGTCGCCATGTCGGGCGCGCGGATGTCCTGCGGCACGTCCATCTCCATGCCGTCGACGATGGCGAGGAAATCCTCGCGCTTGAGGCCGAAGGTCTTCACCGAGGTGACGTAGTCCTTCAGCCGCGGCGGCGGATTGCCCTGGTAGAGCGCATCGATGTCGTTGCGCCACGCCTGAAGGGCGGCGAGCCGTTCGTCGCGCGGGCCATCGGAATCGGCGATGTCGTCGACCTGGCGGCAGAAGCTGTAGATCTGGAACATCGCTTCACGCTGGTCGTGCGGCAGGATGCGCATCGCGGCGTAGAACGAACTGCCGGATGCGGTCGAGCCATAATTGGCGCCGGGCGAGGTCGCCTCAAGCGTCATGTGCAGTCCCCGGTCTGGAAATGGCCTTGCGTCCGACCGTGCGGCGGCCGACTTCGCCGATCATGCCGGCGAGGCTGAAGGTGAGGAGCTCGAGCTTGTTCAGGTGCACGCGCTCGCGCAGGGGATCGCGCACCTTCAACAGGCGCACGATGCGGTCGGCATAGGCCTGGATCACCGAGACCTCGACGCCGAGGCGGAAATCCCGGATCTCCGCAGCTAGCGACCTGCCCTCGGCGAGCAGCGCTTCGTTGCGGACGGCGAGAGCCTGAAGGCAGGCCAGCATCGCCGGTGGCGACTGCGCCAGTCCGAGCTGCTCGACCGAGGCGCCACTCGCGGCCAGCGCATCGCGCGGCAGATAGACGCGGTTGAGCTCGCGGAAATCCTTGCCGCAATCCTGGAGGTGGTTGTTGATCTGCAGCGCTGCGCAGAGCGCATCTGACGCGGCCCAGGTCGAGGTGCTCTCACCATGGACGTCGAGCATGAAGCGGCCGACCGGCATCGCCGAGTAGCGGCAATAATGGATGACCTCGTCCCAATTCTCGTAGCGCAACTTGGTCACGTCCATACGGAACGCGATGAGCACGTCGAGCGCGTGGCGCGGCGCCATGCCGCGTTCGGCCAGTGCGTGCCGCAGGCTGACGGCCTCGGCCTGGGTGTCGCCTTTGCCGAGCAATTCCGCCTCGAGCAGGTCGAGATAAGCGAGCTTCTCGTCCGGCGGCAGCGTGGCGTGGTCGGCGATGTCGTCGGCGGTGCGGACGAAATTGTAATACGCCAGGATCAGCGCGCGATGACGCGGATGAATGATCCAGGACGCGACGGGAAAATTCTCGTCGCGCTCACCCTTGCCGGATCGCAATTCGCTCGCAGAGGTCATCGAGGGCTGGTCTACAATCGTTTGGACAGGAAGGGCTTTTTCGCTCGCGCGAGCCCGTGCGGGCGATGCCGCCGCGGCCCCCATATAGGGGAATACGGCCGCAAAACCAATCCTGTCTCTCGATGGCTGCCCTTTGCGGATCAGGTCCGAAAAGGCGGCCCCGGGGCCGCCTTTTGTGGGCCAGTGGCCGAGCTTACTGGTTGTGGTTCTTCAGGACCTGGTCGCAGGCCTGAGAGATCTTGGCCCGGTTCTCCTTGAGGCAGGCCAGGATGGTGAAATCACCCTGGTCGATGACCGGACGGCAGAGCTTCTGCACATCGCGCGAGCAGGCCTTCTGCTCGGCGTCCGTGCCGCGCCCTTGCTGGGCGAACGCTGCGGTCGAGAGGGAGGCCGACAGCAAGGTGAGAGCGACGAGAAGCTTACGCATTGTATTCCTTCATTCTGACGGCAGAATCGCACCAATCCCGGTCAGCACAGGGCGACGACCGGAACGGATTGTTCTGATGGCAAGTCGCCGCGGGAGGAGCGGCCTCGGAGAAGGCACAAGCACTGGCAAATGCGGCCAAATTGGCGCCACGTCCACCAAATCAGGGCTTCCCTGCGCCTTCTCTGGCAAATGTAAGAGACTGATACTACGTCATAATTCAGGTGCGCCGCGTTTTGCTGCGCACCTGTTGCAGAGCTGCATCTCTCGATACCGCCTCGGGACCAAGAAACATGCCGAAATACGACAAATCGAGAGGTGGAAGCATGGCGCAAGGCGTCGTGAACTGCCATCTCTGGCAGTCGGGCATTGAACCTGTCACTGGCTCGGAACACTAAACTTTCGATGTAGCGAGACGTTCTTCGTGAGAAGCGGACGTCGTTCTAAACGGGATATTTTGAGATGAAATTCTTTGGACGGACTGAACTGGCAATCAAGGCGGCCGGCATCGGCGCTGCGCTGCTCTTCTCGGTTTCGACAAGTCAGGCTCAGTCGTCCGGACCGTTTGCAGGTTTCGAGGGCGCATGGACCGGGACGGGTACGGTGTCGCTGTCCGACGGCTCGACCGAGCGCATCCGCTGCAAGGCGGACTACAAGGTTGCCGGCACCGGTCTCAGTCTCAAGCAGGCGTTGCACTGCGCCTCCGACAGCTACAAGTTCGACCTCACCAGCGATGTGACCAGCCAAGGCGAGCGCATCTCCGGCAATTGGAGCGAGACCAACCGCAACATCTTCGGCAATCTCCAAGGCACTGCCGGTGGCGGCCAGATCGAGGTGTTCGTCGAGGCCAACGGCTTTGCCGCCAATTTGTCGCTGCGCACCAACGGCACCAAGCAGACGGTGCAGATCTCATCCAAGGGCGAGATTCGCGGCGTCAACATCACGATGACGAAGGGCTGACAGCTCTTTCCGCTCCGAAAGCGACAAGCCCCGGTTCTCGCGAACCGGGGCTTGTTGTTTTTCGGAGGCGCGGCGCAATCGTCCGGACCGCGCCGATTCCGTGTCCGATGGATGCAGCCGCTCAGATCGCCGGCTTGTCGGTGCCCTGAAGCTTGGCGTGCAGATTGATCAACCACATCGCCGTCGGCCGCAGGATGAAGAGGTCGGCGACGAGCGCCATCACCATCGAGAAGGCGCTGAGCCAGCCGAACAGCCGTAGCGACGGCAGATCGGAGAACACCGTGACGACGAGACCGCAGGCCAGCACCAACGTGGTCAGGATCAAGGCCGGGCCGACCAGCACGGTCGCGCGCTCCACTGCGAGCGCCGAGCCGACGCCCGGCTTGCTCTCGAGCCTGAGGCGGTTGAGGAAGTGGATGGTGGCGCTTAAGCCCAGGCCGAACGAAACGGTCAGAGCTACGACACTGGCAAATTGCAGTCCCTCGTCCATCGCCCACAGCACTGTTCCCGACATCACGACGGGGAAGATGCCCGGCAGGATGCAGGCGAACATCACGACCCAGGAACGGAAGGCAAGGCCGATGAAAATCGCGACCAGCGCGAATTCGACGGTGAGCCCGCGGTTGAGCTTCTCGATCATGCCGGCCGAATTGCGCGCGGCAATCGCGGCAAGACCCGTGACCGCCACTTCATAGCCGGGATGCTTCTTGCGGACGGCGTCGAGCTCGGTATCGAGCTTGTCGACGATCGGCAGGAGCTGGCTGGAATCCTTGTCCGGCACGCGACCTGCGACCACGACCGCGTCCTGCTCGGCATCGATGAACCGGCGCACCAGATGCTCCGGAATGACGCTGACATATTCCTTCAGGGTCGCGACGTCGGCGCTGCCGGCCTTGTCCGCGAGCCAGCGGCGCAGGGTCTCGACCGACCAGACATTGCCGACACCGGCGGCCTTCTCCACCGTCGCGTGCACGTCCGCGATGGTCTGCAGCGTCTCCGGCGAATAGAGCGATTCACCCTTGGGGAACTGGATCAGAACGTTGACCGGGTTGGCGCCGGTGAGCTTGGCGTCGAGCCGGTCGCTGGCCGCGACCGCTTGGCGCTTGTCCGGCACCTGGTCGGCGAGCCGGTAGCGCGGCTCCAGATTTGCGTAGATGACGCCGAGGCCCGCCACGAACACCACCGCGATCAGGCTGAACAGGCCGGGACGGCCCACCATGCGCACCGCGATCCAGTAGCAGAAATTACGCAGCGCTTGTACGCCGGCATCCGCGCTCTGGAACTTGGTCGCAAAGACCTTCTCGTTGCGCACGAGCAGCACGCCGAACACCGGCACGAGCGACAACACCGCAACCAGCGCGATGATGGTGGCGGCGAGACCCGCCTCGCCGAACTTGCGGATCAGATCGGAGTCGGAGAACTGGAGCGCGATGAAGGAAATGCCTGCGGTGCCGTGCGTCAGCACGCAGGCCGGTCCCACCACCAGCACCGCGTTCTTGAATGCGGTGAACTTGTCCTGGCCCGCGATCAGCCGGTCGCGCGCGGCGAAGGTGAGCTGCATCGAGTCCGAGAAGCTGATGACCATGATGAGCGGCGTCATCACGTTCAGGAACATGTTGAGATTGAAATTGGCCCAGCCGAGCGCGCCGAGCGCCAGCAGGATCGCGATCATCGGCGGGAACGCCGCCGCCACCATGAACGAGATTTTGCGGAAGAAGATGATGGCGATGACACAGCCGGCGAGAATGCCGAGGATGTTGTAGGTGAGCCCGTCGCGCTCGACCGCGTTGCGGATCTCGAGCTGCATCACCGGCACGCCGGAAAGCTGCACGTTGAGCCCGGTGTCACTGAGGTCTTCCTTTATCAGCGCGCGGATGTCGGCGACGGTCTTGGTCAGCTTGTTGGAGGCGACCACCTCCGGATCGAGCGACAGCACGATCAGCGCCAGCGTGCCGTCCTCGGACAACAGCTTGCCGCGGATGATCTCGTTGGCTTTGACGCCCTCGATGAACTTGTCATAGGCCTCGCCCTCGGGCAGCTCGGGCGGGAACAGTGCGGCGGGAAGCTTGCCCGGAGCGGGCGCCTGACGCGCGGAGAACAGCGAGACCAGTCCGCGCGTACCCTCGACCAGCTGCATGTCGGTGACGAAGTCGCGCAGCTTCTCGAGGTTGTTCCGGGCCAGCAGGGTCTTGCCCTCGACTACGACGAGGACATCGAATTCCTCGGCCGGGAACTTCTTGGTCACCGCTTCGTACTGGCGGAATTCCGGCGTGTTGGACCGGAACAGCTGCGACAGCGAATCGTCGATCTTGATCCGGTGGATGCCAAACACGGCGCCGACGATCAGCACGAGCAGGACGACGCAGGAGACGATGGGCGCCCGGACTGCGATCAGCCCGATGCGCTCCAGCCCGAAGGCGATCGAGGACGCAGGTCCCTGCTCGACCTTGTCGACATGAACCTCACTCTCGCTGTGCTTTTCGAGCATGCCTTGTCCAGTTCCTAAATCGGCTCGGGTCTGTGAGCTTGTCGCGCCCCGCGAACGGCTTGAAAATGCCATACCAATGGGAGGCTTGCCCTTTGAAAATGCGCAGAAAATCGCTGCGAGGGGTTTAGCAGGTCAATCGCCCTTCTCGCAAGCAGGCGGAGTGTGGCCGAATCGATCAAGATGTGGCGATTTTGCCTTAATGCCCTTCATCCGGGCAAAGCCGTGCCAATTCGACGCGGCGCCCGGTCTGCGCTCTCGTCCTTCAGCGCCACACCGCTCACTTCCCGCGCGAGCCCCTCGCGGACCAGCCAGGCGATCTTGAAGGCAGCCTCGTCATAGCTCAACCCGGCCTTGTGGATGTTCGACACGCAATTGCGCTCGGCATCGGTACGGCCCGGCTTCGGGGCGAACGTCAGATAGGCGCCGAGACTGTCGGGCGCCGACAGGCCCGGCCGCTCGCCGATCAGCATCACGACCATGCGCGCGCCGAGAATGGCGCCGATCTCGTCGCCGAGCGCGACGCGCGCGCCTGAGGCGACGACGACATGGCCGATCGCGACACCATCGTCGGCCGCGAGCAACGGCAGCAGGCGCATCACCAGCGCGGCCGCATGGGCGTGGACCGCCGCCGCCGACAGGCCGTCGCCAATCACGAGTGCGAGTTGGCACGGCTCCGAGGCGCTCCGCGCCAAGGACTCGGCTGATCCGGCATCGAGCCGTCTGCCCAGATCGGGCCGCCGCAGATAGTCCCCGCGGTCGACCGCCCGGCTGTTCGCCTCGGTGACGACGAGGCCAAGCGCGCAGAGATCCGCGACCAGCCGCGGCGCATCGAACACGGCGTGTACGGCATCGCGGGCGCGGGCGTGGTCCAGTGTGAAATCGAGCAGTGCCCGCGTCGGCAGGCTCGCGCCGCTGCGCCCCAGCGCCACGCGCGCGGGCGTGAGCGAACGCAGATCGAGGGTCGGACGACGCGGGATGGCCGGATCAGACATGTCGCATCATTCGGCGGGGACGGAGGCCTCGCGTAGCCGGATCGAATAGTTCGAGGCGTTTTGCTGGCCGGTCGAGGCCGCCCGCGCAAAAGTGATGAGATGGTGCGCGATCAGGGTGCAGCCGATCAGCCCTTCGAGATCACCGCGCTTGATGCGGCCCAGCGCGAACTTCCAGAACACGCGCTTGTAGTCGCCGAGCACGCCGACCTTCCAGAAGATGTTTCGCAGCATGACGAGGCCGCGCCTGATGTTGGTCCAGGTCTTCATCTCGTCCGGCGTTGGCATCTTGAGGCGGTGCACGTAAACGTGGTCGCATTGATACTGGAAGCGCCCGTAGACCTTCTCGGGCTCGTAGGCGACGGCCATGGCGTGCTTCCAGGACGCAACGACGTCGTCGTAGGGCAACAGGAAGTCAACATTGGAATCGCGCCCGTCGTCCTCGACCAGGCGCCCCTCGCGCTCCAGACGGTCCCACAGCGGCGTCTTCGGCAGCGCCTGAAGCAGGTTGATCGTGAGCAGCGGAATTCGGGACTCCTCGACAAAGGCGAGCAGCGCCTCCGAAGTGTTCGGCTTGTCGGTGTCGAGCCCCATGATGATGCCGGACACGACCTCCATGCCGTAGGAGTTGATGGTTTGCACGCCCTCGAGGATCGGGACCATCATGTTGTGGTCCTTGTGCATCGCCTTCAGCGCATCGGGGTCGGGCGTCTCGATGCCGCAGAAGATGGTGACGAAATAGGCCTCGCGCATCTTCTCGAGGATTTCCGGCCGCTTGGCGATGTTGAGCGTCGCCTCGCAGGCGAGCCGCACCATGTAGCCGGTCCTCTTCTGCCATTCGATCAGATGCGGCAGGAGGTCGAGCGCCGCCTTGCGGTTGCCGATGAAATTGTCGTCGACGAAATAGACCGTGTCGGTCATGCCGCATTCCCGCAGGCGGTCGAGTTCGGCGATGATCTGCTCCGGCGACTTGAGGCGCGGGTTGCGGCCATAGAGGCCGGGGATGTCGCAGAACTCGCACTGATACGGACAGCCGCTGGAATACTGGATGCTGCCGAGGAAGTATTTCTTCACGTCGGCGAGCTCGTAGGCCGGGATCGGAAACTCCGTCATCGGCACGCGGTCCTTGGTGGTCAGCACCACCTGCGCTTCCGGACGGGAGGTATCGCGCGACAAGATCTCGAGCAGCTGATTGGTGGCATCGCCGAGCTCGCCGACATGGAGATAGTCGAACGACGGATAATAGTCCGGACAGGCGCTGACGGAGGGACCGCCGAGCGCGACTGGCAGATCGAACTCGTGGGCGCGGCGGCAGATATCGTTCATCTGCTGGCGCTGGATGTGCATGCCGCTGACGAAGACCGCCTCGGCCCATTCGAACTCTTCTCTGGTCGTACGGCGAAGGTTCTCGTCGACGAATTTGACCTGCCATTCCCTGGGCAGATAGGCCGCGAGCAGCAAAAGTCCCTGCGGCGGCATGAAGGCGCGGACGCCATCGGTCAGGGGGTAGGAATGCTCGAACGTCCCGAACGAGGATGTGTATCGCGGAAACACGCAGAGAATCCGCCGGGACGTCCCGTTACTTTCAGCTCGCATCAAAGCTCCCCCGCCACGCTCGACTTAGCTGCGGAAATTGCCAGACAGCTACATAGCGTAATGCTGCCGCCGGAATTTCTCAATATTGTGGCAGAGCTTAATTCCCTTGGGCACCAATGGTTTCCTCGGGCCACCGGGTGCTTCCGCCACGTCACGCGATCAACCGTGAGGCAAAATCGGGCAGCAGGCCTGCATCGCCGGCAAGACGGAAGTCAGCGCCCGCAATGCCCGACTGCGCCAGCCAGTCGTCGAATTCCGGCGCACGACGCAATCCGAAGACGTCGCGGACATAGAGCGCGTCGTGAAAAGACGTGGATTGATAGTTCAGCATGACGTCATCGGCGCCGGGGACACCCATGATGAAGGTGACGCCGGCCGCCGCAAGCAGCGTCAGCAGATTGTCCATGTCGTCCTGGTCCGCCTCGGCGTGGTTGGTGTAGCAGATGTCGATCCCAAGCGGCAGGCCGAGCAGCTTGCCGCAAAAGTGATCCTCCAGCCCCGCCCGGATGATTTCCTTGCCGTCGTAGAGATATTCCGGGCCGATGAAGCCGACCACGCTGTTGACCAGGAGGGGCGCAAAGGCGCGGGCCACCGCATAGGCGCGGGCCTCGCAGGTCTGCTGGTCGACGCCGTGATGGGCATTGGCCGATAGCGCCGAGCCCTGCCCGGTCTCGAAATACATCACGTTCTGCCCGACCGTGCCGCGCTTCTGCGACAGCCCGGCCTCTTGGGCCTCCTTGAGGAGCGCGAGGTTGACGCCGAAACTGCGGCTGGCGGCCTCGGTGCCGGCGACCGACTGGAACACGAGGTCGACCGGCGCCCCCTGCCCGATCAGCGACAATGTCGTGGTGACATGGGTCAGCACGCATCCTTGGGTCGGGATCTTGAGCCGCGCGATGAGCTCGTCGAGCAGCCGCAGCAATTGGCCGATCACGGCCGGGTCGTCGCTCGCCGGGTTGATGCCGATGCAGGCATCGCCGGCGCCGAGCAGGATGCCGTCGAGGATGGAGGCGGTGATGCCCCTGGCGTCGTCGAAGGGATGGTTGGGCTGGAGCCGGGTGCTCATCCGGCCCTTCAGGCCGATGGTGTTGCGGAAAGCGGTGGTGACCTCGCATTTCCGCGCCGCCAAGATCAAATCCTGGTTGCGCATCAGCTTCGAGACCGCGGCGGCCATCTCCGGAGTGATGCCGCCGGCCAGCTTGCGCAAGATTTCGGGCGTCGCGGCGTCCGATAGCAGCCAGTCGCGAAAGGCGCCGACCGTCAGCGAAGCCACCGGCGCGAACGCCTTGGCGTCGTGGCTGTCGATAACGAGGCGGGTGACCTCGTCGGTCTCATAGGGGATGACGGCTTCCTGTAAGAACTGCCCGAGAGGGACGTCGGCCAGCACCATCCGCGCCGCGATCATCTGTTCGGCACTGGCGGCGGCGATCCCGGCCAGCCGGTCGCCGGAGCGCGGCGGCGTCGCCTTGGCGAGCAGATCGCGCAGATCAGGGAATGCGTACGTCGTGGCGTCGATGGTGTGGCGGTAGACCAAGGGTCTCTCCGGGGTTCGTCGGCCAAAGGCCGACTCCAGGGCAATCCCAAGACTATACCTTCAGATCAAGACGCTGAAATATCGACCTTTCTTTCGACCGAGGGCGAAGGAGGCCAAACCCGGCGTTAACGCTGCGTCCATCTTCATTCTGCATAGTTTTGCATCGATTTGTTACGACCGCGCTCTCCGGCCGCTCCCGGCCATTCGGGCCCCTGAAACCATGAAAACCGACCAATCTGGGAATGCCGCCGGCCTCGCCGGCCGCTTCACGCTTGCCAACAAGCTCTACGCGATCTTCGCGCTGTTCGCGCTGCTCACGGCCGCGATCGCGATGCTGTCCGACTACAACAGCCGCCGCGGTGCCGAGCTGACCACCGCGATCGAGACCGCGAACGCCGCCGCGCTGAACGTTGAGCGGGTCAACTCGCTGGTCTATGCGGTCGTGATGGAATCGCGCGGCGTCTACATGTCGACCGAACCGGCCGTGGTGAAGAAATACGGCGAGGGCCTGCTCAAGTTCAACGCCCAGATCCTCGACGTCGTGAAGCGCTGGGAGACCATCGTCAAGGCTGACGATGCCGAGCAGTTCGCCACCTTCAAGAAGCGCATCGAGCAGTTCGTCGAGTTTCGCAAGGAGCTGGTGCGCCGCGGCGTCGAGATCAATGCGGCCGCGGGCCGCGAATGGGGCGACAACGACGCCAACCGCGCCGTGCGCTCGGCGCTGAACAAGGATCTCGAGGCGCTGTCCAAAGTCTATTCCGAGCGCGCGAGGCAAATCGCGCACGAGACCGAGACCAATCGCATCCTGTCCTTCGTCCTGACCTGCCTCGCCGGCGTGGCGCTCGCCCTCGTCGTGATCGGCATCGTCATCATCGCCCGCTCGATCGCACGCCCGCTCTCCGCCATCACCGCGACCATCAAGCAGGTCGCTGACGGCGCCGAGAACGTCGTGGTGCCCCACTCTGACCGCGCCGACGAGATCGGCGCACTGGCGCGCGCGATCCAGATCTTCCAGGACGCGATGGGGCGCAACCGCAACCTCGCCTCGCAGGTCTCGCAGGACTCCGCCGCGCGCGAGGAGCGCGCCCGCCACATCGAGCAATCCGTCGACGCGTTTCGCGAGGCGATCGGCGCGATCATGCGCGGCCTCAGCGACAACGCCTCCGTCATGCGCGAGACGGCGCAGACCATCACCCGCGTCACCGCGGACGCGAGCAGTCGCGCCGGCACGGCGGCGAACGCCACCGAACAGGCATCGCACAACGTCACGGCGGTGGCAGGCGCGGCCGAGGAGCTGTCTGCGTCGGTGGTGGAGATCGGCCGGCAGGTGCGGCAATCCGCCAGCGCGGTCGAGCAGACCGGGCAGCGCACCGAGAAATCGATTGCCGAGATCGAGAGCCTGGCGGCCGCCACGCAACGCATCGACGGCGTGCTCAGCCTGATCCAGGCGATCGCCGAGCAGACCAATCTGCTCGCGCTCAATGCCACCATCGAAGCGGCGCGCGCGGGCGATGCTGGCCGCGGCTTTGCCGTCGTCGCACACGAAGTGAAGGCGCTCGCGGGGCAGACCGCGAAAGCGACCGCCGACATCAGCGAAAACGTCTCGATGATCCAGTCCTCCACCCGCAACGCGGTCGACGCCGTCCGCGAGATCGGCGGCGCGGTGCGCGAGATCAACGACGTCACCTCGGCGATCGCCGGCGCCATCGGCCAGCAGGACGCCGCCACGCGCGAGATCTCGTCCAACGCGCAATCGGCTGCCCAAGGCAACGAGACCCTCGTCGCCAACATCAGCTCGCTCCGCGACGCCATCGGCGAGACCGATACTGCGGCCTCCTCGGTGCTGAGGGCTGCGAGCAGCGTGACCGAGACGGCGGAGACGCTGTCGTGCGAGGTGGAGAAGTTCTTCCAGAACCTGCGCTCGGGCGCGGCGGACGGCCGCATCGCCAAGGCCGGGTAGCCGCACGTCCATCGCCAACAGAGCCGGCGGTGGGGTCGCTCCATCAAAAACGCGAAAACAACCCCATGCACAGTAGCCGGGGACAGCGATTTCAATGGCTTGGCCACCGCCCCGATCCTCTGCGGATTTGACGAATCTACTTGCTCCGTCGGGCAAAACAGGAGCATGATGTCAATGTTGGAGCTTTCCGCGCTGGGCCGGCAGGATCTCGAAGCCGATCTTCACAGAGACCGCGCGATGCCTCTCTCCGCAATCCCATCTTCCAGGTCATGATCGCCAATCATGGCGAGTTCACCTGTCTTTCGGGCAGGGAATGCCTGCGAACAGAATGGCGGCAGCTGACGATATCTGTTCAGCCATGGAACCATTGGGTTCCCAGTCTATTGCCTCACTGACACATCACATTTGGGAGAAACACGATGAAATTTTTCACAGCCGCTCTGGCGGCCGCAGCAAGTACCCTTCTCGTGACCGCCGCTGCTGCAGCCCCGCTGTCTCCCACCCTGTCTGTCGCTCCGGACAGCAACATTCAGAACGTGCGCATGGTCTGCAACGAAGACGGTCGTTGCTGGCGTGAGCGCGGCGAACGCCGTGTCATCATCCGCGAAGGGCGCGATTCCTACGGATATGCGCCTCGCGAGCGCTACATCGAGCGGCGCGGCTATGAAGAGCGCAGCGGCATCGGCTTCCGCGCTCCCGGCGTGAGCGTCGGGATCGGCACCGACCGCTACTGAGATACGAATCCTGTGAATGCAAAAGCCGCGGAGCAATCCGCGGCTTTTTTGAACTCACTGGACGTCAACAAACTCGCCGCTTTTCCCGGCCTAGCGAGGAGCTGTGATCAGGCAGCCATTCAAAGCACGAACACCGGAAGAATTGATTTCGCTATTGAGCGCCGTGGCGATGGCCATTCTCGCCGCGATCATTGTCATGGTGCTGTATTATGGTCGCGAGATCATCATCCCCATAGCGCTGGCCGTCTTGCTCAGCTTCGTGCTGGCGCCCCTGGTTCGACTGGTTCAGCGTCTGCGCATTCCACGCAGTTTGGCTGTGGTGAGCGTGGTCGTGATCGCCTTCGCATTCATATTTGCGATGGGCAGTCTCCTTGCTACCCAACTCACGCAGCTGGCTGGCGATTTGCCGCGATATCAGTCCACAATAAGCGAGAAGATCCAATCCTTCCGTGAGACCACCGCTGGTCGAGGCACGCTCGAGCGGGCTTCGAGCATGTTGAAGGACCTCAGCAAAGAACTCGACAAGCCCAAGGAGGCCGCGAATTCGTTGGGCACCATAGCAGCTCCGAAAGCGGCCGCGCCGAGGCCCGTTCCTGTGGAAGTGCTTCAGCCCGATCCCGGCGCGCTGGAGAGCTTGCAAACGCTGATTTCACCCTTGCTTCATCCGCTCGCAACGACCGGGATCATCGTCATATTCGTGATCTTCATTTTGCTTCAACGCGAGGATCTTCGTAATCGTCTGATCAGGCTGGCCGGTTCGGATGACCTGCAGCGCACCACGGCTGCCCTTGATGACGCGGCGAGCCGCCTCAGCCGGCTTTTCCTTATCCAGCTTCTCGTGAACGGCAGCTTCGGCATCATCATCGGAACGGGTCTCTGGCTGATCGGCGTTCCAAGCGCGATCCTGTGGGGTATTCTGGCAGCAGTGCTGCGCTTCGTGCCTTACATCGGGGCGGTCATCGCCGCCGCCTTTCCTCTCGCTCTCGCGGTCGCGGTCGATCCAACCTGGACGATGCTGCTTTGGACGATCGCGCTGTTCGTGGTGGTGGAGCCCGTCGTCGGCCATGTGCTGGAGCCGATGGTCTATGGACACAGCACGGGACTGTCGCCGGTGGCCGTTGTGGCTTCTGCGACGTTCTGGACGGCGCTCTGGGGTCCGATCGGCCTCGTTCTGGCGACACCACTCACGGTGTGTCTCGTCGTACTGGGCCGCCATGTCGAGCGGCTGGAGTTCCTGGACGTCATGTTTGGAGACCGACCAGCACTCTCTCCGCCCGAGATATTCTATCAGCGGATGCTCGCCGGCGATCCGACAGAAGCATCGGCAAAAGCCGAGGAGTTCTTGAAGGAGCGATCTCTTAGCTCCTATTACGACGAAGTCGCCCTGCGAGGACTGCAACTGGCTCAAGTGGATGCCGAGCGCGGCGCTCTGGCTCCCGACCGGCTGACCAAAATCAGGGATGCGGTCCAGGAATTTGCCAATAACATTTCGGAGCAGGATGAGCGTCTGCCGCCGAAGGTCGGCCCGACAACAGATGTCGAAGCTACATCTGCCATAGAAGGCGTGGCTGAGGACGCGCCTTATGAGAGTCTGCGGGTTCTGCGCAAGGAGGACTTGCCCGCTGGATGGCAAGGCGAACATCCCGTCCTCTGTGTGGCCGGGCGAAATCCGATCGACGAAGCCGCTGCGATCATGCTGGCTCAACTGACCGGCGCGCATGGCTTGTCGGCCAGAGTCGAGGCAGCGGAAGCGTTGTCGACGGCGAATATCTTCCGGCTGGAGACCGACGGGATCGCCATTGTCTGCCTCGTCTATATGGATGCAAGCAGCCCTGCCCATATGCGTTACTCGGTGCGACGGCTTCGCCGTAAATTGCCGAAGGCCACAATCATTCTGGGTTGCTGGATGAAGGACATCGAGCCAGCGGCGCTGGAAAGCCTGCGGGAAGGTGCCAAGGCGGATCTGGCTGCTGCCACTCTGGGCGGAGCGCTTAAACTCTGCATAGAGGCGACAGGTGTGGATGGCCTTGGCACAGGAGCCGAAGGCCAGATTTCGAAGATCACGGCCGCTTAGCAGTTTAGACGCGTAGACATGGCTGCTGCGGCGCGCAGCAAACCGTGATGTCATCATGGCGATGGCGTCGGGACCTTCGGTCGTACTGCGCGACCTTCTGGTGCGACGTTCAGCCAACCGGTCCGGGGGTCCAATCGCCGCCGGCAAGCGGTCGGACTTTTACGTCAGGAATGACCCCGCGCTCCAGGCTCGGATCGAAATGGCGCATCGTCCGCTCATTGAAGTCGATGATGCGGCCAGGCCTTAGCGGTCCCACGTCATTTATCCTGACGATGACCTTCTTGCCGACGGCCTCGACGAGGGCGTATTTCGGCTTCGCGCCAAATTGGACCCCACCGAATTTCTTACGCAAGCTCGTCTTGATGGCAGCCGACCACACCGAGGGATCATAGCGCTCGCCGGAAGCCGTCTTCGGGCCGCCCTCCTCTTTGCCCGGCTTGAACGGATTGTACATGGATGCCGCGCCAACGATCGCTTCCCCGGAAGCGGCATCGTCGACAGCGTTTGAGTGAACCCCACCAGCTTCACATCGCGCTACAGAAACGGAAACGGCAAGCGCAATCATGGCGCCGCAAATTGCGGCGCTCGATCGGAACCCCATTATATCTCCTGTGATTTTCGATTGTTCAGTTCCGATGCCGCAAATCGTTTTGCGGGTCGAGCCAACCCCTGGCTCCGGAACCGTTGGAGGAACCGCAATAGTTCCAGCACCGTGTTTTAGTTGTCGCCGTCTAAGACAGACATTGCGTCAACAGCATGACGACGAGAGCCGCGGCGAAATAGCGCGACATGACTCTCATAGCGCGACCAATCAGGATAATCGGTGCGCTCGCCCGCCTGACCGTGTTTTCATTCTCATCGGCGGGTTTTCGCAGAAGCGATCATCGCAGCGACGGAGGCTGCCACCTGCGTGAGAAGGCTTGCTTGCGCGATGTCACAGAGGGAGTTTGCAATGTCCTCGCGCAGCAAGGCCCGCTGCTGAATGCGTTCATGGACAAGGAGCCGACGCACAGATCCGATCAGCTTGTCTACTCCGTCCTTGTCGGGGGACAAGGGACAGAACTGCTGAACTTGTCTTTCTTCACCTTGCCCCTGCATCAGTCGCAACTGCTCACAGCATCTAACAAGCCTTAACGAGCTATTGACCGGCTTCCGAGCCATGTTGCAGAGCCAGACGAAGGACTGCCCTGCTCCGCAGGCTCCGATCGCCTGAAGCCAGGAGGGTGTCCCATGCCGATGCCATACAATTCCGAGAACACCATCGACAGAAGCCGGCGCGCGCTTTTGAGCACCGTAGCGATTGGAGTTTCAGCGGCGATTTCCGCGAGCGTGTTTCCGCTGCGTGCAGCGGCGGCCGCGGGCGAAAGCACAATTCACCCCTTCCACATTGCCGTGCCGGAGGAGGACCTTGTCGAGCTTCGGCGGCGCGTTTTGGCGACGCGATGGCCTGATCGCGAGACTGTTTCCGATCAGTCCCAAGGTATCCCGCTGGCGAAGCTCCAGCCCCTCGTCAACTATTGGGGGACGGCCTACGACTGGCGCAAGGTCGAAGCGAGGATGAATCGACTTCCGCAGTTCGTCACCAACATCGACGGCATCGACATCCACTTCATTCATGTCCGCTCCAAACATCCCAATGCCCTCCCTGTCGTCATAACCCATGGCTGGCCGGGATCGGTTTTCGAGCAGCTCAAGCTGATCGATCCACTCACCGATCCGACGGCCCATGCGGGCCGGGCCGAAGACGCGTTCGACGTCGTGATCCCCTCGATGCCCGGCTATGGCTTCTCCGGCAAGCCGGTCGATACCGGTTGGGGTCCCGACCACACAGCGCGCATCTGGGCGGAACTGATGAAGCGCCTGGGCTACACCCACTATGTCGCGCAGGGCGGCGACTGGGGCTCGCCGGTCTCGAGTGCGATGGCACGGCTGGCGCCGGCAGGCTTGCTCGGCATCCATATCAACTTGCCGGCGATCGTCCCGCCCGATATCGCCGCGATCCTCGCGGCCGGCGGGCCTGCTCCGGCAGACCTCTCCGCCAAGGAACGCGCGGCGTTCGATGCATTCAGTGCGGCCGGCAAGATGGGCAACCGGTCCTACGCGCTGATGATGGGAACGAGGCCGCAAACGATCGGCTATGGCTTGACGGATTCTCCCGCGGGCCTGGCAGCCTGGATGCTCGGACATCCCGGCTTCTCGCATTGGAAGTTCGACGACACCGACTCCGAAAAATCCCGCGACGAGATGCTGGACGACATCACGCTGTACTGGTTGACGAACAGCGCCACCTCCTCGGCGCGACTTTACTGGGAATATAGCGGGCGCAGTCCCGCCCTTGCAGGTCCGGAGAAGACTGCGGAGATCTCACTGCCGGTGGCCATCACGGTCTTCCCGGGCGAGAGCTATCAAGCCCCGGAGACGTGGGCCCGGCGCGCCTATCGCAACCTGACCTACTTCCACGAGGTCGACAAAGGCGGTCATTTTGCTGCCTGGGAGCAGCCGGCGCTTTTCTCCGCCGAGCTGCGCGCCGCATTCAGGCCCCTTCGGCCCGCACATCTGGTCCAGTGACGGTGGTCAAGGCGCCGCCGGCAAGGTGTTCATGCCGCCTTGCTTTGCGCGGGAAAGAAGAAATGGGGCCGTCAGTGATGGCGTTTGCTAGCCCATCACCCCGCCACGCTTGATCAGCTCCTTCCCCACCGCGGCCAGATGCACCTGATCCGGTCCGTCGCCGATGCGGATGAAGCGGGCGTAGACGTAAGCACGCGCCAGGAACGTGTCCTGCGAGACGCCGGCAGCGCCGTGGATCTGGATGGCGCGGTCGATAACGCGGGCGGCCATGCTGGGCACCACGATCTTGGCGGCCGCAATCAGGTCGCGCGCGATCTTGTTGCCCTCGCGGTCCATCCTGTCGGCGGCTTGCAGCGTCAAGAGCCGCGCCTGCGCGATCTCGCAGAATGAGTGCGCGATGTCCTCACGCACCGAGCCCTGTTCTGCGAGCGGCTTGCCGAAGGCCGTGCGGGAGACCGCGCGCTGACACATCAATTCGAGCGCGCGCTGGGCGCAGCCGATCAGCCGCATACAATGGTGGATACGGCCGGGGCCGAGCCTGCCTTGCGCGATCTCGAAGCCGCGGCCCTCGCCGAGCAGGATGTTCTCCGCGGGCACGCGAACGTTCTCGTAGACGATCTCGGGATGGCCGACCGGCGCGTCGTCATAGCCGTAGGTCAGCATGTCGCGGACGATGCGCACGCCAGGCGTCGCTCTCGGCACCAGGATCATGGATTGCTGGCGGTGGCGATCGGAATCGTCGGGCGCGGTCTTGCCCATCACGATCAGGATCTCGCAATCCTCGTTCATCGCGCCCGAGGTGAACCATTTGCGGCCGTTGATGACGTAGTCGCCGCCGTCGCGCCTGATCTCGCACTGGATGTTGGTGGCATCGCTGGAGGCAACCTGCGGCTCCGTCATCGAGAAGCCGGAGCGGATGCGCCCTTCCAGCAGTGGCTTCAGCCAGCGCTCCTGCTGCGCCGGCGTACCGTAATTGGCCAGCACCTCCATGTTGCCGACGTCGGGCGCCGAGCAATTGAACACCTCCGGCGCCCAGAGGATGCGGCCCATGATCTCCTTCACCGGCGCGTATTCGAGATTGGTCAAGCCAGTGTTGTTGGGATCCTGGCCGTGCTCGCCGGAGAGGAACAGGTTCCAAAGCCCCTGCTCGCGCGCCAGCCGCTTCAGGTCCTGAAGGATCTGCGGCGTCCTGTAGCGTGTCGCTTCCGGCTTCACCTGCTCGTAGTAGAGCTCCTCGACCGGCTCGACATGCGTCCGCATGAACCGGCGGACCCGCTCCTGCAGCTCCAGCGAACGTTCGGAGTGTTGAAAATCCATGGGGTCCTCCTGTTCCCTTCTCCCCTTGTGGCAGAAGGTGGCGCGAAGCGCCGGATGAGGGGTTGTATCCGCGAGTTCAAATGTAGAGACGACTCGCGGAGAGATACCCCTCACCCGGCTCGCCGCTTCGCGGCGATCCACCCTCTCCCGCAAGGGGAGAGGGTGCACTGTCTATGCTGCCGCTCGCGTGCCCCTCACGTGCCGCGCAGCAGCTCGCTGGCGACGATCCAGTCGTTGCCATTGAACTGGAGCATATAGCCGTCCTTGATCGGGCGGAAATCCTGCGGCGTGGTGTTGAGGGTGATGCCGGGCATCAGTAGCGATAGCGGCACGTTCTTCAAATTGGCCGCCTGCGCCATGATGTTCTCGCGCGTCAGATTGTCCTTGCACTGCTTCAGCAAGACCACCAATGCCTCGGCGACGGTGTAGCCGTAGAGACCCGCGACGTTGTTGACGTCGGCATTGGGCAGGCGCTTCTTCATGAAATCGATATAGGCCGTCATCGCCGGATCGTCCTTCGGCGCCTCGACGAACGGCTTGAGCGAGCCGAGCGAGAGCACGCCCTTGCCGGCATCGAGGCCGGCCGGGACCATCACGGTCGCCTTGTTGGCACAGCCCGAGGCGAGGAAGCGCGTCGCCTGCCAGCCGACCTCATGCGCTTTCCGAATCGCCTGGGCGCAGGCGCGCGGCGTCACCGAATAGATCATGAACACGTCGGCCTTGGTGTTGGCGAGCGTCAGCACCTGGGAATCGACGGTGGGGTCGGCGACCTCGAAGCTCGACGCCATCGCGATCGCCTTGTCGGCGTCGGCACCAAGCGCTTCCTTGACGCCGCGCAGATATTCCTTGCCGGCGTCGTCGTTCTGATAGAGCACCGCGAAGCGCGCATTCGGGTTCTTGGCGCGGGCATAGGCGACGTCGATCGCGGCCTCGCTGGTGTAGTTCGGTGCCCATGGCAGCGCCATCGACCAGGGCATGTTGGCGGGATCGTTCCACTTCGAGGCCGAGCTGATCAGAAACAGCTGCGGCACCTTGTTGCTGTTGAGATATTTCGCGATCGCCGAGCTTGGCGCCGTGCCCATGGTCGCGAAGATGAAGGCGACGCCGTCACCCTCGACCAGCCGCCGCGCCGCTTCCATGGTCTTCGGCGGCGAGAAGGCGTCGTCGAGCGACAGGAGATTGAGCTTGCGGCCGTTGATCCCGCCCTTCTCATTGACCTCGTCGAAATAGGCCGAGATCACCCTGCCGGTGATACCGAGGGGCGAAGCGGGGCCGCTATAGGGCATGGTGTTGCCGATCTTGATCTCGGTGTCGCTGATGCCGGGACCGTAGGATTTCTGCGCGGAGACAGGCGTGGACAGGCAGGCAGCCAAGGCTGCAGCCAGGACCAAAGCGGCTTTCATGGTTTCTCCCCGGTGATGATCGCCGCGCGACTCGGAAGGCGCGCGGCGTGCTGCTTCTTGCCAGCACGTCAGATCAGCGGAGTTCCGCAAGGCGGTCTTGCGTCGAGTTGCTGATCAGCCGGTGCACAGCCGCCCTCGCGGGCAGCACCATTGACGCAAATCGAGACGGATGCGCGCCTCAGCCGCGTGTCCGCTCCATCTCCAACTCGGCCTTGAGATTGTCGAGATCGCGATAAATTGAAGCAATCGCAAGAACGCGGCCGCCCTTGCGATACTTCAGCAGGCAGTCCTTGCCACAAATGCTGCCGTCGATCGCGATGTCGTCGAAGCTCTCGGCGTGGCCGACATAGTTGATCGGCACGTCATAGTGCTGCGACCAGAAGAACGGCACGGCCTCGAAGCGCTCGCGCTTGCCGAGCATGTTGCGCGCCGCGGTCTGGCCCTGCCGCTCCGCCACCACCCAGTGCTCGACGCGGATGGTTTGCCGCGAATGCGGATCGGGCCAGCGCGCGATGTCGCCGGCGGCGAAGATGCCGGATACGCTGGTCTCCAGATATTCGCTCACGCTGACGCCCCGATCGGCCGCAAGCCCCGCCTGCTCGGCAAGCGCAAGGCGCGGCTTGACGCCGATCCCGACCACGACCAGGTCGGCCTCGATCACGCCGCCGCTCTTCAACGTGGCGCGCGTGCCGTCCAGCTTTTCCACGGTGTCCTCGAGATGGAAGTTGACGCCGTTCTCCTCATGCAGCGCGCGCACGAAGTCGCCCATCTCGGGACCGAGCACCTTCTGCATCGGCCGTTCGTCCGGCGCGACCACGTGGAGCTCGATCTTGCGTGCCCGCAAGGAGGCCGCAACTTCGAGGCCGATGAAGCTGGCGCCGATCACCAGTGCACGCCTGGCGGTGCCGGCCGCCTTGATGATGGCGCGGCTGTCGGCGACGGAGCGCAGGGTGTAGACATGAGGCTGGTCGGCACCCGGAATCTGCAATCGGACCGGCTCGGCGCCTGTCGCGAGTAGCAGCCGGTCGAACGGCAGCCTGTCGCCGTTGCCCAGCGTCACGCTGCGCGTCTTCGCCTCGATCGCGGCAACATTCGTGTTGAGCCTGAGATCGATGCCGGCGTCCCGATAATAGTCCTGGCCCCGCAGCGGCAGCCAATCCTCCGGCGCGTTGCCCGCGAGGTAATCCTTGGAAAGATTGGGCCGGTCGACCGGCATCGCGCTGTCATTGCTGAGCATGGTGATGGCGCCGGCAAAGCCCTCGCGACGGAGCGTCTCCGCCGCCGCGAAACCCGCCGCGCCGCCACCGATGATGACGAATTTTTCCGGCGTTGGCGCCGTCCGGTGACGCGCCGGAGGCTTCGGCATCTCGCGCTTGCGCTGGACGACGATCTTGTCCTGATCGCGCGAGACCTCCCACACCGCCAGCGCATTCAGCGCCGGCGGACGGGTCGCCTCGCCTGACCGCAAGGAGAAGCAGGCGTGATGCCAGGGACAGCGGATGGTGTCGCCAACCACCAGTCCTTCTGCGAGCGGACCGTGATAGTGGCTGCAGGCCGGCTCGATCGCAAAGATCTCGCTGCCGGCCTGCACCAGCAGGACGTCTTCCTCGCCGACATGGCCGAGCAATTTGCCGTCCTTGAATTCGGCGAGCGTCACGCCTCGGCTCAGGTCGGGCCCGCTTGGCTTATTGTCTTCGGTCATGGCGTTGCCTCCTTGAGCCGTCGCGGATCAATCGTCCGAATTGGCCAGCCCCAGCAGCTCCTGGCGTGTCAGCGCATTGTCGCGGAACACGCCGAGCATGCGGCTGGTGACGAGATCTGTCCCGGGCTTATGTGCGCCACGCGTGGTCATGCAGTGATGCGTCGCCTTGATGATGACCCCGACGCCTTCGGGCCTCAGCACATCGTTGATCGTGTTGGCGATCTGCGCGGTCATCTTCTCCTGGATCTGAAGCCGCTTGGCGTAGATGTCGACGAGACGCGCGAGCTTGGAGATGCCGACGACGCGCCCTTGCGGGATATAAGCGACCCAGGCGCGGCCGACGATCGGTGCCATGTGGTGCTCGCAATGGCTTTCGAAGCGAACGCCGCGCAGGACGATCATCTCGTCATAGCCTTCGATCTCCTCAAAGGTCTTTTGCAGGATTTCGGTCGGATCCTGCGCATAGCCGGAGAAATACTCCTCGAAGGCGCGCGCGACCCGGTCCGGCGTATCGCGCAGACCGTCGCGCGCGGGATCGTCGCCGGCCCAGCGGATCATGGTCCGGATCGCCTGCTCGACCTCCGCCCTCTCAGGCCGCTCGCTCGGCGCCTGCGCGACCGCGACACGTTCCAGCCTGCGCGTTTGCGTCTTCATCGAAAACTCCCCTGCAACGAACCGCATACAGAACGCGGCCCCACAGCTTGGACGGCTGCGATTGGAAAAGGTTCCCGGAATCAGGAAAAATTGGAAGCTATGAGAGCGGCAAGACAGCGGGACGAGAAATCCGGCGCTATGAGGCCGCTTTCCGTACATCGAGCACGGCCTGGGCCCATTCGGCCGGCCGCTCCTGCGGTAAATTGTGGCCGGCCCCTGTAAAGACGCGCCGCTCGAAAAAGCCCACGAATTTGCCTGCGTGGTGAGCGGTGCCGGAATTGACGCCGTCGCTGTCACCGTCGATCGCGATGGTCGGTACCCGAACCGGGGGCTGGGCGGCGAGCTTCGCCTCGATCGCGGCATAGGCGGGATCGCCCGCGACCAGCGCGTAACGATGTCGATAGGAGTGGATCACGACATCGACGAAATCGCGATTGTCGAACGAGATGGCGCTGGTCTCGAACGTCGCGTCGTCGAAGGCCCATCTCGGCGACCACATCGACCAGAGCTGGCGCGCAAAACCGCGCCGGTTGCGCTCCAGCGCACGGCGGCCGCGTTCGTTGTGGAAGAGATATTGATACCAGAGTGCCGCCTCCTCCGGTGGCGAAGCCGGCTCCATCGAGCGCGCGATGTTCTGGATGTTGTAGGAATTGCCCGAGACGAGCGCGATCACGCGCTCCGGATGCAGCACCGAGACCACGCAGGCTGCGCGCCCGCCCCAGTCGTAACCGCCGACGACCGCGCGCGCAATTCCAAGCGCATCCATGAAGGCCAGCAGATCGGCGCCCAGCGCCGCCTGCTCGCCGGAGCGCAACGTCGCAGCGGAGCGGAATCGCGTCGGCCCGTAGCCGCGCAGCCAGGGCACCAGCACCCGCGCGCCTGCTTGCGCCATGATCGGCGCAGTCCCGGCATAGGCGTTCACGTCGTAGGGAAAGCCATGACCCATGATGCAGGGCCAGCCGTCCGGCGCGCCGTATTCGCGATAGGCGATGTCGAGGATATCGGTGGTGACCGTTTTTTGTTGCATTAGAAAGCGGAGCTATTTTTGCGGCCCGGATAACGTGATGTCACGTTCGGCGCGGAACACGTTGCTGTAGAGGTTGGCGATCCACTGCCGACCGATCTCGGTCTTGTTGAGGTAACCGATCTCGGTCTGGATGTGCGGCGCGACGCTATTCCAATAGAACTGCGGATAGCGGTTCACGATGTCGGCCGGCGAATCGTAGCCGAGCTGGCGGTTGATGCCGACTTCCTCGAACTCGTAGTAGAGCGCATTGGCCTTGCGCAGATAATTGGGGTCGCCGAGCTGGCCGATGAAGTCGGCCGCGCGCAGGATCGAGGCCTCGTCGTCATAGTCCTGGCCTTCCCGGGCCGGAAACCGGGTGCCCTCGATGGCGCGGGCGATGCGCTCCGGATCGAGCCCCGGAATGTGTCGCAGCCGCCGCGAGACATAAAGCTTGGAACGGTCGACATGATACATCATCAGGCTTGCATCCGAGGCGCCGCGCGGCAGTGACACCTTGGTGCCGGCTGCATCGATGACGAAGCCATCGGTGTCATCCTCCTCGAACAGGCCGCGCACATAGCCGATGTCATGGGCCAGGCAGGCGATCAGGACATGGACATAGTCTTCCGCCGACAGATGGGCGTGAAGATATCGGCCGCTGAGGATGGAGTGACCCGCCAGCGTCACCAGCATCGTATGCTCGATATTGTGATAAAGCGCGTCGCTATTGCCGATGCATTCCATCGCCGTGCGGGTTGCGCTCTCGACGATGCGCGCAGAGGGCTCGTCGAACCGACGACGCATGAACGAGCCCAGCAGTTTTTCAAGGGAGTCCGCCGCCAGTTTCGGTAACGTCATCATGGATGCAGCCCCGTCTGTCGGTGGTTTTCCACGCCAATTCCCGACGTCTCATTCTCGTCCTCGACGCAGGCGCCAGCATAGCCCATCTTGGCCGACTGGCCAAACCCGGGGGCGCAAACTCGGAAATATGTTGCGGTTTGTGCCCCGCGATATCGCGGTTGCGGTGCAGACCCGCCACACCCGGGATGGGTGTCGCGGGCAGGACCCGCAATCATTCCACCAACAGCACGTCGACGGCGACGTCGAGCTTCTGCTTCGGCGAGCCGACGATGATGCCGTCGACCGGCGAAACGTCGGAGAAGTCGCGGCCGACTGCGAGCACGATATGGTCGCCAGCAACCATAAGATCGTTGGTCGGATCGAAATCGACCCAGCCAAGCTCGTCCCCGCACCACAGCGACACCCAGGCATGGGTGGCGTCGGCGCCCTGCAGGCGCGGCTGGCCCGCCGGCGGAATGGTGCGCAAATATCCGCTGACATAGGCCGCGGGCAGGCCCAGCCCGCGCAAGCCCGCGATCATCACATGGGCAAAATCCTGACAGACGCCATGGCGCTTGACGAAGACCTCGTTGAGCGGCGTCGAGATCACCGTCGCCTTGGGGTCGTAGCGAAATTCGGTGCGGATGCGACGCATCAGATCGACCGCCCCGGCAAGGATGCCCGCGCCGGGCGCAAAGCTTTCCGCCGCATAGGCGCTGACCGGTCCCAGCACCGGCACTAGCGGGCTCGCAAAGACATAGCCGACCGGCGAGGACGGCCCGAGGCTCGTCGCCTCGAAGGCGATGTCGCGAATGTTCTCCCAGGCCGGGCTGACAGCGGCGCGCGCCGGCGGCTGGCGCGACACCTTCACGCGAGAGCGGGAATCGATGCGCAGGGTGCGATGCGAGGCCTCGATCACGACACTCTCGGTCAGGGTGCCGAAGAAATCGCGCCGGACGCTACGCTCTGCGGGGCGCGGACGGATCTCGACCTTATGCGAAATCAGCTCCTGGCCATGGCCGCTCCTCGGCTCCAGCCGCAGCGTGCAGCGCGCGAAGCTGACCGGGCTCTCGTATTCGTAGGTGGTGACGTGACGGATATCGTAGATCACGCCAGCCCCGTCAGCTTTTCCGGCCGGCTCGCATTGGGACCGTGCGGGAAGTAGTGCTGCCCGACCGCCTCGGCGAGGCTGAGCAGATCCTGCTCCAGGGCGAACAGCGTCTTGACCTCGAGCTTCTCGGCCTGCGCGGTCGCGAGCATCGCCTGCAGCGCGACCGCAAGCCGCTGCGGCTTCTCGATCAGGCCGTGCTCCTTCAGGCTCGGCAGTGCGGCGATGTGTTCGTTCAGCGTCGTCACCTGGAACGCCACGGAACGCGGATTGTAATTGTCGAGCACGGCGAGGTCTCGCACCGGCGCCAGGATCGGCGCCAGCAGATAGCGCGAGCGGTAGGTGATTTGGCAATCCACCAGCGTCAGCAGGATATCGAGATCCTCGTCGCCGGCCTCGTCATAGGCAAACTGCCGGGCAAAGCGCGTGGTGTTGATGGCGCGCTCGGTGCGCCGACCGATATCGAGGAAGCGCCAGCCGGCGGCGCGGTTCATGTTCTCATGCGCAAGGCCGGCAAAGCTCGCGAGCTCCTGCAAGGTCAACTCGGCCGCGCTCAGCACGCTGTCGTCGTCCTCGACCTCGACGGCCAGCCGCTCGACCATCTCGGTGATGACTTGCCAGGCATCGGGCGACAGCCGCTCGCGCAAGGAGGTCGCCGTGCGCTGGGCCGCGCGGACCAGCGACAGTGCCGAGCCGAAACGCTCCGGGCTCTGCAGCGCTTCGGCAACGATGCGGCCGGGCGCCGCGCGCGAGGTCTGCGAGATCGCGCCCCAGGTCACCAGCAGGCGCTGGATACGCTCCGCCGATTGCAGCGAGGCCGCGGTGCCCTTGTTGGGCCCGCTCGGCGAGCCCAGCGCCCGCACCAGCCGCAGCGTCGCCTCGGCGCGTTCGAGATAGCGGCCGAGCCAGAACAGATTGTCGGCGGCGCGACTCGGCAGCACGCCGGCGATCCGGCGGATGCGCACCTTGTCGACCGCAGGCAGCAGCGTCGCGGTCGAGACCTGCTTGTCCGAGACCACCCAGACGTCGGCGGAGCGCGCGCCGTCGCCCATCGACACCGCGCGCGCATCCGGCTGCTCGGCGATCCGGCAGAAGCCGCCGGGCATGATGGCCCAGCCGTCCGGCGTCGCGGCTGCGAACACGCGCAGCACGAAGGGACGCGGCGTGATTTGCCCCTGTTCCCACACCGGCATGGTCGAGAGCCGCACCACCTCCTGGCCGACATAGTCCATGCCGCGCGCAGCGATGGCGTCGCTCAGGCGCCGGCGCCCGGCGGCGTCGAGTTCGCTCGCGAGCACCGGACCGTTGCTGTCGAAACCGGGAACGCCGCGCCGATACGCGCCTTCGATCGCGACCTCGTCGAGCCGCGACAACACTTCGTCGCGCGCCGAGCGCTGGCCGCACCACCAGGTCGCGATGTGCGGCATCTTCAGCTCTTCGCCGAGCAGCCGGCGGCTGAGCGCCGGCAGGAAGCCGAGCATCGCGCGCGCCTCGAGGACACCCGAGCCCGGCATGTTGGCGACGACGACGCCGTCCTTGCGCAGCACGTCGATCAGGCCGGGGACGCCCAGCCGTGACGAGGCATCGAGCTCGAGCGGATCGAGCGAATTGGAATCGACACGGCGCAGCAGCACGTCGAGGCGCTTGAGGCCTGCAACCGTGCGGATGTGGATATGATTGTCGCTGACGGCGAGATCGTCGCCCTCGACCAGCAGGAAGCCGAGATAGCGCGCCAACGTCGCGTGCTCGAAATAGGTCTCGCTGAAGCTGCCCGGCGTGAGCACGCCAATCCGCGGCTCGTCGCGGTCGGCGCGCGCCCGAAGACTGTCGCGAAACGCCTCGAAGAACGGCGCGACGCGCGGCACGTTCATCGACTTGTAGAGGTCCGAGAAGGCGCGCGAGAGCACCAGGCGGTTCTCCAGCGCATAGCCCGCACCCGACGGCGCCTGCGTGCGATCGCCGAGCACCCACCAGCGTCCGTCGGGCCCGCGGCCGACATCGGCGGCATAGAGCGAGAGATAGCGCCCGCCCGGCGGCGGCACGCCGCAGGCGGGACGGAGATATTCGGGGCTCCCCGCGATCGCGGCCGCCGGCAGCGCGCCTTCGGCGACGAGGCGGCCCTCGCCATAGATGTCACGCAGCACGAGCTCGAGCAACTCGGCGCGCTGGGTGATGCCGTCGGACAGCTGCTTCCAGTCGGCCTCGTCAATCAGCAGCGGCAGATGGCTGATCGACCAGGGCCGGTCGGCGCTCTCGCCGGGCGCGCGATAGGTGACGCCGGCCTCGCGGAGATGACGGTCGGCCATGCCAAACCGCCGCTCAACCTCATCGGGCGCGAGCGCACCGAAGGCATCGAAGAAGCGGCTCCAGACCGCGCGGGGCTTGCCGTCCGGGCCGAGAAACTCGTCGGGGATGTCGGGCAGGCGCCTGTAGTCGCGGACCCATTGCGCGAAGCGGCGCTGGCCTTCGCGCTGGCCATCACGTTGACCTTGCGCCTGACCCGCCTTGTCGTCCTCTTCGGCTGCGCCCTCGGCCATGCGCCACTCCCTGCCCCGGCATCATACTCATTGCAGGAGCGGGGTCCGCAAGTCGAGGGTCAGCGGAAACTCATTTGTGCGTTCCTCGGGCGGCGGCTGCATCGGACCCGGCGTATGGCCATGGTCCTGGAAGCGCGCCAGCCGCCGCGCCTCGGCCTCGTAGGTGTTGACGGGCTTGGTGTCGTAGCTGCGGCCGCCCGGATGGGCGACATGATAGACGCAGCCGCCGAGCGAGCGGCCGTTCCAGGTGTCGATGAGGTCAAAGGTCAGGGGCGCATGAACGGGAATGGTCGGGTGCAGGCCTGAGGCCGGCTGCCAGGCCTTGAAGCGGACGCCGGCCACGGCTTCACCAGAGCGGCCGGTGGCGGTCATCGGCAGGCGGCGGCCGTTGCAGGCGACGATATGGCGGCCCGCGACGAAGCCTTCCGCCTTGACCTGAAGCCGCTCGACCGACGAGTCGACATAGCGCACGGTGCCGCCGGCCGAGCCCTCCTCGCCGAGGACGTGCCAAGGCTCCAGCGCCTGCCGCAGCTCCAGCGTCACGCCGCCATGATGGATGCGGCCGAACGCGGGGAAGCGGAATTCGAGCTGGGCCAGATACCATTCAGGCTCGAACGGATACCCGGACTGCTTCAACTCGGTGAGCACTTCGAGGAAATCCTCCCAGATGAAGTGCGGCAGCATGAAGCGGTCGTGCAGCGCGGTGCCCCATCGCACGAACTTGCCTTGTTGCGGCTCGCGCCAGAATTTTGCGATCAGCGCGCGGATCAGCAGCTGCTGCGCCAGCGACATGCGTGGATCCGGCGGCATTTCGAGCGCGCGGAATTCAACGAGACCGAGGCGGCCGGTCGTGCCGTCCGGTGAATAGAGCTTGTCGATGCAGATCTCGGCGCGATGGGTGTTGCCGGTGATGTCGACGAGGAGATGCCGGAACAAGCGATCTACCAGCCACAGCGGCGCCTGAGTGCCCGGCGGCGGCACGTGCGTGAGCGCGACCTCGAGCTCGTAAATGCTGTCGTGGCGGGCTTCGTCGATGCGCGGCGCCTGGCTGGTCGGGCCGATGAACAGGCCGGAGAAGAAATAGGACAGCGACGGATGCCGCTGCCAGTGCAGCACCAGGCTCTTCAACAGATCAGGCCGGCGCAGGAACGGCGAGTCCTGCGGGCTCGAGCCGCCGACCACGACGTGATTGCCGCCGCCGGTGCCGGTGTGGCGACCATCGACCAGGAAGCGATTGGCACCGAGGCGTGTCTTGCCGGCATCCTCATAGAGCCCGACGGTGATGTCGACCGCCTCGCGCCAGTTCTTTGCCGGCTGGACGTTGACCTCGATCACGCCGGGATCGGGCGTCACCTTGATGACGTCGACACGCGGATCGAATGGCGGCGGATAACCCTCGACATGGACCTGGAGCTGCATCTCCTCGGCAGTCGCTTCGAGCGCCGCGATCATCTCGAGATAATCCTCGATCTGCTCGACCGGCGGCATGAAGGCGCAGAGCACGCCGTCGCGGACCTCGACCGACATCGCGGTGCGGACGGGGACCGAGGTGTTGAGCTGTTCGGGCTCGAGCCGCTCCGGCGCGTCCGGACGCGCCGGAAGGCTGAACACCGGCAGCTTGCCGCGGGCCTCCATCGGATCCCGCTCGACGATGTAGGGATACTGATCGGGCGGGACATAGCCGAGCGAGTCCAGCGGCAAGCGCAGGCCGAGCGGCGAATCGCCCGGCATCAGGAACAGATGACTGCGCCGGAGCTGCCAGCGCTCGCTGCGCCAGCGTGGCGCCGCATTCCAGCGCTGCACCGGCAGCACGAAGCCGCGAGGGTTGTTGAGCCCCTGTTCGAACACCCGCGCCATCCGCGCGCGGGCCTCCGGATCGGACAATTTGGAATCGGAAGGATCGACGTTGACGGGAAGCTCGGATTCCTTCTGCAGCCAGTACGCGGTGTCCTCATAGGCTGGCATGATGTAGCCGGGATCGAGCCCGAGCCGCAGCGCCGTGCCCTCCACGAACGCCTGGACGTCCTTGGCCTGCGCCGACCGCGGATTTTCGATGCTGGCGATGAGGTCGGCATTCTTCCAGATCGGCACGCCGTCCTTGCGCCAGTACAGGCCAAACGCCCAACGCGGCAGGCTTTCGCCGGGATACCATTTGCCTTGCCCGAAGTGCAGCAGGCCGCCGGGTCCGAAACGCGCGCGCAGGCGACGGATCAGATCGTCGGCGAGCCCGCGCTTGGTCGGGCCGACGGCGTCCGTGTTCCACTCGGCGCCTTCGAGATCATCGACGGAGACGAAGGTCGGCTCGCCGCCCATGGTCAGACGCACGTCCTGCGCCGCAAGATCGCCGTCGACCTGCTCGCCGAGATCGTTGAGCCGTATCCAGGATTCGTCCGAGAACGGCTTTGTGATGCGCGGCGCCTCGCGAATGCGCTTGACGCTCATGTCGAAGGCGAATTCGACCTCGGCAAAGCCCGCGCCGCCGGAGATCGGCGCGGCCGAGCGGTAGTGCGGTGTCGCGGCGACCGGGATGTGGCCCTCGCCCGCGAGCATGCCCGAGGTCGCGTCGAAGCCGATCCAGCCCGCGCCCGGCAGGTAGACCTCGGCCCAGGCGTGCAAATCGGTGAAATCGTTCTCGACCTCCGGCGGCCCCTCGATCGGATCGATGTCGGGACGGACCTGGATCAGATAGCCGGAGACGAAACGGGCGGCGAGACCGAGGTGCCGGAAGGTCTGGATCAGGAGCCAGGCGGAGTCGCGGCACGAGCCGGCCGCGGAGGAGAGCGTCTCCTCCGGCGTCTGCACGCCCGCCTCCATGCGGATGACGTAGCCGATCCTTTTCTGCAGCTCCCTGTTGAGATCGACCAGGAAGTTGACGGTGTTCGGGGCTTCGTGCGGGATCGTATCGAGATATTTCGCGAACAGCCGATCGGGCTTGACGGTCTCGAGATAAGGCGCGAGTTCCGTCTTGAGATCTTGCGTATATTCGAACGGAAAGCTGTCGGCATAGGGCTCGACGAAGAAGTCGAACGGATTGACCGTGGTCATCTGCGCCGTGAAATCGACCTCGATCTTGAGCTCGGTCGTCTTCTCCGGGAAGACGTAACGCGCGATCCAATTGCCCAGCGGATCCTGCTGCCAGTTCACGAAATGATTGGCCGGAGTGACCTTGAGCGAATAACTCAGGATCGGCGTGCGGGTATGCGGCGCCGGCCGCAGACGGATGGTCTGCGGGCCGAGATCGATCGGACGGTCGTATTTGTAGTGCGTGACGTGGTGTAGTGCGACGTAGATCGACACGGGGTGCGGTACTCCAGCAGCTTTTTTGAGCAGAACACCGCTGGTGACCTCGATCAAGCATTAACAACGGGCAGAGGGTGCCTAGGAAGTATCCGCCATAGCCCACCCGTAGCCTGGATGGAGCGAAGCGTAATCCGGGGTTCTTCACCCGCAGACTGACTTGTCCCGGATTGCGCTTCGCTCCATCCGGGCTACGAAGTCCCCTTACATCGTCGCGCCCAGCACCCAGGGCGCGAACTCGGCGCCGCCGAAATCAAAACTCTCGCTCTTGGTGGGCTGGCCCGACGCGGTCTTGAGGATGAGATCGAAAATGCGCTGGCCGCATTGCTGGACGCTCTCCTCGCCTTCGAGGATGGTGCCGCAATTGACGTCCATGTCCTCTTCCATGCGCTTGTACATGGGCGTGTTGGTGGCGAGCTTGATCGAGGGCGCCGGCTTGCAGCCGAACACGCTGCCACGGCCCGTGGTGAAGCAGACCAGATTGGCGCCGCCGGCGACCTGCCCGGTCGCGGCGACCGGATCGTAGCCGGGGGTGTCCATGAACACGAAACCCTTCTTGGTGATGGGTTCGGCGTAGCGCAGCACCTCGACGAGGTTGGTTGTGCCGGCCTTCGCCATCGCGCCGAGCGACTTCTCCAGAATGGTGGTGAGGCCGCCGGCCTTGTTGCCCGGGCTGGGATTGGCGTTCATCTCGGCGCCTTCGCGCGTCGTGTATTCGTCCCACCAGCGCATGAGATCGACCAGCTTCTCGCCGACCTCGCGGCTGACGGCGCGGCGCGTGAGCAAATGTTCGGCGCCATAGGTCTCCGGCGTCTCCGACAGGATCACGGTGCCGCCGTGACGTACGATGAGATCGCTGGCCGCACCCAGCGCCGGATTGGCGGAAACACCGGAATAGCCGTCCGAACCGCCGCATTGCAGCGCCACGGTCAATTCGCTCACCGGAACGGACTCGCGCTTGACCTTGTTGGACTCCGCGAGTGCCTCGCGTACGAAGGCAATTCCGGCTTCCACCGTCTTGCGGGTGCCGCCGACCTCCTGGATGTCCATCGCACGCAGACGTCCCGCGAGCTTCTGCTCCTCCATCAGGCCGCCGATCTGGTTCACCTCGCAGCCGAGGCCGAGCACGATCACATGAGAGAAGTTCACGTGCCGTGCATAACCACCGAGCGTGCGGCGGAGCAGCGCTAAGGGCTCGTTCTGCGTCATGCCACAGCCGGTCTTGTGGGTCAGCGCGACCACGCCGTCGACATTGGGGAAGTCGGCCAGCGGATTGTCGCCGGTGAACGGATTCTTCTTGAAGACGTCGGCGACGAGGCTTGCGACATGCGCGCTGCAATTCACCGAGGTGAGGATGCCGATGTAGTTGCGCGTGGCGACGCGGCCGTCCGGACGGCGGATGCCTTCGAAACTCGCCGGCAGATCGAAATTCGGCGTCGGCTTGACGTCGACGCAATAGGCATAGTCCTTGGCGAAATCGCCCATGCCGCAGTTCTGCACGTGCACGTGCTGGCCCGGCGCGATCGGCACCGTCGCAAAGCCGATGATCTGGCCGTAGCGTATCACCGGCTCGCCCAATGCGATCGGCTTGATCGCGACCTTGTGGCCGGAAGGAATGCGCTCGACCGTCGTCACGCCGTCGGCCACCAATGTTCCCGGCGGCAAGCTCGCGCGCGCGATCAGCACGCCATCATCGGGATGCAGGCGAATGACGGGGCTGATGGTCATGGGAGGTCTCCTTCAGACGAATAGTGAGTAGCGAGTGGCGAATGGAAAAGGGGAGCAGCTCATTCGCTACTCCCCATCGCCATTCGCGAGTTCTCAGGCCTTGCCGCCGGAATCCTTCCGGGTGGCGTTGACCTGCATCTTGGCGTAGGTCGTCATCAGGCCGACCTCGTTCGAGAGCGTCACCAGCTTGAAGCCCATGTTGATGGCGCGCGCGGCACCTTCGGCGCCGCTGCAATGGATGCCCGGATTGAGGCCGCGCTTGCCGCACTCCTTGATGATCTTCTCGTAGATCGCAAGGATCTCGGGCTCGGTGCGATCGAGCTTCGGTTCGAGGCCGTAGGAGAAGCCGAGGTCGGACGGGCCGATATAGACGCCGTCGATGCCTTCGACGTCGAAGATCGCTTCCATGTTCTCGACCGCGGTTTTGGTCTCCATCATCGGCAGCAGCACGATGTCGTCGTTGGCCGTCTTCTGGTAGGAGCCCGCGGTGCCGTACATGCCGGCGCGGATCGGGCCGTTGGAGCGGACGCCCTTCGGCGGGTACTTGGCATAGGAGACGAGGTTCCTGGCTTCCTGCGGCGTGTTGACCATCGGGCAGATCACGCCATAGGCGCCGCCATCGAGCACCTTGCCGATGATGCCGGGCTCGTTCCAGGGCACGCGGACCATCGGCGTGATCGGATGCTTGTCCATCGCCTGGAAGCACTGCACCATCGACAGATAATCCTGCACGCCGTGCTGCATGTCGACGGTGACGCTGTCGAAGCCGCATTGCGCGATCATCTCGGCCGAGAAGCCGGAGGGAATCGCGAGCCACGCGTTGACCACGGCCTTGCCCGACTTCCAGATTTCCTTGACCTTGTTCGCCACGTTGCCTTCCTTCTTTGTTTTGGACCTTCGTCACCATGACGAGCGCCGCGACAGCACGATGCCGTTATTAGCGCGAACCCGACCGCCGCGCTACGCTCGCGATGACGCAAGCTGTCACTGGCAAAGGCGGCGCAATCCGTCCCGGCGCCGCCGATTTTTGCGCATCGGCTGCGGGGCACTTTGAGCGAAAAAATGCGGCGATGTCCATGATTGTTGCCGCGCGCTCGCGCATATCTGCTTTCACTCCTCGGCACTTGCCTCCTCGCCCGCGCCGAGCCCTGCGAGACTTTGTTCGAGCTCGCTGAGCATCTCCTGCAATTCGACGAGCTTGCGTGCGCCAAAGCGGCGCGTGATCTCGGCATAAATCGCTTCGGAGGACGGCGCGACGGAAGCCATCAGCTTCACGCCCTTTTCCGAGATCGAGACCATGCTGCGGCGCTGGTCCGCCTTGGCGGTCTTGCGCTCGATCAGATTGCGCGCCTCGAGATCACGCAGGATGCGCGACAGGCTCGGGCCGAGCAGGAACGCGGTGCGCGCGAGTTCCGTGACCTCGACCGTGTCGATCGCCGCGAGCGCGCGCAGGATGCGCCATTGCTGCTCGGTCAGGCCATGCGTGCGCAGCGAGGGACGGAATTGCCGCATCACCGCCTCGCGTGCCCGCAGCAACGACATCGGCAGCGAACGCGAGAAGTCGCGCATCGGCACCTGCCGCACGGCGGGCTCACTTCCGTTCGCAGGATCAGCCGGTCTCTTCGTCATGACGCCCTTTCAAGCCGCGAAACGTTTGCAGTGCAGCAAGCCAATTTGCGATTGACGCATTCACTTAACATGTTAAGTATCTTCCGGCACGACGATTTGTAAGATTACACATGGCGCTTTCAAACGACGATATCCGAGCTTGCGCGAACCGTCTGCACCACGCGGAAAAGACCCGTACGCAGATCCGGCAGCTCTCGCAGGACTTTCCCGACATCAGCATCGCTGACGCCTACGCGATTCAGAAGGCCTGGGTCGACGTCAAGGTCGCCGAGGGGCGCATCGTCCGGGGACACAAGATCGGCCTGACCTCGAAGGCGATGCAGAGCGCGCTTGGCATCAACGAGCCGGATTCCGGCGTATTGCTCGACGACATGTTCTTCGCCGATGGTGGCCTCGTCCCGACGGAGCGCTTCATCGCGACGCGCGTGGAAGCCGAGCTCGCCTTCGTCATGAGCAAGCGCCTCGCGGGCCCCGACTGCACACTGTTCGACGTGCTCAACGCCACCGACTTCGTGGTGCCGGCGCTGGAGATTCTGGACACGCGGATCGAGCGCGTCGATCCCCAGACCAAGGCGACCCGAAAGATCTTCGACACCATTGCCGACAACGCGGCCAATGCCGGCATCGTGCTCGGCGGACGGCCGATCCGCCCGCTGGACGCGGACCTGCGCTGGATCGGCGCGCTCTGTTTCAAGAACGGCCAGCTGGAAGAGACCGGCCTTGCCGCCGGCGTGCTCAATCATCCCGCGACTGCAGTCGCCTGGCTCGCCAACAAGATCGCACCGCTCGGCCTTGCGCTTGAGCCCGGGCAAATCGTGCTCGCCGGCTCTTTCATCCGTCCGATCGAGACCCGCAAGGGCGACACAATTCAAGCCGATTATGGCGCCTACGGCTCGGTGAGCTGCTACTTCGCTTAGACGACCAAAAAGACAGGGAGTGAAACCGCGATGCCGCATTTCACGATCGAATATTCGGCCAATCTCGACGACCGCCTCGACATCGGCGCGGCGTGCGAGGTGGTGCGCAAGGCTGCGGTCGAGACCGGCATCTTCCCGCTCGGCGGCATCCGCGTCCGCGCTGTCAAATGCGAGCATTATGCGATTGCGGACGCGCGGCAGGACTACGGCTTTCTCGACATGGTGCTGCGCATCGGCGAAGGCCGCGATCTGCCAACCCGCAAGAAAGCCGGCGAACAAATCTTCCATGCGCTCTCCCGCCATCTTGATCCCGTCTTCGCAAGCTCGAAATTCGCGCTCTCGTTCGACATGCAGATCAACGACAAGGATACGAGCTGGAAGCGCAACAACATCCACGACGCCCTGAAAGCGGAGGCCGCCCATGGATAAGCCCACGCCGAAAACCGACGTATTCCAGGCCAATCGCGACTGCATCGCACCGCTGCTGAAGACGCTGCGTGCCGACGGTATCGGCCACATGATCGACGGCAAGATCGTGCCGTCGATCTCCGGCGAGACGTTCGAGACGAAATCGCCGGTCGACGGCGCGACGCTGGCGAGCGTCGCCCGCGGCAATGCCGAGGATGTCGATCGCGCCGCCACCGCTGCCGCGCTGGCCTTCAAGTCCTGGCGCGACATGGGACCGGCGATGCGGAAGAAGCTGCTGCATCGGGTCGCCGACGCCATCGAGGACAATGCCGAGGACATCGCGGTGCTCGAATGCATCGACACCGGCCAGGCCTATCGCTTCATGGCCAAGGCCGCGATCCGCGCCGCCGAGAATTTCCGCTTCTTTGCCGATCGATGCGGCGAGGCGCGCGACGGCCAGAACACACCGAGCGACGAGCATTGGAACGTCTCGACGCGCGTGCCGATCGGCCCGGTCGGCGTGATCACGCCGTGGAATACGCCGTTCATGCTCTCGACCTGGAAGATCGCCCCTGCCCTCGCGGCCGGCTGCACCGTCGTGCACAAGCCGGCGGAGTGGTCGCCGGTCACGGCGGCCATTCTTGCGAAGCTCGTCAAGGAAGCCGGCGTGCCCGACGGCGTGCTCAATACCGTACATGGCTTTGGCGAAGAGGCCGGCAAGGCATTGACCGAGCATCCCGCCATCAAGGCGATCGGCTTCGTCGGCGAAAGTTCGACGGGCTCGGCGATCATGGTTCAGGGCGCGCCGACCTTGAAGCGCGTGCATTTCGAACTCGGCGGCAAGAACCCGGTGATCGTGTTCGACGACGCCGATCTCGACCGCGCGCTCGATGCGGTCGTGTTCATGATCTACTCGCTCAACGGCGAGCGCTGCACGTCGTCGAGCCGCTTGCTGATCCAGGCCGGCATCGCCGAAAAATTCGTCGAAAAGCTGACCGCACGGGTGAAAGCGCTGAAGGTCGGCCATCCCCTCGATCCCGCCACCGAGATCGGGCCGCTGATCCACGAACGTCATCTCGCGAAGGTCTGCTCCTATTTCGACGTCGCACGCCAGGACGGCGCGACGATTGCCGTCGGCGGCAAGGCCTATGATGGCCCGGGCGGCGGATATTATGTCGAGCCGACCCTGGTGACCGGCGCACACGGCAAGATGCGCGTGGCGCAGGAAGAGGTGTTCGGCCCCTTCCTCACCGTGCTGCCCTTCAAGGACGAAGCAGACGCGATCGAGATCGCCAACGACATCCGCTACGGCCTGACCGGCTATGTCTGGACCAACGATGTCGGCCGCGCGTTGCGTGTCGCGGATGCGCTGGAAGCCGGCATGATCTGGCTGAACTCGGAAAACGTCCGCCATCTGCCGACGCCGTTCGGCGGAATGAAGGCCTCCGGCATCGGCCGCGACGGCGGCGATTACTCGTTCGATTTCTACATGGAAACCAAGCACGTCTCGCTGGCGCGGGGCACGCATAAGATTCAGAAGCTGGGAATCTAACGCCCGCGGTTCCTCGGCGCGCGGAGCGCCAACGAGGAATGGCTGGGTCTAGAGAGGGGAAACGCAATGCCCGTACCGCAACATATCTTCGAGCCGCCGTTCAACATCATCCGCTCCAGCCACGCCGTGCTGGACGTCACCGACCTGAAGCTCAGCCGCGAGTTCTATGAAAGCGTTGTCGGCCTGCATGTCGAGGACGCCGACGACAAGGTCGTCTACTTGCGCGCCGCCGAGGAGCATCAGCATCACTCGCTGGTGTTGCGCAAGGCGGCCGCGCCTGCCTGCAACCGCCTCGGCTTCAAGGTCGGCAACGACGGGGATCTGGACAAGGCTGCGAAGTTCCTGTCCGAGAACGGCCTTGGCTACGCCTTCGTCGATCAGCCGTTCCAGGGCCGCACGCTGCAGTTCACCGATCCGTTCGGCTTCCAGATCGAGCTATATGCGTCGATGGACCGGCGGCCGCATCTGCTGCGCCGCTACGATCTCTACAGGGGCTGCCATCCGCAGCGGCTCGACCATTTCAACGTGTTCGCCGCCGAGGTGCAGGACACCGTCGAATTCTACGCCCGGCTCGGCTTTCGCCTCACCGAATACGCGGAGGAGGACGGACCGAACGGGCGCATCGCCGCCGCCTGGATGCATCGCAAGGGCAATGTCCACGACTTTGCCATCACCAACGGCAAGGGCCCGCGGCTGCACCACTTCGCGTACTGGACGCCGACGGCGATGAACATCATCCATCTCTGCGATGTCATGGCCTCGCAGGGCTTCGTGAAGAACATCGAGCGGGGCCCCGGCCGCCACGGCATCTCGAATGCGTTCTTCCTTTATGTTCGCGACCCCGATGGCCACCGGCTGGAGCTCTACACCAGCGACTATTTCACCGGCGATCACGACCACGAGCCGCTGCGCTGGTCGCTGCGCGATCCGCGCCGCCAGACATTGTGGGGCGCGCCGGCCCCGCGCTCGTGGTTCGAGCAGGGCTCGCCGTTCGCCGGGCAAGCCGTGCGCGAGCCGAAGTTCGTGGCCGACGTGCTGGTGGCGGATTAAGCAATGAATCTCCCTCGCCTCGCCACCTATTCCGTCAACGGCGCCGTCAGCTACGGCGCCGTCGTCGACGGCGGCATTGTCGATCTCTCCGCGCGCCACGCCAAGGATTATCCGACGCTGCGCGAGGTGATCGCGGCAGGACAGCTCGCGAGCCTCGCCGAAGAGGCTGCCGGCCGCACGCCCGATCATACACTCGGCGACATCATCTGGCTGCCGCCGGTGCCCGCGCCGGAAAAGATCATCTGCATCGGCGTCAACTACCCCGACCGCAATGCCGAGTACAAGGACGGCCAGGACGCGCCGAAATATCCGAGCATGTTCATGCGCTCGCCGCGCTCCTTCGTCGGCCACGACACGCCGCTGGTGCGCCCGCGCGCCTCCGCGCAGCTCGACTATGAAGGCGAGATCGTGCTGGTGATCGGCAAGCAAGGCCGACACATTCCGGAAAGTTCTGCGCTCGATCACATCGCCGCGCTGACGCTCTGCAACGAAGGCTCGGTGCGCGACTGGCTGCGCCATGCCAAGTTCAACGTCACGCAGGGCAAGAACTTCGATTCCAGCGGCAGCCTTGGCCCGTGGCTGGTGCCCTACACGCAGGAATCGCAGATTGCCGACATCCGCCTCACCACGCATGTCAATGGCGAGCTGCGCCAGGACGACCGCACCAGCCGATTGATGTTCCCGTTCCGCTATCTCATCAGCTATATCTCGACCTTCGCGACGCTCGTTCCCGGCGATATCATCGTCACGGGCACGCCGACCGGCGCCGGGGCACGGTTCGATCCGCCGCGCTACTTGAAGCCTGGCGATGTCGTCGAGGTCGAAGCCGAGGGCATCGGAACCTTACGCAACGGCGTCGTCGACGAAGCCTGAACACCGATTGAAATGGAATAGTGCCATGACCACCCTCACCGGCGGCGAAGCAATCGTAAGCGGCCTCGTCGCCCACGGCGTCGACACCGTGTTCGGCCTGCCCGGCGCGCAGGTCTACGGCCTGTTCGACGCCTTCCACCAGGCGCAGCTCAAGGTGATCGGCGCGCGGCACGAGCAGGCCTGCGGCTACATGGCGTTCGGCTATGCGCGCTCCAGCGGCAGGCCCGGCGTGTTCAGCGTGGTGCCCGGCCCCGGCGTGCTCAACGCTAGCGCCGCGCTGCTCACCGCGTTCGGCTGCAACGAGCCGGTGCTATGCGTCACCGGCCAGGTGCCGATGCAGTTTCTGGGCAAGGGCCGCGGCCATCTGCATGAGATGCCGGACCAGCTCGCGACCTTACGCACCTATGTGAAATGGGCGGACCGGATCGAATATCCCGGCAACGCGCCGACCACCGTCGCGCGCGCCTTCCAGGAGATGACGTCCGGACGGCGTGGCCCCGCTTCGGTCGAGATGCCCTGGGACGTCTTCACACAACGCGCGGACACGGCTGCAGCACAGGTGCTGGAACCTTTGCCGGCGCCGCAGCCCGACCCTGATATGATCAAGCAGGCGGCCGCGCTGATCAAGAACAGCAAGGCGCCGATGATCTTCGTCGGTAGCGGCGCAATCGAAGCGCGCGAGGAGATTCTCGAACTCGCCGAGATGATCGACGCGCCTGTCGTCGCCTTCCGCAGCGGCCGCGGCATCGTCTCCAATGCGCATGAGCTCGGCCTGACCATGGCGGCGGCCTACAAGGTGTGGCCGACGACCGATTTGATGATCGCGATCGGCACGCGCGCCGAACTGCCAGCATCGGGCTTCCGCTGGCCGTATCAGCCGAAGGGACTGAAATCCATTCGTGTCGATATCGATCCGGCCGAGATGCGCCGGCTCGCCTCCGATGTCGCTATCGTCGCCGATGCCAAAGCCGGCACCGCCGATCTGGTCGCAGCCGTGAAGAAGGCCGGCTATGCCAGGACCAGCGGCCGGCGGGGAGCGATCCGCGAGGCCACTGCGACAGCGCACGCCGAGATCCAACGCATCCAGCCGCAGATGGCGTATCTCAACATCCTGCGCGAGGTGCTGCCGGCGAACGCGATCGTGACCGATGAATTGTCCCAGTTCGGTTTCGCCTCCTGGTACGGCTTTCCGATCTACGAGCCGCGCACCTTCATCACATCAGGCTATCAGGGCACGCTCGGCTCGGGCTTCCCGACCGCGCTCGGCGCCAAGGTCGCCAATCCCGACAAGCCGGTGGTGGCGATCACCGGCGACGGCGGCTTCATGTTCGGCGTGCAGGAGCTCGCCACCGCCGTGCAGTTCAACATCGGCGTGGTGACGCTGGTGTTCAACAACAACGCCTATGGCAATGTCCGCCGCGACCAGCGCGAGCGCTTCGACGGCCGCGTGGTGGCGTCCGATCTGGTCAATCCGGATTTCGTCAAGCTGGCGGAGTCCTTTGGCGTCGCATCCGCGCGCGTCACCGCGCCTGACCAGTTCAAGGCGGCGATGGAGAAGGCGCTGGCCCATGGCGGGCCTTATCTGATCTCGGTGGAAGTGACGCGGGATTCGGAAGTCAGCCCGTGGGCGTTCATTCACCCGCCGAAGCCGTAAACGAAGCATCGTCGTTCCGGATCTCTTTCCTTCTCCCCTTGCGGGAGAAGGTGGATCGCTGACGCGCAGCGGCGGCGAGACGGATGAGGGGCTGTCTCCGCGGATGGAGACCCCTCATCCGCCTTCCCTTTCGGGAAGGCACCTTCTCCCACAAGGGGAGAAGGAAGATCAGCGCGTCCTGCGGAACGTCAGATTGACCCGCTTGCGGCCGAGCAACGCATGCTCGCCGTCGGCGAGCGGCGCGACGCCGTGATAGGCCAGCCTGCTAGGGCCGCCCCAGGCCACGACGTCGCCATGCACCAAGCGGTAGCGGCGCGGCTTGTCGCTGCGTGCCATGCCGCCGAACAAGAAAGTCGCAGGCAGGCCGAGCGAGACCGAGACGATCGGCGCCGAATAATCCAGCTCGTCCTTGTCCTGATGCAGCGACAGCCGCGTGCCAGGCTCATAGCGGTTGACGAGGCAGGCATCGGGCGCAAAGCCAGTAAAGCCGCCCTGCTCCGCCGCGCGGCGGGCGAGATCGCGGAGCACGGGTGGCATCGCCGGCCACGGCGCCCCGGTCCGCGGGTCGATGGGATCATAGCGATAGCCGGTATGATCGGTGATCCAGCCGCGCTCGCCGCAATTGGTCATGGCGACCGACATCAGATGCCCGCCGGGCGTGGTCATGCGCCGGAACGGCGACTGCGCCACGATGGCGCGCACCGCTTCGATCAACTCGCTTTCGATCGGCTTGACGAAGCCGCGCAGCAGAACGGCGCCGTCGGCGATCTCCTCGCGCGATGGCTGGGCTTCGGCGACATGGTCGAACAAATCCGCCATCAGCGGCAGCGTCTATTTCGCATCGTGAAAGATCACACCCAGCGTGTGGCGTTGGCCAGAGCGAATCCGGCTGACGCCATGGCGCAGGTTAACGCGGTAGGTGCCGCGTGTCCCCTGCACCGGGCGGTGATGCACAGCGAAGGCCACGGCGTCGCCTTGCGCGAGTGGAACCACTTCGGCGCGGGACTGCATGCGCGGGCGCTGCTCGGTCAGCACGAACTCGCCGCCGGTGAAATCGCGGCCGGGCTCCGACAAGAGGATCGCGACCTGCAACGGGAACACGTGCTCGCCATAGAGATCCTGATGCAGGCAGTTGAAATCGCCCGCCTCGTATTGCAGCAGCAGCGGCGTCGGCCGCGCCTGGCCTGCCTCGTGGCAGCGCTTCAGGAACGCGGCGTGTTCGGAGGGATAGCGGATGTCGATCCCCATCGCCTCGTTCCAGCGATTAGCGACGCCCTGGAGATGCGCGTAGAGCGCCGGGCGCAACTGCGCGATCAGGTCGGGCAGCGGATAGGAGAAATATTTGTACTCGCCGCGGCCAAAGCCGTGGCGGCCCATGACGATGCGGCTGCGAAAGTTGGCGTCGTCGGGATAGAGCGCGGCGACGGCGCGGCATTGCTCCGGCGTGAGCAGGCTCTTCAGGAGCGCGCAGCCCTGGGTGTCGAGTTCGGCGGTGATCTGAGGCCAGTCGAGGGCATCGACGCGGGCGGCGGGGTCCGTGGCTGGCTTATCAAGCGATTTGCGTGCTGTTGCTGTCATGGCTCTGACCTTCGCAGGACCGCCCCGTCCTCTACCACCCGATTTCCGTCTCTCTCCTCGTCATTGCGAGCGGAGCGAAGCAATCCAGAATCCCTCCGCGGAACCAGTCTGGATTGCTTTGTCGCAAGGGCTCCTCGCAATGACGAAGGAGAGACTTTAGCCCCGCACCGGCAGCGTCACCACGTCATAACCGTGCTTGATCGTGCGCTTCAGCACGGGGTCCTCCAGCTCGAAATCGAAACGATCGGCGGGGCGGATACCGCCCTTCGCCGCAAACGTGCCGCCGAACATGGCGCAGCCGTCAGGGAATTTCCCACCGTCGAAGCCACGCGCGATGAGGTCGGCGACCGGCAGCATCGCGTCGGGCGTGCCCTCCTGGTAGAGCACGCGCTCGCCCTTGATGGTGGCCCAGGAGCGCAGGATCATCCTGTCCCAATGGCCGATGACGTCCTCGAGCTCCCACAGCGTGGAGGCGATCGGCTTGTCGCACATCTGCTTGGACACGGTGACGTTGTAGGCCTCGACCTTGCGGTCGGTGTGGTCGGAACCGCAGCCGACGAAAATGCGACCCTGCCAGCCGATCAGCACGAACTCGACCTCACCGGAGGAATCGCCGCCGGTGCATTCGATGCTGTCCTCCTGCGTCAGCCGCCGCGCCGAGGCACGGTAGTAGATAGGCGTCGAAGCCGGCGGGGCGATACCCATCTCCTGCAGTTCGGCAATGTGCTTGTCGCGCGCGACCGGATCGCGGCCGGTCCAGCCGGCGATGACCATCTGGTCGATCGCCAGCGTCAGCGGCGTGGTGGTGTCCTGGGCGTCAACGGTGAAAGTCAGGTCAAACACGAATTACGGCCTCCATGCCGGCAGCAAGCTCGAAGATACGGCGGTCCGATCCGCCCGCGCCCGCCAGCATCAGGCCGACGGGAATTTCGCCCTCGCGATGCGCCGGCAGCGAGATGGCGCAACCGTCGATCATGTTGATCAGGGTGCAATTGCGGAGCGCCCGCAGGTTTTCCCTGGTGAACTCCTTGTCGTCGGCGAGATCGGCGATTTTCGGCGGCGTGTTGGCGGTGGTCGGCAGCACCAGCGCGTCATAGGGCGCGATCCGCGCATTGACGCGGGCGATCAGCGAGCGGCGCTCGTTGAGAAGATCGATGTAGTCCGCCGCGCTCTGCGCCTCGCCGCGCATGATCCGCACGGAGACTCGGGGATCGTAGACGTCGCCCTTGGACGTGAGGAGATAGCGATGCCAGGCGTAGCTTTCGGAAGCGGCAAAGCCGCCCTTGGCGTTCATCGGTCCGATGTCGTGGAATTCGGCCATCTCGATGCGCTCGATGATCGCGCCGTGATCGGCGAGGCTCTTGAGCGCACGCTCGAATGTTCCGGCCACAGCCGCGTCGAGGTCATCGAGCGCGATCGTGGTCGGCACCGCCAGCCGCATGCCCCTGACAGGTCGCGGCTTCAGCGGGCCGATCAGCTCGTTGGCGAGCACGGCATCGAGAATGGCACAGCAACTGACCGATCGTGCCAGCGGCCCGATGCTGTCGAGCGAGAACGACAGCGGCACAGCCCCGTCGAGCGGCACGCGCCGCTGCGTCGGCTTGTAGCCGACGATGCCGTTATAGGCCGCCGGAATCCGGCAGGAGCCGCCGGTGTCGGTGCCGAGCGCGCCATGCGCCATGCCGTCGAGCACGGACACCGCGGCACCCGAGGACGAACCGCCGGGCACGTGGCCCTCGGCCCGGTTCCAGGCGCCCTTTGGCGTGCCGTAATGCGGATTGATGCCGATGCCGGAATAGGCGAACTCGGTCATGTTGGTGCGCCCGATCACGACGAAGCCGGCCTTGCGCAGCCGCGCTACCGTGGGGGCATCCTGCTCGGCCGGCGAGGAATCATCGAGCGCGCGGGAGCCGGCGCGCGTCACCTGGCCCTTGATGTCGAAGAGATCCTTGATCGAGACCGGGATACCGGCGTAGCGCGACGGCGCCGCCTTCACCTTGCGCAAACCGTCCATCGCATCCGCCGCCACAAGCGCGGCGTCCCTGTCCACATGGATGAAGGCACGCTGCCCCTCGCCGGCCGGATCGGCGATTTTGGCGATGCAAGCCTCGACCAGCTTGCGGGAGCTGGTGCGGCCGCTTTCGAGGTCTTCGGCGAGCTTCTTCAGTGTCGAAAAATCGGGCATGTCTGTCTCACGGAATATTTGCGCGCAATGTATAGCGCTGCCTCACTTCGACACAAGCATTGTGCGCATGATGGCATGCATGCGCATTGCTGGACCGTTGACGCGCCATGGTCGATTGTCGCATCAAGATCGCAACAGCCGGGCTTCGCTTGGCCTTGGGAGGACCTGCCGAGATGGCCGAACCGCACCGCGCGCGACCGAAACCGACGCCGGAGACCCAGCATTTCTGGGACGGCACCAAGGCGGGCGAGTTGCGCCTGCAGCGCTGCGACGCCTGTGGGCATGTCTATTTCCCGCCGCGCCCGTTCTGCCCGTCCTGCGCCTCGCGCAAGGTCAGCATCTTCAAGGCGAGCGGCAAGGGCTTTCTCTACAGCTACGTCATCAACCACCGTCCCGCCGCGCCCGGCTTCACGCCGCCTTACGCGATTGCGGTAGTCGAGCTCGAAGAGGGACCGCGGATGATGAGCAACATCATCGACTGCCCGCAGACGCCGGAGGCGCTCGAACTCGACATGAAGCTCGAGGTGGCCTTCGAGGCGCTCGACGACAAGATCACCCTCCCCGTATTCCGTCCGGCGAAGGGATAGACCATGCGCAGCAATCAGGTTGCCGTCGTCGGCGCGGCCGAGACCACCGAACTCGGTGTCATCCCCAACGTCTCGCAGCTCCAGCTTCACGCGGATGCGGCGCTCAATGCCATTGCCGATGCCGGGCTGAAGCTGTCCGACATCGATGGTTTCGCCACCGCCGTCGAAACGCCGCAGCAGGTCTGCCACTATCTCGGCATCAAGCCGACCTGGGTGGACGGCACCTCGGTCGGCGGCTGCTCCTTCATGCTGCACGTCCGCCATGCCGCCGCAGCGATCGAGGCCGGCCTGTGCAAGACGGTGCTGATCACCCATGCCGAGAGCGGCAAGTCGATGATCGGCAAGGCGCCGCGCTCGATTCCTGCCGACAGCCTGCAAGGCCAGTTCGAGGCGCCGTTCGGTGTCTACGGCCCGCCCAGCATGTTCCCGATCCCCGTGCTTCGCTTCATGAAGACCTATGGCATCACGCACGAGCAGCTCGCCTCGGTCGCAGTGGTGCAGCGGGAGTGGGCGGCGAAGAATCCGCGCGCGATGATGAAGGATCCCATCACGGTCGCGGACGTCCTCAACTCGCGCATGATCGCCTATCCGTTGCGCCTGCTGCAATGCTGCCTCGTCACCGACGGCGGCGGCGCGCTGATCCTGACCTCGGCGGACCGTGCCAGGGATTTTCCGCGCAAGCCCGTCTACATCATGGGCACCGGCGAGAGCGTGGAGACGCCGATGGCCAGCCAGATGGAGACGTTCAACTCCTCGCGCGCGTTCAAGACCGCTGGGCCCCTCGCCTTCAAGGAGGCCGGCATCGCGCATAAGGACGTCGACCATCTCATGATCTACGACGCCTTTGCGCATCTGCCGCTGTTCGGCCTCGGCGACCTCGGCTTCATGCCGCACGAGGAGACCGGAAAGTTCATCGCCGACGGCAACACGCGGCCCGGCGGCAAGCTGCCGCTCAACACCAACGGCGGCGGCCTGAGCTACATGCATTCGGGCATGTACGGCATGTACGCGCTCCAGGAGAGCGTGCGGCAGATGCGCGGTATCGCGCCGGCGCAGGTCGCCAACGCGAAGATTTCGGTGTGTCACGGCGTCGGCGGCATGTTCGCCGCGTCGGGCACGATCGTGTTTACGAACCAGAGGTAATCCACATGACGAAATCGCTGCAGGACAAGGTCATCATCGTCACCGGCGCAGGCCGCGGCATCGGGCGCGAAATCGCGCTGCTCTGCGCCGGCGAGGGCGCCAAGGTCGTCGTCAACGATCCCGGCGTCGCCGCTGACGGCGCTGGCACCAGCGCCGCGCCCGCCGAGGAAGTGGTCGAGGAGATCAAGAAGCGCGGCGGCACCGCCGTCGCCAATTTCGAGTCGGTGGCCGAAGCCATCCCCGCCAGCAAGATCGTCAAGACCGCGACCGATCATTTCGGCCGGCTCGACGGCGTGGTCAACAATGCCGGCATCCTGCGCGACATGATCTTCCACAAGATGAGCGTGGAAGCCTTCGAGGCCGTCATCAAGGTGCATTTGATGGGCTCGTTCTACGTCAGCCACGCCGCGGCGCGGATCTTCCGCGAGCAGGAGTCCGGCTCGTTCGTGCACTTCACCTCGACCTCCGGCCTGATCGGCAACTTTGGACAAGCCAATTACGCCGCCGCCAAGCTCGGCATCGTCGGCCTGTCGAAGTCTATTGCGCTCGACATGGGCCGCTTCAACGTTCGCTCCAACTGCGTCTCGCCGTTCGCCTGGACCCGCATGATCGGGACCATCCCGACCGAGACCGAAGCCGAGAAGGCGCGCGTCGAGAAGATCAAGCAGATGGGCCCGGAGAAGATCGCGCCGGTCTGCGCCTATCTGCTCTCCGATGCCGCCAAGGACGTGTCCGGGCAGATCTTCGGCGCGCGCATGAACGAGCTGTTCCTGTTCAGCCAGAACCGTCCGCTGCGCTCGGTGCACCGGAGCGAGGGCTGGACGCCGCAATCGATCGCGGAACACGGCATGCCGGCGCTGAAGGGATCATTCTACAAGCTCGACCGCTCCGCCGACATCTTCCCGTGGGATCCCGTGTAAGGATCCCGTCGAGCCGCACTTCCGGCATTCCTGCTCTGCGATCTCCGGCTGCCTTGTCCGGAGATCGCTCCGCTTTACGCCCGATTGCTGGCGGATCATTTCCTCCCAACACAACTTTGGGAGGAAACCATGACAAGAATGCTGACCGACTCCGACGACACGACTGCAGGCAGCGGCCTCGCCCGCCGCACGCTCCTCAAGGGCGCCGCGACCGTTGCCGCATCCGCCCTGCTCGCCTCACGCGCGGACGCCCGCGACTTCGGCGCCAATGCCGAGCCGCAGCGCTATCCCGATCCTGACATCATTGCCATCGATCCCAAGCGCTTCAAGGCGAAGGTCGGCAACACCGCAATCAAGCGGCTCTATACCGGCTGCCTGTGGGCGGAAGGGCCAGCGTGGAATGCGCAAGGGCAATATCTGGTCTGGAGTGACATCCCCGCCAACCGGCAGCTGCGCTACCTCGATGACGACGGCCACATCTCCGAGCAGTTCCACAAGCCGTCGAACGAGGCCAACGGCAACTCGTTCGACACCGAGGGGCGCCAGCTCAGTGCCGAGCGCACCCGGCTCGTCCGCTACGAGCACGACGGTTCGGTGACGACCCTGGCCGAGCAGGCCGGCGGCAAGCCGCTCAACGGCCCCAACGACATGGTGGTGCATCCCAACGACAAGGCGATCTGGTTCACCGATCCCGGCTACGGCGCGATCAGTATCTACGAGGGCAAGCTTGCCAATACCGGCTCGCTGCAGCCCCATCAGAAGGAAGCGGTTTATCGCATTGATCCGCAGAGCGGCCAGGTCGCGAAGGTGGCCGACGAGCCGTTCAAGCCGAACGGCATCGCTTTTAGTCAGGACTACAAGAAGCTCTATGTCTGCGACACCGGCATCACGCATTATCCTGAAGCCAAGAACGTGGTGTGGTCGTACGACATAGATGGGGCGAAGCTTTCGAACCCGAAGAAGCTGATCGACATGACGCTCGACGGCAAATCAGGCTTCCCCGACGGCCTGCGCGTCGACACCGAAGGCAACATCTGGGTCGGCGCCGGCTGGGTCGGCCCCGGCTATGACGGCGTGCAGGTGTTCGCGCCAAACGACGGCGCGCGCATCGGGCAGATCCTGTTGCCCGAGACCTGCGCCAACGTCTGCTTCGGCGGCAAGAAGCGCAACCGCCTGTTCATGACCGCGAGCCAGTCGCTCTATGCGGTGTATGTGGAGACGCAGGGCGCGCATTTCTGTTGAGTGCAGCGAATGGTGAGTGGCGAATGGATTCCACTCGCCACTCACCATGTCTCTACCCCGTATTCCTCAATCCCGCCGAGATCCCGTTGATCGTCAGCTGAATCCCGCGCAGCACCTGCTCGTCCGGGTTCTGCGCGCGGTGCTCTTTCAAGAGTTCGACCTGCACGTGGTTGAGCGGGTCGAGATAAGGGAAGCGGTGGCGCACCGAGCGCTCCAGCAGCGGGTTGCCTTGCAGCAGCCGGTCCTGGCCCATGATGTCCAGCAGCGTCTCGATGCAGGAATGCCATTCGCGGCGGATGCGGCCGAAGATTTTTTCGCGGAGCGCCTCGTCGGGCACGAGTTCGGCATAGCGCGAGGCGATCGCGATCGAGCTTTTCGCCAGCACCATGTCCATGTTCGACAACAGCATGCGGAAGAACGGCCATTCCTTGTAGAGCTCCTTGAGGAACGGCATGCCCTTGTCGGGATGCTCCGCGATCCACTGCTCGACCGCGCTGCCAAAGCCGTACCAGCCGGGCAGCATCAGGCGGCATTGCGCCCAGGAGAACACCCACGGAATGGCGCGAAGGTCCTCGATCGCGCGGGTCTTCTTGCGCGAGGCCGGGCGGCTGCCGATGTTGAGCGTCGCGATCTCGTTGATGACCGTGGACGCCCAGAAATAATCGACGAAGCCGTCGGTCTCGTAGACGAGGCCGCGATAGGCCTTGAAGGCGAGATTTGAAAGCTCGTCCATCGCGGTCAGATATTCGCGGCACGGCGCGCTCTGGCGCGGATGCAACAGGCTCGCCTCCAGCGTTGCGGCTGCCAGGATCTCCAGATTGTTGCGGCCGACTTCGGCGTTGGAATATTTCGACGAGATGATCTCGCCCTGCTCGGTGATGCGGATCTGGCCGTTCACCGCGCCGCCGGGCTGGGCGATGATGGCATCGTAGCTCGGGCCGCCGCCGCGGCCGACCGAACCGCCGCGGCCATGGAACAGACGCAGGCGCACGCCGTGGCGCTCGAACACGTCGACGAGGCCGATCTCGGCCTTGTAGAGCTCCCAGCCCGAGGTGACGAAGCCGCCATCCTTGTTCGAGTCGGAATAGCCCAGCATGACCTCCTGCACGCTGCCGCGGCTGTCGACCAGCCGGCGGTAATCATGCAGCGAGAGCATGCGGTCCATGATGGTGGAAGACGCCTGCAGATCCTCGATGGTTTCGAACAGCGGCACGATGTTGATCGCGCTGCGCCCGGAGGGATGGACGAGACCGACCTCCTTCAGGAGCACCGCGACCTCGAGCATGTCGGACATGCCCTTGCACATCGAGATGATGCATTGGGGAATGGCGTCCGAGCCGAACTTCGCATGCGCCTCGGCGGCGGCATGGAAGACGTTGAGCTCGCCCATGGTCTCGTCGCTGTATTTGACGAATGGCGACACCAGCGAGCGCGTCGAGCGCAGCTCGTTGGTGAGCAGGGAGATGCGCGCGTCCTCGCCGAGCGCGAGATAGGACATGCCGGGGTTGGCGGCGTCCATCAGCTCGGCGATGGTGCGCTCGTGCACTGCCGAGTTCTGGCGGATGTCGAGCCGGGCCAGATGGAAGCCGAAGCAGTCCACCGCACGGCGCAGCAGCCGCAGCCGGCCGCGGGCGATGACGCCGGCGTTGTTGGAGATCAGAGAGCGGTGCAGCACGTCGAGATCGGCCTTGAGCTCCCCGACGCTGTCATACGGCGCGCCCTTGCCGACCGGCCGGCGCGTGATCTCGACCTGAAGCATTTCGGCCGTTGCAGTCAGGCGCGCATAGATGCCAGAGACCGCAAGACGATACGGCTCGCCGCTCCGGTGCGGCGAGGTATCGGGCGAGCGCTCCGCCAGCGTGCGCAGCTCCTCGGAGACGTCGGCGAGATGGGCCGCGATCGACAATTCCGAGCCGAGCACGTGCAGCTCATTCAGATAGAACTGCATCACCCGGCTCGACTGCAGCCGCAGCGTGCCGCGCATCACGTCGGCGGTGACGAAGGGATTGCCGTCGCGGTCGCCGCCGATCCAGCTGCCCATGCGCAGGAACGAGGCGAGCTCGCCGGCCGCCTGCTCGCCGCCCTCCTCCAGCCGGTCCTCCAGCGCGTTGACCAGCCGCGGCACCTCGCGGAGAAACGTGTAATCATAGAACGACAGGCCGTTGGCGACCTCGTCGAGCACGGTGAGCTTGGTCCGGCGCAGCAGATTGGTCTGCCACAGCGTCAGCACCTCGCGGCGGAGCTGCTCGTCGCTGGCGGCGGCCTCCTCCGCCGTCAGCGCGACGCGCTCGCGACGATCGAGCAGGCTAGCTACCTCCATCTCGCGGTCCATCGTGCTCTTGCGGCGGACCTCGGTCGGATGCGCCGTCAAAACCGGGCTGACCAGCGCGCTCTTGAAGAAGTTGCGCAGGGCATCGGCACCGATGCCCGCAGCCCTCGCATGGGCGAGCGTCTCGGCCAGCACGCCGGAGCCGCCGCCCTTGTTGGCGCGCATCTGGCGGATGTTGTTCTGGTCCTCGGCGATGTTGGCGAGGTGGGAGAAATAGCTGAAGGCGCGGACGATCCGCACCGTCTCGGAGGTCGACATGCTGTCGAGGATCTGCTCGAGCTCGCGGCGGGCGAGCCGGTCCTCGTCGCGGTGGAATCGGATCGAGGTCTGCCGGATGCGCTCGACCAGATCGAACAATTCAGGCCCCTCCTGGTCGCGCACCGTGTCGCCGAGAATGCGCCCGAGCAGGCGGATGTCGTCCCGCAGCCGCACGTCCGCTTCCAGCGCCTGGACGTCCTCAGGGCGATTGGGGCGCTGCTCGGCGGCGTCGGATGATACGGTCTGGAGGGACATGGCTCGCTCCGCTGTTCGAGCTCGCTTGGCTGCCCGGCTCAGCCGAGTGTGCAAGTTTTTTGCCGCAGCGCAAGATGAAGTTGGGGGCGGCGCGGCAACATCACCTATCATGGGAGAAATGCGCCTTGCCGACGGACGCGCGCACACGTCCGCGGTCTCGCGGCGCGGGGCCCGAGTTTTGCTGTCGTTTCGCCCTCATCGATAAAAAAGGGCGCAGGGAAGGCCGGGCGCCGGCTGGCACCCAGGGTCCGCACACGCGAAAAACGCACGCGGGGGTAACCACAGGTGATGCCGGACCATCCCGGCCTTCCCTGCGCAATGGTTTTACGGCTTATGGCGCGCTCTCCCCGGGCAGCGATGCACTATTGTCCCCGTCGCCTCGCAGATGATCGATGCGCCCACCCGGTCGGGCCGCACATCACCGCAAGCCTTCACGCACAGACCCCGGGCGTCAGGACCACACGCTTTTGCCGTCCGCGGACGTCCCTCCCCGGACATCCGGAAGCTCGCGCGTGCTCGCCACCGAAGCCGAAAAGAACCGCTGTGACCGCGCCGGGTCGTTCGCGCGGATCGCGATGACTCACAGGCGTAGCCCGCCCTGCCATCTCGTCACGCGCCGGCGCTGCCGCGTCCATCGCATCCCGGCTCACGTATCGTGACGATCGCGAAACGCCCTTTTTAGCGGGCCGGAATAGTTTGCGGTTTACCCGAAGGAGCGAATTCGGTCAATCAGAATATTGGAGAACCGATCGATTGACCTGCATGTGGCGGGTTTTGCCCGTCGGGCAACGCGAGGGATTGTGGGTCGGAAGCATTGAGCGGCCACCCGACTCCAATCTCGGGACAATAGTGACGCTTACCAGTGGTGATGGTGCCGCCAGCCATAGTGATGGCCTCGGCCTCTGCCCCAGCCGTAATGATGACCACGGCCGCCGCGATGACCCCACCCGTGGCCACCGCCATGTCCGTGGCCGCCCTTGACCTCGATGGTGTCAGTCTGAGACGCGCCCAGTGTGTCCGGCTTGGCAACGGGCATCGCCGAAGCAGAAGGTGTGGGTGTCAAAGCAACGGCCCCCGCCACAAAGCCCACCAAGCAAAGCCACTTCATGCAATCGCCTCCCGATAAGAATGAACCAAGGGCCAGCCGCGGCACATTGCGCCCGCGTTCGCTCCCGCTCGTCAACAATGAAGTCGGGAAAAAGTTGCAATGAAATGTGACGCATTGCGGAGGGGCAGGATACTTATGCCGCGTTGAAAGCAGTCGTGGTCCACTTCGAATCAGCGCAGGATCGGTTGAGCGCTTGCGAAACCCATCATGCTTCGTCATCAGCGGACGGTTTGATGGGTTTCGCTGGCGCTCTACCATCCTACGAGTTTGCCTTAAGCCGGCACGATCACCTTGCCGATCGGCCAGAGCGCGATGCCGGCGAGCTTGAGGTGGGCCCAGGCGAAGGGAATGCCGATGATGGTGATCGCGAGGGCCACGGCGGTGAAGAGGTGGCCGAGCGCCAACCACCAGCCGGCGAGCACGAACCAGATGATGTTGCCGATCACCCCGAGCGGGCCGGTGCCGACATCCTCGACACCGGTGACCTCATAGCGGCTGACCGCCCGCGAGCCGAACGGCATCAGCGTGTAGACGGCGATATTGAACGCCGCCCGCGCCCAGGGCAGGCCGATGATGGTGACCGCCATGATGACCGCAGCGACCAGCCAGCCGAGCGCCATCCAGGCGCCGCCAATGAGAATCCAGAGCAGGTTTAGCAGGATGGAAACGGGAGCCATGGGATGATCCGAAGGTCAATGATCCCGTGAGTATAGCACGATGCGCGAGGTTGCGATCGATAAAGCCGCTCACGTATTCGCGTGCTCGTGTAGCCCGGATGAGCGAAGCGACATCCGGGTCTTACTGGTTGTTATCCCGGGTATCGCTTCGCTCACCCGGGCTACGCACCGCTAGATCTTCCGCCCCGCCTGCTCCCAATAGGGATCGCGCAGGCGCCGCTTGAAGATCTTGCCGGAGTCTTCGCGCGGCAGCCCGGTGCGGATCTCGATGTGCTTTGGGACCTTGTAGTCGGCAAGCGAGGCCTTCAGGCGGGTGCGGATTTCGGCGGCATCCAGCGTAACGCCGGCTTGCGGCTCGACCACCGCCATCAGCGCTTCGCCGAACTCGGCATCGGGGATGCCGAACACCGCGCAATCATGCACGCCGGGCACCGCGTGCAGCACGGACTCGATCTCGGCCGGATAGATGTTGACGCCGCCCGAGATCACCATGTCGCGCTTGCGGTCGCAGATGAAGACGTAGCCCTCTTCGTCGATATAGCCGACGTCGCCGGAGGTGATGAAGCCGTCGCGATCGATTTCGGCGCGCTTCTCCGGCTTGTTGTGGTAGGTGAAATCGGCCATCCCGGCCATGCGCGAGTAGATCTCGCCGATCTCGCCTACACCCAGCACGCGTCCGTCCTCACCGATGAAGCGCAGCTCGGCGCCGGGCGAAATCCTGCCGACGGTGCCGGGCTTCCTCAGCGCGTCCTCGGAGGTCGCGAAGGTGACGGCGCTGGATTCGGTCGAGCCGTAGAATTCATAGATCACCGGCCCCCACCATTCGATCATGGCGCGCTTGACGTCCGCCGGACAGGGTGCTGCGGCGTGAATGATGTGGCGGAGCGAGGAGACGTCGTATTGCTTGCGCACCTCCTCCGGCAGCTTCATCAGGCGGATGAACATGGTCGGCACCATGAAGATGGTGTCGATCTTGTAGCGCTCGATCAGCTCGAGAAATTCCTCGGGCTCGAAGCGGGGAATCAGCACCAGTGCGCCGCCGAGTTTTCCCGCGCGAATGCCGAACGAGTTCGGCGCGGAGTGATAGAGCGGGCCCGGCAGGATCGTGCGGGCGCCGGGCTTGAGCCCGTAGATCATCGCGCGCATGCGCTCGCCGGCAGCCGCCTGCTCCGGCGTCGGCGCGTTGCGCCGTACGCCCTTGGGGTGGCCTGTCGTGCCCGAGGTGTAGATCATGTTCATGGGCTGCGGCCCGACCGGGCCGTCATAGGGCTGGTGCTCTGCGAGCCAGGATTCGAAATCGATCGCGAAGTCCGGCGTCTTCAGATGATCGGGATCGATCTTGTAGCTGGACAGGATCTCCGGGGGCGTCGGCACGCTGAGCACGGTGACGCCTTGGGGAATCGCATCGCGCAAGGCATGCAGCATGTCGGCATGGCCGATCAGCACGGAGGTGCCGGTGTCGTTCAGGATGTAGTTGATCTCCTCCGGCTTGAAGTGCCAGTTGATCGGCACGCCGTAGGCGCCCAGCCGCATGGCGGCATAGGCGGCTTCGATGAAGGCGATGTCGTTGCGCATCAGCATGCAGACGCAATCGCCCTGCCTGACGCCGATCTGGCTGAGACCGCTCGCGATGCGGTCGGCACGATCAGCGACCTCGGCATGGGAGCGGCTGCGCCCGCCGGAGACGATGCCGAGGAAATTTGAGGTTTCGCTCATTGTTGTTTTTCTTTGTTGTTGAAGTTGCCCCTCATGGTGAGGAGGCGCAAGGCGCCGTCTCGAACCATGAGAGCCCGTGGCCCATCCCTCGAGACGCCGCTTCGCGGCTCCTCGGGATGAGGTCTGCGCTAATCCGCAAACTTCGGCGCGCGCTTCTCCAGATTGGCACGCACCGCCTCGGTCTGGTTCGCGCTGCCGATCAACTTCTGCTGCTCGACGGACTCGGCGAGTAGCGCGGGGCCCGGATCGACCGAGAGATTGTTGAGCATGCGTTTCGCGGCGCGGATCGCATCGGGGCTTTTTCCCGCGATCTCGCGCGCGACGTCGAGCGCGGCAGCGCGCGGGTCGTCGCAGATGCGCGTGGCGAGACCGTAAGCCATCGCCTCCTGCGCGGAGAAGATGCGGCCGGTGTAGGTGAGATCGCGCAAGATGTCGTCGCGCACGAGCGAAGCCAGGATCGGCGTGCCCGCCATGTCGGGTACCAGACCCCATTTGATTTCCATCACCGACATTCGCGCATCGGGCGTGAGGAAGCGCATGTCGGCGCCGAGTGCGAGCTGGAAGCCGCCGCCGAAGGCGACGCCCTGGATCGCCGCGATCACGGGGACCGGAAGCTGGCGCCAGCCCCACACGGCCTGTTGCGCAAAATTCGCCTGGCCGTGCGTGCGTTTGGTGAGGTCGCGATTTTCGCCACCCGGAATTCCATTGCCCCCCTTTTCCTTCATGGCGGCAAAACGCCCCATGTCGAGACCGGCACAGAAGGCGCGGCCCTCGCCGGACAGCACCACGACGCGCACGCCTTTTTCCTTCGAAAGCCGATCCGTTGCGGCCACAAGGGCCTCGAACATGGCCTGATCCAGCGCATTCATCTTGTCCGCGCGCACCAGCCGCACGTCGGCGACGCCTTCCGAGATCGAGATCGAGACGCGCTCTTCCATGGATGAATTCTCCCCTGGTTCCCGGCTGTTCTTGTTCGGTGCCGCTTTACAGGAAGCCGGCGGCCGGATTTAGTCAATCGATCAATTAACCGACAATCGCGACGGGGGAAACAGCCATGTTCAAGGAAAATCTTCTGGCGGGGCGGCGCATCCTCGTGACCGGCGGCGGCACCGGGCTCGGCAAGTCGATGGCGGCGCGCTTTCTCCAGCTCGGCGCGGAAGTCCACATCTGCGGCCGGCGCAAGATCGTCTGCGACGAGACCGCGACCGAGCTGATGGCCGAGCATGGCGGCCGCGTCACCAGCCACGGCGTCGACATCCGCAACGCGCTCGCGGTCGAGGAGATGATCGAGACCATCTTTCGCGACGGCCCCCTCACCGACCTCATCAACAACGCCGCCGGCAATTTCATCTCGCGCAGCGAGGAGCTGTCGCCGCGCGGCTTTGACGCCGTCGCCAACATCGTCATGCACGGCACGTTCTACGTGACGCAGGCGGTCGGCAAGCGCTGGATCGCGTTGAAGCAGCCCGGCAACGTCGTCTCGATCACCACGACCTGGGTGCGCAACGGATCGCCTTACGTGGTGCCGTCGGCGATGAGCAAGTCGGCGATCCATGCCATGACGATGTCGCTCGCCACCGAATGGGGCCGCTACGGCATCCGGCTGAACACGATCGCGCCGGGTGAGATCCCGACCGAGGGCATGAGCAAGCGCATCAAGCCCGGTGACGAAGCCGGCGCGCGCACCAAGGCGATGAACCCGATGGGCCGCGTCGGCACCATGGAGGAATTGCAGAACGTCGCCGTGTTCCTGATCTCCGGCGGTTGCGACTGGATCAGCGGCGAGACCATCGCCATGGACGGCGCGCAGGCGCTCGCGATGGGCGGCAATTTCTACCAGCTCCGCGACTGGAGCGACGACGACTGGAAAACCGCACGCGAGAGCATCATGGCGCAGAATGAAAAGGACCGTGCGAAGCGGGGCTGAGGCTCTCTCCGTAGTCGTCCTGGCGAAAGCCAGGACCCATTATCACCGAATGTTCTTTGGCGAAGATTGGCCATGGCCAGTCTTCGCCGAATTGCGTTTTGTGGCTATGGGTCCTGGCTTTCGCCAAGACGACGACGCTGAAGCCATGGCGTACCCTCTCCCATCTTGTCTTCGCCCGCGGATGACGCCACACTCCGCGGCATAAGAACAAGACGTCACGGGAGAGACATGTCCACCACACAGCCATTGGCTGACCTCACCGACATGGTGCGCGAGCGCGCCAAGAGCCGCGGCAATGCCATCGCCTTCGAGTTCGAAGGTCGTGTCACCAGCTTCGCCGAGTTCGACATCAAGACGAATCGCGTCGCCAATGCGCTGATCGCGATGGGTGTGAACAAGGGCGAGCGCATCGCCTATCTCGGCAAGAACAGCGACAACTATTTCGAGCTGCTGATGGGTGCCATGAAGGCCGGCGTGGTGATGGCGCCGGTGAACTGGCGGCTCGCGGGCCCCGAGGTCGCCTTCATCCTGAGCGACTGCAAAGCGCCGGTGCTGTTCGTGGGACCTGAGTTCATCACCCAGGTCCGCCAGATCAAGGACCAGTTGCCGGGCGTGCGCAGCGTCATCACCACCGAAGGCGGCGCGCCGGAATGGCAGGATTTTACAGCTTGGCGCGATGCACAGAGTGGCGACGATCCCAAGGTGCCGATCGACACTAAGGACATCGCGATCCAGCTCTATACCTCGGGTACGACAGGCAAGCCGAAGGGCGCGATGCTGTCGCATGCGAACTTCCTCAACCTGGTGCAAACAGGCAATGCCGAGGACAAGCCGGAGTGGAACCGATGGTCGACCGACGACGTGTCGCTGGTCGCGATGCCGATCTTCCATATCGGCGGCTCCGGCTGGGGCGTGATGGGGCTCTACCACGGCGCCCGCGGCGTGATCGCGCGCGAGTTCGATCCGACCAAGGTGCTGGATTTCTTCGAGCAGTCCGGCATCACAAAGCTGTTCATGGTGCCGGCGGCGATGCAGTTCGTGGTGCGGCAGCCGCGCGCGAAGACAATCGATTTCTCCCGGTTGAAATACATGCTGTACGGCGCCTCGCCGATACCGGCGGCGCTGCTGAAAGAATGCATCGAGATCTTCAAATGCGGATTCGTGCAAATGTACGGCATGACCGAGACCACCGGCACCATCGTCGCGCTGCCGCCGGAGGATCATATCGAGGGCTTGGAGCGGATGCGCTCGGCCGGCAAGGCGCTGCCGGGCGTCGAGATCGCGATCCTAGACGTTGACGGCAAGCCGCTGCCGCCGCGCGAGGTCGGCGAGATCGCGACGCGCTCGGGCTCCAACATGGCCGGCTACTGGAACCTGCCGGAAGCGACCGCCGCGACGCTGCGCGGCGACGGCTGGCTGCGCACGGGTGATGCCGGCTACATGGACGAAGACGGTTATCTCTACATCCACGACCGCATCAAGGACATGATCATCTCCGGGGGCGAAAACATCTACCCGGCCGAGGTCGAGAGCGCGCTGTGCGATCATCCCGACGTCGCGGAAGCTGCCGTGATCGGCATACCCGACGACAAATGGGGCGAGGCGGTGAAGGCCGTTGTGGTGATGAAGCCCGGCAAGCAGGCGACCGCCACCGACATCATCAACTTCACGCGCGAGCGCATCGCCGGCTTCAAGACGCCGAAGAGCGTGGAGTTTTTGCCGGCGCTGCCGCGCAATCCCTCAGGCAAGATTTTGCGACGGCAGTTGCGGGAGCCGTATTGGGCGGGGAAGGATAGAAGGGTGAATTAGCACCACTCCAGCCACATCGTCGTCCCGGCGAAGGCCGGGACCCATAGCCACAGGATTGGGTTTTGCGAAAACTCGGAGTTGCCGTCTCGCGCAACGACTTCTCCGTGGGGTAATGGGTCCCGGCCTTCGCCGGGACGACTCCGGGGAGAGACTGCGCGCAACAATCCCTCAATGCTTCCCCGGCCCCATATAGCCGAACAAAAATCCCGCTACCTTGCGGATCTGGATCTCCTCGCTGCCCTCGGTGATGCGATAGCGGCGGTGATGGCGGTAAATGTGCTCGAACGGCTTGTGGCGTGAATAGCCCATGCCGCCGTGAACCTGCATGGCGCGGTCGGCAGACTCGCAACACAGGCGGTTTGCCCAGTAGTTGCACATCGAGACGCGGTCGGAGAGCGTGCGCTCGATCTGCTCCTCGGTGAGCTTGTCCATTTCCCAGGCGGTCTTGCGGATCAACAGGCGCAGCATCTCGGCCTGCGTCGCAAGCTCGACCAGCGGGAATTGGATCGCCTGGTTCTCGGCCAGCGCCTTGCCGAACGGTTTTCGCTCGCGCGCATACTTCACGCTCTCGTTGATGCAGTAGACCGCTGCCCCCAACGAACTCGCTGCCTGCCGGATGCGGTTTTGATGGACAAAACATTGCGCCAGCGACAGGCCGCGACCGTCCTCGCCGAACAGCGCATCCTCCGGCACGAACACGTCCGTAAAGCTGACGCGGGGATGATCGGTCGGCATGTTGAAGGTCCACATATACTCTTCGATCTTCACGCCATGGCTCGTGGCCGGCACCAGGAAGCAGGTGATGCCGCGGGCATCGCCGTCATTGCCTGACGTGCGCGCGAACAGCGCGCAATGCGTGGCGACGTGCATGCCGGTCGTCCACATCTTCTCGCCGTTGATGATCCAGCCCTTGACGTTGTCACGGGTCGCGGGCACCGCGCGCGCTTCCATATGGGTGGCGTCGGAGCCGTGATTTGGCTCGGTCAGGCCGAAGGTGATGCGGTACTTGCCCTTGATCGAGCCGTCGATCATCGCCTTCTGGTCGTCGCGTCCGTAGCGATCGAGCATGGTGGCGACGGGGAAGTTGCCGACGATGGAATGCTCGTTCTGGAGGTCGTTGTGCAGGCCGAGCCCCTTGGCGGCAAAGTGCTCGCGGATGACCGCCATCCAGAGGTTGGAGCCATTCTTGCCGCCATATTGCTTCGGCACCGCAAAACGCAAATGACCGGCGGCGTCTGCGAGATCCTTGGCCTTGCGCAGCAGCGCCTCCCATTCGTGGCGCGGCAGGCCGCCATTCTCGAAATCGGTGCGCGCCCATTCGCGGCGGTGATCGAAGAAGCGGATGTTATCGTCGACCGCCTCCAGCGGCTTGATCTCGCGTTCGATGAAAAGGTCGAGCTCTGTGAGATAGGCGACGAGATCGGCAGGCAGCGAGAAATCCACGGCTCTCTCCCGGATGATTTTTTCGTTTTGCGTTAAGGCGCTGGGCGCAGCTTTGCTTCGCACGATTAAGGTGAGAAGAGCGCCGCCAAGTCAAGCAATGGGAGACGTGTGAGATGCGCAAGGCGCATTGCGCAATTCGATGGTGCTCCAGCGCGGAGGCGCGGTAGTATTCCGGCAATATTCCTTCACGAGAAACTGCGGGAGCGCACGATGGAGCTGAAATTTTCCAAGGTGGAACGCAAGGGGCCGATCACGATCGTGACGCTGTCGCGGCCCGAGGTCTACAACGCGCTGCACACCGACGCGCATTTCGAGCTGCAAAAGGTATTTGACGATTTCTCCGCCGACCCCGAGCAATGGATCGCGGTCGTCACCGGTAGCGGCGATAAGGCGTTCTGCGCCGGCAACGATCTGAAGTGGCAGGCGGCCGGCGGCAAGCGCGGCTGGGACAAGGGCGGCTTTGCCGGCCTCACTGCGCGCTTCGACTGCGACAAGCCGATCATCGCCGCGGTCAACGGCGTCGCCATGGGCGGCGGTTTCGAGATCGCGCTCGCCTGCGACCTCATCATCGCCTCGGAGAACGCGACCTTCGCCCTGCCCGAGCCCCGCGTGGGGCTGGCCGCACTCGCCGGAGGGCTGCATCGGCTGCCGCGGCAGATCGGACTCAAGCGCGCCATGGGCATGATCCTCACCGCGCGCCATGTCAGCGCCAAGGAGGGTCTCGAACTCGGCTTCGTCAACGAGGTGGTGCCGCAGGGCGAAGCGCTGACGGCCGCGCTGCGCTGGGCCGAGATGATCACCAAGAATTCGCCGATGTCGATCCGCGCGTCAAAACAGGCGATCCAGAAGGGCCTCGGCGTGTCGCTGGAGCAGGCGATCGAGGAGCAGCGGGAATATCCGGCCGTGAAGGCGATGGTTGCGTCCCAGGACTACATCGAGGGTCCGAAGGCGTTTGCGGAGAAGCGGCCGCCGAAATGGGTGGGGAAGTGAAGGGTCGCTCGGCTCATCACCGCCGTCATGCCCCGGCTGGACCGGGGCATCCAGTACGCCGCGGCTTCTCGGCTCAATCAATGCCGCCTCTGGATACATGGATCGCCCGCCTTCGCGGGCGATGACAGCAGAGAGTGTAGTACCGCCTACCCGCTTCGCGAGAGTTCGCGTTTGTACGACGCGTAATTCGGCTGGTCCACCGCAAGCTTGTCCATGGTCGTTTGCCACAGATGCTCGGCAAGGCCGGGCGTCGCTAGATCGACCTCGCCCTTGGCGATGCGCTCGGCCAGCGTGCGGTTGAGATCGGTCACCGAGCCGTCCATGCCGAGCAGAGCACGCAGCCGCTCCGCCTCAGCGGCGTCGCTCCCCTCCTCCAGCGTCAATTGCCGCGTCACGAGGTCGAGGATGTTGATGGCGACGCGCAGCTTGAAGGCCTGGTGGCCGGAGATCAGCGGCGCGATGTCGTTGCGGAGGAAATCGGCGACTGACTTCGTCAGCTCGATCGGGGTCGGCTCGTCCTGCATGGTCAACTCCCCCGCGGCGCCAGCAGCCGCAACAGATCGATCTCGGTCTCGGAAGCGCGGCGGCCGATCATGGCGCGTTCCATCGAATGGTCCGGGCCCTCGCGAAAGCGCTGCATCATGCCGCCGCACATGATGCCCCAGCGCAGCGTGCCCATCACTTCCCAGAATTTGACACGCGATGGATCGACCTTGCGCCCAGCCGCCTCATAGCCGGCAAACAGCTCCTGACGCGAGCCAAAGCCGCCGACCGGCTTGTCGATCTCGCCAAAGCGCCAGGAGTTGACGCAGACCCAGCCGAGATCCTCCATGGGATCGCCGAGATGGGCGAGCTCCCAGTCCAGCACCGCGCGCAGGCCGTCGGCGCCAATGATGAGATTGCCGTTGCGGAAATCGCCATGCACCAGCGTCGTCTCGGCCGAAGGGCCCGGATCGTGGTCGCGGAGCCAGCGCAGCGCCAGCTCGAAGACGGGTTTGGGCCAGTCCAGGCTGCGATAATCGCGTTCGAACTCAGAGATCTCCTCCGTCGCGGACCGGCTGCGCAGCTCGGGCAATTTGTCCCGCGGCAGCCCGTGCAGCTTCGCGAGCACGCCGCCGATCTGCCGTGCGAGACGCGGCCGCGCCGCCGCAAACTCGTCGTCGCGCAGAATCTTGCGCGCGATGGTTTCGCCCTCGACCCGCTGCATGATGAAGCCGGTGCCGAGATCGTCGTCCGGCGTGAGCACATGCATCACGCGCGGCGACGGCACGCCGGCCTCATAGGCAAGCTGCATCAGCTGCGCCTCCGCGCCGAGACCTGCCGCGCGCGTCGGCGCCGCGCCATACCCCTTCGGCGAGCGGCGCAGGATCGCACCGATCGGCCCGTCGGGATGCACGATGTCGAAGCGCCAGGTCTCCTGGCTGGCGCCGCCGGACAGCTTGGCCGCGCCGGTCACGCCGGTCGCCCCCTCGCACCAGCGCGCAACGCTGCGGGAAAGCTCAGCCTCGATCATTTGCCCTTGAACTGCGCCGGACGCTTCTCTAGGAAGGCGCCAACACCTTCGCGGAAATCATCCGTGTCGCCGGCATGGAGCTGGCACTGAAATTCGAGATTGAGCTGATCCTCGAAGGAATTCTCCGGGCTGTCCCAGTACAGCTTGCGGATCAGCGACAGCGCGACCGTCGGGCCGCTGGCGAGGTCGCGCGCAAGCTTCATCGCCTCCTCCATCAGCACGCCGTCATCATAGACGCGATTCACAAGGCCCCATTCCAGCGCCTTATCGGCCGGGAGCCGCTCGCCCATCAACGACAATTCGATCGAGCGTGCCTTGCCGATCAGCCGCGGCAAGAGCCAGGTCGAGCCGCAATCCGGCACCAGACCGATGCGGCGGAACGCTTGCAGGAAATAGGACGAGCGCGCGCACAGGATCATGTCGCCGAGCAGCGCGAAGCTCATGCCGGCGCCGGCCGCCGGGCCGTTGACCGCGGTCACGATCGGGCAATGCAGATTGCGGATGCGGCGCAGGAAGGGATGGAAGCCGGTCTCGAGCGTCAGGCCGGCCTTGGTCTTCTTCGACTGGTTGTTGCGGCCCTGGAGATTCGCCCCGGTGCAGAACGCCCGCCCTGCGCCCGTCAGCACCACGCAGCGCACCTCGTCCTTCTTCTCCTCGATCGTGTCGAGCGCTTCTGAGAGACCGCCCAGCATGTCCACGGAGACCGCGTTCATCACCTCCTGATGGTCGAGCTTGAGGATCGCGACCGAACCATCGAGATCGAGCGTGACGTGTTTGAACTGCATGGTTTCCTCGTGAGTTGCGGCCTGCACCAGTTTCGCAGACCGGAATTGCTTTTGCCGGGGCGCATATTTGATTTTTGGCGCGGTCTTGTCCATGGTGATCGGAGCATAGCAAGCAATCTTGCGCGCAGCGGCTGATGCGCACGAAGCAAAAACAGGAAACGCGCCATGAACCTTTTCGACCTTTCGGAACGCGTCGCCGTGATCACCGGCGGCAATGGCGGCATCGGGCTGGGCATCGCGCAGGCGCTCGCCGGCCAGGGCTGCAACGTCTCGATCTGGGGCCGGAATGCTGACAAGAACAAGGCCGCTGCCGCGAGCCTGGCCGGGCTATCAGGCAAGGTCGACACGCGGGTCTGCGACGTCACCGACCCGGCCTCGGTCAATGCCGCGATGAAGGCCACGCTCGACACATTCGGCCGGGTCGACGGCTGCTTCGCCAATGCCGGCATCGGCGGCGGCGGCCGGCGCTCCTTTATCGAACGCACCGAGGAAGAATGGCGCACGATGTTTGCGACCAATCTCGACGGCGTGTTCCACGCGTTCCAGGCTGCCGCAAAACACATGACCGCGCGCGCCGAGGCCGGCGATCGCTTCGGCCGGCTGGTGGCGACTTCGAGCCTCGCCTCGATCTTCGGCACCGCGCGCAACGAGCACTATGCCGGGACCAAGGCCGCGATCAACGCGCTGGTGCGTGCGCTCGGCGTCGAGCTGGCGCGTCACGGCGTCACCGCGAACGCGATCCTGCCGGGCTGGATCAAGAGCGACATGACCTCGGGCCTGATGGCCAACGAGAAATTCGTCGCCAACGTGATGCCGCGAATTCCGGTGCGGCGCTTCGGCGAGGCCAGCGACTTCGGCGGCATCGCGGTGTATCTGATGAGCAAGGCCTCGTCGTACCACACGGCGGATACGTTCGTGATCGACGGCGGTTATACGGCGTTTTGATTTTCATAATGAGGGGAACGGGCACATGTTTTCACACGTCATGATCGGCACCAACGACCTCGACAAGGCCAAGGCCTTCTACGACAATTTGCTGTCCACGCTCGAGGTGCGGCCGGCGCGGGTCGACGGCCATCGCATCTTCTACATTACCAAGACCGGCGTGTTCTCGGTCACAAAGCCGATCAACGGCGAAGCGGCGACGCCTGCGAATGGCGGCACCATCGGCTTTGCCGCCAACTCGCCGGAACAGGTCAATGCATGGCATACGGCCGGCATCGCCGCCGGCGGCGTTCCTTGCGAAGATCCTCCTGGTATCCGTCAAGGCCCGGGCGTCAACCTCTATATTGCCTATTTGCGTGACCTCGACGGCAACAAGATCTGCGCGATGCACCGGATGGCAAGCTAGGCCGGCCGCAACCACCGCTGTCATGCCCCGGCTTGACCGGGGCATCCAGTACGCCGCAGCTTCTCGATAGATCACATACGCCTCGGAGTACTGGATCGCCCGATCAAGTCGGGCGATGACAGCGAGAATGCCGCCCATTCAAACAACATTTCAAACGTCCGCGATATTCCATCGCATGGCATGGCTCGCGTTGGAAAAAATGCGCGCTCGCACTTTGGCGACGCTGCGACTATTCTCCGGCGCAACGCGATCTCAGCGACCCCGGGAGGAACAATGACAAAACACACCTATATTCCCCGCACCACCAACTACACCCTCAATCCCGGCGACGAGCTCAACGACCTCAGGATGTCGGACCAGGTCCGGCCGCTCTACGATCACGTCAGGAAGTTCATCCGCGACACCGTCGAGCCGATGTCGACCGAATTCGCCAAGGCCGGCGAAGGCAAAGAGGATCGCTGGAGCTTCACGCCGAAGCAGCTCGAGGTGCTGGAGAAGGCCAAGAACAAGGCCAAGCAGGAAGGCCTCTGGAACTTCTTCCTGCCCGACGACGAGACCGGCCAGGGCCTGAAGAATCTCGACTACGCCTATATCGCATCCGAGCTCGGCAAGAGCCCACTGGCATCGGAGAGCATGAACTGCTCGGCGCCTGATACCGGCAACATGGAGGTGCTGGAGCGCGTCGGCACCAAGGAGCAGAAGGAGAAGTGGCTGAAGCCGCTGATGAACGGCGAGATCCGCTCCGCCTATGTCATGACCGAGCCGAACGTCGCCTCCTCCGATGCCAAGAACATCTCGACCAGCGCCAAGCTCGTCGGCGACGAATGGGTCATCAACGGCGAGAAATATTACATCTCCGGCGTCGGCGATCCCCGCTGCAAGATCCTCATCGTGATGGTGAAGACCAACCCGGATGCGGCGCCGAGCAAGCAGCAGTCGCAGATTCTGGTGCCGCGCGACACGCCCGGCGTCGAGGTGCTCGGTCCCATGTACGTGTTCGGCCAGGACCACGCGCCGCGCGGCCACATGCACATGCGCTTCAACAACGTGCGCGTGCCCAAGGAGAACATTCTGCTCGGCGAAGGCCGCGGCTTCGAGATCTCGCAGCTTCGGCTAGGCCCGGGCCGCATCCATCACTGCATGCGCACTATCGGCAAGGCCGAGAAGGCGCTCGATTTGATGGTGCAGCGTGGCCTCACCCGTGAAGCCTTCGGCAAGAAGATCGCCCATCTCGGCGGCAACATGCAGATCATCGCGCAGGCGCGCTGCGAGATCGAGGCGATGCGGCTGATGGTGCTGAAGGCCGCCAAGGCCATGGACGTGCTCGGCAACAAGGAGGCCCGCGTCTGGGTCTCCATGGTCAAGGCCATGGTGCCGGAGCGAGCCTGCAAGATCATCGACCAGTCGATCCAGATGCACGGCGCCACGGGCATCTCGCACTGGACCCCGCTCGCGGAGATGTATCAGGACGTGCGCCATCTCCGCTTCGCGGATGGTCCGGACGAGGTGCACTGGATGGTGGTGGGACGCCACGAGCTGAGCATGGCGTGATCAACTGCCTCTCTTCCCCTCTCCCCGCACGCGGGGAGAGGCGAAGGGGCTACGACGCGGCCACCTCGCCGATCTTGTCCTGCGTCTTGGTCTCGAAATCGCTAGCGTCATGCCGCTCGTGAAGCTGGCTGGCGGGATCTCCGGAGACACGGTTGACCATGCGGCCGCGCTTGACGGCCGGGCGCTTGGCGATCTGGTCGGTCCAGCGCTGCACGTGCTTGTAGTCCTGCACGGACAGGAATTCGCCGGCGCCGTAGACCAGCCCCTTGGCGAGCGCGCCGTACCAGGGCCACACCGCCATGTCGGCGATGGTGTATTCGCTGCCGGCGAGATATTCGTTGTCGGCGAGCCGGCGGTCGAGCACGTCGAGCTGGCGCTTGGTTTCCATCGCGAAACGGTCGATGGCATATTCGATCTTGGTCGGCGCGTAAGCGTAGAAATGGCCGAAGCCGCCGCCGAGATAGGGCGCGCTGCCCATCTGCCAGAACAGCCACGACATCGCTTCAGTGCGGCTCTTGATGTCCTTCGGCAGGAAGGCGCCGAACTTTTCGGCGAGGTAGAACAGGATAGAGCCGGACTCGAACACCCGGATCGGCTCCGGGCCGGAGCGGTCCATCAGCGCCGGGATCTTGGAATTCGGATTGATGTCGACAAAGCCGCTGCCGAACTGGTCGCCGTTACCGATTCTGATCAGCCAAGCGTCGTATTCCGCGCCCTTGTGGCCGAGCGCCAGAAGCTCCTCCAGCATCACGGTGACCTTGACGCCGTTCGGCGTCGCCAGCGAATAGAGCTGGAAGGGATGCTTGCCGACCGGCAGCTCCTTGTCATGGGTGGGACCGGCGATCGGGCGGTTGATGCTGGCGAACTGTCCGCCGTTCTCCTTGTTCCAGGTCCAGACCTTGGGCGGCACGTAGGCGGGGGTGTCGGTCATGCGAGGGCTCCGGCAAAAAGATGCGTCTGCATTAATTAGCCCGCGGACGGCGGATGGCAAGCCCTGCCGGCCCTGCGTCCGGCGCGGGCCTCGCGACCGCGTCATGCGTCCGACGTTGCCGAGGACGGCCATCACGAGAAGCCGCATCTGTCGAGCCGGGCGTACGGCTTCGCGCAACACGGCGTGTGCACGCAAGATGCGCCGCCAAATCCGGATTGGCATAGCGCAAGACGATGGTCTAGCGTCGATGAGCCTTCGCTCAAGATTGCGACAACAGCAACGCGAGGCCGCCGGGAGAGAACGATGAAATCGCCGATCTGCGACATGCTGGGCATCGATTTCCCGCTGCTCGCCTTCAGCCATTGCCGCGATGTCGTCGCGGCTGTCAGCCGCGCCGGTGGGTTTGGCGTGTTAGGTGCGACCGTGCACACGCCGGATACGCTCGAACGCGAGCTGAGATGGATCGACAAGCACGTTGACGGCAAGCCTTACGGCGTCGACGTGCTGATCCCCGACTGCGGGCGAGAAGGACGTCACCTGGAAGAGCCTTGAGGCGCGCGTGCCACAGGAGCACTGCAACTACACGCGCAATCTCCTGAAGAAATACGACATCGAACTCACGACCACCGAGGTCGCCGACAACCAGCCGCAGCCGTTCGATGGCAGGACCGCGCTGGAGCTGCTGGAGGTCTCGTTCAACCACCCGATCCGCCTGATCGCCAATGCGCTCGGCGTGCCGCCGAAGGCCATGATCGAGATGGGCAGGAAGCACGGCGTGCCGGTCGCGGCCCTGGTCGGCGCCAAGGAGCACGCGCTGCGCCAGGTCGCGGCCGGCGTCGATATCCTCGTGGTCCAGGGCACCGAAGCTGGCGGCCATTGCGGCGAGGTCTCGACCATGGTGCTGGTGCCCGAGGTGATCAAGGCGATCAAGAATATCCGCGACGTGCCGGTGCTGGCGGCCGGCGGCATCATGACGGGACGACAGATGGCGGCCTGCATGGCAATGGGTGCCGCGGGCGCCTGGACCGGCTCGGTGTGGCTTGCGACCGTCGAGTCCGAGACCACGGAGATCTTTCGCGAGAAGATGATCGCGGCATCGTCGCGCGATGCGGTGCGCTCTAAGGGCCGCACTGGAAAGCCGGCACGGCAACTTCGTTCGGTCTGGACCGACGCCTGGGACCGCGCAGCCGAGAGCCCCGGCGCATTGCCGATGCCGCTGCAAAGTATCGTCAGCCGCGACGCCTTCAACTCGATCGACCGCGCCGCGGCGGGCGGCAACGCCAAGGCGCGCGATCTCGTGAGTTACTTCGTCGGCCAGGGCGTCGGGCTGATCGACAGCGTGAAGTCGGCCGGTGCGGTGGTGCAGGAGTTCAAGGAAGAGTTTGCCGAAGCCGTCGAGCACATGAATGCGCTGGTGGCGGAGTGATTGCCACACACCGTCATTGCGAGCGCAGCGAAGCAATCCAGACTACCATCGCGGAAAGACCCTGGATTGCTTCGCTACGCGCGCAATGACAAAAAACTGACATCGTGAATTGAAGCATGACAGATAAGAAGCATACCCCCGAAGACCGCATCCCCGTCATCGTCGGCGTCGGCGAGATCGTCGACCGTCCCAAGGAGGTCACCGATGGCCTCGAGCCGCTCGACCTGCTCGAACAGGCGCTGCGGCGCGCGGAAGCAGATGCCGGCGCAAAGCTGCTCGACGAGGTGCAATCGCTCGATATCGTCAACTTCCTGAGCTGGCGCTATCGCGATCCGGAGCAGCTGCTGGCGCAACGGCTCGGCATCACGCCTTCGCATTGCTATTACGGCCCGGTCGGCGGCGAGAGCCCGATCCGCTACATCCACGAGGCAGCAAAGCGCATTGCGCGCGGCGAATGCAGCGTCGCCGCGGTTTGCGGCGCGGAGGCACAGTCGACGGCGACCAAGGCGGAGCGCGCCGGGGCAAAGCTGCCATGGACCCCGTTCGCCCATGACGTCGAGGAGCCGAAGCGCGGCGCGGCGTTCCAGAAGCCGCTGGCCGTGAAGCTCGGCGTGTTCCGCCCCGTCACCGTCTATCCGTTCTACGAAGCGGCATCGTCCGCCCATTGGGGACAGACGCCGCGCGAGGCGATGGCAGAGTCGGGCGTGCTGTGGTCGCGCTATTCGGAAGCTGCCGCGCAAAATCCAAATGCCTGGCTGCAGCGGCGCTATGCGCCGGAGGAGATTACGACGCCGACGGCGGACAACCGCCTGATCGCTTGGCCCTACAACAAGCTCATGGTTGCCAACCCGAGCGTCAACATGGGCGGTGCGCTGCTGCTCACCAGCCTCGCCAGGGCGCGCGCGGCCGGCATCGCCGAGGACAAGCTGGTCTACCCGCTCGGCGGCGCCTCGGCGGAAGAACCGCGCGACTATCTCTTGCGCGACCAGTTTTACGAGAGCCATCCGCAGAACGCCGTTTTGAAGGCCGTGATGGATCTCGCCGGCGGTGACAGCAAGACGTTCGACGCGCTCGAGCTCTATAGCTGCTTTCCGTGCGTGCCCAAGATGGCGCGGCGGACGCTGGGTCTAGGTGCGGACGTGCAGCCGACCGTAACAGGCGGCCTCACCTTCTTCGGCGCGCCGCTCAACACTTACATGACCCATGCGGCCTGCGCGATGGTGCGGCGTGTGCGGGACGGCGCAAAGCTCGGCCTGCTCTACGGCCAGGGCGGCTTCGTCACCAAGCATCATGCGCTGGTGGTGTCGAAGGCGCCGCCGCGTGAAGCATTGGCACAGGAGACGAGCGTGCAGGCGGCGGCGGACAGCAACAAGCGCGCGGTGCCGGAGTTCGTCACGGATGTCTCAGGCAAGGGCAAGGTGGAGAGCTTTACGGTGCTCTACGGCCGCGGCGGCGAGGTCGAGCATGGCGTGGTGATGCTGCGGACGGAAAACGATAGGCGCACGCTGGCGCGGATTCCCGCGAGCGATGCGGCAACGCTGGCGCATCTGCTCGACATGGATCGCACGCCGGTGGGTTCGCTCGGCGAGATCACGATGACGGTAGATGGCGTGCCGGAATGGAGGGTGGCGTAGCTCTCGTAGGGTGGGCAAAGGCGCTCTTGCGCCGTGCCCACCAATCTTTTTTAGGATCGCAGAGAGATGGTGGGCACGCTTCGCTTTGCCCACCCTACGAAACCGAGGCTACCCCTTCGGCGCCTGCTTCTCCGACGCCGTCGCGGGCTTGCCCTTGGCGCCGGCGCCGGTCACGCGGACCTGGTCGCCGTCGGAGAGGCCGTCCGGTGGTGCCGTGATGACGCGGTCATCCGCTGCAATTCCCGAGGCGAGCTCGATCTCCTTGCCAAGATCGCGGGCGATGGTCACGGGCTTGAACAGGACCTTGTCGTCCGGACCGACGGTTGCGACGCGCAGGCCGCTGCCGTTGAAGATCAGCGCACTGGCGGGAATGCTGAGCGGCGCGGCGTCGCGCTGCAGGCTGAGCTTCACGCTAGCATAGCCGCCGGGCATCAGCTCGCCTGAGGAATTGTCGAGACCGAGCTGCATGCGTGTCGTGCCGGAGGCGACGTCAACCGCCTGCGAGGAGGCCTCCACCGTCGCCTGGAAGGTCCGGTTCGGATACTCCGGCAGCACGATGGCGGCCTTGGCGCCGATCTTGATCGCGGGCACGTAGTTCTGGGGCACGTTGATGTAGACGCGCAGCTTGGTGATGTCGGAGACCACGAACATTGCCGGGCCCGAGCCGCCGCCTGAATTGATCAGCGCACCGACGTCGGTGTCGCGCGCCGTGACCACACCGTCAAACGGAGCGGTGATCTTCTTGTAACCGGCCAGCGCTTCGAGGCGCTCGACGTTGGCCTGGCCCGAGCGAACCGCCGCGTTCTTGTTGGAGAGATCGGCGGTACGCTCGTCGATCTCCTGCGCGGAGACGAAGTTGGAGGCGACCAGCGTCTTGCGGCGGTTGAGGGTGGCTTCCGACAGCCTGGCGCTGGACTGCTGGCTGGCGAGGTCGGCGCGGGCCTGAAGCAGTTGCTGGTCGAGGTCGGGCGCCTCGATCTCGGCGATCACCTGACCGGCCTTCACCCGCGCACCGATGTCAGCGCTCCAGCTTTTGAGATAGCCGGGAACACGGGCAAAGATCGGCGCGCGATAATAGGCTTCGAGACGGCCCGGCAAGTCGATGGTCGCATTGAGAGCCTTGGCATTAGGCAGCGTCACCGCGACGCTGGGAACAGCCTGGTCATCGGTCCATGCCTTCAATTTGGAGCCCTGCTCCTCGCGGGCGCGGATGCCGGTGCCCACGACCAAGCCGGCCGCGATTAGCGCCACCACGCCGAAAATGCCCAGTTTCCGGTGCGACACCGGGGAGCGGGGTTCAGTGGGCGACATGCGGGGGCTCCAGGGAGGCGGCGCCTTTGGCGCCTTGCTTCTTGTGTACCATACTGAACACCACGGGAACGAACATCAGCGTGGCGAAGGTTGCAAAGATCAGGCCGCCGATCACGGCACGGCCGAGCGGCGCATTCTGCTCGCCGCCCTCGCCGAGCCCCAGCGCCATGGGCGCCATGCCGATGATCATGGCGAGCGCGGTCATCAGCACCGGGCGGAACCGGACGAAGCCGGCTTCGAGCGCCGCGGCGATGGGATCGCCGAGCTCTTCGTAGCGCTCGCGGGCGAACGAGATCACGAGCACGCTGTTGGCGGTGGCAACGCCCATGCACATGATCGCGCCGGTCAGCGCCGGCACCGACAGCGTCGTCTCGGTGGCGAACAGCATCCAGACGATGCCGGCGAGTGCTGCGGGCAACGCCGTGATGATCACGAAGGGATCGGACCAGGACTGGAAGTTCACGACGATCAGGAAATAGATCAGGACGACCGCGCCGAGCAGGCCGAACAACAAGCCGGTGAAGGCGCTGTTCATGGTCTGCACCTGGCCGAGCAGCACCACGGAAGAGCCTTTCGGCACCTCCTTGGCGGTGTCGGCGATCACCTGGCGGATGTCGGTCGCGACCGCACCGAGATCGCGGCCCGAGGTCGAGGCGAAGATCTGCACCATCGACTGGATGTCGTATTGCGAGACCACCGCGCTCGAAGTCGATCGCTTGATATCGGCGATGCCGCCGAGGATCGGCGACTGCGAATTGCCGGCCGCCGTGATCGGCAACGTCTGAAGCGCGCTGAGCGAATCCATCTGGTATTGCGGCGTCTGCATCACGATCGAATAGGATACGCCGTTGTCCGGATTGAGGTAGTAGGTCGGCGCCACCTGCGAGGAGCCGGCAAGGTTGACCACGAGACTGTTGGTGACGTCACGCTCGGTCAGCCCGACATACTGCGCGCGGGTGCGGTCGACATCGATACTGAAGGTCGGATTGTTCGGTGACTGCTGGATGCGCGCATCGGCGACGCCGGGAATCCTGCGAACCTTGGCCAGCAGATTGTTGGCATAAACGAAGTTGGCGCTGATATTGGCGCCGCGGATCTGCAGGTCGATCGGCGCCGGCGCGCCGAAGTTCAGGATCTGGCTGACGATGTCGGCCGGCAGGAAGGCAAAGCTGACGCCGGGGAACAGCCGCGGCAATTGCTCACGCAGCACGCGCACATGCTCTTCGGTCGGCTTGTGGCCTTCCTTCAGCTTGATCTGGATGTCGCCATCCTGCGGGCCGATCACGCCGGTGTTGTTGTAGGTCATGTTGATGCCGGAGATCGGCATGCCGATGTTGTCGGTCAGCGTTTCGATCTCACCCGGGATCAGCTTGCGGATCGCCTTCTGCACGTCGGCGAGCTGGTTCGCTGTCTCCTCGACGCGGGTGCCGACCTGGGTGCGGACGTGCATCAGGATGTTGCCGGCATCGACCGCGGGGAAGAAGTTGCGTCCGAGGAACGGGACCAGCGCGAAGGACGCGCCGACCACGCAGAGGAAGCCGATCACGAACACCGGACGGTGCGCGAGCGCGAGCCCGAGGAAATTGTGGTAGCCGCCGCGAATGCGCTCGAAGCGAGCCTCGAAACCGCGCTGGAACCAGACCAGTGGATTGCGCGACTTCGGCGGACCGTTCTCGTGATGGACATGCGCCTGCAATAAATAGTTCGCCATGGTCGGCACCAGCGTGCGCGACAGCAGGAACGACCAGATCATCGCGAACATTACCGCTTCCGCCATCGGCACGAACAGGAAGCGCGCCACGCCGGTGAGGAAGAACATTGGCACGAACACGATGCAGATGCAGAGCAGCGAGACGAAGGCCGGCGTCACGATCTGGTTGGCGCCGTCGAGGATCGACTGCTCGACCGGCTTGCCCTGCTCCAGATGGTAGTTGATGTTCTCGATCGTGACCGTGGCATCGTCGACGAGGATGCCGACCGCGAGCGCCAGGCCGCCGAGCGTCATGATGTTCAGCGTCTCCCCGATCGCCGACAGCATAATGATGGCGCCGAGCACCGAGAGCGGGATCGAGACCGCAATGATCACAGTCGAGCGCCAGCTGCCGAGGAACAGCAGGATCATGACGCTGGTGAGCAGCGCCGCGATCACGCCCTCGAACGCGACGCCTTCGATGGCGCCGCGGACGAACACCGACTGATCGCCGATGAAGCCGATCTTGAGCGCGTCCGGCAGCTGGTCCTTGACGTCGATCACCTTCTGCTTGATGCCGGCGATGATGTCGAGCGTCGAGGTCGCACCCGCCTTCAGCACCATCATCAGCACCGAGCGGTTGCCGTCGACATGGACGATGTTGGTCTGTGGCGGGTTGCCGTCGCGCACGGTCGCGACGTCGCGCACATAGACCATCGCGCCGTTGACGGTCTTGATCGGCAGATTGCCGAGCTCCTCGATCTTCAGCGGCGAGTTGTTGAGCTGGATGATGTATTCGAACTGCCCGATCTTCTGGGTGCCGACCGGCGTGATCAGGTTCTGGGCCGCGAGCGCGTTGGCGACGTCCTGGCCGGACAGGCCGCGGGCCTGGAGCGCGGTCGGGTCGAGATCGATCTGGACCTGGCGCTGCTTGCCGCCGAATGGGTACGGGATCGCGGCGCCAGGCACGGTGACCAGCGGCGTACGGAGCTGGTTGATACCGATATCGGCGAGGTTCTGCTCGGTCAGCCCGTCACCCGACAGCGCCACCTGGACGATCGGCACGGTGGAGGCGGAGTAGTTCAGGATCAGAGGCGGCGTCGCGCCCGGCGGCATCTGCTTGATCAGCGTCTGCGAGATCGCGGTGACCTGCGCGTTGGCGGTGCGGATGTCGACGTTCGGCTGGAAGAAGATCTTGATGATGCCAAAGCCATTATAGGAATTGGCGGTGATGTGCTCGATGTCGTTGACCGTTGTCGTCAGCGCGCGCTGGAACGGCGTGGTGATGCGGCCCGACATCTGATCGGGCGGCAGGCCGGTGTATTGCCAGACCACGCCGATCACAGGGATGCGGATGTCCGGGAAGATGTCGGTCGGCGTCCGCAGCGCCGCCAGCGGTCCGATGATCAGGAGCAGGAGCGCGAGCACGACAAATGTGTAGGGCCGGCTCAGGGCAATACGGACCAGAGCAATCATTCGGTGGGCAATTCCAGATCAGGGACAGGAAACACCGCCCCCGCGGGTTCCTCGGCTGATTTACCTGAAGACCGCCCGAATGGCCAACGACACTGCGTCAGGAGCGGTCAATTCCCTGCTACCGCACTGCGAAATAGCATTCCAGATATGCACCTCGCGCCGAAAGATGACGGGAGACAGCTTTCATGTGCGCAAAAAAAGCGGCGCCCAAAGGCGCCGCTTTCGAACAATGCCGTGATTTTCAGCTTACGCCGCGCGGACGCAGTTACGCCGCGCGAACGTTGGTCAGGAACTTGCTGACCTCGGTCTTGAGCCGGCCGGAGTCGTTGGAGAGCATCTGTGCCGCCGACAGCACCTGCGAGGAGGCCGTGCCGGTCTCGGTTGCGCCGCGCTGCACGTCGGTGATGTTGGAGGAGACCTGCTGGGTGCCCTGCGCCGCCTGCTGGACATTGCGGGCGATCTCCTGGGTTGCCGCGCCCTGCTCTTCCACGGCCGCGGCGATCGCCGACGAGATCTCCGACAGACGCTCGATGGTCGAGGAGATCTCCTTGATGGCGCCGACCGAGTCGTTGGTCGCCGCCTGGATGCCGGAGATCTGCTGGCCGATCTCACCGGTCGCCTTCGCGGTCTGCTCGGCGAGCGCCTTCACCTCGGAGGCGACGACCGCAAAGCCGCGGCCGGCTTCGCCGGCACGTGCGGCTTCGATGGTCGCGTTCAGCGCCAGAAGGTTGGTCTGGCCGGCGATGGTGTTGATGAGCTCGACGACGTCGCCGATGCGCGAGGCCGCCTTCGAGAGCTCGCTGACGCGTTCGGTGGTGGCGCGGGCCTGGCCGACGGCATCGCCCGCCATGCGCGCCGATTCCTGGACCTGGCGGCTGATCTCGCCGACGGACGAGGCCATCTCCTCGGTCGCCGAGGCCACCGACTGCACGTTGGTCGAGGCTTCCTCCGACGCTCCGGCAACGGTGGTCGCCAGCCGCTGGGAGCGGTCGGCGGTCGAGGTCAGCGTCGAGGCCGAGGCTTCCAGCTGGGTCGAGGCCGACGACACGGTCTGGACGATCTCGCCGATCATCGTTTCGAATTCGCGGGTAATGTTGTCGACGCGGCGGCCGCGCTCAATCTTGGCTTTGGCATCGGCGGCGGCAGCCTCGTCGGCGGCCTTTTTAGCGATCAGCGCTTCCTTGAAGATCTGGAGCACGTCGGCCATGGCGCCGATCTCGGTCTTCTCGCCGCGATGAGGGACTTCGGCGGAAAGCTCGCCCTTGCCCAGCGCCTGCATCGGCTCGATGATCGAATTGATGCCGCTGGAGACGTCCTGGACGAGGTAGAAGCCGACGCCGATGCCGACGACGACGGCCGCGCCGAGGATGATCGAGACCAGCATGAAGGCATAGTAGTAGCTGTCGGCGGCATCCTGCGCGGCCTGGTCTCCGCCCTTGGTGTTGAGCTCGATGTCCTTGGTCAGGATCGCGTCGGCCTCAAGGCCGATCTTGTTGACCGTCTTGGTGTTCAGCTCCTGGGCCTCATGCGGAACCTTGCCGGCCTCCTTACGCGAGAGCGCCATGACATCTTCGGTGCCCTTCTTGTAGTCCTCCCAGAGCTTGGCCCAATCGTTGTAGAGCTTCCGTTCCTCCGGAGAGGTGATCATCGGCTCGTAGGCCTTGCGGGCCTTGGCGAGCGCCTCGATTACCGTGGCGCCCGTCTTCTCGTTTGCGAGCTTGTCTTCAAGGGTTTCCGACAGCATGTGCTGACGAACCACGTTGCGATAGGTGATGACTGATGCCCGAAGCTCGCCCAGCACCCTCACGCTCGGCATCCAGCTCGTGGTGATCTCGGTGGTATTGGCGTTCATCGCGCGCATCTTCATGACGGCGAGCAGGCCCATGCCGGCCATCGCGACCAGCAGGAACGCCACGACACTGATGATCTTGGCACGGATGGAAATGGTCGCGAGCATAATCGGTCTCTTTGCGTTGGCGCGGCGGCGCGTCCGGAAGTTTTACGAATCAACCTAAGGGAGCAGTACCGACATCAAACACCAAAGCACCTGAGCAGATGTTAACGACGACTCCATACGAGTACGGAAGCCTGAAAGAAATGAACAGGCAGCTAAAAATGCCCTGCGCTCAGCGCATGAGCCCAAGCGCGTCGGAGAAAAACTCCGCGCCGCCGAAATTTCCGGACTTCAAGGCGAGCAACATGTCGCCTTTTTCAGCACCGACCGCGCGCAGCACCGGAACGCCCGCGGCGATCTCTGCTCCCACGAGAAATCCGGGAATCTTCAACCGGTCGACCACGGCGCCGGATGTCTCCCCGCCGGCGACGACCAGGCGCTTCACGCCGGCCCGCACCAGACCCTCGGCGATGTCGGCCATCGCCTGCTCGATGGCGTGGCCGGCCGCGTCGCGGCCGTGGCGCGCCTGGAGGGCGGCGACCTGATCGGGCGTCGAGCTCGATGCGATCAGGACCGGACCGTCCGCCAGCCGCGGCTTTGCCCAGGCCAGCGCGCGCTGCGCCTCGTCCTCGCCCGTAGTAATACGGTCCGGGTCGAGATGCAGCACCGGCATGACGCGCTCGGCATTGGCGATCTGCTGAAGCGTCGCCTGCGAGCAGCTTCCGGCAAGGCACGCCGCCGGTCCGCCGACGGCGGCTCCCGCGGCGCTGCTCGCCGCTGTCGATGTGACCTTGCCTGTTGAGACCAGTGCCCGCGCCAGCCCAAGACCCATGCCGGAGGCACCGACCGACAGCCGATGCTGGGCAGCGACGAGGCCGATGGTCTCGAGGTCGCGATCGAACACGGCGTCGATGATCGCCGCGCCAATGCCCTTGCCCGCGAGTTCGGCCAGCCGCGCCCGCACGGCATCCGCGCCGCGCGTGACGATGGCGAGGTCGACCAGGCCGATTTGCGCCTTGCTCTGGCGCGCCAGCACGCGGACCAGGTTGGAATCGTGCATCGGGTTGAGCGGATGGTCCTTCAGCGGGCTCTCGTTCAGCGGCACGGCGCCGACGAACAGATTGCCCTGGTAGACGGTGCGGCCGGTCTCCGGAAAGGCCGGCGTCACCAGCACGGCCGTCTCGCCGCAATCGGCGCGCAGCGCGTCCATCACCGGGCCGATATTGCCGGCATCGGTGGAATCGAAGGTCGAGCAGATCTTGAACAGCACGTGGCCGGCGCCACGGCTGCGCAGCCATTTGTCCGCCGCGCGCGAGCGCGATACGGCAAGACCGGCGTCGATCGAACGGCTCTTCAAGGACGCCACGACGGCGTCGACCTCGGGCAGCGCGAGATCGTCCGCGGGCACGCCGATAGTCTGCACCGTGCGCAGGCCGGCGCGCGTCAGCGTGTTGGCGAGGTCGGAGGCGCCGGTGTAGTCGTCGGCAATGCAGCCAAGAGATATTTTCGCTGCAAATGTCACGGCTTCACTCCCGCATAAGGCCTGAACCAGGCGAGGCCGTCGGTGGTCTTGCCTCGCGGATTATATTCGCAGCCGACGAAGCCGGCGTAACCGAGCCGGTCGAGTTCGTCGAACAGGAACGGATAGTTCAGCTCCTCGCCGTCAGGCTCGTTGCGCGAGGGAATGCTGGCGATCTGGATGTGACCGATCACCGGCATCATCTCGCGCAGCCGCATCGTAACGTCGCCATGGATGATCTGGCAGTGATAAATGTCGAACTGGAGTTTCAGGTTCGGAAGCCGCAGCTCCTGGATCAGGTCGCGCGCGAAGCCGAAATCATTGAGGAAATAACCGGGCACGTTGCGCGCATTGATCGGCTCGAGCACGATGTCGATGCCGTGCGGCGCAAAGAACTCGGCCGCCCACGCCACTGATTTGTAGAACGCCTCGATCGCGACGCGCTCGCCACGGTTGGCGATGCCCGCCATCAAATGCAGCCGCTTGACGCCGGTCGCCTTGGCGTAGGGCAGCGCAGTTTCCAGGCTCGCCTTCAGCTCGGGGAATCGCGACGGGAGCGCCGCAAAGCCCTTCTCGCCGGCATTCCAGTCGCCCGGCGGCAGGTTGAACAGCGCCTGGGTCAAGCCGTTGCGCTTGAGCCGCTCGCCAACCGCGTCGGCTGGATGCTCATAGGGAAAGAGAAACTCGACGGCGGTGAAGCCGGCTGCCGCAGCGGCGTCGAAGCGATCGAGGAACGGCACCTCGGTGAACATCATCGAGAGATTAGCGGCAAAACGGGGCATTGGAATCCTCTTGTCTACTTGTCGCCGGGCAGCTTGACGCCGGTGACCTGCGCATACATCCGCGCCACCGACGCATCGTCGTCGCGGCCCATGCCGGCGGCTGACGTCATCAAGAACATCTGAAGTGCTGCGGCGGAGACCGGAACCGGGAATCTGGCACTGCGCGCCATATCCTGGATGATGCCGAGATCCTTGACGAAGATCTCGACCGCACTGCGCGGCGTGTAATCGCCGTCGAGCACGTGCGGCATGCGGTTCTCGAACATCCAGGAGTTTCCGGCGGACGCCGTGATCACCTCATAGACCTTGCGGATGTCGAGACCCTGCTTGGCCGCGAACGCGATCGCCTCGCTGGCAGCGGCGATATGCACGCCGGCGAGCAGCTGGTTGATCATCTTGAAGGCGGCGCCCTGGCCTGCGGCATCGCCGAGTTCGTAGAGCTTTGCGGCCATGGCATCGAGCGCGGGCCGCGCTTTCTCAAACGCAGCCGGACTGCCGGAGGCGAGGATCGTCAGCTCGCCCTGCGCTGCGCGCTGCGCCCCGCCGGAGATCGGTGCATCCAGATAGTGCCGGCCGGTCGCCTCCAGCTGCTTGGCGAGACGCCGCGCCACGTCGGGATCCATAGTCGCCGACGACAGGAAGACGCTGTCCTTCGCCATGGTTTCGGCGACGCCATCCTTGCCGAACAGGATCGTCTCGGTCTGCGCGGCATTGACGACGACGCTGACGACGATGTCGGCGCCCTTGGCAGCTTCGGCCGGCGTCTTGGCGCCGGCGCCGCCCTCCGTCACGAAGCGCGCGACCGCATCAGCCGAGACGTCGCAGCCGGTGACGACATGACCGGCGCGCTTCAGCGAGCTCGCCATGCCGAACCCCATCGAGCCGAGCCCGATGACGGCGATGCGCTGATTCTTTGACGTGGAGGCGGACATACAACTGATCCTTGCAACGTTTCCCGGACGGCCGCCTTTTGCGGCAGCTTGGCAACCGAATAACACGGCTTGGCCGCGCTGCCAAAGCGTGAGACAAACGGACATGACGGCCATGAGCAACGAGACATTGCTGCGCGAAGACATTTGCCGCTTCGGACGGTCCCTGTTCGAGCGTGGGCTGACGCCCGGCTCCTCCGGCAATATCAGCGCCAGGCTGGACGGCGGCGGCTGGCTGGTGACGCCGACCAATGCCTCGCTCGGCTTCCTCGATCCCGCAAAACTTTCGCGGCTGGACGATCAGGGCCGACTGGTTTCGGGCGATGCGCCGACCAAGGAAGTTCCGCTGCACAATGCACTCTACGCCACGCGCGGGAGCGCAAGGGCGATCGTGCACCTGCATTCCACCCATTCGGTCGCGCTGTCGATGCTCCCGGAGATCGACCCGCGCGCAGCGCTGCCGCCGATGACGGCCTATTATCTGATGAAATGCGGCGCCACCGCGCTCGTCCCCTATTATCGCCCCGGCGATCCCGCGGTCGCCGATGCGATCAAAGGGCTGGCGGGAAAATACTCATCCGTGCTGCTCGCCAATCACGGCCCGGTCGTCGCTGGCGACACGCTGGAAGCAGCGGTGTTCGCGACCGAGGAGTTGGAGGAGACGGCGAGGCTGTACCTGCTGCTGCGCGGGATGAACCCGCGCTACCTGTCGCCGGCGCAGGTGAATGATCTGGTGAAGGTGTTTGGGGTATCGCTGCCGGAGCATGGGCATTGAGCCTCGTGCAGCCGTGGGCGAACTAACACCGCCCTACTCACCGCTGTCATTCCCCGCGAAGGCGGGGAATCCAGACGCCGCGGCTTCTCGGCTCAATCACAGCGGCTTCTGGAATACTGGATCGCCCGCCTTCGCGGGCGATGACGCCGAGTGTGTTGCGCGACGTGCCCAACGCTTCGCGGCTACAGCCCCAGATACGCCTTGCGCACGTCGGGATTGCCCTTGATCTCGCTTGCGGCGCCCTGCATCAGCACGCGGCCGGTTTGCAGGATGTAGGCGCGGTCGGCGATCTCCAGGCACTCCGCCATGCGTTGCTCCACGATCAGCACGGTCATGCCGGCGTCGCGGATGCGCTTGACGGCCTGGAAGATCTCGTCGACCAGCTTCGGCATGATGCCCTGCGAGGGCTCGTCCAGCATCAACAGCCGCGGGCGCGTCATCAGCGCACGGCCGATCGCGAGCATCTGCTGCTCGCCGCCGCTTAGCGTCTCGGCGCGCTGCTCGAGGCGTTCGGAGAGGCGCGGAAATAGCTGGAACACGAGATCGAGCGGGCTCTCGCGGTCGGCCTCGCCGCGGTAGAGATAGCTGCCGAGGCGCAGATTGTCGCGCACGGAGAGGCGCGGAAACAAGCGTCGGTTCTCCGGCACATAGGCGATGCCGGTCGCCGTGATGTGGTGCTGCGCCATGCCGTCGAGGCGCTTGCCGTCGAACGTCACCGTGCCCGAGCGCGGGCGCTCGGCGCCGGCGATGGATTTCAGCAGCGTCGACTTGCCCGCGCCGTTGGCGCCGGCGACGCAGACGATCTCGCCCTTGGCGACTTCGATGCTGACCGCGAAGATCGCGACCAGGCCCTGATAGGCGGTCGTGACTTCACGCACCGACAGCATGACGATCTCCCAGATATGCGCTGATCACCTTGGGATCGCGGACGATTTCAGTGGGCTTGCCCTCGACCAGCACCTTGCCGAGGTCGAGCACGATGGCACGATCGACCAGCGGCATCACGATCTCCATGACGTGCTCGACCATCAGCACGGTGATGCCGGCGTCACGCACCTTGCGCACCAGCGCGACACCGGTCTGCGCCTCGGTCGGCGTAAGACCAGTGAGGACTTCGTCGAGCAGCAGCAGCTTTGGTTCAGTCGCAAGCGCGCGCGCGACTTCGAGGCGGCGCTTTTCGGCCGGCACGAGGTCGCTCGCGAGCACGTTGGCGCGCGCAGCAAGGCCGGTGAATTCGAGCACCTCATGCGCCTTGCGGCGTGCCTCGCGCATCACGGTGTTGCGCACCAGCGCACCGACGATGACGTTGTCGATCACCGTCATCGTCTCGAAGCTCTTGACGACCTGGAAGGTGCGCCCGATGCCGCGCTGGCAGCGCTCGGCGGCCGGCATGCTGGTGACATCCTCGCCGTCGAACCAGATCGAGCCTTGCGTCGGCGGCAGCACGCCGGCGATGAGATTGAACAGCGTCGACTTGCCGGCACCATTCGGGCCGATCAGGCCGACGATCTCGCCGCGACCCACAGAGATCGAGACGTCGCTGTTGGCGACGAGGCCGCCGAAACGCTGCCAGACGCCGCGGGTTTCAAGCAGCGGGGTCATCGCGTGGCTCCCTTCCGCTTCGCACGAGAGAACAGGCTCACCAGACCCTGCGGCAGGGCGAGCGAAATCAGCACGATCAGCGTGCCGTAGACAATGAGGTCGACGCCGCGGCCGGAGCCGCCGATATAGGAGCGCGTCAGCTCCGTCATCGGGATCAGGATGGCCGCCCCTAACACGGGTCCCCACAGGGTGCCGATGCCGCCAAGCACGGCGGGCAACGCCATCAGCAGCGAGAACTGGAAGCCCATCACGCTTTCAGGATCGATATAGGCGAGAAACTGGGCATAGAAGGCGCCGCCGATGGCGACGAGGAAAGCGGAGACGGCGGCCGCGCCCATCTTGGAGTTGAACACGACGACACCGAGGCTCTCGGCCGCTTCCGCATTGTCCTTTACCGCGCGCCACCAGAAGCCCCATTTGGAGTCCTCCAGCCACCAGGTGACGAACCAGGCGAGGCTGCACAGCACCAGCGCGAAATAAAAGTAAGGCAGCTTGCTGCGCATGAACTGGAACTTCAGCCAGCTGTCGCCGCGCACCGGAATGGTGATTCCCATCGCAGCCCCCGCCCATTCCCAATTCTGGAACAACAGCAGCCCGATCTCGGCGATAACGATGGTCGCGATCACGAAGTAATGGCCGCGCAACCGAAAGAAGGGATAGCCGAGCCCCATCGCAATCGCGGCCGCGACCGCGCCGCCGGCGAGCATACCGAACCATGGCAGCACGCCGAACTTGGTGAACAGGAGTTCGGTGGTGTAGGCGCCGATGCCGAAATAGAGCGCATGTCCCAGCGAGATCTGCCCGCAATAGCCAGAGAGAATGTTCCAGCTCTGCGACAGCGCCGCATACATCAAGGTCAGGATCAGGATGTTCTGGACGTAGACGTCCTTGATGAACAGCGGAGCGAGCGCCGCCAGGGCGGTCAGCACCGCGGCGATGATGAGGTCGCGGCGGCGCCGCGCGGCAAAATCCTTGTCCATCACATCGATCCGAACAGGCCACGCGGCCGGATGAAGACGACCAGCAGGTAGACGGCGTAGATGCCGACCGATTTCAGCGACGGCGGCAGCACCAGCGCGGTGGTGGCCTCGACGAGGCCCACGATGATCCCGCCGGCGAACGCGCCGAACACGCTGCCGAAGCCGCCGAGCGCGACCGTGACGTAGGCGATCAGCGCAAAGGACGCGCCGACGTCGGGATAGATATAGAAGAAGCTTGCCATGATCGCTCCGGCGAGGCCGACCAGCGCGGCACCAAGCCCCCAGCCGAGCGCGAACACGCGGTTCTTGTCGATGCCGACGAGGGCCACCGCGCCGGGATCTTCACGGGTGGCCTCCAGCGCGCGACCGAAATCGGTGCGATGGATGAAGAAGTAGAGGCCAGCAAAGGCCAGGATCGAAACCAGCGCACCCATGAGCTGCGGCTCCGGCAGGAAGACGCCGGCGATCGAGATCGTCTTGCCGCCGAGCCAGGACTGCGGAACGCTGCGATAGTCAGGCGTGAAGAAGAACTGCGCGAGGCCGCGCATCACGATGGCGAGGCCAAAGGTGGAGAAGATCTGCACCATGCCCGCGTTGGCCTTGGCCCGCATGGCGAAGCGCACGATCAACAGATAGACGACCGCTCCGAATACGAACAGCGCGGCGGCCACGAGCGGCGCCGACAGCAAGGGGTCGATGGCGAAGAACGTGAACAGGAAGAAGCTCACATACATCGCGATCATCAGGAACTCCCCGTGAGCGAAGTTCACGACGTCCATCAGGCCGAAGATCAGCGCGAGGCCGACGGCGATCAGTCCGTAGAGCAGGCCCATGAGGAGGCCGCTCGCGAGACTTTGGATAATGGTTTGGGCTGTCAAAAGTCTGTCCCCCGAACTACGTCCTCATCCTGAGGAGCGCGCACCGCGCGTCTCGAAGGATGGCCCAGCCCTCGTCCTTCGAGACGCGGGCTGCGCCCGCTCCTCAGGATGAGGGCGGGAGCTACGATCTGTGCTCCCGCTCGCCGTGTCTTACTTCATCGGCCAGATCGCCTCGGCGATCGCGGCCTGCGGCGGGAAGATGGTGACGAACTTGCCGCCGACATATTGCAGCAGCACCGGGTCGGCGTCGTTGTTCTGGCCCATCTCGTCGAACTTGACACGCTTCCAGGGCATGATGGTCTGCTCGCCCGGGATGTCGGTGGCGGCCAGCGCGTCGCGGATCTTCTCGCCGTCAGTCGACTTGGCGCGGCTGATGGCGTCGGCGAGGATGATCAGGCCCATGAACTGACGCGAGGTGAGGTCGTTGAAATCCTTGCCCGACCGCGTCTTGAACATCTCGTTGATCTTGCCAACCATCGGACGCTTCTGCGCGAGGTCGAGCGAGAAGGTGCCGCGCGAGATCACGCCTTCCAGCTTGTCGCCGACAGCGTCGTAGAGCGCCTTCTCGGAGAAACCGGCGTCCTGCGCCACGATCGCGTTCGGCTTGTAACCAAGCTCGCCCATGGTCTTCACCAGCAAGATGCCATCAGTGGTGTAGCTCGAGGGCATCAGCACGTCGGCGTTGGCGCTCTTGAGCTGCTGCACCTCGGCCGAGAGCGAGGGCGAGTTGGCGCGATACTTGATGTCGGAGACGATCTTGTAGCCGCGCTCGCCGGCGATCTTGGCCTGGGCGTTGCCGGAATCGGTGCCGAAGATGGTGTCCTCGTGGAACAGCGATAGCGTCTCGATCTTGGTGCCCTTCTTCTTCAAGGCATCGAAGAAGTCGAACATGGCGGCCGAGTACATCTCGTCATGCGGCGCGGCGCGGAAGTAATATTTCAGGCCACGGCGATGCAGGCTGGGCGAGGAGTTGTCGGCCGAGACGAACGGGATCTGGTAGCGCTCGCAGATCTGGCTGACGGTGACGGCGACCGCGCTCTGATAGGTGCCGATGATGGCGGAGACCTTCTCCTGCGTGATCAGGCGCTCGGCCTCGGCGCGGCCCTTCTGCGGATCGGCCTGGTGGTCGGCGAAAACGAGGCGGACCTTTGCGCCGCCGAGACCCGGCAGGCCCTCGCCCTTCGCCAGTGGCAGGTCGAAATCGGTGTCCTTGTTGATGACCTCGAGCGCGGTTTCATAGGCCTTCTGCGCGTCGACGCCCTGCTGTGCGCTGCCGCCGGAGAACGGATAGATCACGCCGATCACGACTTCCGAAGTCTGTGCGCGCGCTGCCAGCGGCACTAGCGCGGCCGTAGCGGTGGCTCCCAACAATACGTCGCGGCGAGTGATCGTCATGGCAAAGTCCCCTGTTACTGAATTTCAGCCGATCGAATGAAGCGATTGATGGATGCGGTAAAGCTCGAAGAAGCAGCAAACGCTGCCCACTAAATCACGGCCATGGTCCTGTTCTTGAGATCCGTCACCAGCATCAGGCTGGGCGAATGCGTGATCGCAAACGGCAGCTTGGCAGCGTTGATGACCGATTGCGGTGTCACGCCGCAGGCCCAGAACACCGGGATCTCGTCGTCGGCGACCGGCACCGGATCGCCGTAATCGGGCTTGGCGATGTCCTTGATGCCGATCAGGTGCGGATGGCCGAGATGCACGGGCGCGCCGTGCACGGCCGGATAGCGCGAGGTGATCTGCACCGCACGGATCGCATCCGCCGGCTTGAACGGACGCATCGACACCACCATGGGACCGGCAAAGGGACCGGACTCGCCGCAAGCGATGTTGGTGCGATACATCGGCACGCGCACATTGTGCTCGATGTGGCGGATCGGCATGCCCTCGTCGAGCAGCGCCTCTTCGAACGAGAACGAGCAGCCGAGCACGAAGGTCACGAGATCGTCGCGCCAGTATTTGGTGACATCGGTCGGCTCGTCCACGACTTCGCCGTCGCGCCAGACGCGATAGCGCGGCACGTCGGTGCGAATGTCGAGATCGGCGCCCAGCGCCGGGATGTGCGGACTGCCCACATCGGACATGCCGATGATCGGGCACGGCTTGGGATTGAGCTGGCAGAAGCGATGGAACGCCCCGGCATATTCCGCCGGCAAGATTGCCAGATTGCCCTGGACGAAGCCGGGGGCAACGCCGGCGGTGGAGGCGACCAGCCCCTCGCGGTAGGCAAGCCGCGCCTTGCGGCTCGGGAGCGTGTCGGGCGTTTCAGTTTGCTGCACTGCCACCAAAACAGTCATGGGATCGACCTGCCTATAAACTCGACAAAGACAAGCCAACACCACGCGTGCTATAAAGTCTAATCTTCCTTTCTAATCAATATCGATAAATTTCATTTATCGGACGGGAAAATCCTTCCAATGCTGGACTTCAGATCGATCGAGACGTTCCTTTGGGTTGTGAAGCTCGGCAGCTTTCGCGGCGCCGCAGCACGCCTCAACACGACTCAGCCGGCGATCTCCCAGCGCATCGCCCAGCTCGAGCGCGAGATGGGGGTGAAGCTCCTAAATCGCGACCACCGCGTGGCCTCGCCGACACCGAGCGGCCGACAGATGATGGTCTATGCGGAGAAGCTGATCGGCCTGCGCGCCGCGATGATCGCCGAGATCGGCGACCGCTCGGCGATGCGCGGCGTGATGCGACTCGGCGTCGCCGAAACCATCGTGCACACTTGGCTGCCGCGGCTGGTGAAGAGCATGAACGAGGTCTACCCAAACCTGTCGCTGGAGATCGAGGTCGACATCACGCCGAACCTGACCGCGCGCCTGCTTGCGCAGGAGATCGAGCTTGCCTTCGTCGTCGGTCCGCTCTCGGCCTCCGGGGTGCACAATCGCGTCCTCGCCGACTATCCGATCGGTTTTCTCGCCAGCCCCTCGCTCGGCCTCGGCGATGGACCGGTGACGCGGGCTGAGCTCGCGCGGTTTCCGATCATTACCTTCCCGCGGAAGACGCGTCCCTACGAGGTCGTGCGCGAAGTGTTCGACCGGCCGGAGCTGCCTCCGATCCGGCTGCACGCCTCCGCCTCGCTTGCGACCGTCATCCACATGGCGGTCGAGGGCCTCGGCATCGCCGTGATCCCCGACGCCATCGTCGAGAACGAGCTCGCAGACGGGCGGTTGCAACTGCTCGACACCGATCTCAAAATCGCGCCGCTGACATTCACCGCGAGCTGGCTCGCCTCGCCCGATGTCGTGGCGGTGGAGCGGGTCGCAGAGCTTGCATGTCAGATTGCGCAGAGCAGCCTCGCAGTTGACGCGCCCGCGCCGGCGCGTCATTGAAACAGGCGCCGGACAATTGAGAGACTGACCGCATGAGCCGAGCCGCCACCAATTTGCAAATCGATTCCGCCCGCCTCTGGGGCTCCATCCACGAGACCGCGCAGTTCGGCGCGACGGCCAAGGGCGGCGTGCGGCGGCTGACGCTGAGCGCGGAGGACAAGCTGGTACGCGACTGGTTCCGCAAGGCCTGCGAGGACGCCGGCTTGGAGGTGCACACCGATGCGCTCGGCTCGCAGTTCGGGCTGCGCAAGGGACGCGACATGTCGAAGCCGCCCGTCGGCATCGGCTCGCATCTCGACACGCAACCGACCGGCGGCAAGTATGACGGCATTCTGGGAACGCTCGGTGCGCTCGAAGTGATCCGCACGCTGAACGATGCCGGGATCGAAACCGAGGCGCCGATCTGCGTCGTCAACTGGACCAACGAAGAGGGTTCGCGCTTCGCTCCCGCGATGATGGCCTCCGCTGCCTATGTCGGCGACTTCACCACCGATGACATCTTGTCGCGCAAGGACGCTGATGGCACCACCGTCGGCCAGGCGCTCGATGGCATCGGTTATCGCGGCGACAAGCCGGTCGGGTTCCAGAAGCTCGGTTCCTTCGTCGAATTGCACATCGAGCAGGGCCCGATCCTGGAGGCCGAAGGCAAGACCATCGGCGTGGTCGATTCCGGCCAGGGCGTGCTTTGGTACGACGGCAAGATTTCCGGCTTCGAGAGCCATGCCGGATCGACGCCGATGCCGCTGCGGCGCGACGCGTTGGCGACGCTGTCCGAGATCGTGCTGGCGATGGAGGCCATTGCGAGGAAGTACGGGCCGAAGGCCGTCGGTACCATCGGCGAGGCCGTGATCGCAAACCCCTCGCGCAACGTCATTCCCGGCGAGATCGCCTTCACGATGGATTGCCGCAGTGCGGATGGCGCGATCATGGATGCGCTAGATCGCGATCTGCGCAGCGCGATTGCCGAGATCGCCGCACGCCGCAAGGTCGAGGTGAAGATCGACCTGGTCTGGCGCAAGCCGCCGACGCATTTCGATCCCAAATTGATTGCCGCAGTCGAGAACGCGGCGAAGACGCTCGGCTACTCCTCTCGCCGCATCACCTCCGGCGCCGGCCACGACGCCTGCAATCTCAACACAATCATGCCGGCCGCAATGGTGTTCGTGCCCTGCAAGGACGGCATCAGCCACAACGAGCTGGAAGACGCCACGCAGCCCGATTGCGCCGCGGGCACCAACGTCCTCATGCACACGGTGCTGGCGATCGCCGGCGTCGCATCCTGACCGGAGAGAACCATGCGCGGAGTTTTCGTCGACGCCAATGAAACTCTCGCCGTGATCATGGAGCGGCTGGAGCAGCCCGGCGATCCCAAGGTGCGGATCCACAGGGATCCCGACATCAAACCCGAACAATATCCTGAAATCCTCGACGGCGCCGAGATCGCGATCGTCGACCACACCGCGCTGCCTACCGACGTCGCAAAGAAGTGCACAGGGTTGAAGCATGTCGTGTTCCTCGGCACCGGCGCGCGCAGCTACATGAACCCGGAGGAGCTCGCTGAGCTCGGCATCTCCGTGCACCTGATCAAGGGCTATGGCGACACGGCGGTCGCGGAATGCGCGATCACGCTGATGTGGGCTTCGGCCCGCGTCATCGCGATGATGGACCGCGAGATGCGCGGCGGAAACTGGCTCCGCGAAGACGGCATGCAACTCACTGGCAAGACGCTCGGCCTGATCGGCTTCGGCGGTATTGCCGCGGAGGTCGCGCGCATTGCCTTGGGCAGCGGCATGAAGGTGATCGCCTGGAACCGCTCGCCGAAGAGCTATCCGGGCGTGGAATTCGCCGATCTCGACACGGTGTTGGCGAGAGCAGACGTCGTATCGCTGCATCTGCTGCTCAACGACGAGACGCGCGGCATGATCACCCGCGAGATGATCGCGAAGATGAAGCCGGGCGTCATCCTCATCAACACCGCCCGCGCCGCCGTCGTCGACGAGGCCGCCATGATCGATGCCCTGAAGTCGGGCCACATCCGCCATGCCGGCCTCGACGTGTTCAATATCGAGCCATTGCCCGGCGATCATCCGCTGACAAAACTGCCGAACGTGACGTTGTCGGCGCATTCGGCGTTCCGGACCCCGGAGGCGAGCGAGAACCTGATTGGCGCGGCATGGGAGCACTGCCGCCGGATCGTGAAGGAATAAGAGCAACAACAATGGCCGATTACCGCACCATCAAGGCACAGCCGCTCATCGAAGCTATCAGCGCCATCGTCAAGGCCGGCGGGTCTACGGACCGCGAGGCCGAGCTCGTGTCCACCAATCTGGTCGAGGCCAACCTCAAGGGACACGATTCGCACGGCGTCGGCATGATCCCGCGCTATGTCCAGAGCGTCACCACGGGCGGCCTCGCCGTGAACCAGCACGTCAAGGTCGTGCTCGACACCGGTCCGCTTCTCACCCTCGACGGGCTCACCGGCTACGGCCAAGTGATCGGCCATGAAGCGATGGAGCTGGCAGCCGAGCGCGCCAAGCGCAACGGCGTGTGTCTCGTCGGCCTCTCAAACTCGCACCATATCGGCCGCATCGGCCACTGGGCCGAGCAGTGCATCGACCATGGGCTGGTCTCGATCCACTTCGTCAACGTGATCTCGCGTCCCATCGTGGCGCCCTGGGGCGGCAGCGATGCGCGCCACGGCACCAACCCGTTCTGCGTCGGCATCCCGCGCGCGGGCAAGGACCCCATCGTGCTCGACTTCGCCACCAGCAGGATCGCGCAGGGCAAGACCCGCGTCGCCCACAACAAGGGCGTCGAGCTGGAGCCCGGCACGATCATCGACAATGAGGGCAAGCCGACCACCAACCCGCGCTACACCGTGATCCCGCCATACGGCGCCATCCTGCCGTTCGGCGAGCACAAGGGTTCAGGGCTCGCGCTGGTTTGCGAAATCCTCGGCGGCGCGCTCTCCGGCGGGCAGGTGGTCAAGGGTCCGTCCGATGGCAAGCACAACGTCCTCAACGGCATGCTCTCGATCATCATCGACCCCGGCAAGCTCGGCACCGCGGAGAATCTCGCGCGCGAAGTCGAGAGCTTCGTCGCCTGGCACACCGGCTCACCTCCGGCCCCAGGCGTCGACAAGGTGAAGATCGCGGGTGAGCCCGAGCGCGCGACGAAGAAGAAGCGGCTCGCGGAAGGCATCCCTGTCGATCCGACCACCTGGCAGGAGATTCTGGAGGCCGGAAAGAAGTTCGGGCTGGATCAGGCGGCGATCGAGAAGATCGCGGGGTAGTGAGGCGGAGCACGGTGCTCTTCCCTTCTCCCCTTGTGGGAGAAGGTGGCGCGAAGCGCCGGATGAGGGGTTCTGTCCGCGAAGGGAAATGCACAATTGAGAGGTCTGTCTCCGCGGAGACAACCCCTCACCCGTCTTCGATGCTTCGCATCGAAGCCACCCTCCCCCACAAGGGGGGAGGGAAAGCAGCGCTCTAATCCACCATATCCGCGACCGCCTTGCCGCAAGCCGTAGTGTCGGCATTGCCGCCGAGATCCTTGGTGCGGAGCGTGCGCTCTGCCAGCGTGCGCTCGATCGCATCGACGATCGACTTGCCGGCTTTCTTCTCGCCGAGATGCTCGAGCATCATCGAGCCGGACCAGATTGCGCCGATCGGATTGGCGATGCCCTGCCCCGCGATGTCGGGCGCCGAGCCGTGCACCGGCTCGAACACCGACGGGAAATTGCCGTCGGGGTTGATGTTGCCGGACGGCGCGATGCCGATGGTGCCGGTGCAGGCCGGGCCGAGATCCGACAGGATGTCACCGAACAAATTGGAGCCGACCACGACGTCGAACCAATCCGGATGCAGCACGAAGTTCGCGGTCAGGATGTCGATGTGATACTTGTCCCACTTCACGCTTGGATACTTCTTCGCCATCGCCTCCACGCGCTCGTCCCAATAGGGCATGGTGATGGAGATGCCGTTCGACTTGGTCGCCGAGGTCAGGTGCTTCTTCGGCCGCGACTGCGCGAGCTCGAATGCGAACTTCAGGATGCGATCGACGCCGATGCGGGTCATCACCGTCTGCTGCGTCACGAATTCACGGTCGGTGTCCGGGAACATGCGGCCGCCGACGGAGGAATATTCGCCTTCGGTGTTCTCGCGCACGACCCAGAAATCAATGTCGCCGGGCTTGCGGTTGGCCAGCGGCGACGGCACGCCCGGCATCAGCCGCACCGGGCGCAAATTCACATATTGGTCGAACTCGCGGCGGAATTTGATCAGTGAACCCCAGAGCGAGACGTGATCCGGAATCTTGGCCGGCCAGCCGACCGCGCCGAAATAGATCGCATCGTGCTTGCCGATCTGATCCTTCCAATCGTCCGGCATCATCTGGCCGTGCTTCTCGTAATAGTCCCACGACGAGAAGTCGAAATGATCGAAATGAAGGGACACGCCGTGCTTCTTCGCCGCGGTCTCCAGAACGCGCAGGCCCTCGGGCATCACTTCCTTGCCGATGCCGTCGCCGGGAATGACCGCGATCCGGTATTGTTTCTTGCTCATCGAGAACGTCCTTGATTGGTCCGGCAGCCGCCGTCTTTTTGACCGCACTGCAATGGACCAAACGCGACGGCAGTGCAACGCTGCACTGCAATGTTGACCATGGCGCGGCCGACCGCCTACTGATTTTATTCCCGTTCCTCTCCTGCGAGTAACTCCCATGGATCTGCACCTGCGTGGCAAGCGCGTCCTGATCACGGGCGCGTCCAAGGGTATCGGCGCAGCCGCCGCCGAGGCCTTTGCCGAGGAAGGCTGTCATCTCCTCCTCGCCGCCCGCAATGGCGATCAGCTCAAGGCTTTGGCCGAGCGCTTGCGCTCGGCGCACCAGATCGATGCCGCCACGAGCATTGTGGATTTGCGCAGGAGCGAGGATTTGACGCGGCTCGCCAAGGAAGCCGCCGACATCGACGTGCTCGTCAACAATGCCGGCGACATTCCCGCCGGCTCCATTGACAAGATCGACGAGGCCACCTGGCGGCACGCTTGGGAATTGAAAGTGTTCGGCTACATCAACCTCACGCGTATGATCTATGCGCAGATGAAGGCGAAGGGCGGCGGCGTGATCGTCAACGACATCGGCGCCGCCGGCGAGAAATTCGACGCCAACTACATCTGCGGCAGCGCCGGCAATGCCGCGCTGATGGCCTTCACCCGCGCGCTCGGGGGCAAGAGCCTCGCCGACAACATCCGTGTGGTCGGCATCAATCCCGGCCCGGTTGGCACTGACCGTCACGTCACCCTGCTGAAGATGCGGGCAAACCACCAGTTCGGCGACGAGAGCCGCTACAAGGAATTCCAGAAGAGCCTGCCGCTCGGCAGGCCTGCGCATGCGCGCGAGATCGGCGATCTCATGGCGTTCCTGGCGTCGGATCGCGCGGGCTATACGTCGGGGGTCATCTATACGGTGGATGGCGGAATCAGCGCAGGATGGGGTTAACTTATCCTCGTCATTGCGAGCGCAGCGACTTGTCCGCCGAAGCTTTAGCGAAGGCGGAAGCAATCCAGGAATGTATCTGCGGCAAAAGTCTGGATTGTTTCGTCGCTTCGCTCCTCGCAATAACGCCTAAAATAAGCACAGGAGTAGAATAGTTGTCTCAGGACCTGATCCGCGAATCCGCTTGCGCCGTCGTCGACAAGCTGCGCTCCGGCGACGTCTCGCCGCTGGAGCTCTTGGATGTGCTGGAGAAGCGCATCACCGAAGTCGATGGCAAGGTCAACGCGCTGCCGACGCTGTGCTTCGATCGCGCGCGGGATAGCGCAAAGGCGCTGATGCGGAAGCCGGCCGGTGCGCGCGGATTGCTCGCAGGCCTGCCGGTGCCGATCAAGGATCTGACCGATGTTGCAGGTGTGCTGAACACACAGGGCTCGCCGATCTTCAAGGACAACATCCCGGCGACGTCCGACATCCTGGTCGAAAATCTCGAGGCCAACGGCGCGGTCGTCTATGCCAAGTCGAACACGCCGGAATTCGGTGCGGGCGCCAACACCTTCAACGAGGTGTTCGGTGCAACCCTCAATCCCTGGGATACGTCCAAATCGGCAGCCGGCTCGTCAGGCGGCGCGGCCGTTGCGCTCGCCACCGGCATGGCCTGGCTCGCGCAAGGCTCCGACATGGGCGGCAGTCTGCGCAGTCCGGCAGCTTTCTGCGGCGTCGTGGGCATGCGGCCGAGCATCGGCCGCGTCGCGCACACGCCGAAAGCGGCCATCGATCGTAACCTCGGCGTCGTCGGTCCGATGGCACGCAACGTCGAGGATCTCGCGCTGCTGCTCGACGCCATGAGCGGCGACTATGCCGCCGACCCGCTGTCGCTGCCGACGCCCTTGACGTCGTTTCTCTCGGCGGCGCAGTCAGGCAGCAAACCGAAGCGCATCGCCTATTCGGCGGATCTCGGCATCACACCGGTCGATCCCGAAGTCAAAGCGATCACGCGGAAAGCGGCGGAACGCTTTGCCGAAGCCGGCGCCATCGTCGAGGAGGCGCATCCGGATTGGCGCGATGCGCATGAGTGCTTCCACGTGCTGCGCGCGTTCGACTTCGCGATCAGCAAGGCGCAGCTGCTGCGCACCAAGCGCGACCTGCTCAAGCCCGAGGTGATCTGGAACATCGAGGAAGGCCTCAAGCTCACGACCGAGCAGCTCGAACGCGCCGAGGCGCAGCGCGTCGGCATGACAGCGCGTGCGATCGAGTTCTTCAAGCGCTACGATCTGCTGCTGGTACCGACCACGATCGTGCCGCCCTTCCCGATCGAGCACCGTTATGTCGCCGAATGCGCCGGCAAGAAGTTCGACAATTACGTCGAGTGGCTCGGCATCGTCTATGCCATCACGCTCGCCTGCTGTCCCGCGCTGTCGTTGCCGTGCGGCTTCACCGCATCGGGACTTCCGGTCGGCCTGCAGGTCGTCGGGGCTCCGCGCGCGGATGCGCAGGTGATCGCCGGCGCGAAGACGCTGGAGGATATTTTGGGCGTGCGTGGCACGACGCCGATTGATCCGCGGGTGAAGAACTAGGTTCCCGCTCTCGTGCCCCGCACGCGGCGCAGCGCCTCTTCGGCGGTGCGCTGCAGAGCCGGGGCCCAAGTCTCCAGGACTTCCCGTGTATCCCTGGGTCCCGGCTCTGCGGTGCAGCGCTTTGCGCCGCACCTTGTCCGGAACACGCGCGGCCTTCACCTTCCGCTCGTCGCCTCCAGGCTCCGGCTATACCGCGACATCGCGAAGCAGAAGACAAAATAGATCACGGCGACGAAGATGTAGACTTCGACGGAGAATTGCTGCCACGCCGGATCGATGATCGCGGTCTTGGCCGTGGTGAGCAGGTCGAAGATACCGATGATCAGAACGAGGCTGGTGTCCTTGAAGAAGGCGATGAAGGTGTTGACCAGCGGCGGGATGACGTGACGGATCGCCTGCGGCAGGACGATCAGCCGGTTCTTGCGCCAGTAGGACAGGCCGAGCGCCTCGGCGGCCTCGTATTGCCCGCGGGGCACGGCCTGGAGGCCGCCGCGGATGACTTCGGCAAGATAGGCACCCGCGAACAGGATGATCGCGACCTGCGCGCGCAAGAGCTTGTCGATGTTGAATCCGTTCGGCATGAACAGCGGAAACATCACGCTCGCCATGAACAGCAGACTGACCAGCGGCACGCCGCGGATCAGCTCGACATAGAGCACGCTGAGCGAGCGGATCGCCGGCAGTTTTGAGCGCCGGCCTAGTGCGACGAGGATGCCGAGCGGGAAGCCGAAGGCCAGACCAAAGGTCGCCAGGATCAGCGTCACCGGCAAACCACCCCAACGGTCCTGCGAGACGAACGACAGACCGAGTATGCCACCCCACATCAGCATACTGATCAGCGCGAGCGCTCCGATCCAGAGATAGGCCAGTTCGCGTCGCCATAAGGCGCGGCGGCTGGAGAGATAGAACAGGGCGATGAACAGCAGCACCGCCAGTGCCGGCCGCCACTGCTCGTCGAACGGATAGGTGCCAAACAGGATGAAGCGGTATTTTTCGGGGATGATTGCCCAGCATGCACCGAGTCCGCGTACCGCGCGGCAGGCGCTGGAATCGTTCGCCGGGGTGACCCAGACCGCATTGGCGATACCCCATTGCACGAAGCTGAAAAGGCCCTTTGCGAGCACCGCCAGCAACACAACCGAGAGGATGCCGTTCGGGATCGACGAGAACAGATTGGTGCGCAGCCAGCGCAGCACCGGGTTACCAATCTGCGGGCGGCGGGCGGCGCGCGGTGCTTCCGGAATGTCGGCGATCGCCGTCATGGTCAGCGCTCCACCAGCGCGATGCGCGAATTGTACCAGTTCATGAAAAAGCTGATGCCGAGGCTGATGGTGAGAAACACCGCCATGATCAAGGCAATGGCCTCGATCGCCTGCCCGGTCTGGTTCAATGTCGTGTTGGCGATCGAGACCACGTCCTGATAGCCGATCGCCACCGCGAGCGAAGAGTTCTTGGTCAGATTGAGGTACTGGCTCGTCATTGGCGGCACGATGACGCGTAGCGCCTGTGGCAGGATGATCTGCCGCAGCATGAAGCTGCGGCGCAGTCCCAGCGCGTTGGCGGCATCCCACTGGCCGCGCGGCACCGACTGGATGCCGCTGCGCACAATCTCGGCGATGAAGGCCGAGGTGTAGGTGACGAGCGCGATCAGCAGCGCGAAATATTCCGGCGCGAGCGTCAGTCCGCCGACGAAGTTGAAGCCGCGCAACTCAGGCCATTCGATCGTCCAGGCCACGCCCAGCAGCACGGACACCGCCGCAGGCAGCACAACGAGCAAGCCGAGTGCAAAAGGCCAGGCCGGCCGCGGCTTGCCGTCGCGCATTTGCTGCGCGATGAGCCGCCGCCGGATCACATAGAACACGACAAGTCCGAGCACTGCCGTGCCGAGCACCCAAAGCTGCGGCGTCCCGATGGGAATCGCCGGCAGGATCAACCCGCGATTGGACAGGAACACGCCCTCAATCGGCCGCCATGCCGCGCGCGCGGCCGGGAGCGCCTGCATCAGCACGTACCAGAACAGGAGCTGGAGCAGCAGCGGGATGTCGCGGAGCGTCTCGACGTACACCGCGGCGAGCCGCGACAGCAGCCAATTGGCCGACAGCCGCGAGATGCCGATCACCGTGCCCAGGATCGTTGCAAGCACGATTCCGATCACGGCGACGCGCAGGGTATTGGCGATGCCGACGACAAAGGCCCAGAGATATGAGTCCCTCGGATTGTAGGCGAGCAGGCTGTCGGCGATGGGCATGCCGGCCTCACGGCCGAGGAAGGCAAAACCGGTCGTGATGCGGCGCACGGAGAGATTGGTGACCGTGTTGGACCAGAGGAACACGATGACCGCGACTACGATCCCCACCACCAGAACCTGCCAGAACAGGCCTTTCAGCTCGCGCTGCCCGAAGGCGCCGAAGAAGCGACGGCGCGGCGGCGGTCTCGGACCGTCTGACGTCACAGCACAAAAATCCTTCTCAAGACGGCGATTTCCGGCAGCGCACGTCAACTGTTGCACCAAACTCAGCTTCGTGCAACAAATGTTTCATGGCCGAGCCCGCGAAATCCTCGCCACTGAGCGAACTGCGCATTGCATTGCCATCGCTTCCGATGCGGTTGCAGGAGGTCGGGCGTTTCGTCGCAGCCAACGATTACGACGCCACCACGCGTTCGATGCGCGATCTCGCAGCGGTTGCCGGCGCCGATCCCGCCGCGTTCACGCGGCTTGCCAAGGCGATCGGCTATTCGGGTTGGGATGAATTGCGCGCGGCGTTGACGGAGGCGCGGCGGCCCTCGCAGCTAGCGCCTTTCTCCGGCCGCGCCAAGGGCCGCTGCCACGGCCCGAACGCCGATGTCGCGCTCATCACCGACAAGCTGGAGGCCGAGGCCGCCGGCCTTCCGCGCATCCCGGCCCGGCCGATCGCGGAGGCGGCGCGCGCACTCCACCACGCCAAGCGGATCTGGATCACCGGCTACCGAAGCTGCCGCAGCGTCGCGGAATTGCTGAACTACGAGCTCCGGCTGTTTCGTCCCGAACAGGTGCAGCTCGTCGGCGCGTCCGGCCCCGACGATCTCGATATGGGCGCGTTCCGGCCCGGCGAGGCCGTCATCGTCATCGGCTTCATGCCCTACACCCACGCGAGCGTCCGGGTCGCGCAGGCCGCCTATCGCGCCGGCGCGGCCCTGATCGCGATCGCCGATAGCCCATCGGCGCCGATGGCTGAAGGTGCCGACCACGTGCTGCTGTTCGAGGCGGCCTCCTCTCCCGGCTTTTTCCCGAGCCTCACCGGCGCCATCGCGATCGCGCAATCGCTCGCCGCCGTGACGTTTTCGCTCGGCGGCACGGCCGCGAAAAAGCGCCTGGAGAATACCGAGGCCCGGCTGGCCGCGGCTTCAACTTACGTATCAGAGAAAGGTTGACCCATGGCCGCCCGCACCAGCCGCGTGCTGCATCGCTCGCTGCGCGAAACGCCGCCCAAGGCAATCGGCGGCGAAGGCGTCTATCTCTTTGCCGAGGACGGACGCCGCGTGATCGACGCCTCCGGCGGCGCGGCGGTCTCTTGCCTCGGCCACCAGCATCCACGCGTGATCGCAGCGATCACGAAGCAGGCTTCGACCCTCGCTTATGCCCACACAGCCTTCTTCTCGTCGGAGCCGGCGGAGGCGCTTGCCGAGACGCTGGTCGGCCACGAGCCCGGTGGCCTCGCCTACGCCTATTTCGTCAGCGGCGGATCGGAAGCGATCGAGGCCAGCATCAAGCTCGCGCGGCAATTTTTCATCGAACGCGGCGAGCCGCAGCGGCAGCATTTCATCGCTCGGCGCCAGAGCTATCACGGCAACACGCTTGGCGCACTGGCCGCCGGCGGCAATGCCTGGCGGCGTGCGCCCTATGCGCCGCTGCTCTCCGACGCCTTCAGCCATGTGACCCCGGCCTTCGCTTATCACGAGAAGCACGATGGTGAATCGGACGCGCAGTTCGTGGCGCGGCTCGCCGCCGAACTCGAAGCCGAGTTTCAGCGGCTTGGCCCCGACACCGTCGCCGCGTTCCTCGCAGAGCCCGTCGTCGGCGCCACCGCAGGTGCCGTCACGGCGCCGGACGGCTACTTCAGGGCGGTGCGCGAGATCTGCGACCGACACGGCGCGCTGCTCATTCTCGACGAGGTCATGAGCGGCATGGGCCGCACCGGCACCACGCACGCCTGGGAGCAGGAAGGCGTGGCACCCGACATCCAGGCGATCGCCAAGGGTCTCGGCGGCGGCTACCAGCCGATCGGTGCAATGCTCGCGAGCGGCAGGATCATCGACACAATCCGCTCAGGTTCGGGCGCCTTCCTGCACGGCCACACGTATCTGGCGCACCCTCTCGCTTGCGCCGCCGCGCTCGCGGTGCAGGACGTGATCCGCGAGGACGGCCTGCTCGACCGGGTCAAGGAGCGCGGCAAGCAGCTCGAGCAGCGGCTCACCGAGCGCTTCGGCAATCACCGCCATATCGGCGACATCAGGGGCCGCGGCCTGTTCTGGGCCATCGAGCTCGTCGCCGATCGCGCCAGCCGAACCTCGTTTGATCCCGCGCTGAAGCTGAATCAGAAGATCAAGGCGGAGGCCTTCGCCAACGGCCTCGGCTGCTATCCCGGCGGCGGCACCGCAGACGGCATCCGTGGCGACCACGTGCTGCTGGCGCCGCCCTATATCACCTCCGCGGAGGAGATCGATCTGATCGTCGACAAGCTCGGCACGGCCGTCGACAGCGTATTGCGTCGTGTCAATCACTGAGGGGAGAAAAGCATGATGAGGAAAGTGGTTATCATAGCCGGCGTGCTCGCGGCGTCGACGGTGGTGGCGTCGGCGGCAACGCTCGACACGGTGAAGAGCCGCGGCACGCTGATATGCGGCGTCAGCGCCGGTTTCGCCGGCTTCTCCGCACCGGATTCGCAAGGCAACTACAAGGGTCTCGACGTCGATTATTGCCGCGCGCTCGCCGCCGGCGTGCTCGGCGATGCCAGCAAGGTGCGTTACGTCTCGCTGACCGCGCAGAACCGCTTCACCGCGCTCCAGTCCGGCGAGATCGACGTGCTCTACCGCAACTCGACGCAGACCTATCTGCGCGGTGTCACGCTGGGCCTGCGGCAAGGTCCAATCAACTTCTACGACGGTCAGGGCTTTGTCGTGAAGAAAGACCTCGGCGTGAAGGAGATCAAGGACCTCAAGGGCGCCACCGTCTGCGTCGCGCAGGGTACCACGCATGAGGTCACGCTCGGCGATTACGGCCGCGCCAACGGCATCGATTGGAAGCCGTTGGTGTTCGACCGCGTCGACACCATGTACCAGACCTTCTTCGGCGGCCGCTGCGATGCCATGACCCAGGACGCTTCCGCGCTTGCTGGCGCCGTGACGACCGCGGCGCCGAACGCGGCCGACTACGTCGTGCTGCCGCAGACCATCAGCAAGGAGCCGCTCGGCCCCTTCACCCGCAATGGCGACGAGGTCTGGAGCGACATCATCACCTGGCTGCACTACGGCTTGATCGAGGCCGAAGAGCTCGGCGTCACACAAGGCAATGTCGATGAGATGGCGAAGTCGCAGACGCCCGCGATCCAACGCCTGCTCGGTGCCTCCGGCGATCTCGGCTCGCGGCTCGGGCTCGACAACAAATGGCTGGTCACGGCCATCAAGGCCACCGGCAATTACGGCGAGATCTACGAGCGCAATGTCGGCAAGGCGAGCCCGCTCAAGCTCGAGCGCGGCCTCAACGGTCTCTGGAGCAAGGGCGGCTTGATGTACGCGGTGCCGTTCAAGTAAACGTTTTGCGTGTCCCGGACGCGTTGCGTCCGGGGCTCGCGACCTTCCATCAGGTAACGTTCAATGACGAAGTCTCCTCGCATCGCGCTGATCCACGCCCTCAAGCATTCCATCGCCCCGATCGAAGCTGCGTTCGCGAAGGTGTGGCCGGAAGCGCGGCTGATGAACCTGCTCGACGACAGCCTGTCGTCGGATCTGGCGCGTGACGGCAAGCTCAACGATGCCATGACCGAACGCTTTCTTGCGCTCGGCCACTACGCCGCGGCGACAGGCGCGGACGCGATCCTGTTCACCTGCTCGGCCTTCGGTTCCTGCATCGAGGCGGTTGCGCGCGCACATGCGCCGATGCCGGTGCTCAAGCCGAACGAAGCCATGATCGAGCGCGCGATGACGATGGGCCGGCGGATCGGCCTGCTCTCGACCTTCCCGCCGACGCTGGCTTCGATGCCGCCGGAATTTCCGGCCTCCGTCCAGATCGTGCCGAAACTCGCCGAAGGCGCGCTGGCCGCGCTCGACCGTGGCGACCGCGCTACGCATGACCGGCTGATCGTGGAAGCCGCACGCGATTTGCGCGATTGCGACGTCGTCGCGCTCGCGCAGTTCAGCATCGCGGCAACCGCGCCTCTCGTGGCAGAAGCCACCGGCCGCCCTGTCGTGACCACGCCCGACAGCGCCGTCGAGAAGCTGATGAAGCTGTTGGCGGCGAGGGCTTAAGCGCCAGCCTGTTTCCGGCGCCGCGCGCCTTTGATCGCCGCCGCAAGCGCGGCCTTGGTTTCACTGACAAAATCCTCGACCAGGTCTTCGCGCGTGGCATGGGCCGCCTCGCCGGTGAACAGTCCCTGCTCAGCCAGCATCACCACGCCGTGCACCGCCGCCCAGATCTTGAGCGCCTGCCGCTCGCGCAGATAATCAACGGCCGGGGCTTCCAATGCGTCGACCACGAGCGCAAAGGTTTCGCGGGTCGCTTCGTGCAGCTCGCTGCCTTTCGCCGCACACGACACCGTGCGCGAGGCGAACATCAAGCGGTAGATGCCATTGCGGCGTAAGCCGAAATCCAGCGTCGCCTGCGCCAGCAGCGACAGCTTCGACCGCTTCGACGGCTTTGCCATCGCCGCCCGCAATATCCCGTTGAGCTGCCGGAACGCCTCCGCCGTCACCGCCGCAAGCAGCGCCTCGCGATCGGCGAAATGCCGGTAGGGCGCCGGCTGCGAAACACCCAGCTGCTTTGCCAGCGCCTTGATGCTGATCGCCTCCGTCCCGCCCTGCTCGGCTTCGCGCAGCGCGGCCTTGATCAAGGCGTCGCGGAGATCGCCGTGGTGGTAGGTATTCTCGGGCTTGCGGGCAAGTTGTGAACGCATGTTGCGCAGAGCCTATAAGTTTGCGCTTGACAGGGGAAGCCTGCCGGCGAATGTAATAGCCTATAACTTGAACAAAAACTCAAATGGGAGCGCGCGCCGCCTTCGGGCCGGAGTGCACACGATCGAGGAAGCCGCCATGACAGAGCGACTGAGGGTTCACGTTGATCCCGACAAATGCCAGGGGCACGCGCGCTGCAAGGCGCTGGCGCCGGAGCTGTTCGAGCTGGACGAATACGGCAACGCCCACGAAGCCGGCGACGGCACGGTCCCGCCCGGCCTCGAAGACAAGGCCTGGCTCGCCAAGTCCAATTGCCCGGAAATCGCGATCGACGTGATCGAGGAGTAGCGCGCCCGCTTCTGCCCGCGTGCCTTCCGCGACCACGAGCCCCCAAGGGATTTCAAGGGATTTCGAGATGTCCGACATCAGCCAGCCCACCGCCCATCCGCCCGTGACCGACTGGGTCCATGATTTCGACCACACCGATCCGCAATGGACGGAAGATCCCTTCCCGATTTGGGACGAGCTGCGCGCCGCAAGCCCGGTCGTGCATACCGAACGCTTCCTCGGCTGTTACATGCCGACGACCTATGAGGCAGTGCGCGAGATCGCCAACGACAGCGAGCATTTCTCCTCGCGCCGCATCATCGTCCGGGACGTTCGGCCGGAGATCACCAGCAGAAACTCCGCCCCGCCGATCACGTCCGATCCGCCGGTGCACAAGCCAGCCAAGCAATTGCTGCTGCCGCCGTTCACGCCGGACGCGATGAAGAAGCTGGAGCCGCGGGTGCGCGCGATCTGCAACGAGTTGATCGACGGCTTCATCACTGAAGGCCGACTTGACGCGGCAGAGCGCTACACCAAGCACATTCCGGTTCGCGCGATCGCACACATGCTCGGCATCCCCGAGACGGACAGCGATCTCTTCATCCGATGGATCCACATGATCCTGGAACTTGGCATCAAGGACGAAAACACGTTGCTCCAGGCGGTGCACGAGATGAGCGCCTATTTCAGCGCCCATATCGAAGCGCGCAAGAACAAGCCAACCGACGATCTGATTTCCTACCTGATGAATGCCAGGGACAAGGACGGCAATCCGCTCGAGGATTCGCATGTGCTGGGCTCGTTGCGCCTGCTCCTGATTGCCGGCATCGACACCACCTGGAGCGCGATCGGCTCCTCGCTCTGGCACCTTGTCCGGACGCCCGCCGACCGCGAGCGCCTGGTTGCAGAGCCCGAGCTGATCCCGACCGCGGTGGAGGAGCTGCTGCGCGCCTATTCGCCGGTGACGATGGCGCGCGAAGTGGTCAAGGAGACCACGATTTCGGGCTGCCCGGTCAAGGCAGGCAACATGGTGCTGCTGTCCTTCCCGGCCGCCAACCGGGATCCGAAAATGTTTCCGGATGCTGACAAGGTCGTAATTGACCGCCGCGAGAACCGCCACGCCGCCTTCGGCCTCGGCATCCACCGCTGCGTCGGCTCGAACCTTGCGCGCATGGAGATGCAGGTTGCGCTGGAGGAATGGCTGAAGCGCATTCCGGACTTCGCCCTCGATCCGGCAGGCACGGTGACCTGGTCCCAAGGAACCGTCAGAGGCCCCCGCCAGTTGCCATTTTTGCTTGGAAAGGCGATGTAGACCTCTCCAAACAGTGATACGGAGAGGCCGGACTTGCACCGCCACGAGTAGCCGATGGCCGAAGACAACGAGCCGCCCGACAGCAAGCTGACGCGCACCAAGGAAAAATGGGCGCGCGAGGGCCGCTTTTTGACAGGCAAGATCACGCGCCCGGAAGATCAGCGCCTGCCGCCCGGTCAGCATCTGACAAAGGACTGGCCGGTGCTCGATCTCGGAGTCGTACCGCCGATTTCGCGCGAGCACTGGCGGCTCGACGTCTACGGCGCGATCGAGAACCCCGTGTTCTGGACCTTTGCCGAGTTCGCCGCCCAGAAGCAGGCGCAGTTCATCTCCGACATCCACTGCGTCACCACCTGGTCGCGCTACGACAATGAGTGGGAGGGGCTCGCCACGCGCGAGCTGCTCGCGGCCTGCCAGCCGCGCCCGGACGCGCGCTTCGTCGTGTTGCATTCCCATGATGGCTACACCACCAACCTCGCGCTGGACGACTTTGCCGCCGAGGACGCATTGCTCGCCCATAGCTGGTCCGGTGAGCCATTGTCGGCCGAACATGGCGGCCCGGTACGGCTGGTCGTGCCGCATCTGTATTTCTGGAAGAGCGCCAAATGGGTTCAGTCGATCGAATTCCTGACCGAGGACGCGCCGGGCTTCTGGGAAGTCCGTGGCTACCATAACCGCGGCGATCCCTGGGCAGAGCAACGCTATTCCGGCGACTAGGTTCAGCAAGGAACGGGGGAAACCCATGCCGACAGAGCGCTTTCAATTCACCGGCGAAGGCGGCCATCAGCTTTCGGCCGCGCTGGAGCTACCCGACGGCGAGCCCGGGGCCTTCGCGCTGTTCGCGCATTGCTTCACCTGCGGCAAGGACACGCTGGCCGCCAAACGCATCTCGGTCGCGCTGGCCGCCAAGGGCATCGCGGTGCTGCGCTTCGACTTCACCGGGCTCGGCTCCAGCGAGGGGGATTTTGCCAATTCGACGTTTTCCTCCAACGTTGCCGATCTCGTGCGCGCCGCCGATCATCTGCGTAGCGTCCGCAAGGCGCCGTCGATTCTGATCGGTCACAGCCTCGGCGGCGCCGCGATCCTTGCGGCAGCAGGACGAATCCCGGAAGCCAAGGCGGTTGTGACCATTGCGGCACCATCCGATCCCGCCCACGTCACCGGCCTTTTCAAAGAGCATCTCGGCGACATTCGCACGCAAGGTGAGGTCGAAGTCTCGCTTGCGGGACGCCCGTTCCGGATCAAGCGCGAATTCCTCGACGACGTCGCCGAGCACGAGCTGATGAAAGACGTCGCCGGCCTGCACAAGGCGCTGTTGGTGATGCATTCTCCGGTCGACGATACCGTCGGTATCGACAATGCGACGAAGCTCTTCGTCTCCGCCAGGCATCCCAAGAGCTTCGTCTCGCTCGACCATGCCGATCATCTCCTGACCAAGCCGGCCGACGCGCTCTATGCAGCCGACGTGATCGCGGCCTGGGCGAGCCGGTACATCGACGCGGCCAAACCTGCGAAGGCGATGGATCTCCCCGAGGCGCCGCGCCGGGTCGTGGTGCAGGAGACCCGCAAGAGCAAGTTCAACCAGACCATCTCCGTCGGTCCGCATCAGCTCGTCGCGGACGAGCCGGTCGCCGCCGGCGGCGAGGATGCCGGCCCTGGTCCTTACGATCTCCTGCTCGCTGGCCTCGGGGCCTGTACCTCGATGACCATGCGCCTCTATGCCAACCGCAAGTCGTTGCCGCTCGATCGTGTCACCGTCTCACTGAAGCATTCCAAGATCTATGCAAAAGACTGCGCGGAATGCGAGACGCGCGATGGCATGCTCGACCAGATCGAGCGCGACATCGCGATGGACGGCGCGCTCGATCCCGAGCAGCGCAAGAAATTGATGGAGATCGCCGACAAGTGCCCGGTGCACCGGACGCTGACGTCGGAAATCCGCATCGTGACCAAGGCCGTGGATTAGCGCGACTGCGCTAGAAGCACGACGCCATTGTTCGCACCGCCGCGGTGATCTCGCTCTCGCGCCAGGCCGCGAAGCCGAGCAGCAGGCCGTGGTCGCGCGGCCTGCCCAGTGCCAAGCCGGACAGGGCACGCGTTTCAACGCCCGCTTCGACCAGCCGCTTGACCGCCACCTGATCAGCGCGACCGCGCTTGAGACGCGCGACGAGCTGAATGCCACCGGGGGGCACTTCGGCAGAGAGCACATCGCCCAAATGGCGCTCCAATCCCTCCACGAGGTGATCGCGGCGGGCGTGATAGATCCGGCGCACCCGGCGCAGATGCGCCAGGAAATGCCCGTCGGCAATGAACTCGGCCAGCGCCTCCTGGATGTGGCTCGCGGCGATCAGTCCGATGTGCCGCTGTACGATCTCGAGAGTACCGACCATGGCCGGCGGTACGACGAGGTAGCCAAGCCGGATATCCGAGGTCATGACCTTGGAGAACGTGCCGACATAGAACACGCGGCCGTGGGCATCGAGTCCCTGCAAGGCCGGCACCGGCCGGCTATCATAGTGGAATTCGCCGTCGTAATCGTCCTCCACGATCCAGGTCTTGCCGGGCCTGCTCAGGCCAAGAAACTCCGTGCGGCGCGAGAGCGACATCAGGCGGCCGGTCGGGTGCTGATGCGACGGCGTCATGAAGATCAAGGTCGGGGCCGCCAAGCCACGAATCCGCTGCATGCCCTGCTCGTCCAAACTCATCCCGATCACGCGCGCACCGGATGCGCGGAAGGCGGCCGCGGCGCCGGGATAGCCGGGATCCTCGACCCAGACATCGTCGCCGGGGGTGATGACGGCGGCCGCGATCAGGGTCAGCGCAGCCTGCGCGCTCGGCAGAATCAGGATCTGATCCGCCGTCGCGCGCACGCCCCTGCTGGTCGCAAGATAATGCGCCAGTGCCTCGCGCAGGCGCGGCCGATTGACCGGTCCGAGCTCGCGCCTCGCCGCGCGCACAGCGCTGCGGCGCAGGCAGCGCGCCCAGACCTCGTTGGGAAACTCCCTGAAATCGCCATGTCCGGGACGCAAGGGTCTCAGTCGCGCCTGATAAGACATCGGCCAGTCGGTCTGCGTGAGGCTCGACGCCCAGGGCGAAAGCCGCGGCTTGCCAGGGCGTATGCGAGATGCGACGGCGCCAGCCTCTGTGACGCGCTCGCCGCCGTCGACCGCAACCATCGGACGGCGGCCGTGCGAGGCTTCGAGATATCCCTCGGCGGCGAGTTGCTCGAACGCATAGCTGACGGTGTTGCGCGAGACGCCGAGATCGCTCGCAAGCCCACGGCTCGACGGCAGCGTGCGGCCTTTGACGAGACGCCCGGTCGCGATCAAGCTTCGGAGCTGGCTCGTCAGTTGAGCCACCAGCCCCTCGTCGTCGGCCCGGTTCAGGTCGATCAGGGCGGAGATCATGCTGTCCGGAACTGGCACCCTATTCCTTTCCGATCTGGCACTGTTTCAGGTGCCAGACGAGATGCTATCCGCTGGACTGGACTGCTTCAAGGACCTCCGAAATGAACTCCCTATCCCCCCGCGCAGCCGTTGGCCTGTTTCTCATCGTCGTGCTGGCTTGGGGCATAAACTGGTCGGTGACGAAGCAACTCGTCCAATTCCTTCCACCACTGTGGGCTTCAGCGATCCGGAGTTGGATCGCGCTGGCTGGATTGTTCGTGATCCTCGGGCTCAGCAACAATCTGATGATTCCGGAGCGTCGCGACATCCCGGTGGTCCTGAGCGTTGCACTGCTGCACATGACCGTGTTCTCGGTCCTGGTTGCGGCCGGTGTGCGCTTCCTACCCGCGAGCAAGGCCGTTGTGCTCGGCTACACCACGCCACTCTGGGTCGCGATCGCCGCGCCGCTACTCGGGAAGGACACTTTGACGGCGCCGAAGCTCGCCGGCGCGCTGCTGGGCCTGATCGGCCTGATCGTCATCCTGAACCCGGCCTCGATCGACTGGACCAACACCAATGTCGTGCTCGGCGCCGGCATGGTGATCCTGGCCGCGATCTCATGGGCCGCGAACATTATCTATATCCGCGCCCATCGCTGGATTGCCTCGCCGCTCCAGCTTCTGATCTGGCAAGTGCTCGTGGCAACCATCGTGCTATCGGTGAGCGCGACCATCGCGGATGGCCTGCCGCATGTGGAGTGGTCGTGGAGACTCGTGTTGCTGTTCCTGTATTCCGGGCTGATCGGGACGGTGCTCGCCTATTGGGCGATGTCGATGGTGAATAAGAGCATCTCGGCCCTGACGACCTCGCTCGGCACCACCGCAACGCCGCTCGTCGGCATCGCCAGCGCCGCGATCCTGCTGGGCGAGCCGATCGACATGAGTCTGGTGACAGCGGCCGCGCTGATCATCACCGGCATCGGTCTCGCAACGCTCGGCGATCGCCTGCTGCGTGGTCAGGCTACCGCGAAGGGCTGAACGCGCAGCATCCCGCGCAATCCCGCCGTCGTGCCGAGCAGGATGCCGGCGACGGCGACGAATGAGCCGAGCGCGAGCGTCGACACGCCGGTGAGCCCTTGGCCGATCGAACAGCCGAACGCCATCACGCCGCCGATGCCCATCAGTGCGGCGCCAGCCGCCGATCGCAGCATATGGCGTGGCGAGGAATAGCCTTCGAGATGGAAACGGCCCGTCGCAAGCGCGGTGACCAGACTGCCGGCGAAGACACCTGCAACCGTCGCGATGCCGAAATTCAGCGTCAGGCCCGTCGAGAGCATGGCATATTGCAGGCTGTCCGCGATCGGCGCGACGAAGGTAAGCGAGGTCACGGGGACGGGGTTGAAATCATCCGCGCCGAGATAGCCGGTGACGAACCAGCCGCCGGCGACGAGGAGACCGACGACGACACCGGCTGCAATCTGGCCGGGCGAACGTCGGAACGCTGGGTGCGCGAAAGCAAACAGGATCAGCGTGACGACAACGACAGCAGCAGCCATTGCGCGCGAAAGCGCTTCAGCCGGACCGAACATGGCGAACAATGACGGCAGCGAATTCACGTTGACCGTGGTTTGCGAGGCCTGGACCACGGCGATGCGCGCCGGCGCGATCAGGCCCTTGAGCGTCATCTGCGCGGCGATGGCGAGCACGACCACCACGACGAAGGAGCGGAGATTGCCACGACCGAGCAGCACCAGCGCGCGCGAACCGCAGCCGTTGGACAGTACCATGCCGTATCCGAACAGAAGTCCGCCGAGAAACAGCACCGGCATCGAGAAGGACTGTTGCAGGTAAATCGACTTGCCGAGATTGACCATGCCGGTGCCGGCGAGGAACTGGCTCGCTGTGGTCGCAACCGCGATCGCCAGCGCATAGGTTCGGACCAACCGCCCATCCCCCTCCGACAACCAGCCGCGCATGCTGCTCATCAGGCAGAAGCCGCTGAGCAGGCCGACAGCGCCGTAGACCAGGCCGACGACGAGGCCGGCGAGGATGATGAGTTGTGGAGACGAATCCATGATCAAGGTTTCAGGATCACGCGATCCCGCGAGGAGCCTGCAACGGCGACATAGGCCTCCTTCGCGCGTTCGAGCGGATAGACGGCGTTCGCCTTGATCGGAAACGGTTTCAGGTGCCCGCTCGCGAAGCCCGGGCCGAGGTCACGCAGCACAGCGCCTGTCGCGATCGACGACAGGCCGAGCGTGTCGACGCCGACATAGGTGTGTTGCCCGCGGTAGAATTCGAGAATGTTGAACTGCACGATGCGGTCGATGGCGGCGATCAGGATCTGGCGGCCGCGAAGCGCGAGCGACTTGTGCGCCGCCTGGAAATAGGGATCGCCGACCGTGTTGAAGACGATGTCGGCGCCTTTGCCATCGGTCAACTCGCGCACGCGTGTGGCGACGTCGGTCGCGGAAGCGTCGATCACCTCGATGGATGCATTGGTGTGGCCCTCATAAGGTTCCGCCTTGCGCACCACGCCGATGACATGCGCACCCTGCCACGTCGCGATCTGCACCGCCGCTTGACCAACCTTGCCGTTGGCGCCGAACACCAGCACCGTTTCCCCGGGCTTTGGAATGCCGGCGCGGCGAAAACCCTCCATGGCGGTGACAAAGGGCACGCCGATGCCGGCGGCCTCCTCCCAAGACACGGTCTTCGGCTTCTCCACCACCGCGTCGGATTCAACGACGAGATGGCTGGCGTGAGTGCCGTCGCGGCGGATGCCGAGATCGCCGGAGGAGCCGAACACCTCGCGGCCCATCGTACCGGCCGGCCCGTCGATCACCACGCCGGCGTAATCGCGCCCCGGCGTGCGCGGGAAGATGGCATAGGCCATTAGCCCAGTCGCGGCCTTGACGTCGGACGGATTGACGGCGGCGGCCTTGATCTCGATCAGGAGATCGTTCGGACCGCGCGCGAGCGTATGAGGCTCGACGCGAGGTGCAATCCCAGCGGCGTTCTCGGCCTTGGCATTGACGCGGACGCAGCGCGCCTCGACGGCTTTGGGATTGGCTGACGACATGGAAAAGATCCGCGATTTCTCGCGGGCCTTGTCGCCTCTGAGGGCAGTCAAGTCAATCCGTCAAGTCAATCCCGTCAACTTAATCCTTCGGCCGCTTGTCGTAGAGCCGCTTCGCCTTGCCGAGCGAGCGTTCCAGCGTCGCAGGCGCAACCACCCGCACGTTGGAGCTGATCCCGATCGTGTTCTTGATATGGGTTGAGATCCGATCGGCATGGTCGAGGAGACCCCGGCCATCCCAACTCTCCGGCCGCGCCTCGGCGATGATGGTCAACTCGTCCATGCGTCCTTCCCGAGTCAATTCCAGAATGAAATGCCCGCCGCACCAGTCGGTGGCGAGCAGAACCTCCTCGATCTGGGTCGGGAACAGGTTGACGCCGCGCAGGATGATCATGTCGTCCGAGCGCCCCGTGACCTTCTCCATCCGCCGCATGCCGGGCCGCGCCGTGCCCGGCAGAAGCCGCGTCAGGTCGCGGGTGCGATAGCGGATCACCGGAAAGGCTTCCTTGGTGAGCGATGTAAACACCAGTTCGCCCTTCTCCCCGTCGGGCAGCACCGCACCGGTGTCGGGATCGATCACTTCGGGATAGAAATGATCCTCCCAGATATGCAGGCCGTCCTTGGTCTCGATGCATTCCTGCGCGACGCCGGGGCCGATCACCTCGGAGAGACCGTAGATGTCGGTCGCATCCATGTCGAAGGCATCTTCGATCTCGCCGCGCATCGCATTGGTCCACGGCTCCGCGCCGAAGATGCCGACCTTGAGCGAGCATTGGCGCGGATCGAGCTTCTGACGCTTGAACTCGTCGAGGATCGCCAGCATATAGCTCGGCGTCACCGTAATGATGTCGGGCCGAAAATCGTTGATGAGCTGCACCTGCCGCTCGGTCATGCCCCCGGAGATCGGCACCACAGTGCAGCCGAGTTTTTCGGCGCCGTAGTGCACGCCAAGCCCGCCTGTGAAAAGACCGTAGCCATAAGCATTGTGGATGATCATGCCGGTGCGGCCGCCCGCGGCGCGGATCGAGCGTGCCATCACGTCCGACCAGGTGTCGATGTCGCGTTGCGTATAGCCCACCACGATCGGCTTGCCCGTCGTGCCGGAGGACGCATGCACGCGCACCAGTTTCTCACGGGGCACGGCAAACATGTTGAAGGGATAATTGTCGCGCAGGTCCGTTTTTACGGTGAACGGAAATTTCGCAAGATCCGAGAGCTCGCGAAAGTCGGACGGGTGCACGCCGGCCGCGTCGAAGGCCTTGCGATAGTGCGCGACGTTGTGGTAAGCGTGCTTCAGCGACCAGGCCAGCCGCTGCACCTGGAGTGCCATGATCTCGTCGCGCGATGCACGCTCGTGCGCATCCAGCTCGGCCTTATAGGTGTTGCCACCTTCCTTGAGCCTCGTCAGAGCCATCCTCGTTTCCCCGTATCATTGCTTTCCTTTATTGATCCTGCGCCGGCAGCCAGTTTCCGGGAATGACCCGCGAATGCCCGCGGAATTCGGCGATGACTGTATCGCCGGCGGTGACGCGCACGTCATAGATGCCGGAGCGGCCGCCACGCGTGACCTCGCGGGCCTTTGCGACGAGGCGATCGCCGAGCTTGCCCGGCTTGATGAAGGTGATCTGTCCCTGCGCCGCCACGACGCGGTCGTTGTGCGAGTTGCACGCGAAAGCGAAGGCGGAATCGGCCAGCGTGAAGATGAAGCCGCCATGGACGATGCGCTGACCGTTGACCATATCCGGCCGCACATTCATCGCCAGCGTCGCGAACCCCGGGCCGATCTCGACGATCTCCATGCCGAGTCCTTTGGAGGCATCGTCCTCCGCCCACATCGCATCGGCGCAGGCGCGGGCAATATCCTCGGGCGACAAGGCGGCTTTGACGTTCACGCGCTTCTCCCGTCCGATTGTTTGGACACGATGTTCTGCTGCCTGGCTAAAACTGTCAAACGTGGTCGTAGTCGACCACGACCCGCTCCGACGATGGCTTGGCCTGACAGGTCAGGACAAAGCCGGCCTTCAGCTCCCAGGGTTCCAGCGAGTAGTTGATGTCCATCGGCGCCTCGCCCTCCACCAGTTTGGCACGGCAGGTCGAGCACATGCCGCCCTTACAGGCGAAGGGCAGATCGACACCGGCGCGTAGCGCGGCATCGAGGATCGCCTCGTCCTCTGCCACCGGCACGTCGCGGCGCTTGCCGTCGATGATCAGCGACGCGATCGCTTTCGGCGGCGCGTCCGGCGCAACGATCTTCTTCGGCCGCGGCTTGCCACCGAACTCCGAGACAAACCGCTCGACATGGATACGCTCCTCCGCGATGCCGAGATCGCGACAGGTCGCCTCGATGTCCTCGCTCATGCCGGACGGACCGCAGATGAAGACGTGATCGACGCTTTCCGCCGGTACCAGCGAGCGCAGCAGCACCCTCACCTTGTCGCCGTCGAGCCGGCCGTGCAGGATCGGAATGTCCTGTTCCTCGCCCGAGATGACGTGGAAGATCGAGAGGCGGTCGATGAAGCGATCCTTGAGCTCTTCGAGCGCCTCGAGGAACATGATGTTGTCGGTCGTGCGATTGCCGTAGAACAGGAAGAAGCGGCTGTCGGCTTCGCGCGCGAGGACGCCCTTGACGATCGACAGGATCGGCGTGATGCCGGACCCAGCGGCAAAGCCGACATGGATGCGGCCGCCGCCGGCCGGCGGGATCACGCCGAAGCGTCCCGTGGGCGTCATCACGTCCAGCGCGTCGCCACACTTCAAATCGTCCGCTGCCCAGCTCGAAAACGCGCCTCCATCAACCTTCTTGACGGCGATCCGTATCTCGCCGTCGTCGGGGCCGGAGCAGATCGAATAGGAGCGGCGCACTTCCTCGCCATCCAGCATGGTGCGGAGTGTGAGGTATTGGCCGGGCATGAAAGCGTAGTCGGTCGCAAGCTCCGTCGGGATGGCGAATGTCAGCGATATGGCGTCCGACGCCTCGCGGCGGAGGTCGTTGACGGCCAGGCGATGAAAGCGTGGTGCGACTGCTGACATGGTCAATGACACTTGAAGTAGTCGAAGGGTTCGCGGCACGCCCTGCAGCGCCAGAGTGCCTTGCAGGAGGTGGAGCCGAATTCGGACAGCAGCTCGGTATTCGCCGAGCCGCATTGCGGGCACACAACGGCTTGCTCGCCGAACAGCGCGCGGCGTGAATTCGAGGCCTGCGGCGGTGCGATGCCGTAGGCATGAAGCTTCCGGCGGCCCTCTTCGCTCATCCAGTCGGTGGTCCAGGCCGGCGACAGCACGGTGCGGACCTTTGGACTGCGGAAACCGGCGCGCTCCAGCGCGACCTCGATTTCCAGCGCGATCATGTTCATGGCCGGACAGCCCGAATAGGTCGGGGTGATCGCGACCTCGACCTGATCGCCGTCGAGGACGACATCACGCAGCACCCCGAGATCGGCGATGGTCAAAACCGGGATTTCGGGATCGACCACGCTCGCCGCGGCATCCCAGGCCCGTCGGCGCAGGTCGCTATGGGGCTCCAGCACCGTCACCATGTCTGCCCCGGGAAGGTACGCTGTATCGATTGCAGCTCTGAGAGGAGATGGCCGAGATGCTCGCTGTGCCGGCCCACGCGACCGCCCTGCTGCATCCAGTCGTTCTGCGGCAGCTTGAGCGTTGCTTCGCCGATCACATCCGAAAGTGTCGTCAGCCAGCGACCCCGCAAGGTCCCTGGGTCTACGGCGATACCGGCATGGATCAAGGCGCGCTCGCCGTCGTCGACGGCAAACATCTCGCCGGTGAACGCCCAGAGATGATCGATCGCAGCTTGCGCGCGGGCATGGCTCTCGTCGGTGCCGTCGCCGAGCCGGATCATCCACTCCGAGGAATGCCGCAAATGATAGGCACTCTCCTTCTCCGACTTCGCGGCAATCGCAGCGAGCGTCGTATCGCGCGAGGTCATCATGGCGCGCCAGTAGAGATCGGCGAAGGCGGAATAGAAGAACTGCCGCACCATCGTCTGGGCAAAGTCGCCGTTCGGCTGCTCGAGGAGCAGCAGATTGCGATACTGCCTGACATCGCGAAGGTAGGCGAGCTTGTCTTCGTCGTTGTCCTTGCCTTCGGCTTTGGCTGCGTAGGTGTAGAGCTCGCGGGCCTGGCCGATGAGGTCGAGCGCGATGTTGGAGAGCGCCATGTCCTCTTCCATCATCGGCGCATGCCCGCACCATTCCGACAGGCGGTGGCCGAGGATCAGCGCGTCGTCGGCGCGGCGTAATGCGTAGAGCACCAGCGGTGTTTCGGAGACCTCGATGTTCGCCATCACATGTGTCCTACTTCCTCAGGCACCTCGTAAAACGTCGGGTGGCGGTAGATCTTTGATTCCGCCGGCTCGAACATCATGCCCTTCTCGGCGGGATCGCTTGCGGTGATCGCCGTCGACGGCACCACCCAGATCGAAAGGCCCTCACCGCGACGCGTGTAGATATCGCGGGCGGCTTGCAAGGCCATCGTGGCGTCGCTCGCATGCAGCGAGCCGACATGCTTGTGCGCGAGCCCGTTGCGGCTGCGAATGAAGACTTCCCACAGCGGCGTGTTCGGCGTGGCCATCGCAATCTCCCTACTCTGCCGCTTGTGCAGTTCGACGCTGCGTGCGCTTTGCGGCATAGCTAGCTGCCGCCTCGCGCACCCAGGCGCCCTCATCGTGCGCCTTGCGGCGTGCCGCGATGCGATCCCGGTTGCATGGGCCGTTGCCGGCGAGCACCTGCTTGAACTCGGTCCAGTCGATCTCGCTGTAGCGCCAGTGCCCATCGGCGTCCTGAATCATGCCGGGATCGGGAATGGTCAGGCCGAGATATTGCGCCTGCGGCACGGTGGCGTCGACGAACTTCTGCCGCAGCTCGTCATTGGAGAAGCGCTTGATCTTCCACTTCGTCGAGGTGTCGCTGTGCTGGCTGGTGGCATCGGGCGGGCCAAACATCATCAGCACCGGCCACCACCACCTATTCAAGGCATCCTGCGCCATCGCCTTCTGCTCGTCCGAGCCACGGCACAGCGTCAGCATGATCTCATAGCCCTGGCGCTGATGGAACGACTCCTCCTTGCAGACGCGGATCATCGCGCGCGCGTAAGGACCATAGGAGCAGCGACACAGCGGAATCTGGTTCATGATCGCGGCGCCGTCGACCAGCCAGCCGATGGTGCCGATGTCGGCCCAGGTGAGGGTCGGGTAGTTGAAGATCGAGGAATATTTGGCCTTGCCCGCGAGCATGGCGTCGACCAGCTCTTCGCGCGAAGTGCCGAGCGTCTCGGCCGCGGCATAGAGATAGAGCCCGTGGCCGCACTCGTCCTGCACCTTGGCGAGCAGCGCGGCCTTGCGGCGCAAGGACGGCGCGCGGGTGATCCAGTTGCCTTCGGGCAGCATGCCGACGATTTCGGAATGAGCGTGCTGGGAGATCTGGCGGGTCAGCGTCTTGCGATAAGCCGCCGGCATCCAGTCGTTCGGCTCGATGCGCTCCTCGGCATCGATGCGCGTCTGGAACTGCGCAGCCTTGGCCGCATCCTCGAGGCCGCGATCATCGGTCTCGGCCGTGTTCAGCGCCTGGGTATACATGCGCATCCTCCCATTTTATTGAGCAATATATAACAAGAATCAGATCACGCAAGATATTTCTGTAACATAACAATCAAGTCTCGAATCTCCTCTCCAGGAGTTTCCGCGCCAGCGGCAATGGCCCCTTTTCATTGGTCCCACGACCATCAAGCCATTGTTCCGATGGGACAAGCAGCGCGCGATAGATGTCGCCGCACAACGCACGGGCGGCCTTGCCTGGCCAGTTCGCCGGAAGCAGGCTTTCGGGCAGCAGCGGATCGCGCAGCACGACTCGGCGATAATGGTGGATCAGGAGGATGCGCGCCGTGAAGGCGTCGGCCTCGGACAAGTCGCTGCCGCGCGCGATCGCGGCGCGCAGCGGCTCGAACGTCTTCATGAACTTGAGATAGGCGTCCGCGGTGCGATCCAGTGGCCAGCTCGCACTGAGCAGCCGGCGACCACTGTCATCCTCGGCCGAGACCTCCAGACGGATGGCGCCCGCGGCCTCGCCGGGCACTGGCACGCCTGACGGGGCGACCCACACGCCCGGCAGCGGGCTGCCGAAGCCGGCATTGCGGAGCGCCTCGCGCGAGGCATCGCGATCCTCGCCATTGCCGATCAGAAGCAGCTCGAAGCGCCCGGTCCAGTCGGATGGCGGCGGATCGTAGATATGGCGTGTCGCGGCCTCGAAGATCTGGCGGCCCTTGTCGGCCAAGCGGTAAAAACTATTGCGGCCGACCTTTTCGCGCGTCAGCCAGCCATCGGCAGCAAGCCGCGACATCGCGGTACGCACCACGCCGCTGTCGATGTCCAGGGTCTCGAAGAATTCCAGCAGCGTGCCGAGCCATACCGAACCGCCACGCGGCACGATGGCATCACCGAATACCGTGATGACGATAGAGCCGGTGCGCGACGGCTCGCGCTTGAGCTGATCGATGATGCGGGACAACGGATGCGCCATGCGCGAGGCATAGCGCGTTTGGTGCGGGCACGACAATGGACGGGTGCGACGCTCTTCTCCCTTGCCCCGTTCTTACGGAGAGAGGCAAAGAATTACCGATGCGGATCGGGATAGACCACGCTGCGCCAGCCGCTGCGGTCGAAGGGCCGCCAGCTGCCTTCCTTCTGCGCAAGGCGATCAGCCACCGCGAAGACAGCGGCGGGATGATGGCCCATGCCGCAATGGCTGCTCTCGATCTCGATGCTCTCGGTCTGCGCGCCCGTCTTCTCCATGCAGCCCTGCCAGGCGCAGACGCCGTCGGTGCGGCTGAAGATCGCCGTGGTCGGCACCGGCGGCGGAACGGCGAGATCGCCGCCGAACTGCGGGTCGACCTCGTTGGACTTCCGGCCGCTCGCCCATTCATAGACTCGCCAGGCATTGGTCGAATGCGGATCGCCGGCAAAGGGGCTGCCGAGCGTGATCACCTGGCGTACGCGGTCGGGCATCATCTTGGCGAGCTGGCGCGCATAGAGACCGCCGAGGCTCCAGCCGACCAGGCTGATCTTGCGGCCGTGCCTGTCGCTGAGCTCCTGAACCAGATCCACCATCGCGTGCTGCACGCCCTCGCGCAGGCCATAGTTGCGGCCTTGGCGCCAGCCGCTCACCGCATAGCCCTTGCCGGACAGAAAGGTGCGCAGTGCACGCGTGGACCCGTCGGAGGCCACGAGGCCCGGCAGAACCAGCACCGGATGCCCATCGCCGCGCGGCGCGAGGCTGAGCAGCGGCAGCGCGCCGAGGAAGGCGCCGAACTCGTGGATCGCTCGCCCTTCCAGGAACATCAGGGTGCGAGACGGCGGGCTCAGCGTCTGGGCAGTAGCGGTCATCAATGGTCCCCTTGGGAAAATTGCTGAAAAGGCCACCGGTTGTTTGCCGGCAAATGGGTATGGGATTCCAACACGCCGGCTTCTTGATCGTTCCGCAACGCAACATGAATCAGCTAGGCAGCGGGTTCCCGACATTCAAGCGGGAGACACTCCGGGCCACAATAGGCCCGCGCGTTAATGCTGACGTCCGTGACGCAAAAGTCACAACAATCGAAGCAGGAATTCTACGGAGTAAAGCGCAAGACCCGCCAGCCCGCCGATCAGCGAGCCGTTGAAGCGGATGTATTGCAGGTCGCGGCCAATGTTGATTTCGATCAGCGAAATCAGCTGCGCCATATCCCACGATTTGACCTGGTCGGAGATGAAGGTCGAGACGCCGCTCTTCTGGTCCGCGACGAAACTGCGCAGCACCGCGACCAGCCCCTTGTTGATCTCGCCGCGCAGCTCGGCATCGCCCGCAAGCGCTTCGCCCGCCGCGACACACATGCCCGCGAGATGATGCTGCAGCACCTGCGTCTCGCCGCTTGCACTACGTTCGATGAAGGACCGCGTATTGGCCCAGACGGTGCGGGCGAGATCGGCAAGCTCGGGACGCGCGAGCAGATCGCGCTTCAAGCCGTCGATGCGGTCGATATAGGCCTGGTCGGTGCCGAGCCGGTCGACGAAGCTCAGCACCATGCGATCGAACTCGCCGCGAAAAGGATGTTTGGGATCGCTGCGCACTTCATTGAAGAACGCGGTGGCGGAGGCCACGATCTTGTTCACCAGAAACTTGTCGGCGCGATAGAGCCTGAGCAAGGTCGGCAATTCCGCGCGCACCTTCTCGCGGATGATCGCCATCGTCTCGGTCTGGTTCAGCGTCTCGTGCATCACGCGCAGAAGATCGTCGAACAGGATCTGGTGCCGCCCTTCCGCGACGAAGCCGCGCAACGTGCCGGCCGCGAGCGGCGCCAGATCGACGGCCTGGAGCTGCGAGGACATGCGGCGGATGATGAAGGTCATCAGACCGGAGCTCTCGGTCGCGGAGACAGCCTCCGGCAGCAGGCGCAGCGCAAAGCGCGCGAGGTCATCGCTGCGCTTGCGATCGCGCAGCCAGTCGGCGACGAAGGAGCCGAAATCGATCTCCTTCAGCTTGGCCTCGACGGGAGCGGCCTCGAGGAAATGCACCTGGATGAACTCGCCGAGCTTGTCGGCGATACGGGCCTGGTTGCTCTGGATGATCGCGGTGTGTGGGATCGGCAGGCCGAGTGGACGCTTGAACAGCGCGACCACCGCATACCAGTCGGCGAGCCCGCCGATGGTCGCGGCTTCGGCGAAGGCCGCGATGAATCCGAACACGGGATGTACGGGCAGCAGCCATTTCGCAACGACGAACAGGACAAGCGTCGAGCCCAGCACCAGCGTCGCCAGCGCTTTCACGCGGCGCAATTCGGCTGCGCGTTCGGCATCGCCGGGAGTGTCGAAAGAGAAGGCGCCTGATGGAGTCATCACAGCATCACCCTATCCGTCATTGCGAACGAAGCGAAGCAATCCAGAGTCTTTCCAAGGAGGCAGACTGGATTGCTTCGCTTCGCTCGCAATGACAGCTACGGCGGAATAACAAAAGGCCCGCCGAAGCGGGCCTCAAATTCAGTTTTTACTCAGGGGGCCGTATCAGGCGGTCTTGTTGTAGACCTTGGCAAAATTGTCCTGAGCGGACTTCGCACCGTTAGCGGCGAGCTTGCCGAAATAGTCGGTGGTCGCCTTGGCGCGCGAGACGAACGCTTCGCCGCGGGCGCGGAGCAGGCCGGACTGGATCTCGACAGCTTCGCTGAACGACTTGGCGGACGCGAGCTTGTCGATGCCCGCGAAGAATGCCTCGGCGTCCTCGTAGATCGCCTGCTGGATGTTGCGGCTGATCTTGCCGGCTTCGGTGACGGTCTCGGTCACCGCGTTTTCGACGGCGGCGGTCACGCGCTCGGAGCCAGCGAACACCTCGGCAGCACGATCCTTGGCAGTGTTGGCGGACTTCTTGACGAACTCGCGGGCGGCCTCGGGAACTTCCAGGTTCTGGATGTTCTTGAACGCGTCCTTGAAGCCTTCGAAAACGGTGTTGGTTTCGGTGGTCATTGGGGGTCTCTCCATCCTCATTGGTTGAGCTATGGGCTCACCCCGTCCGGTTTTGGCCCGGGGCACGGCTTATATGCCATAGTTAATTGTGCGACGCAATATCCATATTGCAGTGCGATATCACGAAACCGTGAATAGCCATGTTGAGAGGCATCTGGCGCCTCCCTGACCATCCGGGTTCCCGAACACCGTCCAGCGGTTCTCAATGCTGGACGGCGCCAAGCAGCCCATAGGCCTCCATCTGGGCCTGGACCTGCGCGATGTTGTGCCCGAGCACGACGATATCGTGGGTCTTGCCGTCGACGTCGCGAACATGGTCGCGCAGCAGTGCCTCGGCCTTGAAGCCAAGGCTCTCGAACAGGGTGATCGCCGCCTGCTGATCGACCGTCATTTGGACCGAGAGCTTCTCGAGGCCGGGCCCGAGCGCGAGGGCGAAGGTCTCCTGCGACAGCGTCCTTCCCACCCCCTTCCCGCGCACGTCGAGCGAAACCACCATCCGGATCTCGCCGACATGAGGCGACCAGGAGTGCGGATCGCGCACCAGCGTGCCGCAGCCGACGACCGTGCCGTCCCTGACCGCGAGCAGGCTCGTGATCGCGCCGCGCGCGATCTCCTTGACCCAGGCGGAGAGCACCTTCGGCTCACTGATGTTGCGCGGCAGGAACAACAGGTCGTGGGTCGGCAGGCCCTTGCCGAAGGCGAGCACCGCGGCTTCGTCCGCCGGGGACATCAGGCGGATCTCGATATCGCCCGCGTCCGTCTTCACATGGCGCGGATAGGAACGCTGCTCACTCATGTCGATCTCTTCCCCAGCCAGGAATCCAGTTTCGGCCACAGCCGCTTCACCGCATTGGCGCCGGCGACCAGCGAGACGTGACCGCCCTTCAGCATCACCTCCTCCTTGTCCTCCGATCCGATCTTGGCGATCAGGTGCTTTGCCGCCTCATACGGCACGATGTGGTCATGCTCGGCGACCGCATGCAGGAACGGCACCTTGATGTCCTCGAGCTTCGCCGCACGGCCGCCGACCGACATGGTGTCGTTGAACAGCTTGTTGTCCCACATCAGGTCCTTGGTGATGGTGCGGAAATATTCGCCGGCCAGCGGCAGCGTGTCGGTCGCCCAGCGGTCGAACATCCGGTAGGATTTGACGAACTCGTCGTTCCAGATGTTTTCCCAGAGCTGGATCTGGCTGACGGTGCGGGAGGCCGGGCGCAGCATCTCGAACGACGACAGGATCATCTCGGGCGGCACGTTGCCGACGCTGTCGACGAGGCGATCGACGTCGAAATAGCGACGGTCGGAGAAGTTCGAGAACAGCTTCATCTCGCGAAAGTCGATCGGCGTGGTGAAGCAGATCAAATTCTTCATCGGCCCATCCTTGTGGATCGAGCCGTAGAGCAGCGACAGCACGCCGCCGAAGCAATAGCCGATGACGGAGACGTCCTGTTCGCCGGAATCCTGCTGCACGCGGCGGATGCAGTCCGGGATGAAGTCGAGGACATAATCCTCCATGCGGAGGCTCTTCTCCTCCGGCCGTGGCGCGCTCCAGTCGAGCATGTAGACGTCGTAGCCGCGCTTCAACAGGAACTCGATGAAACTCTGGCCGGGCACGAGGTCGAGAATGTAACCGCGATTGGTGGTCGCCATCACGATCAAAATCGGAATTCGATAGATCTCGTCGGACATCGGTCGATAGTGGTAGAGGCTCATCGTGCCGCGTGAATGCAGCACGTCCTTCGGCGTCGACCCGAGCGTGGGGCCGGACGTCGAGAAATATTCGACGCCCTTGATGCTTCTCTGGATGGCGCGTTGCACCTCGGACTGGATGCGCTCCGGGATCCCTGCGAGGTCTGATCCGGCGGGTGCATTCATGTCTTCTCTCCGCCTTCAGACGGCGGGCGCTTGGTGCGCGGCGGGCGCAATGCAGTATCGGAGCCCTGAGAAATTCCGGAACTTGCCGCCATCTGGCTCAGCATCGACTTGATCTCACCGATCTGTCCTTCGATGGACTGTAGCCGTTCCGCAAGGCCGGTGACCTGGTCCCGGCTCGGCAGATTCATGGAGACCAGATATTTCTCCATGAGGTCGCCGAGCTGCTTCTGAGCACCTGCAGCAACGCCGCCGGCCCGGTTCACGGCTTGCGAAAACTCGGGCGACGACATGGCCTGATTGGCGAAGGAGTTGAACCCCTTCTCCATCTCGCCAACCATCTTCTGCCACATGGCAATGGGGTCGTTGCTTTTGTCGGTCATCGGCGTCCTCCTGAAAGCGAGAGCTTCGATGCCCTTCCTTTTTCGCCATACCACACCGTTGCGCGGTGCCGGTCAACCAGCAAGCAGCGGGTCCGGTGTCGCGGACGCGGCTTCATTGCGAGGGGAAACCGTGCGATACAGCATTAATCAAAAGCCGAGGGAACGCACCCGTGAACGCCTATCATCCGCCGCAAACCGTCCACGCCAACGGCATCGACATCTGTTACGAGACTTTCGGCAACGACAGTGCCGAGCCGCTGCTTCTGATCATGGGGTTAGGCGCCCAGATGATCCACTGGGACGATGCGTTCTGTGAGCAGCTCGCCGCGCACGGCTTTCGCGTCATCCGGTTCGACAATCGCGACATCGGCAAGTCGAGCCATCTCACAGGCGGCAAGCGTCTGACGCCGCTCGAGCTGTTGAAGCTCCGGTTTCTCAGGATTCCCGTGGCCGCAACCTACAAGCTGATCGACATGGCAAAAGACACTGTCGGGCTGATGGATGCGCTCGGCGTCAAGTCGGCGCACCTGGTCGGGGCGTCCATGGGCGGCATGATTGCGCAGGAAGTGACGTTGTCGTTTCCCGAGCGGGTGCGCTCGCTCACCTCGATCATGTCGACGACCGGCAATCCGCGCCTGCCGCCCCCGACACGCGAGGCCGCCGCGATGCTGATGGCGCCGCCGCCGCGCAGCAAGGAGGAGTTCATCGTCCGCTACGGCCAGACCTGGAACGTGTTGCGGGCCGGGTCCTTCCCGGAGGAAGAGGCGCTCGATCCCGGTCGTGCCGAGCGCGTGTTCGCGCGCGGGCTCAATCCGGCCGGTGTCGGCCGGCAGCTCCGCGCGGTGCTCGCCTCGGGTAGCCGCAAGGAGCGGCTGCATGGCGTCAAGACGCCGACACTCGTCATCCACGGCACCGTCGATCCGCTGGTCCGCCCCCAGGGCGGCAGGGACACGGCAGAGTCAATTCCGGGGGCCAAGCTGCTGATGATCGACGGCATGGGCCACGCGCTGCCGATGCGGTTCTGGCCGGACATCATCGACGCCATCGCCAAGCACGCCCATGGCGCGGAGGTGCAGGCGGCGTAGATTGACCGACGCAGACAGTCTCCTCACGGTGACCATGTGAGCTGCCGGTTACTCTCTTAACGCGTGCCGGTGCGAAAGCTATACAGGCCTCCTTCAATCGCTGAGAACCTCAATCGCCAACAAAGAGGCCGCGGCCTCTCGGAGTTCACATGCATCTCATCGTCCGGTCGGCCGCAATCGTCGCTGCTTCAGTCCTCACGCTGTCCCTCGCCAGCGGCGCCGCGATGGCGGGTGGCGCGCAAGAAGAAGCCAATCGCAAAACTGTCCTTGCGTTCTACGAGAAGGGGCTCAACCAAAAGGACGCCGATGCAGCCCTCGCCTATGTCGGCGACCGCTACGTCCAGCACAATCCAAACGCGGCCGATGGTCCGGACGGATTCCGAAAGTTCATCGGCTTCCTCCGGGATAAATTCCCGAACTCGCACAGCGAGATCAAGCGCAGCTTCGTGGATGGCGACTACGTCATCCTGCACGTTCACGCGGTACGCGAGCCCGGCAGCAGGGGCAATGCGATCGTCGACATCTTCAAGCTGGAGAACGGCAAGGTTGTCGAACACTGGGACGTCGTGCAACCGATCCCGGAAAATCCGGCGAACAACAACACGATGTTCTGACGATCGAACCGGTTGCTGGGCAAGCGGCCTAGCTCTTCCTCGCCATCCAGATCACGTGACGTGCGCCACCGCCTCTTCCGGTGGCGCGGATATTGACTTCGTTGACGTCGAATCCGGCGCTCCCGAGCCGCTTGGTGAAGGCCGGGTTGGGCCCCGAGGACCAGACCGCGAGCACGCCGCCCGTCCGCAGCGCCGTCTTCGCCGCCTTCAACCCGCTCGCATTGTAGAGCGCATCATTGCCCTTCCGGGTCAGCCCTTCCGGCCCGTTATCGACGTCGAGGAGGATGGCATCGAATGCCGACCGCTGCGCCCGGATGATTTCGCCAACGTCGGTTTCCCGGATGCCCACCCTGGAGTCATCGAGACTGTCGCCGAACACCTGCGCCATCGGACCCCGCGCCCAGGCGACCACCGCCGGCACGAGCTCGGAGACAACGATCTTCGCCTTGCTTCCGAGCACGGTCAGCGCCGCACGCAGCGTAAAACCCATGCCCAGGCCCCCGATGAGGACGACAGGTTTTGCGACCGTCTCGATCTGCTTCGCCGCGAGCGTGGCGAGCGCGGCCTCCGAGCCCGACAGGCGGTTGTTCATCAGCTCGTTGGTGCCGAGCTTGATGGAGAACTCCTTGCCTCGCCGCATCAGGCGAAGCTCTTCATCGGAGCCGGGGATTTTGGCGGTGTCGATCTTTTCCCAGGGAATCATGCGAGAGCTTTAGCACGTCCGGCTGCCGGGTTATCCACCCGCCCATACGTCCAGCACATACCGGTTCTTCGCACCCATCTCCTCGATCCAGCGGGCAGCCGTGGCGGCATCGCTGCCGCTCTTCTCGCGATGGATCGCGACCAGCCCCGCCTTCACGTCGGGCTCCATCTTGCTGCCGTCGCCACAGACATAGACGATCGCGCCCTGCTCGATCAGCGGCCAGATCTTGTCCTTCTGCGCAGCGAGGACGTGCTGCACATAGGTCTTTGGCCCCTCCGCGCGCGAGAACGCCGTGAACAGCTCGGTGATGCCGCTCGCCGCCAGCGCCTTCAGCTCGTCCGCGTAGAGAAAATCCTGATCGGGATGACGGCAGCCGAAAAACAGCATGGCCGGACCGAGCGCGGCGCCCTTGACCTTGCGCGCGGCGCGCTCCTGGAGGAAGCCGCGGAACGGCGCCAGTCCCGTGCCCGGGCCGATCATGACGATCGGCACGGATGGATCGTCCGGGAGCCGGAAGCCGGCCTTGGTCTCACGCACGGTTGCATGGATCACGTCGCCCGCGCGTCGATTGGCGAGATAGTTCGAGCAGATACCCTTGTAGGTGCCGCGGCCGGAGGCGGCCGGTCCTTCAACCACGCCGACCGTGACGCTGCAACGAACCGGGTCGACCGACGGCGAAGACGAGATCGAGTAATAGCGCGGCGCCAGCAGCGAGAGCATTTCCAGATAGACGTGGAACGGCAATTCGCAGGCCGGATATTCGAGCAGCAGATCGAACACCGATTTTCGCCTGGCCAGAATCTCGCTGCGATAACGCTCGAGTGTTTCAGGCTCCTCGCCAACGAAGGCCAGCAGTTTTGGTTTCGTGACCGGACAACGCGTATGCTCGGTCATGATCTGAATCTGCTTTCGTGTCGCCACTTGCTGGAGCTCGACGAACTCGCTGAGCAGGCGGCCCACTGACACGGCATCGCCGACCGGCAATTGCGCGCGGCGGCCTTCGGCGACCTGAAGCCTGATCTGGTCGGCCGGCAGGAAGCCGAAGCGACGGGCAACCGAATCCACCAGCGTCGGATCGTTGCGCGGGACCACACTCAGATGATCGCCGACGCGGTACGTGATGTTGGACGGCAGCTGCACCTCGATGTGGCGCGTCGAGCGCTCCGACGGATTGGAACCGGCCTTGTTCTGAAGCTCGTCATTGACCAGCACCTTCATGGCCACCGCGCCGCCCTGGGCGACGATGGTGTTGACGGCGGTCACCGCGACCGGCTCGATCGCGTAGAGCGGATCATCCTCCGCGGTACGGGTGAAATTCCAGTCGATGCCGAATTCCTTGGTCGCGACCTGGGCGGCCGCCGGGAACCATTTCTGAAACTGGCCGTCGAGATCGCTGCGCGCATCGCCTTCGCCACGCGGATAGACCGCGCGCGCACCATGCGCCGATAATTGTTCATCGATGAAGCGCGGTACCGATTGATAGGTCGCGGCCCAGTCGCTGTTGCCGCAGCCGAACACGGCGTAGCGCACATCGGCAAACGCATCCTTCGGCAGCTCGTCGCCGAGCCATTTGACAAATTGTGTCGCATTGTCCGGCGGCGCGCCGTTATAGGAGGCGCAGATGATCAGGACGCCGCCCTCCCGCGGCAGCTTGCCGACGTAATCGTCGAGCGGCCCCAAATGCACGGCAAAGCCGTTGATCTCGGCAAGGTCGGCCATCCGCGTCGCCAGCTCTTCGGCGGTGCCGAGATTGGAGCCGTAAAGTACGAGCATCGGCGTGTTGTGGCCGGGGCGCGCGGTGGGCTGGCGCGGTGCCTTCGGCGCCGACGACACCGCTACAGGTCCACCATAGGCGCCGCGCTCGCGATCGGCGCGCGGACGGACCTTGATCTTGAAGCCTTCCGGCTTCATCGTGAGCGTTTCCTTCAGATGCATCTGGTAGCGCTGGTGGTCGACCAGCTTGAAGCGCTGGAGGATCATGCCGAGCGCGAGCGCGGCCTCGTGCATGGCGAAGCCGCGGCCGATGCAGGCGCGCTGGCCGTTGCCGAACGGCTTCCAGGCATTGATCGGCCGTTTGGCTTCCGCCTCCCGGCTGAAATTCTCCGGATCGAACGCATCCGGGTTGGGACCCCAGACAGAGGGATCGCGATGCAGCGCGGTCACCAGGATGGTGGTGAACGTGCCCTTCCTGAGCTTGTACTTGCCGCCGCCGATAGCCTCGTCGTTCAGTGGGGAGATGCCATAGGCCGGCGCCGGCGGCCATAGCCGCAGCGCCTCCTTGAGGATCTGCGTGATGTAGGTGAGCTGCGTGACCTGTTGATAGGTCGGACGCACGTCGACATTGGGACCGAGGACGCGGTCGACCTCGTCATAGGCTTTTTTGAGAATGTCGGGGTGCTTGAGCAACGCATAGAGCGCGCAGGACAACAGGCCGCTGGTGGTCTCGTGGCCTGCGATCAGGAACGTGTTGATCTGGTAGCGGATGTTGACGTCGTCGAGCTGCTCGCCGGTCGAGCGATCGACGCCCGTCATCATCGCCGCAAGCATATCCTTCTTGTCGTCGGTCGCCTCGCCTCCCTTGCGGCGCTCCGCAATGATCTCGTCGACCATCCTGTTCATGAAGTCGACATCTTCAGCCATGGTCTTGCGGCGCTTCTGCATCCAGAGCTGCTCGAACGGCAGGCCGCGCGTCATCATGATGGTTTCGAGCGAGCGCACCAGCGACTCGACGAAGGGGTGGTAATCGCGCCGGTAGAACGAATTGAAGCGGTAGTCGAAGCCGCACAGGCCGATCGTATCCAGCGTCAGCGCCGTCATGTCGTGGACGACGTCGATCTCGTCGTCGGCGTTGAGCCGTTCCCATTTGCCGACGAGCTGCTCCGCGATGTCGACCATGCTCGGGTGATAGGACTGCATGGCGCGGTTGCCGAAAGGCTGGAGCAGGATGTTGTGCGCCTTGCTCCAGTTCGGCTCCCTGGTGTCGGCCGTGAACAAGCCGTCGCCGCCGACCGCGCGCACCCGCCGCAGGGCACCGCGCACCGTCTTGTCGAAACGCTTCTCGTCGGAGAGCTCGTCGACGAGATCGTGGCCGGAGACGACCACGATCGGCGAGCCCATCATGTCGAGCCAGAAGATCGGCCCCAGCTCCTTGGCAAGCCGGGTCAGATGCTGCACCGGTGCGGCCGAATCCAGCGACAGCATGTTGCCGACCACCGGCTTGGTCGGCGGCTGCGGGATCGGGTCCAGACGGTTCTTCGATGACATTAAAAGTGCTTCCCCTGCCTCGGTATTCAACGCCGTCGTTGCGAGCTAGCCAAACCGCCTTCTACGCCATTCGATCAGCTTGGCGCTGACTTCCTCCGGCTTCTCCTGCTGCGTCCAATGGCCGCTGTCGCGGACCAGATATTTTTCCAGATCGGGGATCAGCTTGTCCATGCCATCGGCGGAAGACGGCGGCAACACCGCATCGTTCTCGGCCATGATCATCAGCGACGGCACGCGCACCGTATGATCGAGCCCTTCGGCGCGCATCCAGTTGCGGGACATATTGCGGTACCAGTTGATGCCGCCGGTGAAGCCCGTCCTGGTGAAATTGTCCACGAACACCTTTTTCTCTTCCGGCGACAGGATCGGCGTGCGAGGATCGTGCTTCGCATCGTAGCCCGCGATCATCTGCGGAAATGCCAGGTTCAGTCGCGGGGAGGCACCGACACCCGCGACGACTTCCTCCGCCGGAGCATCTGCCGGGCGCGCTACGGGCTTGCGCATGAAGGCATCGAAGGTCTGCTCGACGCGACTGCCAAAGATCTTGTCGGGCTCACGCGCGGGATCCTGGAACTGCACGATATACATCTTTTCGCCGAAGCGCGCGCGCAGGAGCTCGATCGGATCGGCCCAGGCGCGGTTGGTATGAGGCGTATTGATGCCGACCACGCCGGCGACCCGGTCGATGTGCCGGAGTGGCATCTGCCAGACGATAAAACCGCCCCAGTCATGGCCGACGAAGATCGCCTTATCGATCTGAAGATGGTCGAGCAGGCCGATCAGATCGCCGGTCAGGTGCTCGATGTCGTAGTCCTCGACCGGCTCTGGCCGGTCGGTCGCGCCGTAGCCGCGCTGGTCCGGCGCGATCACGCGGATGCCGGCCTCGCTCAGCGCCTTGATCTGGTGGCGCCAGGAAAATGCGAGTTCGGGCCAGCCATGGCACAGCACCATCGGCGGCTTGTCTGTAACCGGGCCCGCCTCGTAATAGCCCATGCGGATTCCGTTCGTCTGTACGAACTTGAGCGGTGGCATTTCAATCATCGGAACATTCCTACTCAGCGGCGCCCTTGATGTCCGCCGCGGGCGAAGCATAGGCAGCCTCGAGCGCGGCGAATTCTTCCGGCAGCATGTCGCACATCACCTGCACGTGCGGAATGATGTTGGCGCCGACGATGAAGCCGAAATCGAGCTGGTCGCGATAGCTCTGCACGGTGATGTTGAGCGCCTGTCCGTGCGTCGAGATCGATACCGGGAAGATGTGCAACAGCTCCGCGCCCGCGGCGTAGAGCGTCTGCCGCGGCCCCGGCACGTTGGACACCGTAATGTTCGCAGCCGGCGGCAACACATTCGACAAGTCGGAGCGGCTGTAGAGCAGCGCCATGATCTGCACGACAATCGGCGCGCCCAGCATCGAGATATTGGAGATCTGCGGCATCAGAGCCCGTAGTGGATGCGACATCTCCTTGGACTTGGTCGATTGCGCGATAATGGCTTCCAGGCGTGCCTTGGGATCGTCGATGTTGGTTGCGATCGAGCAGATCATGCCGAACACCTGGTTGTTGGCGTCGGTGTTGCCCTCCTCGCGCAGCGAGATCGGTACGGCAGCGGTCAAGGACTTCGCCGGCAGCGTTCCATGTTGCTGCAGGTAGCGCCGGACCACCCCGGAAGCGAGCGCCAGCACGACGTCGTTGAGTTTGCCGCCGGCCTGCTTGGCCAGCGCCTTGGATCGCGACAGCGAAATCGAGACACCGGCGAAGCTGCGCTCGGACGAGATCGATTTGTTGAGCATGGTCGGCGGCGAGACCATGCTGGCGAGGCTCTCGCGCGATTTTGGATCGGATATCTTGCCGAGCACGTCCGAGACGCTCTTGACCATGGTTGGGATGTTGCCGGCAAAGCGCACCGCACTCTCGATCTGGTACATCGCATTGTCGAACAGGATCGAACCGATATCGCTCTTGCCGGTGCGTGGCAGCTGCAGATTCTTCGCGGCCGCCGATGCATCGAGCGGCTGGGTGAAAAGCTGCTGGTAGGAATCGACCAGGTTCGCTGCGATGTCGCGCGGCTCCTGCCCGGGCTTCGCTCCCGCGGTCGGCGGATCGACCTTCCGCGGGATCGGCGAGATGTCGTAGATCATGTTGGTCAGCGCCGCACCGGCGCCGCCGTCGATGGCGGCATGATGCATCTTGGAATAGAGCCCGACCTCGTTGTCCTTCATGCCCTCGAACACGTAGAACTCCCAGAGCGGGCGGGCACGGTTCAAGAGCTTGGCGTGCATCCAGCCCACGATGCGTTCGAGCGTAGCGCGGTCGCGCGGCTGCGGCAGGCTGGCGCGGAAGATGTGACGGTCAATGTCGAACTGATCGTCCTCGATCCAGGAGGGATGATCGATATCGAGCGGCGCCTTCTCCAGCCGCGCTTTGAGGATCGAAGCGATGTGCAGGCGCGAGACGATCATCGCCTTGAAATCTTCGAAGAAGTCGCCCTTGTAGTCGTCCGGCAGACGAAAGATCGCCATGCTCCCGACATGCATCGGCATTTCCGGCGTTTCCAGATAGAGAAACGACGCGTCCAGCGACGACAGCTTCTTACCGTCAGCCATAGTTCCCTCCCGAGTATTTGACGGGCGCCTTAGGCGGCGCTTCTCGTCAGGCCGATACTGCCTGTTCCGGCGGGGCATATGCAATGGCAAACGGCCCTGCCCTGTCAAATGGCCAGAACTCTCCCTCCGGTTGCGCAAGGCGGTCCGCCACGGCCCACAGCGCCGCGGGATTCACCCCAAGCCCGATATGGCTCGCCAGGTGCACCTCGATGTTCTCGGCACGGTCGGAGGGACGCAGCAAGCAGGTCCGCCAGTTCACAATCCCGTCGGCGCGCGAATAGATCGACGTCGCCGGCACCGGAAGATCGCCGGCGATCGCCACGCGCAGCTCGGCGAAATCCTCGACACGCTCGCCGGACATCATCTCGTAGAGCCGCGTCGCATTGGTCGCCCGTATGTCATTGGCAAAAGGGCTGCCGAGCGTGATGGCATTGCGGACCATGTCGGGCGCCTGGAGCGCGAGATCGCGCGCATAGACGCCGCCGAGACTCCATCCGACCAGGCTGACCTTGCGGCCGCTCGCAGCATGGATTTCGGCTAGACGGGCGCGCAACGAATCCCGCATCCGTCCGAACCCGCCGAAATTTCGGCCCATCCGCCAGGCATGTGCCTCATAGCCAAGCTCGCTGAGATAGCGCCGCATCGGCGCCATCGAGAGATCGCTGGCGAGGAAGCCAGGCAGCGCCAGCACCGGATGGCCGTCGCCTTTTGGCGCCCGCATCAGGACCGGCGACAGCAGCAGGCTGGCGTTGAGTTCGAGCAACCCACGGGCTTCGGCGAGCAGCAAAGCAAGGCCCGGCGGACGAAGCCGGCCTGAGGTCTGCGGCCCGTCCGGACCGGGCGGCATTATTTCTTCTTATCGCCGCTGCGCGTGCCGCCGAGGCCGGCCATGGTGACGAACATGTCCTGAAATCGCTCGGCAAGCTTTGGATCGAAGGTGAACCAGCTCTGGATCAGCGATTCCGGCGAGACCTTGTCGATGTTGCTCAGAACCTGCTGCTGCAGCTTGTCCATGACCGCCGTCTGCATTGGTGCCAGGTCGGGCAATCCGATGAACTGACGGGCTTCGAGGGGGGTACAGTCGATTTCGATGTTAACTTTCATGTCCCCTCCAGATGAGATTCGAGCGGCCTACTGCAGTATCGCCGCGAGGCGGTGTACAACGCAAGCGACCTGAAGCCGGTGGCGGCGCTCCGGCTTCCCCGATCGGCGGATATGGTCAATCAAAATCGGCCGCGGCCGCGCCCGTCCTCCCGTCATGCCGGTCAGCATTGCTGCACAGCGGTGCAACTTGGCGCGTTCCTTGCTGGAATGGCGCTTGCACGGGTCGAGAACTCTGGGCAACATGGTTCGATCAGCCCCGCCGAACAATCAAAAATGACGGTGCGGGCGAGTGGAGAGGTCAAGAATGTCAGTCGGACGAAGTCTGTTTGCGGCGACGCTCGCCAGTATGCTTGCGTTGGCGGTCTCGCCGGCGTCGAGCCAGACGCTGCGCTACGCCAACCAGGGCGATCTCAAGTCGCTTGATCCGTATTCGCTGAACGAGTCCACCACGCACGCTCATCTCGGTCACGTCTATCAAGGCCTCACCGCGCGCGACAAGGACCTGAAGATCATCCCGGCGCTGGCTGAGAGCTGGGAGACACCGGAGCCGACCCGCTGGCGCTTCCATTTGCGCAAGGGCGTCAAATTTCATAACGGCGACCCCTTCACCGCCGACGACGTGCTGTTCTCCGCCGATCGCGTCCGCAACAAGAACTCGAACATGCAGACCCGGCTGGCGCCCAACGTCAAGGTCGTCAAGGTCGACGACTACACAGTCGATTTCGTCCTGCCCTCGCCCAATCCCATCCTAAATTCGTCGTGGGATGTCTGGTACATCATGGACAAGAAATGGGCTGAGGAGAACAAAGCGGTCGAGCCGACGCCGGTGTCCGCGACCTCTCCGAGCTATGCCTCGCTTCACGAGAACGGCACCGGTCCCTTCATCATCGAAAGCCATCAGCCCGGTGTGAAGACCGTGTTCAAGGCCAATCCCAACTACTGGGGCAAGATGGAAGGTAATCTGAAGGAGATTATCTTCACCCCGATCTCGTCCGATGCCACCCGCGTCGCCGCGCTGCTCTCGGGTGAAGTGGACGTGATCGAGCCGGTGCCGATCCAGGACATCTCCCGCGTCGATGCGAGCCCGAATGCCCAGGTGCTGAAGGCCCCTGAGTTGCGCACCATCTTCATCGGATTCGATCAGACGCGTGACGAGCTGCTCTACTCCAACATCAAGGGCAAGAACCCGTTCAAGGACGTCAAGGTCCGCGAAGCCTTCTACAAAGCGATCGACATCGAGCTGATCAAGACGCGGGTGATGCGCGGGCTGTCGACGCCCTCGGCGCTGATGATCGCTCCGGAATTGTTCGTGCTGTCTAAGGAGTTCACCCGGCCGAAGTTCGATCCAGATGGTGCCAAGAAGCTCCTGGCCGAGGCCGGGTACCCCGAAGGCTTCGAGGTCACCATGGATTGCCCGAACGATCGGTACGTCAACGACGCGGCGATCTGCCAGGCCGTCGTGGGCATGCTTGCCCGCATCGGCGTCAAGATCAATCTGCTGGCGCAGCCCAAGGCGCAATACTTCGCCAAGGTGTTGAAGCAGGGCGGCTATCAGACCTCGTTCTACATGCTGGGCTGGACGCCGAGCACGATGGACTCCCATAACGTGCTCTACGACATCATGGGCTGTCGCGACGATGCGAAATCATCGCGCGGCGAGGCCAATCTCGGCGGCTATTGCAACAAGGAATTCGACGCCATCACCGACAAGGTGCTGGTCGAAACCGAGACCACAAAGCGCAACCAGCTGATCAAGCAAGCGTATGAGATCAGCATCAAGGACTGGGCTTATATTCCGCTGCACCAGCAGGCGCTGGCCTGGGGCGTATCGAAAAAGGTCAACCTGCCGCAGCGCGCCGACAATCTGGTCATGTTCCACTGGGCGACCAAGAAGGAATAGCGTCAGTTGAACACAAGGTCCCGGCAGCGTCAGGCTATCGGGACCTTTCCTTTTTCGGCTGACAAAGACGTCGGCCAGACGCACACTCAAGGAAAGTGGAAGGCATGCTCGCTTTCACTCTTCGCCGGGCCGTTCAGGCCATCGGCGTCATGTTCGCCGTCGGCATCATCGCGTTCTCGATGTTCCGCTTCGCCGGCGACCCCATCAACCAGATCGTCTCGCTTGATACGCCGGCGGCCGAACGCGCCGCCGTGCGCAAGTCGCTGGGCCTCGATGATCCCGTGCCGGTGCAGTTCGTGCGCTATTTCGCCGATGCGGCGCAATTCAAGTTCGGCGTCTCCTATCAGTTCCGCCAGCCGGTCTCGACGCTGTTGATGGAGCGTATGCCGGCAACGCTGGAACTTGCGATCTGCGCGACCGTATTTGCAATGGTCTCCGGCATCCTGATGGGCGTCTATTCGGCGCTCAGGCGCGACACCCTGCTCGCCAAATTATTCCAGGCCGTTTCGCTGATTGGCATCTCGCTGCCGACTTTCCTGATCGGCATCCTTCTGATCTACCTGTTCGCAGTGACGTTGGGCTGGTTGCCCTCGTTCGGCCGGGGCGAAGTCGTCAAGCTGGGTTGGTGGACCACGGGCCTGTTCACATTGTCGGGCCTGAAGGCGCTGATCATGCCCTCGATCACGCTCGGCCTGTTCCAGATGACCCTGATCATGCGGCTGGTGCGCGCGGAGATGCTGGAAGTGCTTCGGACCGATTATATCCGCTTTGCCCGCGCCCGCGGGCTGACAACCCGTGCCATTCATTTCGGCCACGCGCTGAAGAACACGCTGATTCCCGTGATCACGGTAGCCGGCCTGCAGTTTGGCTCGGTTATTGCATTTTCGATCATCACCGAAACCGTGTTCCAATGGCCCGGCATGGGACTTCTGTTCGTGCAGGCCGTGCAAAACGTCGATATCCCGATTATGGCCGCCTACTTGCTGATGGTCTCATTGATTTTCGTCACCATCAATCTGGTGGTCGACATCCTCTACACCGTCGTCGATCCGCGCCTGCGCGCGGCCGTCGGCCGCGCCACATAAGGCAGCCTGTATGTCCGAAGTGGTCGCCTCAAATCCTGACAAGCCGAGCACGCTGCCGACGCATGCCGCCCGCAGCTGGTTCAGTCGCGCACTCAACAGCGACATCTTCTATTCGTTTCGCCGATCCAAGCTGACCATGGTGGCGGCAGTCATTACCGTGCTGTTCTTCCTGCTCGCGATCTTTGCCTCCGCGCTCGCGGTGCAGGACCCGTTCGATCCGGCACAGCTCCAATTGATGAATTCCCGGATCTCACCGCTCTGGACCGCCGAGGGGCAGAGCCCGTTCCTGCTCGGCACCGACGAGCAGGGCCGCGACGTGTTCTCCGCCATTCTCTACGGGCTGCGCATCTCGCTCGCCGTCGGCGTGGCCGGCGTGATCTTCGCCGGCGCGCTCGGCATCGCGCTTGGCCTGGTCGCCGGCTATTTCGGGGGCGCGGTGGACGGCGTGATCATGCGGATCGCCGACGTGCAACTCACTTTTCCCGCCATCCTGATCGCGCTGCTGGTCAACGGCATCGCCAAATCGATCCTCGGCAACCGGCTGGATGCAACCAGCATGCTGGTGGTGCTGGTGATCTCGATTGGCCTGAGTTTCTGGGTCGGGTATGCCCGCACGGTGCGCGGTTCCGTGATGGTCGAGAAGAACAAGGATTACGTGGCGGCCGCGCAATTGATCGGCCTTCCCGCACCAAAGATCATGTTCCGCCATGTGCTGCCAAACACGATGGGTCCGATCCTGGTCATCGCCACGATTAACCTTGCGCTCGCCATCATCACCGAGGCAACGCTGTCCTTCCTTGGCGTCGGCCTGCCCGACACAATGCCCTCGCTCGGCACGTTGATCCGCATCGGCAACAACTACCTGTTCGCGGGCGAATGGTGGATTGTGGCCTTCCCTGGTATCGCGCTCGCTGCCCTGATCCTGTCGATCAACCTGCTCGGCGACTGGCTGCGCGACGCGCTCAACCCGAAGCTCCGATGAACGACATTTCGATGAGCAAGACTCGGATGAGCGAGACTTGGATGAGCATGATTCGGATGAGCAAAACCTGGATGAGAGCGTCTCGCTCATGACCGACCCCATCCTCTCCGTGCGTAATCTTCAGGTCGAGTTCGCCTCCCGCCGCGGCACGCTACGCGCCATCGATGGCGTCTCCTTCGACATCGCCAAGGGCGAGGTACTCGGCGTGGTCGGCGAATCCGGCGCCGGCAAGTCCGTCACGGGCTTGGCTGTGATCGGCCTGATCGATCCGCCGGGCCGCATCGCCGGCGGCGAGATTCGCCTTGCGGGCCTGCGCATCGACAATTTGCCGGCAGAGGAGCTGCGCCGTATCCGGGGAAAACGGATCGGCATGATCTTCCAGGACCCCCTCACCTCGCTCAATCCGCTCTACCGCGTCGGCGACCAGCTTATCGAGACGATCAGAACGCATCTGAACCTGTCCGAGACCGCCGCCCGCCGCCGAGCCATCGACCTGCTCGCCGAAGTTGGAATCCCGGCTCCGGAAAAGCGCATCGACGGCTATCCGCACGAATTCTCCGGTGGCATGCGCCAGCGCGTGGTGATTGCGCTCGCGATCTGCGCCGAACCGGAGCTGATCATCGCCGACGAGCCGACCACCGCGCTCGACGTTTCCGTGCAGGCGCAGATCATCTCGCTGATCAAGCGTCTCGGCCGCGATCACGGCACTGCGGTGATGCTGGTGACCCACGACATGGGCGTGATCGCCGAGACCTCCGACCGGGTCGCGGTGATGTATGCCGGCCGCGTCGCCGAGATCGGTCCGGTGCAGGACGTGGTCAGGAACCCGCTGCACCCCTACGCCAAGGGCCTGATGGGAGCGATCCCGACGCTTGCCGGCGACGACAAGCGTCTGGTGCAGATCCCCGGCTCCATGCCGCGCCTGTCGGCGATCCCGCGCGGCTGTTCGTTCAATCCGCGCTGCGCATTCGCATTCGACCGATGCCGCGTGGAGAGGCCGGAGCCGCTGCCGCGCGGCACGCAAGCCGTCGCCTGCCATCTCTATGACGGCGTGCCGGCGGAGAGCGCGGCATGAGCGCTCCCTTCATCCAGGCCACGAATCTGCGCCGCGTCTTCGACGTCTCGAAACCCTGGCTCAACCGCATGCTCGAAGGCGGGCAGCTCGAATATCTCAAGGCCGTCGATGGCGTCACCTTCGACATCAGGAAGGGCGAGACCTTTGCACTGGTCGGCGAATCCGGCTCGGGCAAGACCACGGTGGCGCGGATGGTCGTCGGCTTGCTGCCGCCAAGCTCCGGCAACGTCTTGATCGACGGCATCTCAATGACCGATCCGCGGCAGGCCCAGGCGCGGCGGAAACTGCGCCGCCGCATCCAGATGATCTTTCAGGATCCCTATGCGAGCCTGAACCCACGCTTCCGAGTCGACGCCATCATCTCCGAGCCAATCCGCGCGTTCGACCTGATCGAGGGCGAGCGCGACATCCAGGCGCGGGTCGGAGAGCTTCTCACCCTCGTCGGCCTGCATCCCGACGACAGGTTGAAATTTCCGCACGAATTCTCGGGCGGCCAGCGTCAGCGCATCGCGATCGCGCGCGCGCTCGCCTCCGACGCGGAGTTTATCGTCTGCGACGAGCCGACCTCCGCGCTTGACGTCTCCGTGCAGGCGCAGATCCTGAACCTGATGCGCGACCTCCAGGACAAGTTCGGCTTGACCTACATGTTCATCAGCCACAACCTCGCCGTCGTCCGCCACATGGCGAGCCGCGTCGGTGTGATGTATCTCGGCCGCATCGTCGAGATCGCGGAAGGGCGCGAGCTGTTTGCCCATCCGCGCATGCCCTATACCAAGATGCTGCTTGGCGCCGTGCCTGATCTTGCCATGAGCGGCCGCCAGCGCATCCCCCTGAAGGGCGAGATCCCGAACCCGATCAACCCGCCGTCCGGGTGCGCCTTTAATCCGCGCTGCCCGCTGGCGTTCGATCTCTGCCGTAGGGAAGCACCTGAATTGATCGACGGCGTCGCCTGCCACGCGGTCAACACCGCGCCGGTACCGGCGTGACGCGCGCGTGCCATGCAGCCTTGCGCATTTGGCGGCGGCCTGGCCCTGTGATCAATTGCGCGCGCCGCAAATGAGGTAGTCCATGGCCAGCATCGTCAATCCCGATCCCTTCACGACACGCCCCGAGATCGAAGGCACCTTCGGGGTCGTTGCGACCACGCACTGGATCGCGACCGCTATCGGGATGGCCATTCTGGAAAAGGGCGGCAATGCCTTTGACGCCGGCGTCGCCACCGCTTTCACGCTCCAGGTGGTCGAGCCGCATCTGAACGGCCCCGGCGGCGACGTTCCGATCATCGTGCACGACGTGAAGCGCGGCCGCACCGAGGTGATCTGCGGCCAGGGCCCGGCACCGGCCCGCGCCACCATCGCGCATTACAAGAGCGAAGGCCTCGACATGGTGCCCGGCACCGGCCTGCTCGCGGCCTGCGTCCCCGGCACCTTCGAATCCTGGATGATGCTGCTCCGTGACTACGGCACGATGCGCGTGCGCGATGTGCTGGAGCCCGCGATCTCCTATGCGCGCGACGGCTATCCGCTGGTCGAGCGCGCCTGCGCCACGATCCAGACCGTCGAGCAATTATTCCGCACGCACTGGCCGACATCGGCCGCCGTCTATCTCCCGAACGGCGAAGTGCCAAAGCCCGGCACGCTCTTCACCAACAAGACACTTGCGGCGACCTATGCGCGAATCCTGAGCGAGGCCGAAAGCGGCGGCGGCGGCCGCGATGCCGAGATCGAGCGCGCACGCAAGGCTTGGTCGCAGGGCTTCGTCGCGGAAGCCATCGACAAATTCTGCCGGACGCAGGACGTGATGGACGTCAGCGGCTCGCCGCATCGCGGTGTGCTGTCGGCCGACGACATGGCGCGCTGGCAGCCGACGGTCGAGGCTCCGCTCACCTACTATTATGGCCGCTACACGGTCTGCAAGGCCGGGGTCTGGAGCCAGGGTCCCGTGACGCTGCAGCAACTCGCGCTGCTGAAGGGCTTTGCCCTCGATGGGCTCGATCCGACCGGACCGGAGTTCATCCATCTCCAGATCGAATGCGCAAAACTCGCCTTTGCCGATCGCGAAAAATTCTACGGCGACCCCAAGTTCAGCGAAATCCCGATCGCAACGCTGCTGTCAGATGCCTATAACGACGAACGTCGTAAGTTGGTTACCGAGAAAGCTTCGCTCGATCTCCGGCCCGGCACGGTCGAGGGCCTTGGCGGCGTGGTCAAGCTGCGCCGAGCTGAGGGCCAGCGCGAGGCCGTCGGCGCGCTCGGCGCCGGCGAGCCAACCGTGGGGCGCTTCGGCGAGGTGCGCGGCGACACCGTGCATTTCGACATCATTGACAAGGTCGGCAACATGGTGTCCTCGACGCCGTCGGGAGGCTGGCTGCAATCCTCGCCTGTCATTCCCGAGCTGGGTTTCTGCCTCGGCAGCCGCGCACAAATGTTCGATTTGGAGGAGAACCAACCGAGCTCGCTCGCGCCGGGCAAACGGCCCCGCACCACGCTGTCGCCGACCATGGCACTGCGCGACGGCGAGCCTTATCTCGCCTGGGGCTCGCCCGGCGGCGACCAGCAGGACCAGTGGATCACGCAGTTTTTCCTCCGACACGTCCACTGCAATCTCAATCTCCAGGAGTCGATCGACGCGCCGGCCTGGCATTCCGAGCATTTCCCGATCTCGTTCTGGCCCCGCACCGCGCGCCCCGGCGTGCTCGTGATCGAGAACCGCGTGCCGAAGGCGACGATCGAGAACCTGCGTGAGCGCGGACATATCGTCGAGGTCGGTCCGGACTGGTCCGAAGGCCGCCTCACCGCGGCCTCGCGCGTCGGTCCGCGCCGCCGCGCCGCCGCCAATCCGCGCGGCATGCAGGGCTACGCCGCAGGACGCTAAAGGCAGCACATGACCTGGTCGATCATCGCGCGCGATTCTGCTACCGGCCAGTTTGGCATCGCCGTTGCCACGCGCTTCTTCGCCGTCGGCGCGCGTGTCCCCTACATCGCGGCGGGCCTTGGCGCCATCGCGACGCAGGCTTTCGTCAATCCTTATTACGGTATCGACGGCGTCAAGCTGCTGCGTGAGGGCCTCAACGCGCACGACGTGCTGGCCGCCCTGCTCGCGACCGACGACGGCCGCGAGAGCCGCCAGATTCACATCATGGACGCCAGCGGCGCGATTGCCGCGCATACCGGGCGCGACTGCGTGGATTGGTGCGGGCACATTGCGGGCAGCGGCTTCTCGATCGCCGGCAACATGCTCGCGGGCGCCGACGTGCTCGACGAGACCGCAAAAACCTATATCGCCAATGACAGCCTGCCCTTCCCGCGCCGCCTGCTTGCCGCGCTGCGCGCGGGCGAGGCCGCTGGCGGCGACAAGCGCGGCAAGCAGTCCGCCGCGCTCCTGATCCACGGCGAGGAGGAATGGCCGGCGCTGGACCTGCGCGCCGACGATCATCCCGATCCGCTCGGCGAGCTCGAGCGGCTCGAGCGCGTCAGCCACGAACTCTGGGTCCACTTCCGCGTTTCCATGCCAACCCGGCAGAACCCTGCCGGCAACACCGATCGCAGCGTCATCGACGCCAGCATCGCCGCAGCGCGCGCAATACGCTCATGAACCCGAGCCCCCTCATCGAGATCAGCGATCTGCGCATTCGTTTTCACGGCGACGACGGCCGCGTCACCCATACGGTCGACAGCGTCGATCTCAGCGTCGCCAATGGCGCGACGCTCGGCCTCGTCGGCGAATCCGGCTGCGGCAAGAGCGTGACGTCGCTGGCGATCATGGGCCTGCTGCCGAAGCAGAGCGCGGAGATCTCCGGCGCGATCCGCTTCGACGGTTTCGACCTGCTTAAGACGTCGGACCAGACGCTGCGGGACCTCCGCGGCAACCGGCTCGCGATGATCTTTCAGGAGCCGATGACCTCGCTCAATCCGAGCTTCACCATCGGCGACCAGATCATCGAGACGATTTTGCGCCACCGCGGCGGTTCGCGCAGGAGTGCGCGCGAGCGGGCGATCGATCTGCTGCGTCGCGTCCACATCCCCTCGCCCGAGCGGCGGATCGACGAATATCCGCACAAGCTCTCCGGCGGCATGCGCCAGCGCGTCATGATCGCGATGGCGCTCGCCTGCGACCCGCGGCTGCTGATCGCGGACGAGCCGACCACCGCGCTCGATGTCACGCTGCAGGCGCAGATCCTGGAGCTGATGCGCGAATTGAAGGCGGCGAGCGGCGCTGCCATCATCCTGATCACCCACGATCTCGGCGTCGTCGCCGAAGTCTGCGACGAGGTCGCGGTGATGTATGCCGGCGAGATCGTCGAGCGCGCGCCGGTGGACGAGCTGTTCTCAGCGCCGCAGCATCCCTACACCGTCGGCCTGCTCGGCTCGATCCCGCGGCTTGACCATCGCGCCGACCAGCTCGCCACGATCGAGGGCATGGTCCCGAACATGATGCAGCCGCCCGCGGGATGCCGCTTCGCCGCACGCTGCCCCTTCGTGCTGGACGCCTGCACCAAGGCGCCGCCCCCGCTGCTCGAAGTCAGCCCCGGCCACCTCTCGCGCTGCCTGCGCGCCCCGCTCGAACGTCTGGTGTCGTGATGGCTCTGCTCGAGGTTCAGGGTCTGCTCAAGCATTTCGTCGCCGAGCGTTCGCTGTTCGGCCGGGCGCTGGCGCATGTCAAAGCCGTCGATGGCGTTTCCTTCTCGCTCGATGCCGGCAAGACGCTAGCGCTGGTCGGTGAATCCGGCTGCGGCAAATCCACCGTTAGCCGCCTGGTGCTGCGGCTGATCGAGCCGGATGCAGGCACGATCCGTTTCGAAGGCCGCGATCTGCTCTCGCTCGACGCCGGCGCACTGCGCGCCTTTCGCCGCGAGGCGCAGATCATCTTCCAGGACCCCTACGCCTCGCTCAATCCGCGCATGACCGTCGGCCAGATCCTGACCGAGCCGCTGGCGCTGCACAATCTGGTGCCGCCCGCCCGGCGGCGCGAACGCGTCGAGGAGATCCTGCGGCTGGTCGGGCTGGAGCCGCGGCTGGCGCGTCGTTACCCGCACGAGTTTTCCGGCGGCCAGCGCCAGCGTATCGCCATCGCCCGCGCGCTCGCGGTCGAGCCGAAACTGATCATCTGCGATGAGCCGGTCTCGGCGCTCGACGTCTCGATCCGCTCGCAGATCCTCAATCTGCTGCGCAAGCTGCAGGACCGGCTCGGGCTGGCCTACATTTTCGTCTCGCACGACCTCGCGGTGGTCAAGCACATCGCCGACCACGTGGCGGTGATGAATCTCGGCCAGATCGTCGAGACGGCGGCGGCGGACGCGCTGTTTGCCGCACCGCGTCATCCCTACAGCCGGGCTCTATTGTCCGCGATTCCCGTGCCTAAACCGCGGGCAAAGCGCAGCCGCATTGTGCTGCAGGGCGAAATCCCCAGCGCGCTCAATCCGCCGCCGGGATGCCGCTTCCACACCCGCTGCCCCTACGTGGTCGACCGTTGCCGCAACGAAATGCCTCAGCTCGTGCAGGATGGCATCGGACATGCAACGGCATGCCACCGAACGTCGGAACTGCCGTCGTCCGAGGCGATCGTCCCAACGGACGGCGGCTTCTCCCCGGTTCTCGAAAAATTGGTCGCCGCCTTCAGCGGCGGCCCGGAAGCAGTCCGCGGCAGCGGGGTTAGTTCATTGGGGACGAACCCGGCATAGCCGTAAAACAGAGGTTGAGAGCGATGAGTCCTATGCGTTTGGCACTCCTGGCGTCGGCATTGCTGACGTCGCTCGTAGGCGCGGCCCAAGCCCAGACCACACTTCGCATCGGCATCGCCGAGGATCCTGACATCCTCGATCCCAGCATCGGCCGCACCTATGTCGGCCGCATCGTGTTCTCCGCCTTCTGCGACAAGCTGTTCGACATCGACGAGAAGCTCAACATCGTGCCGCAGCTCGCGCTGTCGCATGAGACCTCGCCCGACGGCAAGGAGATGACTATCAAGCTCCGGCCCAACGTGAAATTCCACGACGGCGAGCCGCTCGACGCGGAAGCCGCAAAGTTCTCGATCGAGCGTCACATGACGCTGCCGACCTCGTTCCGCAAGTCTGAGCTCGCCAGCGTCGACCATGTCGAAATCGTAGACCCTCTGACCATCAAGCTGGTGCTTAAGACACCTTACTCCCCGCTGATCGCCCAGCTGACCGACCGCTCCGGCATGATGGTGTCGCCGAAGGCTGCCAAGGAGGCCGGCGACAAGTTCGGCCTGCATCCGGTCTGCGCCGGTCCCTACAAGTTCGTCGAGCGCGTGCAGCAGGACCGCATGGTCTTCGAAAAATTCGCCGACTATTGGAACAAGGACAACATCCATATCGACCGGGTGGTCTTCCTGCCGATCGTTGACGCCACGGTGCGCCTTGCCAACCTGAAGTCCGGCGGACTCGATCTGATCGAGCGCGTGCTCGCCACCGACATCAAGGACGTGCGTGCGGATTCGCGGCTCGTGCTGTCGACGGCACCGGAGCTCGGCTATTACGGCCTGACCGTCAATATCGGCAACGACAAAGCAAAGGGGCCGCTCAGCCAGTCGGCGAAAGTACGCCAAGCGCTCGATCTGTCGATCGATCGCGAAGCTCTCAACCAAGTTGTCTTTAACGGCGAGTTCACCCCAGGCAATCAATGGGTCAGCCCGACACATCCCTATTACCAGAAGGCGTTCCCGGTCCACGGCCGCGACGTCGCGAAGGCCAAGGCGCTGCTGAAGGAAGCGGGCATCACCTCGCCGGTGACCGTCGACTACATGATCCCCAAGGGCGCGGAGAACGAAGCGGTTGCCCAGGTGATCCAGTCGATGGCGGCGGAAGCGGGCTTCGACATCAAGATCCGCGCGGTCGAATTCGCGACCACCTTCAAGCAGGCCCAGGCCGGCGAGTTCCAGATCTTCCAGATCAACTGGAGCGGCCGCATCGATCCCGACGGCAACTCCTACATCTTCATGCGCAGCAAGGCACCGCAGAACGATGGCGTCTATTCGAACCCGGAAGCCGACAAGCTGATGGAAGACGGCCGGCTGACCGCCAAATTCGATGAGCGCAAGGCGATCTACGAAAAGCTGACCGGGATCGTGCTCAACGATTTGCCGATCATCTACATCTACCACCGCACGCTTCTGATTGCGCACACGACCAAGCTCCAGGGCTATAAGCAGATGCCAGATGGCCTCGTGCGCGTGGTCGGGCTGAAGTTCAAGTGAGCGTGGCCTCGCCTGACACGCGGCCGGCGCCATGCTGAACTTCCTCGCCCGCCGCATCGCGCAGATCGTGCCGACACTGTTCTTCGTGTCGGTGCTGATCTTCTCGCTCCAGCAATTGTTGCCAGGTGATCCAGCGCTGGTGATGGCCGGTGAGGAGCGCGATCCCGCCGTGATCGAGCAGATCCGCCAGCAATACCGGCTCGATCAGCCGATCCCCGTGCAGTACGTTTATTGGCTCAAGGGCGTTCTATCAGGCAATTTCGGTGAATCGCTGCGCAACAAGATGCCGGTGCGCGAGCTGATCGCGCAGAAGCTGCCGGTGACGCTCCAGCTCGGCTCGATGGCAATGTTGATCGCGCTCTTGATCGGCATTCCCGCCGGCATCGTCTCCGCCGTGAAAAGGGGCACCGTCTGGGATTATGGTGCCAATTTGTTCGCGCTGTGGGGCATCTCGACGCCGAATTTCTGGCTCGGCATCATGCTGATCTTCCTGTTCTCGATCGAACTCGGCTGGCTGCCGGCGTCCGGCTACGTGCCGTTGACTGAGAACTGGCGCGCGAGCCTCGCCGCCACCATCATGCCGGCCTTCGTGCTCGGCAACGCAATTTCCGCGGTCCTAATGCGGCACACCCGGAGCGCCATGCTGCAGGTGCTGGAAAGCGACTATGTCCGCACCGCGCGCGCCAAGGGATTGTCCGAACGCTCGGTCATCCTCAAGCACGCCATGCGCAACGCACTCACGCCAATCATTACGCTCGGCGCGCTCGAGCTCGGCACGCTCTTGTCGGGCGCGGTTCTGACTGAGCAGATCTTCTCCATTCCGGGCTTCGGCAAACTGATCGTGGACGCCGTGTTCAACCGCGACTACGCGGTGGTACAGGGCGTCGTGCTGGTGACGGCGACGGTCTACATCACACTGAACCTGGTTGCCGATGTCGCCTACATCCTCGTCAATCCGCGGCTACGGGGCTAGACTCATGACCGATGCCGCCCTGCCCGCTGCTCCCATCGCGCAAGCTGACGAGCTGGACAGCCCGGCGCGTCGCGCCCGGCGGCGCCTGTTCAAACGCAAGGCCGCAGTGTTCGGACTTGTCATGATCAGTTTGTTCGTCGGCTTCGCGGCTCTCGCGCCGCTCGTCGTTCCCTACGATCCCATCGCGACGAGCTGGAGCCTGGTTCGCAAGCCGCCCACGACGGCGCACTGGTTCGGCACCGACGAGCTCGGTCGCGACATCCTGAGCCGCGTCCTCTACGGCGCTCGCGCCTCGCTGCTCGCCGGCCTCACCTCGGTGGCGATCGCTCTGGGCGTCGGCGTTCCGCTCGGCCTGCTTGCCGGCTATCGCGGCGGCTTCGTCGATGCACTGATCAGCCGGATGACCGACGCGATGCTGGCCTGCCCATTCCTGATCCTGGCGATCGCACTCGCCGCATTCCTCGGTCCGAGCCTTGGCAACGCCATGATCGCGATCGGCATCTCGGCAACCCCGATTTTCATCCGCCTGACCCGCGGCCAGGTGCTGGTTGTCAAGGCTGAGGACTATGTCGAGGCGGCGCGCGCGCTCGGCAATCCGCCGTGGCGGATCGCGTTCTCGCACATCCTGCCGAACATCCTGCCGGCGCTGCTGGTGCAGGCGACGCTGTCGATTGCGGCCGCCATTATCGCCGAAGCCGCGCTGTCCTTCCTTGGCCTCGGCCAGCAGCCGCCGGCGCCATCCTGGGGCAGCATGCTCAACGCAGCGCAGCGCTTCCTGACCCAGGCGCCGTGGATGGCGATCTGGCCGGGGCTTGCGATTTTCCTCGTGGTGCTGTCGCTGAACCTGCTCGGCGACGGCCTGCGCGACGCGCTCGATCCACGCCAGCGCTAGATCACGACCTCGCGCATCACGCGGCGGCAATCCATCTCGTATTCGAGATCGACCACCGGCGGCCGGGCATAGTGCCAAGTCAGGCCGGACCGCAACGCCCCGCGGCGGACGAGTTCGTCGACCAGCGCGTGGTGGAAGTCGTGCACGGAATAGGCCTGCACGCCGGTCGTGTCCTTCCAGCCGAAGCCGAAGGCCGTCATCCTGTTCTCCATCTGGGACGTCGTCGTGAAGCGCACCTTCTCGCGAAGGCCTTCCGGGCTGAGGTCGCGGTAGCGCACGGTGCGCTCGACATAGGTCCCGCCGCCCTCGCGCGCCTCGGCGCCGCCGGAAATCACGAAGCTCGGCGTCTTCGAGCTTGTCGGCCGCGTGAAGGAGAACGCGTAGAACGACGGCTCGGCCGGTGGATCGATCTCTGGACAGACATTGCTGCGCGCCACCGGATTGGTGGTGCCGTCGAAGATGCCCCATTCGGACAACGTCTTCACATAGTGCAGGTTGAACGCGCGAAAACCTTCTTCGCTGAAGGCCGCGGGCGACCGCAGTTCGCAAGCGCAGAAGGCCGTCAGCGGCCGCCCCGCCTCCTGGATATGCTTCGCGGCAAGCGCAAAGCCTTCGGCGAGCGGCACCAGCCGGTCGAAGCGGACGCGCTCGATCTCATAGCCGTCGTCCGCGGCCGCACCGGCCGAATACTGGAATACGGACGGAATGAAACGATAGTTGCCGGCGGAGAATTCACCAATCATGTCGGACTCCTATTCCAGTTGCATGCGAATGCCCTTGTCGCCGTTAAGCAGGCGCTTCAGGTGAAAGCCGGCCAGGGAATCGCCGGCATGCATGCCGACCAGCGCCGCGAAAGCCGGCATGGCGGCGGCATCCCCGGCTTCCATCTTGGCAAAAGCTTCGGAATACAGCGCCGTTTCCGGCGCAGCGAATTGGGCCGGCGTCAGCGGCTCGAACGCGCGCAACGCTTCGCTGCGTCCGCGCAGCATTAGCTCCCCGACGGGACGACCTCGAAAATTCTCAGCCGCCTCGGCGATGCCGGCACTGACGCAAATCCGCGTGCCCAGATGCTTGTTCGCGGCTTCCAGTCGCGCCGCGATGTTGATGGAGTCGCCATACGCGGTGTAGTCGAAAAACCGGTTGCCGCCGAAATTTCCGACCAGTGCCGGCCCGGCGTGAATGCCGATGCGGGTGGTGCCGAAATTCACCCCTCTCGGCTTCCAGCGCGCGGAAAAATCCTCCGCCCAGGCGTCGAGCTCGTGCGCGCAGGCAACCGCACGCGTCGCATAATCGGGCTGATCTCCGGGCGCATTGAAGAGCACCTGGATTGCATCGCCGATGATCTTGGCAACCGTCCCCTCATGCGTGAAGACGATTTCGGTCATGCCGCCGACATATTCGTTGAGAAGCGCGCCCAGCGTCTCCGGCGGCGCACTCTCGACCAGCGAGGTGAAGCCCGTTATATCCGTGAAGATGGTCGCGATATCGCGCCACTGCACTTCGATTCCCTCGCTCTCACCGCCGGCCGCCAGACGCTTGGCGAGCTCGGGCGAGAAATGACGCGAGAGCGCGGCGTGAGCGCGCTCGGCTTCCGTCTGGCGGCGCCGCACCTCCCGCAGCATCTCGATATGGCGGATGGTCTTCTCGATCGTCATCTCCAGGTCGGCGAAATCGATCGGTTTGGTCAGAAAGTCGAACGCGCCGCGGTTCATCGCAGTGCGAATGTTGCTCATATCGCCATAGGCCGACAAGATGATGGTGGACTTCTTGTCGTCCGCTTCCTGGAGCTTCGCCAGCAGCGACAACCCATCCATCCTTGGCATGTTGATGTCGGAGACCACCATGTCGACATGCGGATTCTGCTCGAGCGATTGCAACGCCTCGACGCCGTCTCGCGCGAACATGATGGTCACCGACCCATCGCGAATCTGCTTGCGGAATTTTTGCAGGACCAACGCCTCGAGATCCGGCTCGTCGTCGACGAAGAGGATGGTCGCGGTCATGCGGCTTTCTCGAGCCTTGTGTCGATTTCCTGCCGCAGCAGCGCGAAATCGATCGGCTTGGTGAGGAGTGCGACCGCGCCGCGCTCGATCGCCTTCCGGCGCGTCTCGGCGTCGCCATAGGCGGTGATCATGATGACGGGAACGTCCGGATGCGCAAGACGCACCTTCGGCAGCATGTCGAGCCCGCTCATGCCGGGCATGTTGATGTCGGACAAAATCAGGATCAACGAGGGATCGCGCACCTCGGCGGCGAGCTTCAGCGCATCGGGTGCCGACGACGCGAATTCCATCTGGAAGCGGCCGGCGCGCAAATCGCGCCGAAACTGCTGCCGGAACAGCGCCTCGACGTCGGGCTCGTCATCGACGACCAGGATGTAAACGTTCAAGTCTTGCCTCCGGAAGTGCCGTCCGCCGCCATTACGCGCGGCAGGGTGATGATGAATTCGGTGAATACGCCTGGTGCGGTGTTCACGTCGATCGTGCCGCCGTGCTGTTTCACCACGATGTCATGGCTCATGGAAAGGCCGAGCCCGGTGCCCTCGCCGGCCGGCTTGGTGGTGAAGAAGGGATTGAACATCTTCTCCTTCACCTCGGACGGGATCCCGGTGCCGTTGTCGCGAATGCGGATTTCGACCCTGTCGCCGAGCGTTCTGGTTGCTGCGCGCAGGGTGGGCTCGAAGGCGTCTGCGGCGCTCTCCTTGCGCTGGGCAGTGGCGTAGAAGCCATTCGAGATCAGATTGAGGACGACTCGCGTAATTTCCTGCGGATAGATATCGACCATGCCTGCGGCGGGGTCGAAGCCGCGCTCTATCGTGACGTTGAAGCCAGGCTTCTCGGCTCGCGCGCCGTGATAGGCGAGGTTGAGGCTTTCCTCGACGATGGCATTGATGTCCGCCGGACGGCGCTCGCCGGAGCCCTCGCGCGAATGCAGGAGCATGTTCCTGACGATGGAATCGGCGCGCTTGCCGTGCTGCACCACCTTTTCGAGGTTGCTCCTGAGCATGCCAGTCAGCTCGTCGACCTCCGCCTTCGTCTTGCCGTCGAGCGAGGCCGCCTGCAGCGCCTCGTTGAGCTCGTCGATCAACTCGGTCGACACCGCCGAGAAATTGTTGACGAAATTGAGTGGGTTCTTGATCTCGTGCGCGATTCCCGCCGTGAGCTGGCCGAGCGACGCGAGCTTCTCGGTCTGGACCAGGCGGTCCTGCGCGGTGCGAAGATCGTCGAGGGATTGCGACAGCTCCGTCGTGCGCTTGCGCAATTCGTTCAGCAGTCGCGTATTCTCGATGGCGATGACGGCTTGCTTCGTGAAGTTCTCAACCAACGCGATTTGCTTGTCGGTGAACGGCCGGACCTCCTTGCGATAAACCGCGACGGTTCCGATCAGCTCGCTTTCCCTCATCATGGGCACGATTACGATCGTACGGGCGCCGGCGACGTCTGAGATTCCACGAATGGTCGGACCTCCGGCAAGATAGGCCGGAGTTTGTTGCACATCGTGAACGTGGACGACTTGACGTGTTCTGACGACCACGGCAAGCGCGCTCTCCGGATGGGGACGGATCGCCATATCTTTCCGCGAAGCCGCGAACGCAGGCGGCACATTGTAGTCCGCAGCAATTGTGAAATTCTCTCCATCCCACAAATTCATGACGCCGAAACTCGCGCCACAGACTCGTGTGGCATTCTCGAGCATCTTGTGGAACACCGGTGCGAGTTCGCCCGGAGACGAACTGATGACCTGCAACACTTCCGACGTCGCCGTCTGCTGCTCGAGCGACTCGGTCAACTCGGCGGTTCTCACCTCGACCTTCTTCTCCAGGTCCGCATAGGATTCCTGCAGGCGCTCGCCCATGTCATTGAACTGGTCCGCGAGCCCCTCCAGTTCGTCTCCGGTTCGGATCGAGATGCGCTGGGAGAAATCGCCACTGCCGATGCGCTCGGCACCGCTGCGCAGCGCCTGGATCGGCCCGACCATGCGGCGCGCGAGGAATATCCCGGCAAGCACCGCGAAGATCGACGCCGCGAGCAGCACGAATGCAAGCCGTTCCAACGCGGCATAGAGCGTCGCATAGGCCTCCTCGACCGGGAGCTCGACGAACATGGTCCAGTGCAGCGGCGCGATCGGGGCCGACGCGGTCAGCACCGTCTGTCCCTGGAGATTGCGCGCTTCGGAAAGCGGGTCGAACGCGGCGCTGCCTCCGGCAAGCGCGGCGCGCACCTGGGTGAGACCAGACATGTCGGTGTTGCGCAGGACCAGGCTGATATCGGGGTGCGCGATCAGGCGTCCCTCCGGACCCACCACGTAGGCGTGTCCGTGCTCGCCGACCTTGATCTGGGACACGACGTCCCAGATCAGCTTGAGATTGACCTCCGCGATAGTGACGCCGGCATCCTTGCGCGACCCAGCCTGCGCCAGGGTCATATACGGCTCGGACTCCCTGCGGAAATAGACCGGACCGTAATAGACCTTGTGCGCGACCGCCTCGGTAAACTTCGGATCCTCCGACAGGTCGATCCCGCTGTCGGTCGCGTCCATGGCAAGCCGCGAGACCCGCAGCCGCTCCTTGCCGGTCGCATCGACCTGCGCGAGCTCGGTGACCGCAGGGACCTGGCGCAGCAGCCGCAGCGCATCGAAGCGGCGCTGCTCGAGCGACCCCACCGACCAGGGCAGCTGCGTGGTCCAGCCGAGCTGGCTCTCGATCTCCTTGACGAACTGACCGATCTTGGCAGCGGCCGCCTCGGCCTGTTCATGCTGAACCCGGATCAGCGCGGCCTTGTGCTCGCCATAATAAAAGACGACCTCGAACAGGCCGTTGGCCAGCAGCGCGATCGCGACGACGGCCACGAACAACGCGACATATTTGGCGAACAGCCGCGTCCTGATCCCCTGCCCCGGCATCGTACCGGACGCGACGCCATCCCCCGCGGCGCTCGGCAGCGTCCGTGCTTGCGGGGTGTCGGGATGGAGGGGAAGGCTCATCCCGCTGAACCTAGCAAGAAGACCGGACCTTGTCTCTCGCGAGCGCGGGAAAGCCTGATGGCAGCCGGGCCCCCGAGGCAAATAGAAAAGGGCGGCAGCGGATTGGCCGCTGCCGCCCTCGGGTTCGCTTTATCGGTGGCCTCAGGTCGGCCGCAGCGCCTTGGCGTTGAGGTCGAGGTCGTTGACCTGCTTGTTCCGCTCGGAATCGGCCGCCGCGCGATGGTCGGTCGCCAGCACCACGTAGACCGCCGGCAACACGAACAGCGTGAACAACGTGCCGATCGACATGCCGGCCACGACCACCAGACCGATCGAGAAGCGGCTGGCGGCCCCTGCGCCGGTCGCGGTCAGGAGCGGGATCAGGCCCGTCACCATCGCGGCCGTGGTCATGAGGATCGGCCGCAGACGAATACGGGCCGACATTTCGATGGCGGAGCGGCGATCGAGCCGCTCGTTGATCTGGAGCTCGTTGGCGAACTCCACCATCAGGATGCCGTGCTTGGTGATCAGGCCCACCAAGGTCAGCAGGCCGACCTGGGTGTAGATGTTCATGGTCGCCACGCCGAAGAACAGCGGGATCAGTGCGCCAACGATCGCCATTGGCACCGAGATCATGATGACCAGCGGATCGCGCAAGCTCTCGAACTGCGCCGCCAGCACCAGGAAGATGATGATCAGCGCGAAGCCGAAGGTGATCGCGAGCTGGTTGCCTTCCTGCACATACTGTCTGCTGTCAGCCAGATAAGCATGGCTGAAGCCTTGCGGCAGGTTTTTGGCCTCGCTCTCGAGGAAGTCGACCGCCGCACCGACGGTCACGCCGGGCATCGGCACGGCCGAGAAGGTCGCTGAATTGAGCTGATTGTAATGTGTCAGCGAATTCGGCTCGGTCTTGGTCTCGATCGAAACAACCGTCGAGAGCGGAAGCTGCTGGCCGGTATTGGTGGTCACGTAGTAGCCGGCGAGCGATTCCGGCGAGAGCCGCTGGCCGCGCGGCACCTGCGGGATAACTTGATAGGAACGGCCCTCGAGGTTGAAGCGGTTGATGTAGTTGCCGCCGAGCAGCACCGCGAGCGTGCTGCCGAGGTTCTGCATGTTGACGCCGAGATCCTGCGCCTTGGTGCGGTTGATCGTCACCTTCACGTTCGGCTGGTTGTAGGCAAGATCACTGTCGGAGACGATGAACATTCCGCTCTTGCGGGCGGCGGCCTTCAGCTTCTCCATCTGTTCGTAGACAGTCTGGAAGCTGGCGGTGGAGTTGATCACCATCTGCACCGGGAGGCCGCCCGGACCGCCCGGCAGCGGCGGCAGGTTGAAAGCGAACGCCTGCACGCCCTCGATCTTGGAAAGCTCGGCCTGCACCAGCGACTTCAGCTGGATCGACGAGCGCTTGCGCTCCTCCCAGGGCTTGAGCAGCATGCCGGCGATACCGCCCTGCGGGCCGTTGATGCCGTTCAGCACGAAGCGCAGATCGGTCTCGGGGAATTTCTGGAATTCCTTGTCGAGCTTCTCGCCGTAAAAATCGACGTAGTCGATATTGGCGTATTTCGGCGCCTTGGTCACCGCGAACACGATACCCTGGTCTTCCTCAGGCGCCAGCTCCTTCGACGTGTGCATGTAAAGGAAGCCGACGAGCCCGAGGATGGTCACCGCAAACAGGCCGGTGATGGCCTTGTAGTCGAGCGAGCGGTCGAGCCTGCGCCCGTACCACCGCGTCAGCGCGCCAAACACCTTGTTGACGAACTTGGCGAAGCGCCCCTCTTCCGTGTTCTTCAGCAGCACCGAGCACATCATCGGCGAGAGCGTCAGCGCGATCACGCCGGACACGATCACCGAGCCCGCAAGTGTGAAGGCGAATTCGCGGAACAGCGAGCCGGTCAGACCGCCGAGGAAACCGATCGGCGCGTACACGGCTGCGAGCGTGATGGTCATCGAGACGACGGGACCCACGATTTCGCGCGCGCCTTCCAGCGACGCCTGGACCGGCGTTTTCCCTTCCTCCAGATGACGATGGATGTTTTCCACCACGACGATGGCGTCGTCGACCACGAGGCCGATCGCCAGCACCATCGCGAGCAGGGTCAACAGGTTGAAGCTGAAGCCCAGCGCCAGCATCAGCGTGCAGACGCCGATCATCGACAACGGGATGGTGACAACGGGAATGATGACCGAACGGAACGACGCCAGGAACAGGAAGATCACCACGATCACGATGATCACGGCTTCACCCAGTGTCTTCTCGACCTCGTCGATCGAGGATTGGATGAACTTGGTCGAATCGTAGGCGACCTTCATCTTCATCGACGGTGGCAGATTGCGCTCCAGCTCGGGGAATAGCGCCCGCACGCCCTTGACCAGCGTCAGCGGGTTGCCCTGCGGCGTCGCCTGCACACCGATGAAGATGGCGTGCTCGCCGTTGAAGGCGACGCTCGCGTCCGTGCTTTGGGCCGCAAGTTCGACGGTGGCGATGTCCTCCATCCGCACGAAGCCGCCGTCCTTGGCCTTGACGATCATCTTCTTGAACTGGTTGACGTCGGTCAGGCCCGTATTCGTCGATACGTTCGAGACGATGAGATAACCCTTGGTCTGCCCCGCCGCTGACTGGAAGTTGTTGGCAGTGATCGCGGTCGCGACATCCGCAGGCGACACGTTGCGGCCGGCCATCTTGAGAGGATCAAGCCACAGCCGCATCGCAAAGGTCTGGCCGCCGAGAATGTCGGCGGAGGCGACGCCGTCGACGGTCGACAGCACCGGTTGCACAACGCGCGTCAGGTAGTCGGAGATCGCCGAGCCCGACAGCTCTTCGGACGAGAATCCGAGATACATCACGGCCGTGGTCTGGCCCGTGGTCTTGGTGACGATGGGATCGTTGGATTCCTTCGGAATCAGGTATTTGACCGAGTTCGTCTTGGCCAGAACCTCGGTCAGCGCCTGGTTCGGATCGAAGTTCAGCTTGATGTAGACCTGGATCGTCGAGGTGCCGAGCACCGAGGACGAGGTGATGTAATCGACACCTTCGGCGGAGGCGACCGCCTGCTCGATCGGCGTGGTGATGAAGCCCTGGATCAGGTCCGCGGACGCGCCCGGATAGACGGTCGTGATGTTGATGACCGTGTTCGACAGCTTCGGATATTGCCGGATCGGCAGCGTCGTCGCCGCGCGCAGGCCGATCAGCAGGATCAGCAGGCTGACGACGACCGACAGGACTGGGCGTTTGATGAAAATATCAGTAAAGCGCATCGCGGCGATCTCGATTTCTTTGACTTGCAAAGCGCGTGACCCGGCCGTGCCGGATCATGCTGCAACGTGTACGATGTCAGTAGCGCGGCGGCTGCGCCGGGATCTGCGGAGCCGGGTCGGTCGAAATCGACACCGCCGCGCCCGATTGCAGCTTGAGCTGGCCGACGGCGACGACCTTGTCGCCCGGCTTCACGCCCTTGACGATTTCGACGCGGCCTTCGACCCGGTTGCCGGTCTGCACGAAAGTGCGCACCGCGCTCAGGCTGGTCTTGCCGTCGGCTTCCTTCTTCTCGGTGATCACGAACACCGAGTCGCCGTACAGCGTGTAGTCGACCGCCGTCTCCGGCACGGTGACTACGGCCGGCTTGTCCGGCAGCACCACCGTGGTGGTCACGAACATGCCGGGCTTCAGGATCTTCTCCGGATTAGCGATGGTCGCCTGCACGCGGATGTTACGGGTGTCGGTCGAGATCTGCGGCTCGATCGTGGTGATTTTGGCGTCGAAGGTGCGGCCGGGATAGGCGTCGACCTTCAGCCGGACCGGTTGACCGACCTTGAGGCTGCCCGAGTCCTTTTCCGTCACCGTGAAGTTGGCCCACAGCTCCGACAGATCCGTCAGCGAAACGATGGCCGTGCCGGCGGTCAGATACTGGCCGACCTCGACCTTGCGGACGCCGAGATCGCCGGAAAACGGCGCGCGGACCAGCTTCTGCGAGATCAACGCTTCGGTCTTGGCGATACCCGCCTGCGCCTGATCGTACGCGGCCTGCGCGGTGTCGACGGTTGCCTGCGGCCCGAACTGGCGCGACGCCAGTTGCTTGGCGCGATCGAGCGACAGCTGTGCGACGGTGGCCTGCGCCTTGTAATTGGCGAGGTCGCCCTGCTCCGGCGCGTCGAACATCTGCACGAGCGGTGTGCCGGCCTCGACATGCGTGCCCGGCTCGAACTTGATCTCGGTGACACGGCCGTTGACGTCGGCGCTGACGTCGACCTGGTGCACGGCGGCGAGACCACCGACGGCGGTCAACAGGTTCGGCACCACCTCGGACTTCGCCTCGGCGGCGCTGACCGCGACCGGCGGCGGCTTGTTGTTGGCGAAGAACTGCTTGATCATCTGGCCGCGGAAATAATTGAACCAGACGAGGCCACCGACGAGCACGGCCAGAAGCGTGCCGACGACGATGAACCAGAGCACCGGCCGGACCGGACGCTTGGGAGCCTTGTTGTCGATCGGTTCGCCCGAAATCTTGTGTTCGGTCACGATGTTCATGTCATGCACTTTCTGCAATCGCCGTCTTGCCCGCACAACTGGCCTGATCGCGGCCCAAATGCGAAACAATTGCGGCGTCGTTAAGTCCGATACCCCTCAGGAGAAACTCACAGAGCTGCCGCTCGAGGTCGTTCGCCTTGCCGTAAGCGAGACACGGCGTGGCCGGCAGCCTGGTCAGCGCAGCCGTCATCACGGTGTGATGCGCAAACCAGAACAGGTTGAGCGGTTCGCCGTTGTATGGCCGCGCGTCCCCCGCGGCAACCGCACGCTCGAGCGAGGCGACGAAGGCCGCCCCGATCAGCGCCTCGATCTTGGCATATAGCAACCGGGCAAATTCGCCATCCTCCAAATGACTCGTGGTCATCAGTCGCAGGCGCTGGGCCTCTTCCTGGTCGGGGCCATCGGCGATGTGCATGAAATGCCCGACCATGCCGCGGATCACTTCGACCAACGTAGCGGTCGACGGCTCACGTTCGAGCAGCTCCATGAGCGCCGGGTCCGCCTCGCATTCATCGCTGAGAATTTCGGCGTAAAGCGCGGCCTTGGACGGGAAATGCTTGAACAGCAGCGCTTCGGAAATGGCAGCGGCGGCCGCCACGCTCTTGGTCGTGGTGCCGGTATAGCCGTGTCGGGCAAAGCAACGCTTTGCGGCGCCGAGGATCAATTGACGCCTCAGGTCGCTCGTCATACGCAATGAGCTCATGCTAGTGAGTAAGCACTCACCCACGCAAAAGTCAAGCCGAATGGTGCGATGCAACCTACAAGAATCGTCTCTTAGAGGTATCCCAAGTTCTAAATCGGGCGGAAGCCGAGGTCGCCGCGGATCCGGTTGAGAATGTAAGTCCCATCCCGGCTGGGCAAAATGCGCTCCAGATTGGCGCTGTCGATCTTCACATTGGCAAAGCGCGGCCCGGCCGTGACGTCGTGGACGGATTTGGCGAAGGCCTCGACCTCGGCCATGGTCGTCACAGACCGGCTGTCTCCGATGCCGCAGGCTCTGGCGATGCCGACGAGGTCGGCGGCCACGGAAGTGTGGCTGGTCTGACCGCCGGTCTCACCATAGGCCTCGTTGTCGAGCACCGCGATCGAGAGATTGGACGGCTTTTGCAGACCGATAGTGGCAAGGCTGCCCATGCCCATCAGCATCTCGCCGTCGCCGGTGATGACCAGCACCGGCAATTTTGGCTGCGCCAGAGCGAGGCCCAACCCGATCATCGCCGCCCCGCCCATGCCGCCCCAGAGGTAGAAATTGCGCGCATGATCGCCGGCCGCGCACATGTCGTTGGTGGAGGCGCCGAGGCCGCCGATCGCAACCACGTCCTTGCGGTCCGCGAGAAGCGTGGACACCACCTGACGGCGGTCGAGGAGATTGGCCTTGCTCATTTGGTGAAAACCTTGGCGCCGATCAGGCGCTGCGACAGCAGGACGGCGGTGGGTGTGAGCGCGTTATAGGCCTGCGCGGCCGCCGCCTCTAACACGGCCGGCACCTCGGCTGCGTTAGACGCCCGCAGCACCTTGACACCCGAGAGCTCGAACACGCCCTGCGTGGTCGATCCCATCGGCACCTGCCATGGATTGAACTCGCCCCACTCGCCACGCATCGTCACCAGCGTGAGGAAGGGAAAGCGCAGGATCGGGATCAGCGAGAGCATGTTAATGCAATTGCCGACCCCGCTCGACTGCATCAACAGCACGCCGCGCTGGCCCCCCGTCCAGGCGCCGGCGAGAAGCGCCACGCCCTCCTCCTCCGTCGTGAGCGGAATGCCGCGCATCGTGGACGATGCCAGCACGCGCTGGATCAGCTTTGAATGGCCGGCGTCGGGCACGTAGGGCACCTGCCGAACGTCGAAGCGTTGCAAGGTCGCGAAAATATCGTCGGGCCAATGAGTGCTGGACTCGGCGGCCGTGTCGGCAGCGTCAGCGCGGGCGTGCATTTTCCTGTCCGGTCGGCTTGCAAATCGCGGCTCGACTGTAGACGGTGAACCGAGCCGCTCAAAAGAGCGAATACAGCATATCGGACTCAACCGGCGAGTATGGCGGCATGAACGCAAGTGCGAATGAACTGGCGGCCAGTTTCGATCTGGAACAGCTGACGGCGGAATTCTACCACAATCCCTACCCGACCTATCGTGCACTGCGGGAGAACGAGCCGGTCAAGCGCCTGCGCAACGGCACCGTGTTCCTGACCCGCTATGACGACCTCGTTACGACCTACAAGAACACAAAATCGTTCAGCTCGGACAAGAAGCGCGAGTTCGCGCCGAAATACGGCGACACCCCGCTCTACGAGCACCACACCACGAGCCTCGTCTTCAACGATCCGCCGGCGCATACCCGCGTGCGGCGTCTGATCATGGGCGCGCTGTCGCCGCGCGCGATCGCGGGGATGGAGCCTGACATCATCAAGCTGGTCGACGGCTTGCTTGACGCCATTGCCGCCAAAGGTGATTGCGAGCTGATCGAGGACTTCGCCGCCTCGATCCCGATCGAGGTGATCGGCAATCTGCTTGACGTGCCCCATGACGAGCGCGCGCCGCTGCGCGACTGGTCGCTGGCGATCCTGGGCGCCCTCGAACCGGTGGTGTCGCCTGAAGTGGCTGCCCGCGGCAACAAGGCGGTGACGGACTTCCTCGCCTACCTCCGAACGCTGGTCGCGCGCCGGCGCGAAAGGCCCGGCACCCCCGAGCGCGACGTGCTGACGCGCCTGATACAGGGTGAAGACAACGGCGAGCGGCTGACCGAGAAGGAGCTGCTGCACAACTGCATCTTCCTGCTCAATGCCGGCCACGAGACCACCACCAACCTGATCGGCAACGGCCTCGTGGCGCTCGACCGGAACCCGGATCAGAAGCGGCGGCTGATCGACAATCCTGAGCTGATCAAGACTGCGGTCGAAGAGATGCTGCGCTACGAGAGCTCGAACCAGCTCGGCAACCGCATGACCACGGAGCGGGTCGAACTCGGCGGCGTCATGCTCGAAGCCGGCACATCCATCACGCTCTGTATCGGCGCTGCCAACCGTGACCCCGCACAGTTTCCGGACCCGGAGAGATTCGACATCGCGCGCACGCCGAACCGGCATCTCGCCTTCGCCACCGGCGCGCATCAATGCGCCGGCATGGCGCTGGCACGATTGGAAGGCGCCATCGCGGTCTCACGCTTCTTGGCGCGCTTCCCGAACTATGCCGTGAGCGGACAGCCGGTCAGGGGTGGACGGGTGCGGTTCCGCGGCTTTTTGAGCGTGCCCTGCGCGATCGGCTGAGGCCTCAAACGAAAAAACGCGAAAACAACCCCATGCACAGTAGAAGGTTACCGGCGCGGGATGGGCCAGCGATTCCGCGCAACCATTTGACATCTCAGGCCATCAGCGCCGCCGCGCGCAACAATTGCCGGAAGGCCTAAACCACCGTCTTGTGCCGCGCGATGCAGGTTTGCAGCACCTCGTCCAACGGTTTACCCCACCAGTCGTTGGAGAAGATTTCGATCTCCGAATAGCCGGCAAAGCCCTGTGCTTCGACCGCTGCGCGCACCGATTTGATGTCGATCACGCCGTCGCCCATCATGCCGCGGTCGTTGAGAATGTCCCTGGTCGGCACCAGCCAGTCGCAGACATGGAAGGCGAGCAGGCGATCTCGGCCGGCGCGCGCGATCTGCCCCATCAGCTCCGGATCCCACCAGATGTGATAGACGTCCAGCGCGACGCCGAGCATGCCGCTGCGATCAGGGTCGAGCCGGTCGCAGATGTCGAGCGCCTGCTTCGTCGTGTTGACGCAGGCGCGGTCGGCCGCATAGGCCGGATGCAGCGGCTCGATCGCCAGCGGCAGCTTGGCCTGTTTGGCGTAGTCGAGCATTTCGGCGAGCGCTTCCTCGACCTGCGTCCGCGCGCCGGCGATGTCCTTCGACGCCTCGCTGCCCGGCCGCGAATATTGCGGCAGGCCGCCGACGACGAGCACGACGCAGGGGGCGCCCAGTGCCTTGGCTTCATCGACGCAGCGCCGGTTGTCGTCTCGCACCTCGCCGCGGCGCGCTGCGTCGGAGGTGAACATGCCGCCACGGCAATAGCCCGATAGGTCGAGACCGGCATCGCGCACCGCACGCGCGGCACGATCGAGGCCGACGGTTGCGACCTGGTCGCGCCAGGGGTCGATGGCGCGGATACCGTGCCTGGCACAGGCGTCGATGATCTCGACGAGATCACCCTGTTTCCGGATTGTCGCCGTGTTGAGCGACAGCCAACGATGGTCGGACGAGAAATCACGCATCAGGATTCGATTCCGTGCGTTGAGAGCACCGCCTGCATCCGCCGCGTCGCCAGCTCCGGATCGGCGAGCAGTCCGGCCTTGTCGGCCAGCCGGAACAGTTCGGCCAGATGCAGCGTCGAGCGCGTGCTCTCCTGCCCGCCGACCATGGTGAAGTGGTCCTGGTGGCCGTTGAGATAGGCCATGAAAACCACGCCGGTCTTGTAGAACCGCGTCGGCGCCTTGAAGATGTGCCGCGACAGCGGCACCGTCGGCCCCAGCACGTCGTGGAAGCCGGCTTCGTCACCCGCTGCCAGGCGCGACAAGGCGTAGGACGCCGCCGGCGCGATCGCGTCAAAAATGCCGAGCAGCGCGTGCGAAAAGCCTTCGACGTCGCCGGCGATCAGCTCCGCATAATTGAAATCGTCGCCCGTATACATCTTGATGCGCTTGTCGAGACGACGGCGCATGTCGATCTCGCGCTGCTTGTCGAGCAGCGATACCTTGACACCGTCGACCTTGGCGGCGTTGCCGTTGATGATGGCGACCGCAATATCCATCGCCTTGTCGAGATCGTTGGTGCCCCAATATCCCGTCAGCGCCGGATCGAACATGTCGCCGAGCCAGTGGATGATCACGGGCTCGCGAACCTGCGACAGCACGCGATCATAGACCTTTGCGTAATCGTCGGCATTACGGCCAAGCTTCGCCAGCGCGCGCGACGCCATCAAGATGATGCGGCCGCCGACCTTCTCGACCGCCGATGTCTGCTCCTCATAGGCGCGGATCACGTCGTCCATATTTCTGGCGTCCTCCACCGCGAGATGGTCGGTGCCCGCTCCGGAAAACACCAGCGCGTTGCGACGCTTGGCGGCAGACACCGAGCGCGTGATCAGCTCCAGCGAGGTCGGCCAGTCCAGCCCCATGCCGCGTTGCGCGGTGTCCATGGCTTCCGCAACGCCAAGCCCGAGGTCCCAGACGTGCTCGCGGAAGGCGATAGTCTTGTCCCAGTCGACAGCGGCGGAGAGCCACGGGTCGTTGTCGGCAAAGGGATCGGTCACGGTATGGACGGCCGAGAACGCGATGCGGCTCAGCGGCCCCTCGAGCTTTGCCGGAAACGTTCGCGAGGCCGCGAGCCGGTAGGTCTCGATCGAGCGATCGGCTTTCGGCAGCTTGAGCGACAGGGACGACGTTGACGGAACGGGCTTGGGCTGGACGGGCTTGTTCATTATTCCCTCCTCAGACCTTAATCGGCGCGACGTCGATCCAGCGCCGCTCCTTCCAGCTCTTCAGCGCGCATTCGGCGAGCTGCACGCCCTTGACGCCTTCGAGCAGCGTGAACTTGTAGGGCGCATCCTCGTAGACGTGGCGGATGAACATCTCCCACTGCTCCTTGAAGCCGTTGTCGTAGGTGACGTTGTCAGGCAGCTTCTGCCAGTCGCCGTAGAAATCGTGCAGCCGCTTCTCGTCGGGATTCCATACCGGCCGGGGCGTCGCCTGCCGCGCCTGGATCATGCAGTCGGAAAGGCCGGCGACGGCCGAGCCCAGCGTGCCGTCGACCTGGAAGGTGACGAGATCGTCGCGATAGACGCGCGTCACCCAGGACATGTTGATGTGGGCGATGGCGCCGCCCTTGAGCTGGAACGTGGCATAGGCGGAGTCGTCGGCGGTCGCCTTGTACTTCTTGCCCTGCTCGTCGAAACGCTCGGGGATGTCGGTGTTGCCGATGCAGCTCACGCTCTCGACCTCGCCAAAGAGATTGTCGAGCACGTAGCGCCAGTGGCAAACCATGTCGAGGATGATGCCGCCGCCATCCTCGTCGCGGTAATTCCATGACGGCCGCTGCGCCTCCTGCCAGCCGCCTTCGAACACCCAATAGCCGAACTCGCCGCGCACCGAGAGAATACGGCCGAAGAAGCCGGAGTCGCGCAGGAAGGCGATCTTCTTCAGGCCGGGCAGGAACAGCTTGTCCTGCACCGTGCCGTGCTTGATGCCCTTGGAATTGGCGAGCTTGACGACCTCGAGCGCCGCCTCGAAGTTCGTCGCGATCGGCTTCTCGCAATAAACGTGCTTGCCGGCATTGATGGCCTGGGTCAGAAGGCCCGGCCGTGCCTGTGTGGTCGCGGCATCGAAGAACATGGTGTCGTTCTTGTCGGCGAGGGCGGCATCGAGATCGGTGGTCCAGCGCGTGACGTTGTAGCGCTTGGCAAGGGCCTCGACCTTCTCGGCGCTGCGGCCGACCAGGATCGGGTCCGGCATCACGCGGTCGCCGTTCTTCAAGCGGACGCCGCCCTGCTCGCGGATCGCGACGATCGAGCGGATCAGATGCTGGTTGAGCCCCATGCGGCCGGTGACGCCGTTCATGATGAGGCCGAGGCGTTGGGTGGTCATGCCGATTGCTCCCTAGGTGATTTGGGCTGTTCGAGCGGGCGTAGCGCCGACCAGTCCGGATGGACCGACGTCGCAAAACCCGTTGTGCGAAGCGATCCCGTCAGGAGATCGCCGTCGTGAATGGAGAGACGGATACCCTGCCCGGCATCGGCGTAGAGATCGGGGTGAGCGGCGGCGAACGCTTGGGTCTCTGCGGCAGGCGTATCACCGAAGCCATCCACATAATGATGGCCGTTACGTTCGGCATGGGTGATGCCGATGAAGGCACCGAGCGCAAGGTCCTGCTGCACGGCGACGCCCGCCTGGCAGGTCAGGTCCTCGCCGGTCACGAAGAATCTTTCGCCGGCCACGCTCCATTTCGCCGCGCGCGTCGCGTTGACGATGGACTTGTAAAGCCCTTTGCACGATTTCGACGAGATGCCGTGATAGCCAAGCGCCCGTGCCGCAGGAAACGTATCGTAGGAATCGTCGGCTTCGTCGATGATGAAACCGCGCGCAGCGAGAGAGCCGAGCGGCGACAGCCTCGTGACATCGCGCGGCATTGGCTGCTCGATATAGAGCAGCCTGGATGAAATCGATCGCAGCGCAGTGTCATGGTCGAGCCGGCCGATGAGTTCATGCAAGGCTGCGAGATCGGCATATTGCTCGTTGGCATCGAGCGTCAGGTTGTAGTCACGGTCCAGCGCATCGAGCTCCTTGCCGATGCGCGCCAGCCGCGCTGCATCGGCGACGGGGTCCCCCGACAGCTTCAGCTTGAAGTATCTTGCCCCGGAGTTCTCGCGGGCATCGGCAACCCCGCCCTCGCCTTCAACGGTGTCGTCGAGGCCGACGGTATGCCTGATGGCAACACGCGGCAGCGGCTTCCGGCCGGATAGAAACGTCGTGAGATCCGTCTCCTTCAGGTCGGGCGAAAGCCGCGCGTCGATGCCGGCGATGTTGCCGGCCATGCCGTCGAAAAAATTGGTCTCGGCAGCGCGGAGCAGCGCATCGAGGATCGCTTTGTCGATTTCGGCGGGGCCGTAAGCCGCCGCAAGCGCCGGAATGTTCTTTTTCGCACATGTCGCGACCTGGGCACCGATGCACGAGGCATGCAGATCGAATGCCGTCAAAAACCCGGTTCGCGCGAGATAAAGCCCCCGCGCGATCTCCAGCGCGCGGCGCAAATCATCGACAGTCTGCGCCGGCGACAGTTCCGGCCGCTTGTCGAACCATTTCGGCACCAGCAGCTCGGCGCTGGCACCGACCGCGCTTCCCCGGCCCTCCACCTCGATCTCGACCCGCACGAACAGCTGCGGCGTCGCGTTGATCGTGATCGCGCCGAAGCGGAACGGCCGCGCGAACTGCACGGGACGTTCGAAGAACGCGATATCTCGCAGCTTCAGACGCGGCGCCATGGCTTTAGTCCAGCGAACCTTGCGAGAAGAAATGCTTGCGTATGCGCTGGACGAGTTCGGTGAACACAGGGTCGGCCATCACGTCGAGCGAGCGCGGGCGCGGCAGCGGGACGTCGTAGATCGCGGCGACCGCGCCGGGCCGCTCGGTCATGACCAGCACGCGATCGGCGAGGAACACGGCCTCGGGGATCGAATGCGTGATCAGCAGCACCGTCTTTCTGGTCTCGCGCTGGATCCGCATCAGCTCGACATTCATGCGCTCGCGCGTCAACGCGTCGAGGGCGCCGAACGGCTCGTCCATCAGCATGATCCTGGGATCATGCACCAGCGCGCGGCAGATCGAGGCGCGCTGCTGCATGCCCCCGGAGAGCTGCCACGGCAGCTTCTTCTCGAAGCCTTCGAGCCCGACCAGCTTCAACAGCGCCTTGGCGCGGTCGAGATATGTCTGGCGCGGCAGCCGCTTCATGTCGATCGGCAGCATCACGTTGGACAGGATGTTGCGCCATGGCAGCAGCAGCGCGTTCTGGAACACGATGCCGACATTGCCGTGCGGCGTCGTCACCTTCTCACCCTCGACCAGGATCTCGCCCGTCGTCGGCGGCAGCAGTCCCGAGATCAGCTTGAGCAGCGTGGACTTGCCGCAGCCGGATGGGCCGACCACGACGAAGAACTCGCCGTCATTGATGTGAAAGTCGAGCGGCCGCAACGACGGCACATCGCCGTCGCGCGTCCTATAGGTCTTCGACACGCCGGACAGTTTGATGCCCGACGCATCGCCCGCAGCCCGGTCGCTCACCAGTCTCAGATGCGCGGCCGGTTGCAGGGTTTCACTCATGGCTGTCGCGGGTTTCACGAACCGCTCTTCGGCAGATAGTCGTTGGTATAGAACGCCTTCGGGTTCTCCTTGGCCTTGGCATCGAGCCCGCCATATTCGACCATCAGGTTGACGCTGTCGGTCATGTTCTGGTCGGTGACCTGGAACGGCCGCTTGCTCTTGGTCTCAGCAGTCCGGTAGAGCGGAATGGTTAGCTCAAAACCCTGCGTCAGCGTGTCGACCTTGCCGCCCTTTGGGTTGGCATCGAGGATCGACTGCGCCGCGGCCTTCGGCTCCTTCTCGGCGGCCTCGACCGCCTTGGTCGTCGCCGACATGAAGCGGCGGACGAGATCGGCATTGGCCTTCACATAATCAGTGTTGGCGATGATGCCCGAGGAGACCATGTTGATGCCGTAGTCGGCGAACTTGATCGGATAGACGTCCTTGCCGGTGGCGTCCTTGATCTTCATGGACTGGTCCATGACATAGCCGAGCAAGAGATCAGCCTGGCCGTTGATGACCGCGTTGAGCTTGGTCTGGCCGTCGCCGGCAACCGTCTGGAAGTCACTTTCCTTCAGGCCGGTCTTCTTCAGGAACAACGGCCAGATCTGGGTCATGGAATCGGCCGGCGTGATCGCGACTGTCTTGCCCTTGATATCCTCCGGCTTCCTGATGTTCTTGTCGGCGAAACCCATCGCGGACATCGGGCTGGTCTGGAGCAGCACGCCGGTCGCGACCACCGGCGCGCCCTTGATCGCGGCACGCATCATGGTGGGCACGTCGACATAGCCGAAATCGGCGGTCTTGGCGGCCACCGCCTGCGTGGTCGCGGCCGAGCCGCGGCCTTCCTGGATCTCGAGGTCGATGCCTTCGGCGGCGTAGATGCCCTTGGCCTTGCCGTAATAAAACGGCGCGTGCTCGCCATAGACGTACCAGTTGAGCATCAGCACGACCTTGTCGGCCGCTTGCGCCGGCATGGCCGCGAACACCATCAGCGCCGCCGAGACAGCTCCTATCCACCGCTTCATCGTCACTCTCCCTTATCGTTGTTTGCGCCGGCCTTTGGCGGCCGTTCGTTGCTTTGGTTGCTGTTAAGAGGCGAAAATCACGTCCTCGCGCTGGCTGACATGCCAGGGAATGACCAGCTTCTCGATCCGGTCCACGATCCAGAACAGGATGACGCCGAGCAGCGCGAGGATCACGAGCGCTGCGAACATCGTGGGCAGGTCGAAGGTGCCGATCGAGCGCTGCATCACATAGCCGATGCCGGAATTGGAGCCGACGAACTCGCCGACGACGGCGCCGACCACGGCGAGCGTCACCGACACTTTGAGGCCGGAGAAGATCGCGGGCAGCGCATGCGGCAAGTTCACCGCGCAAAACACCTGGAAGCGGCTGCCCTGCATGGCGCGGGCGAGATCGACCATATCTGGATCGACCGATTTGAAGCCCTGCACGGCGGAGACCACCACCGGAAAGAAGCCGAGCAGGAACGCCGAGATCACTTTCGGAATGATGCCGAAGCCAAACCAGACCACGAACAGCGGCGCGATCGCGATCTTCGGCACGGATTGCGAGAACACCAGCAGCGGATAGACGTAGCTCTCCACGGTCTTGGAGCCCGCGATCAGCATCGCGATGGGGATGCCAAACAACGCCGAGAGCGCGAAACCGCAGACGGTGGCATAAGTCGTCGGCCAGGACTGGCGCAACAGTTCCGGCCAATCGGTGCGCAGCACCGCAATGACATCGCCCGGCGACGGGATCTGGTAGGCGGGAATCTTGAACAGCCGGATGGCGAGATCCCAGGCCACGACGATGAACACCAGGAACAAAAACGGCCGAATCCAGGCCGCATTCAGCATCTTGGACACCGCACTCTGCGGCTTCAGCTCAGCCACGTCTCACTCCCGGCAGTCTTGTTCGTTGGGCGAGAAATTAACCCGTTGGGTAAATACTGTCCAGCGGTTTTCCTGCGACGTTTTGGGCGGGTTCCGGGTGGCTTGAGGGACGCGTCGGCAGCGCCACGTCTTCGGTGTCATTCCCCGCGAAGGCGGGGAATCCAGTACGCCGCGACCCGTCGGCTCAACCAAAACCGTCTCGGAGTACTGGATCGTCCGGTCAAGCCGGACGATGACGGCTGAGTTCGGAGAAGCGCCGATAATCCATCGAGCTGTAGCGAGTTACACCGCTAAACCGTCTGCGCCACCGCGGCGCGCGACTTCGGCGCCTTCGTCATAGCTAACAGTGCGGCCGACTGCCCCGTCAGCGCTGCCAGCACGAGGCCGACCATGTGGTCCAGCCGCTCGTCCTTGGCGTCCTTGGCCAGCAAATCGCGACCGAAGATCACGCTAAGCGTCGCCGAGTTCGACAGATAGAAGAAGCAGAGTCCCGCGATCGAGATGTAGAGCTGGACAGGATCGACCGCGACCTTGAAGTCGCCGCCGGACACACCGCGCCGCACCACGGTGCCGATCATCTCGACGAAGGGCGAGTGCATCGACTTCACCTTGGTCGATTTCTTGAGATGCTTTGCGCGCGCGAGATTCTCGGTCTGGAGCAGCGACAGGAATTCGGGATTGCGCAGGAAATAATTCCAGGTGAACTCAATCAGGCGGCGGATGGCCTCGGGCGGATCGAGATGTTCGAGATCGAGCCCGCGCTCCTCGCTGCGGATCTTGTCATAGGCGCCTTCGAGCACCGCGAGATAGAGCTCGTCCTTGTTGCCGACGTGATAATACAGCATCCGCTTGTTGGCGCCGGCGTTGGCCGCGATGCGGTCGACGCGCGCACCGGCAAGCCCGTGCGCCGAGAATTCCTGCTTGGCGGCTTCGAGAATGCGCAGCCGCATCCCCTCGGGATCGCGCTGCCATTTCAGAGTTCGCTTTGCCGCTGCTTTCGCCAAACCGGTTGCTCGCTGGGTGCTATCAGGATGCCGTGTAACACGCGCTCGGCCCGCCGCATAGTTTCGTCATTGCGAGCGTAGCGACCCAATCCAGACTGCCACCACGGAGGCAGTCTGGGTTGCTTCGTCGCAAGAGCTCCTCGCAATGACGAGGGGAGGACTGAACCTCAATCCACCGGCTTCGACGAGCGCTCCAGCAGGACCGTCTGGGTGCCGCAGGTGCCGGTCCGCACCGTCATCACCCGCGTGCCCGGCTTGCGGCCGTTGCGCACGTCGCTGACGTCGAGGCCGGCGGCAATCAGGCGGGCGCGCGTGGCGTCGATATCGGCCACCCGCCAGCTCAGGCCCCAGAGGCGGTCATGCAGGGAATCGCCGCCCGCAACGGGGCGGCGCACCACCTCGACGACGAGATCGGCGCAGCGGAAGAACATCAGCTGGCCCCAATCCTGGTGCGAGCGGTCAAGCGCCAGATCGAGCCCGAGCCGCGCGCCATAGAGCGCGGCGGCGCGATCGGAGTCTTCGGTCGTGATCACGACGTGGTCGAGCGCATCGATCGGCGCGATATCGGTCGCCGGCGAAAGCGGACGCTCATCAGCCAGTTCGAGGAAGAACATGCGCACGCCGCGCGTGAGCTCCGTGGCGGCGCGCGTCCGCTTCCAGTGCAGGACCGCACCGCTCTCCGCATCGCTGCTTTCGACCTCGGCGACCGGATCCGGCTTGAGCGCCACCCGCTCCAGCCGCCGGTGCATTTTTCTCATGTCCGCGACACGAAAGCACAGGCTGGCGAGCACGCCTTCCTGGTCATCGAGCAGCGCGCGCATGCGGTCGGCGGCCACGCTGAAGCCGTTCGGCGCCATCAATTCGATCGTCATGTTCGCAAGAGTGAACAACACCCGGTCGGCGCCCTCGCCCGAGTTCTGCCAGGCCGGCGCGCGCCCGAGCAGCGTCTGATAGGCCGCCTTGGCCGCACCGATATCCCTGACCAGTGCGACGACGTGATCGAGGCCGGTGATCATGCTTCCCCCTGTTGAGCGGCCCGGAACCGTGGACCGAGAGACGGCGTTTGTCCGGGCTTGGCATTACCCGGTGATGGTCGTATTCCGGCCGCATGCCGACCTCAAGCACTCCCAGCGGCGGTTTTGCGAATAATTTCAGCGGTCCCGCGACGGAACCGGTGCTACAGTAAGCACGCCGGCCGGGACCACAAAGCGCATCACGGACAAGCAATGCAGGCTCTCTTCATCGGACAGACCTATATCGACGTCGTCTTCATCACCGACCACATGCCGACCGGCGACGAGAAGCACGTGGCCTCCGACTACGCGGTTTCCTTCGGCGGCAATGCGGTGACCGCGGCGTTCTGCTGCGCCAAGCTCGGCATCGTGCCCGATCTGATCGCCACCGCGGCCAATGACTGGCTCGGCCGCATGTTCATGGACATGTGCGCGAAATATGCGATTTCGCTCCATGGGCGGAAGGTCAATCAGTCCTCGCTGTCCTTCATCATGCCCAAGGACGGCAAGCGCGCCATCGTCCGCTGCCGCGACGACGACCACATCCATCCCTTCCCGATGCTCAATCTCGGCGGCTGCCGCGCGCTGCATGTCGACGGCCATCAGCCCGATGCCGCGATCCACTACGCAAAAGTCTGCCGCGAGGCCGGCATCTTGACCTCGCTCGACGGTGGCGGCCTGCGCACCAACACGCATGAGCTATTGGAATTCATCGACGTCGCGATCGTCGCCGAGCGCCTGTGCGAGCAGATGGATCTCACGCCGGAAAAGATGCTGGACTATCTCAAGAGCCGCGGCTGCAAGATCGGCGGCATCACCATGGGCGAGAAGGGCCTGCTCTGGTACGACGAGACCGGAACGGTGCAGGTGATGCCGGCGATGCCGATTCCGCGCGAGCGCGTGATCGACACCAACGGCGCCGGCGACGTCTTCCATGGCGCCTATGTCTATTCCTATCTCGCCCATCCCGGCAAAAGCTGGCGCGAGCATTTCGATTTTGCCCGGGCAGCCTCGACCTTCAAGATCCAGCGTCTTGGCAACGAAGCTGGCCTGCCGACTCTTGTCGACATCGCCAAGGTCAGGCACGAGTTCGAGGTTAGGGTCTAGCGCTCGCAGGGGTCTCTCATGGGGCGCGTCTTCGTCGCCGGCAGCATCAACATGGATGTGGTGGCGACAGCCGATCGCCATCCCAGGGTCGGCGAGACCGTCGCCGGCAAGCAGGTGCTGTATTTTCCGGGCGGCAAGGGCGCCAACCAGGCGGTGGCGGCGTCGCGGCTTGGCGCGCCGACCACGCTGATCGGCCGGCTGGGCAAGGATTCGTTCGGCGGTGAGCTGAGGACGTTCCTCGGCGCGCAAGGCATCGATCTCGGCGCGATCCGAGAGACGGCCGAGGCGCACACAGGCACGGCCATCATCACGGTGGCGGAGGCCGACAACACCATCGTCGTCATTCCCGGCAGCAATGCGCTTGTCGGCGTCGATGACGTCGCGGCCGTCCCGCTAGCCAAGGGCGACGTCGCGGTCAGCCAATTCGAGATCCCGCTGCCGACGATCGCCGCGTTCTTCCGGCGGGCTCGCGACATTGGCGCCACGACGCTGCTCAATCCGGCTCCGGCACAAACCATGTCGAGCGAATTGCTCGCGCTGATCGACATCCTCGTGCTGAACGAGACCGAGCTCGGCCTCCTCGCCGGCGTGGAGTTGTCCGACAGTGACGAGGCCGCGCGCATCCTCGACGTCGCACGAAAACTTCAGGCGCGCGAGGACCAGACCATCTGCGTGACCCTCGGCAAGCGCGGCGTGCTGGCGCTCGCGGGACGCGAGGAGATTTCGGTGCAAGGCCGCGTGGTGAAGGCGGTCGACACCACGGGCGCAGGCGATTGTTTTGTGGGAGCACTCGCGGCGCAACTCGCCGACGGCGTCGACTTGCGCGCAGCACTCGCCTTCGCCAATGCCGCCGCCTCGATCTCCGTGCAGCGCATGGGCGCGGGGCCGTCGATGCCGACGGCCGCGGAAGTCGCCGCCGTCCTCAATGCGAACTGATCACGCCAGCGCGCCCTTCAGGTCGAAACTTTCGTCGGCGGCATGCTCCGGCGTGATCGAGCCATCCAGGCCGAACAGGCGGCGGCCGAACATGTGGTCGCCGGCACGGTTGATCGATTCGATGCCGAGCAGATTGTCGCCCTTGTAGCAGAACGCCGAGAATGCCTTCCTGGTGGGATCGCCGCGCAGGACGACGCGGTCGTAGCCGGTGGTGAGGCCCGCGATCTGGAGCTTGTCCTCGCCCTGGTCGCTCCAGAACCAGGGATGGCTGTCATAGGCCTTGCGGTCGCCGGTCAGCCGCGCCGCGAGGCAGCGCGCGTGATCGGTGGCATTCTGCACCGATTCCAGCCGCTGCGATCCGCCGAAGCGCGGGCTGTTGAACAGCGCGCAATCGCCGATCGCCGAGATATCAGGATCGGCCGTCGAGAGATATTCGTCGACGATGATCCCGGCCGCGACCGGCAGCCCCGCCTCCGCCGCAAGCTCGATGTTCGGCAGCACGCCGACGCCGACCACGACAAGATCCGCCGGCAAATGCCTTCCGTCGCTCAAGGAGACGCCGGTGACCTTGCCGTCCTCCGCCTCGATCGCGGTTGCTTGCACGCCGAGGTGGATGCGGATGCCGGCCTCGCGATGCCGCGCCTGAAAATACTCCGACACCTCAGCCGTCACCGCGCGCGCCATCACGCGCGGGGCGAGTTCGAGCACGTCGACCTCTAGCCCCTTGATGCGCGCGGTGGCCGCGAATTCGAGGCCGATGAAGCCGGCGCCGATCACCACGACCCGCGTCTTTGACGGCATGATCTGCCGCAGCGCCTCGCTGTCGTCGAGGATGCGCAGATATTTCACGTCGGGAAGGTTCGCATTGGGCAGATCGAGCAGCCGGTTGCGGGCGCCGGTCGCCAGCACGAGGTGGCCGTAGGGCAGCGGCCTGCCCGAGGCGAGCAGCACCTTGCGCCCCGCGCGGTCGATCGACACGGCGCGGCCCGCGACCAGCTCGATGCTCTGGTCCTGGTAGAATTTCCCCGGCCGGAACATCAGGCTCTCCGGCCCGGCGGTCCCCTTGATGTAAGCCTTGGACAAAGGCGGCCGCTGATAGGGCAGATGCGCCTCGTCGTTGATCAGGCAGATAGCAGCGGAAAATCCCGCCTGACGCAGCGATGCCGCCACCTGGTAGCCGCCATGGCCGGCACCGATAATGACCACCGGACCGTCCGTCATTGGACAGCCCATTTCCGCAAGACACGAGCGTCACCCATGTCGTCTCCTCTCGCGCTGATTTTGGCTTGCTTGCCCAGGAGGAGCCGGCGCTCGTGTCCGTCCCTGACGAAGGCAGGTCCATTTGAACCTATCGTTCCGGCTTGCGCAAGGGCGCCTGCCGGGGATTGTCACCCCTCGCCTTCTGCGATTTAGTCGCACGAACGACCTCATGCCGGGGATTTCAAGATGCCAGCTCCCGTCTCCCAGCCCGACGATCCCGCCTTGCTGCGGATCGACGGGCCGATCGCGACCATCACGCTCAACCGGCCCGCCGCGTTCAACTCGATCAATCTGGCGATTGCACAACAGCTCGAACAGCTCGCGGCTTACATTGAGGGCGCCGACGACATCAGGGTCGTGGTCCTCGAAGGCGAAGGCCGCGCCTTCTCGGCTGGCGGCGATCTGCAGACGATCGGCGCCGCCGCCGAAGCGGGCACGGTGACGCCGGTCGTCGGCGAGCTGTTGAAGCACTATCACGCCTTCATCGAGATCCTCCGGCGCATGCCGAAGGTCTCGCTGTCCAGCGTGCACGGCTCGGCGGCCGGCGCCGGCATGGGCCTCGCCTTCGTCACCGATCTCTGCATCGCCGCCGAGGATGCCAAATTCACGCCGGCCTATGCCAAGATCGGCGTCTCGCCGGATGGCGGATCTACGGTCGGCATCGTCAACACGGTCGGCTCCCGCCGCGCGCTGCAGATTTTCCTGGCCGAGGATAATTTTACCGCGCAGCAGGCCCATGAATGGGGTCTGGTTGCGAAGCTCGTTCCCGCCGCCGAGTTGAAGGCGGCAACGCGAACCCTCGCCGAGCGGCTGGCGCAGAACCCGCTCGCCGCGATTGCCGGCACCAAGTCGCTGGTCTACCAGGCCGCCACGACCCCGGTGAAGCAGCAGCTCGACGCCGAGGAGCACAAGATCATCATGGCGATGAACACTGCGGAGTTTCGAACCGCCGTGAAGAAATTCACCAGCAAGAGCAAGTAGCGTTCACTCGAGCAGGCTTACTTGGGACAGATATAGCCCGTGCCCGCCGGCGACTTGAAGCATCCGACCGATTCCGGCAGCACTTTCTGCGGCAGCCACAGCACCACACTCGGGAAATAGATCGCAAACGCGATCGTCCCGAGGAACACCAGATAGATCGGCAAAGCGGCGCGTAGCGCCTTTGCGAAACTGACGCCGACGAATTTCGAGGCCATCAGCAGCACCAAGCCGTAAGGCGGCGTGATCAGGCCGAAGGCGAGCGTGGCGATCAGCACCACGCCCATGTGCACGGCGTTGATGTCGCCGGCTTCCGTCAGTGTGTTGACCAGCGGCATGAAAATGATGATGGTCGGCACCGGCTCGATGAAATCGCCGACGACCGTGAACAGCAGCACCATCAGCAGCATGATCAGATGCGGGTCGTTGCCGGCGAGCGAGGTGATGACTTCGGCGATGTAGCTTGCACCGCGCAAATAGGCGAGCATCCAGCCGAACGCATTGGCGGCGCCGATCGTGATCAGCGGCAGCGAGAAGATCAGGCCGGCGAGACAGAAATCGTACGGAATCTTCCTGATATGCCCGCGGTTGAGCGCTGGGATCACGACGACGACAATCCAGACCACGGCGACGACACCGGCTTCCGTCGGCGTGAACCAGCCGGTCAGGATGCCCCCCAACAGGATCACCGGAATCATCAGCGGCAGCGCCGCATCGCCGGCCGCGAACACCACCTGCCGCAGCGGCGCGCGCGGCTTGCGCAGGCCGGACGGGCCGAAGAAATAGCAATAGATCATCAACCCGAAGCCGATCATCAGGCCCGGCACGACGCCTGCCATGAACAGGCCGGCGATCGAGACATTGCCGACGGCGCCATAGACCACCGCGGTGATGCTCGGCGGCACCAGCGCCGCGATGGTCGATGCGGATGCGATGATCGCGGCGATGAAGGCGGGCTCGTAACCCTCGCGCTTCATCGGGCCGCCCAGAGCGCGGCTCATCACAGCGACGTCGGCCGTGGTCGAGCCCGACATTTCCGAGAAGAACATACTGAAGACGACCACGACCTGCGACAGGCCGCCTCTGATGTGGCCAACGAGGGACACCGAGAGGTTGGCTATTCGAACCACCACATTGGCCGAGCTCATGAGCTCGCCGACCAGCAGGAAGAACGGGATCGCCAGCAGCGCCTCGGAATCGACGCCGTCGAAGACTTTTTGGATGATCGCGGCGAGCGAGACGTCCGACAGCAGCGCGCCGATGAAGACGCCGGCCATCAGCGAGAACGGCACGGGCACGCCGAGATAGCCGAACGACAGGAAGCAGACCGTCATCAACGCCAGAACAAGGGGTGCGCTCACGGCTGCGCCCTCATCTGCGCGTCGGTGATAACAGGCGCCCCGTCATCCTCTTCGGGTGGCTCGGGGTGGTCAAAGCCGTTGCGCAGACCGTTGACGAGCTGCTCGATGGTGAACAGGCCGATCAGCACGCCCGACAGAGGGATGATCGCGTAGAGCGAGGCGATCGGCGTGCCCGACGGCAGGCGGAAACTGCCGAAGCCGCGGAGATAGTTCTGATATCCGTACAAGATCAGGCAGAAGGCGACGCCGAGCACCACGATCCGGATGATGACTTCGACGATCAGACGCGGCGTGCCGTGCATCGCCTCGGAGATCGCGGTGAGATAGAGGTGGTCGTTGCGCCGGGTCGCGGCCGCGGTGCCGACGAAAATCGCATAGATGAACAGCGTCGAGGTCACTTCCTGGAGCCAGAGCCAGGGATGGCCGATGGTACGGGTGACGATGTCGGCGGTCACCGACAGCGAGAAGCCGAAGCAGAGCACGCCGCAGAGGATCATCAAGGCGAGCTCGAGCCAGTCCAGCCCGCGCCATTTGAGGTGACGTTGGCGTTCCACCAGCAGTTTGTCGGCGATGGTCATCACTATCCCCGTCGTCCCGGCGAAAGCCGGGACCCATACCCCCAGCTGCGTGTGGCCAAAGCAAGCTGGCGGCTATCCTGCCCCAAGCGCCGCCGCGACGTATGGGTCCCGGCTTTCGCCGGGACGACGCGGAGGCAACGGTACGCGGCCTAGTTGATCGAGCGGATCAAATCCTTGATCTTCTCGGCGTGCGGGCCGAGCTCCTTGGCGAGCTTGTCGAGATAGGGATCGGCGATCGCCGTGAAGGTCTTCTTGTCGACGTTGTCGACGATCTTCACGCCCATCTTCTTCAGCTTCTCTGCCGCGGTGCGTTCGAGGTCGAAGGCCTTCTGCGGCTCCTTGGAGCTGACCTCGTTCCCCGCCGCCTGGACCCATCTCTTCTGCTCGGCCGACAGGCTCTGCCAGAGCTTGTCCGAGATGAACACCAGCGCGTTGTTGGCTTCGTGCTCGGTGATGTTCAGGACCGGCGCGACCTCGTAGTGCTTGTTGACGAGGTAGACGTTGATGCTGTTCTCGGCGACGTCGACGACGCCGGTCTGCAGGCTCGTGTAGACGCTGCCGAACGGCATGTGCACGGTCTGGGCGCCGTAGGCCGGGAACATGGTGTCCTCGGTCGCAGTCGCCTGCACCCGGATTTTCAGGCCCTTGATGTCGCCGACATTGTGGATCTCCTTCTTGGAGTACATGTGGCGCACGCCCTGCGACCCCGTCGCGATCACATGCAGGCCCTGCGTGGTCTCGTCGATCATGGTCTTGAGCGCCTCGAACACTTTTGGATCGGCCAGACCCTTGACCACGTGGTTCTCGTCGCGGAACAGGAAGTGCAACGACATCACGCCCGCTTGCGGCGAGATCGTCGCGGTGTTCGCCGAGGAGATGATCGAGAACTCGACGTCGCCCGCCTTCACGAGCTGGAGCACCTGCGGCTCTTGCCCGAGCTGCGCGCCCGGATATTGATCGATGATCATGGTGCCTTTGCTCAATTCCTTGAGCTTTTCGGCAAAGAGGTCGCCCGCGATAGAGTAGCCGGTATTGCGCGGCTGGTCGTAGGCGAAGCGATAATGCTTCACCTCCTGCGCAGATGCGCCCGTGACGAACAGGATTGCGGCCGTTGCCGCCAGCCGATGTAAGAATCTTGGCATGGATCGTGCGATCATCGTTTCCCCCTGTTTTAACGCCCGCCGCTTTAGCGGTCTGGGCTACGCTTCCGGGTGGTTGGTCACCCTCTCTTAGTTTTCTGCTCAGTCTTCTTCCCAGTCCTCTGCATGAAATCGAAATCGCAGCCCTCGTCGGCCTGCATGATGGTCTCGTTGAACAGCCACGCATAGCCGCGCCGCGCCTCATCCGGCGCAGCCGCGGGCTTCAATGCCGTACGCCGCCGTTCCAGCTCGGTAGCATCCACCAGAAGCTCGATGCTGCGCTTGGCGACGTCGAGTCGGATCATGTCGCCGTTCTTCACCAGCGCCAGCGGGCCGCCGACGGCGGATTCCGGAGTGATGTGCAGCACGATGGTGCCGAATGCGGTGCCGCTCATGCGCGCATCCGAAATGCGCACCATGTCCTTGGTCCCAGCGCGCGCGAGCTTCTTCGGGATCGGCAGATAGCCCGCCTCCGGCATGCCGGGCGCGCCCTTAGGACCGGCGTTGCGCAGCACCAGCACGTCATCGGCCGTGACGTCGAGATCGGGATCGTCCACCCGCAGCGTCATATCCTCGACCGATTCGAACACCACCGCACGGCCCGTGTGTTGCAGCAGCTTTGGGCTCGCGGCGGATTGCTTGATAACCGCGCCGCGCGGCGCGAGATTACCGTGCAGCACGGCGAGGCCACCTTCCTTCTTGATCGGATTGTCCCGCGGACGGATCGCGTCCTGGCCGGGCACGTCTTCCGCGTTCGCCGCGATATCGCGCAGCGTCTGGCCGGTGATCGTCTTGGCATCGAGATCGACGAGATCGCCGAGTTGCGCCAGCAGTTTCGGCACGCCGCCGGCGTGATGGAAATGCTCCATGTAATGCTCGCCGGACGGCTTGAGATCGACCAGCACCGGCACCTCGCGGCCGATCTGGTCGAACACCCCGAGGTCGAGCCGGTGTGGCGAACGATGTGCCATCGCGGTCAAATGGATCAGGCCGTTGGTCGAGCCGCCGATCGCCTGGAGCACGACCTGGGCATTCTTAAAAGATGCCGGCGTCAGCACCTCGCTCGGCTTCGGACCTTTGGTCTTGGCCATCTCGGCGGCCACCCTGCCGCTCGCCTCGGCAAGGCGAAAGCGCTCCGCATGCGGGGCGGGAATCGTCGCGCTCATCGGCAGCGACAGGCCCATGGCCTCGATCATGCAGGCCATGGTGGAGGCGGTGCCCATCACCATGCAGGTGCCGACCGACGGCGCAAGGCGGCCGTTCACCGCCTCGATCTCGACATCATCCATTTCGCCGGCGCGATACTTGCCCCAGAGGCGACGGCAATCGGTGCAGGCGCCCAGCACCTCGCCCTTGTGATGACCAACCACCATGGGGCCAACGGGGATGACCACCGTCGGCAGGTCGGCGCTGATCGCCGCCATCACCTGCGCAGGAAGAGTCTTGTCGCAGCCGCCGATGACGATCACCGAATCCATCGGCTGCGCGCGGATCATCTCCTCGGTGTCCATCGCCATCAGATTGCGCAGATACATCGAGGTCGGATGCGCAAAACTCTCCGCGATCGAGATCGTCGGGAACACGAACGGCATCGCGCCCGACAGCATCACGCCGCGCTTGGCGGCCTCGATGATCTGCGGGACGTTGCCGTGGCAGGGATTGTAGTCGCTATAGGTGTTGGTGATGCCGACGATCGGACGCTCCAGCGCGTCGTCGGAATAGCCCATGGCCTTGATGAACGCCTTGCGCAGGAACAGCGAGAAGCCGGCATCGCCATAGCTCGTCAGCCCTTTGCGCAACCCACTCGTCATCATACCACTCCCATTACCGGGTCATTGTCCTACAGACTGCCCCTTGATTGTCAATAAGACAGACGTCAAACCTGCCATTTACCCGAGTTGCGCGCTGGTGGGAGACCAGATTATTGACAATCAGGGCCTTCCCTGCTCCACAGGACGAACCGGCCAAGCGCCGGGAGGCCGAGGGCATGTCCGACATTCACATCGCAGACGCCACGATGGTCCGGCGCGACGATCCGGACGACATCGTCGCGCGGCTCGAAGAGGACATCATCTTCGGCCGACTTGCGCCAGGCGCGCGCCTCACAGAGGACGCGCTGATGTCGGCTTACGGCACTTCGCGCCATTTCGTGCGGCAGGCCTTGGTGGATGCGGAGCGCCGGGGCATCGTCCGCCGCGAGAAGAATGTCGGCGCCACCGTGCGGTTCTATTCGGCCGAAGAGGTCCGGCAGATCTACGAGGTCCGGGAGATGCTGACCCGGCAGGCGGCGCTGATGATCCCCCTGCCCGCACAGCAAGGCCTGATCGACGAGCTCTCTGCATTGCAGCGGCAATATTGCGCGAGAGCGGATTTGCAGGACCTGCGCGGTATCCACGAGGCCAACGACGCCTTCCACCTCGCGCTGTTCTCGGCCTGCGGCAATCCCTATCTGGTGCGCTCGCTGCAGGACTACATGAACCTGACGCTGCCGATGCGCGCCAAGAACCTCGCCGACCGAGACGGCCTCGCGCAATCAAGGCGCCAGCACGAGCTGATGATCGAGCTATTGAAAGGCCGTGACAGCTGGGCGCTGGCCCAGCTGTGCGTCGATCATATGCAGTTCAGCAAGTCGGACTATCTGGCGCGGATTGGGGGTGAGCAAGCCGAACAGCAGGGCCCGCGTTCATAGATGGGAGACGTTCGCTTCGCGCGGTGGTGCAGTTCACGCGATACGGGCGCGCTGGATTGCCCGCAATTGCAGGCCGCACGAGCCCATTTCGGGCAATAACGCCCGCAGTCCACAACTTCTGGGGAACCTATGGTCGGCTTGGTACTTGGTCTTGCACCAATCCCCCACCATAGGAGCTGCCATGATTTGCCGTTTAGTCGGAGCCGCCGCTGTTGCCGTCGCCGTCCTGCTTCCCGTAACGACCCAGGCCCAGGGCGTTCCCGGAGGCGTCGAACGCGGTGCGCGGGATGGTGAGCGAGCGGCAGGGCCTGTCGGTGCAGTTGTGGGTGGCGTCGTCGGCGGCGTCGTTGGCGGCGTGGCGGGAGTCCTTGGTGTCGATCAACGTCCTCGCTTTCACTCCTACGTCGTCGAACAGCGGCGGCCCTCATATCAGTACCGCGAAGATGTGAGAGTCGGGGCGGTTCTTCCGGAAGAGGGCGTGACCTATTACGAGGTGCCGCCCGAGTACGGCGCCCGTGAGTATCGTTACACGGTGGTGAACGGTCGCACGGTTCTGGTCGAACCGCGAACCCACCGGATCGTTGAGATCGTCGAATAACAACCAAGGGCCGTCTTTCGAGACGGCCCTTTCGTTTGCGCAGATCTGAATCCCTCAAGTCCCGGTTCAGTACCGCCTCAGCAGACCGCGATCCACGCTGGCATCGCCATAGTCGGCGCAGGCTCTCTTCGGGTTTCTGATCAGATCGGTCCGGACGCGCCTGAACGTTTTGCCGGCAGCGTCGGACACTTCGGGGCGGAATTTACCGGGATCGGAGCTCTCGCCATCGCGGGCCTTGATGGCTGCAGCATAGGCGTCGATCATCGCCATCGCGGCATCCGTGCTGCCGAGAAGTCGGGCGCCGAGCTGTACACTGCCGGCACCATTGACCTCGTAGCCGACACATCGTTGTTCGAGCACCGCGGATGCGGTGACGAGCTGGTCGAGAAACGTCGCCTCGGCGTCGCCGAGCATCGCGGCTCGCGCCGGTCCCGACATGAACAGCGTGAGCAGTACGGCGGCTGGCAATTCGATTTTCATTGTCCTGACTCGCGCTGCCGCCGTTGAGCCGTGATCGAGGCACCGATTGCCGAATTGCGGTCTCGCAAAATCGAGAGCCAGACGGCCAGAGCAACGTTGATCTGGATCAATGGCCGGAACGGCCAAAGCGAGGCTCAGGCCTTTGCGTCGCTCGCCCCGTGTGAATCGAGGCACCGCGCTGGGACGGACACTAAAACTGTTTGTCAAGCCATCGAAATTTCGCAGAGCCGGAAATAAATATGGGCCGGGCTCCGGCGCCACGTCGCGCGTCCTCCTCCACTCCCTCCCAAATGAAATGCCATGACCGAACAAACCCTGACGGAGCCGATCGCCGAGCGGCAAGCGCCATCCCGAGGCTTTTCGCGCTACCAGGCGATCCTCGTTGCGCTGCTGGCGCTGGTCCAGTTCACGATCATCATCGATTTCATGATCATGTCGCCGCTCGGCGCCATCATGATGCCGGCGCTCGATATTTCGGCCGCTCAGTTCGGCGTGGCGGTCTCGGCCTATGCGTTCAGCGCGGGGATTTCCGGTATCCTGGCGGCCGGCTTTGCCGACCGGTTTGATCGCAAGCGGCTGCTGTTGTTCTTCTACGCCGGCTTCACCCTTGGCACGATGCTGTGCGCGATCGCGCCCAACTATCATCTGTTGCTGCTGGGGCGGATCGTGACCGGCCTGTTCGGCGGCGTGATCGGCTCGGTCGTGCTCGCCATCGTCACCGATTTGTTCACGCTGCAATTGCGCGGCCGCGTCATGGGTTTCGTGCAAACCGCCTTCGCGGCAAGCCAGGTGCTGGGCATCCCGGCCGGTCTTTTCCTCGCCAACCAGTGGAACTGGCACGTCGCGTTCGGCGCGCTGGTCGGACTGTCGGTGATCGGGATGACCGCAGTGATGCTCCTGATGAAGCCGGTGAACGGCCATCTCGGGCTGAAGCAGGATCGAAATCCGTTCCGGCATCTGATCGCCACGGTCTCGCAGCCGCGTTATTGGATGGCGTTTTCGGTAACGACCCTGCTGGCGACCGGCGGCTACATGCTGATGCCGTTCGGCAGCGCCTACACCGTGCACAATCTCGGCATCGACATCGTGCATCTGCCGACGATCTATCTCGTCTCCGGCCTGTTCAGCATTGTCATCGGCCCGCTGGTGGGACGCGCGAGCGATGCCTTCGGCAAATACCCCACCTTCGTCTTCGGCAGCGCCATGTCCATCGTGATGGTGCTGATCTACACCCATCTCGGCGAGGTGAGCCTGACGGTCGCGATCCTGGTCAACGTCCTGATGTTCGTCGGCATCTTCTCCCGCATGATTCCTTCGCAGGCGTTGATTTCGGCAATCCCCGAGCCGGCGCAACGCGGCTCCTTCAGCGCGGTCGGCGCGTCGCTGCAACAGCTCTCCGGCGGGCTCGGCTCCGTGCTCGCCGCCGCACTCATCGCGCAGGACGCCGACGGTACGCTCCGGCATTTCGACCGGCTGGGATACGTCGTCGTGACGACGGCGGTGATTTCCCTGATCCTGATGTACTTTGTACAGAGGCCCATCGCGGCCCAGGCCGGCAAACGCGTTGTTTAGCGCGTCGATTCCGACGCCCTGGATTTGCGAATGCGCTCCTACCGCTTGGTCCAATCGATGATGCGACTTGTGTCGCCGTCGAACTCGTTGCTGCAGAACGCGCCGCCCTGATAGTGATCGCCGACCGGATCGGGCTTCAGCTTGGCCTGCTCGGCCATCGCATGTGCCACATGATCCTCGGAGCGCCCCGTCGGACGGTAACCGAACTCGTAGGCGCGGTGGTTGTCCCACCAGGCACGCTCGTTCAGGGACACGCCGTAGAAGATCTCGAAATGAATGTCGGGATGCTCGAGCCCGATCCGGCAGAGCTGCACCAGATCTTCCGGCTTCAGCCAGATCGAGATCCGGCGATGGTCCAGCGGCACGTCGCCGAAATTGCCAATGCGAAGGCAAGTCACCTTCAGGCCATGCTTGTCGGCATAGAGCGCGCCGACCGCTTCGCCGAATACCTTGCTGACGCCATAGCGGCCGTCGGGGCGCGGGGTCACGTCGGTGCCGATCTTGTGGTGGCGGGGATAGAATCCGACGGCATGGTTCGAGGAGGCGAACACCACACGCTTGACGCCCTTGCGATACGCGGCCTCGAACAGATTGTAGCCGCCGATGATGTTGGCCTGGAGGATGTCGTTCCAGGGACCTTCGACCGAATAGCCGCCGAAATGGATGATGCCGTCGACGCCCTCGCAGATCGCCTCGCACTGCGCCAGGTCAGAGAGGTCCGCCGCCTTGAATTGTTCGTTGGGGCCGAGATCGGCGGGCGGGCGGATGTCGCTGAGCAACAGGTCCGGATAGATCGGCGGCAACAGTTTTCGCAGACGCGTTCCTATCCCGCCCGAAGCTCCCGTCATCAAGATGCGCGCCATGTCTTTCCTCGCCTTTGGCAACCAATTTGCAGTCACATGTCTCTAATGATAGCAGGATTGTCCAGAGGGAACGAAACGAGAGAACCGACATGAATGAGGCATCGTCCCATCCCCAGGAGCGGCCAGGCTGGCGGCCGGCGAGCTACTATCCCGATCCGGCGATAAAGGCACTCGATCCCCGCTTCGAAAAATACTGGCTGAAACTCTCGGCGGTGGAGCGGCTGACGACCGGCCTGCGCTGGGCCGAGGGTCCGGTGTGGTTCGGCGACGGGCGCTATCTCCTGTGCAGCGACATTCCGAACCAGCGCATCGTCAAATGGGAAGAGGAGACCGGCGCGGTCTCGGTGTTCCGCAAGCCCTCCAATTTCGCCAACGGCCACACCAGGGATCGCCAGGGCCGGCTCGTCACATGCGAGCATGGCGGGCGACGCGTCACCCGCACCGAATATGACGGCAGCATCACCGTGCTGATGGACTCGTTCGGCGGCAAGAAGCTCAACTCGCCGAACGACGTCGTGGTGAAGTCCGACGGCGCGGTTTGGTTCACCGATCCCACTTTCGGCCTACTCGGCAATTACGAGGGCTACAAGGCCGAGCCCGAGATCGAGCCGAACGTCTACAGGCTCGATCCCGCGACCGGCAAGGCGACCATCGTTGCCGAAGGCGTGCTCGGGCCCAACGGGCTGTGCTTCTCGCCGGACGAGACAATCCTCTACGTCGTGGAATCACGCGGCGTGCCGAACCGGAAAATCCTCGCCTATGACGTCTCGCCTGACGGCGCCACCATCTCCAACAAGCGCGTCCACATCGACGCCGGCCCGGGCACGCCGGACGGCATGCGCTGCGACATCGACGGCAATCTCTGGTGCGGCTGGGGCATGGGCGATCCCGAGCTCGACGGCGTCGTGGTGTTCGCGCCCGACGGCGTCATGATCGGCCGCATCGCGCTGCCCGAACGCTGCGCCAATCTCTGCTTCGGCGGCGTCAAGCGCAACCGCCTGTTCATGGCCGCGAGCCAGTCGATCTACGCATTGTATGTGAACACGCAGGGCGCGGTCGGGGGATAGTTTTTCCTCCGTCACGCCTCTCGTCATTGCGAGCGGAGCGAAGCAATCCAGAATCTTTCCGCGGAGGCAGCCTGGATTGCTTCGTCGCTTCGCTCCTCGCAATGACGAAAGATAGAACAAAAACGCCGGAGCGGTTTCCCGCTCCGGCGTCATGTTCACCCAGGCAGTAACGCCTACGCCGCGTTGAAGCCGGCGACGGCCTTCACTTCGAGGAAGTCCTCGAGGCCATATTTGCCCCACTCGCGGCCGTTGCCGGATTGCTTGTAGCCGCCGAACGGCGCGGAGCGGTCGTTGGGTACGCCCTGCAGGTTGACGTTGCCGGCGCGGATCTGCCGGCCGACGCGCTTGGCGTCCTCGACGGAAGCGCCCGTGACGTAGCCGGCAAGCCCATAGGGCGTGTCGTTGGCGATGTGCACGGCCTCGGCTTCGTCCTTGGCGCCGATGATCGTCAGCACCGGTCCGAAGATCTCTTCACGCGCAATCGTCATGTCGGGGGTGACGTCGGCGAAGATGGTCGGACGGACATAGAAGCCTTTGTTGACGCCCTCGGGCAGGCCCGGGCCGCCCGAGACGAGCGTTGCGCCCTCGTCGATGCCCTTCTTGATCAGGCCCTGGATCTTGTCCCACTGGCCGCGGTTGACCACGGGACCGATGGTGGTGCCTTCGGCGCGCGGATCGCCCGCCTTGGTCTTGTCGGCGACGGCCTTCGCGATCGCGGCGACTTCCTTCATCTTCGAGGCCGGCACGATCATGCGCGAGGGCGCGTTGCAGGACTGGCCGGAGTTGTTGAACATGTGCATCACGCCGCCGGTCACCGCCTTCGTGAGGTCGGCGCCTTCGAGGATGACGTTCGGCGACTTGCCGCCGAGCTCCTGGCTGACGCGCTTCACGGTCGGTGCCGCACGCTTGGCCACGTCGATGCCGGCGCGGGTCGAGCCGGTGAAGGAGATCATGTCGATATCGGGGTGCTCGCTCATGGCGGCGCCGACCTCGGGACCGAGACCGTTGACGAGGTTGAACACGCCCTTCGGCACGCCGGCTTCATGGAGGATTTCCGCGAAGATCAGCGCCGAGGTCGGGGTGAACTCCGATGGCTTCAGGATCATGGTGCAGCCAGCGGCGAGTGCGGGCGCGACCTTGCAGGCGATCTGGTTGAGCGGCCAGTTCCAGGGCGTGATCATGCCGACCACGCCGACCGGCTCGCGCAGCACCATGGCGGTGCCGACCGGTTCCTCGAAATGATAGTTCTTGAGCACGTCGAGCGTGGTCATGAGGTGGCCAAGACCGGCGCCGGCCTGCAGCTTCTCCGCCATCGGCAGCGGCGCACCCATTTCGTCGGAGACGGCGGCGCCGATCTCCTTGAGACGGCCCTTGTAGATCTCGATGACCTTGGTGAGCAGCGCGACGCGCTCGTCACGGCTGGTCTGGGAGAACGTCACGAACGCGCGCTTGGCGGCGGCGACGGCTTTGTCAACGTCGGCCTTGGAGCCCAGCGCAACCTCGTACATCGCCTCTTCCGTCGCCGGATTGACCACGGCGGTGGACTTCTTGACGGCGGGATCGACCCAGGCGCCGTCGATGTAGAACTGCATGCGATTGACCATAGTGAACCTCTTCTTGGGGGCTTGGGGGGCGTTTCGGCAGGCATCCTTGCACGAAAGCGCCGGCAATTGAACCCGCCATATGCGGGGCCAGCATTGCGGCGGACCGAGGTTATATGAGCCGATGGCGGAGGGGTGGCAAGGTCTCGATTGCCGTCGTCCTGGCCCAGTGCGCAATTGCGCACGGGGGCCAGGACCACGACGGAGAACTACACCGCCATCTTCCGATGCAACACCGGCGCGCCGGTGGTGAGGCTTTCGGCCGCATCGATGATGGCGTTGGCGTCAATGCCGTGGTGGCGGTAGAGGTCTGCGATGGTGCCGGTCTGGCCGAACTGCTCGACGCCGAGCGCCTCGACGCGATGGCCGCGGATGCTGCCGAGCCAGCCGAGCGCCGCCGGATGGCCGTCGATCACCGTCACGATGCCGCAGTCGCGCGGCAGCGGTGCGAGCAGTTTTTCGATGTGGCTGAGATGCTGCACGCCGCGCCGATCACGGCGCAACTTCCGTGCGGCCGTCCATCCCGCATGCAGACGATCCGCGGACGTGATCGCGAGCAGGCCGATGTCGCGCCGGCTCTCGCCAATGAAGCCGGTCGCTTCGATCGCTTCTGGCGCCACGGCGCCGGTATAGGCGATGACGGCTTCGGCATTGGGCCCCGGCTTGCGCAACCAATACGCGCCGTCGGTGATGCCCTGTGCAAGCTCGGGCGTCATGATCCGCTGCGCCTGCTCGATCGAGCGCGTCGAGAGCCGCAGATAGACCGAGCCGCCCTCACCCGGATCGCGCTGCATGTGATTGAAGCCCCACCCCATGATCACGGCGAGCTCGTCGACAAAGGCCGGCTCGAACGAGGCAAGGCCATCCTGCGCCATGCCGATCAAAGGGGTTGCGATCGACTGATGCGCGCCGCCTTCGGGCGCGAGCGTGATACCTGAGGGGGTCGCCGCCACCATGAAGCGCGCATCCTGGTAACAGGCATAGTTCAGCGCATCGAGACCGCGCTCGATGAAGGGATCGTAGAGCGTGCCGACCGGCAGCAGCCGCTCGCCGTTGATCTGGTGCGACAGGCCGAGCGCCGAGAGCATGATGAACAGGTTCATCTCGGCGATGCCGAGTTCGAGATGCTGGCCCTTGGGCGAGAAGTCCCAGTTGAAGGTGGATGGAATTTTCTCGCTGCGGAATAAGTCCGCCTTCTCGCCGCGCGCAAACAGGCCGCGCCGGTTCACCCACGGACCGAGATTGGTCGAGACGGTGACGTCAGGCGATGTCGTCACGATGCGCTTGGCGAGCTCGCTGTCGCCGCGCGCGATCTCGTTCAGCACCAGCCCAAAACCCTGCTGGGTCGACATCTGCGGCGCCGGCTTGAAGGCAAGCTGCGACGGCACCTCGATAACAGGCGCGGTGAGCCGGCGGCCGTCCTGGTTGAACGGCACGCCCGCGAGGAAGGCGTCGAGCTCGGCGGCACTTTGCGCGAGACCCTCGTATCTGTCCCATTCGTGTCCGGGCCGGATGTTCTGGCTGTCGCGATATTTCTCCATCTGCGCGACCGTCATTAGGCCGGCATGATTGTCCTTGTGGCCCTGGAACGGCAGGCCGACGCCCTTGATGGTGTAGGCGATGAAGCAGACCGGGCGGTCGTGGTCGATGGATTCGAAGGCGTCCAGCATGCTCGCCATGTCATGGCCGCCGAGGTTCGACATCAGCGCCAGCAGCTCGTCGTCGCTGCGCCTGTCGATCAGCTTGGTGATGGGGCCCTGATCGCCGATCTCGTCGTGCAAATGCTTGCGGAACGCCGCGCCGCCCTGAAAACACAATGCGGCGTAGAGTGCGTTCGGACAATTGTCGATCCAGCGCTTCAGCGCCTCGCCGCCAGCTTCCGCAAAGGCCTCGCGCATCAGGCGGCCATATTTCACGATCACCACGTCCCAGCCGAAATTGCGGAACACGGTCTCGAACTTCTCCCAGAGGCCTTCGCGGACGACGGCGTCGAGCGACTGCCTGTTGTAGTCGACCACCCACCAGGTGTTGCGCAGGCCGTGCTTCCAGCCCTCCGCCAGCGCCTCGAAGATGTTGCCCTCGTCCATCTCGGCATCGCCGACCAGAGCGATCATCCGCCCTTCGCGGCGATCCTTCATCCAGCCATGTGCCTTGACGTAGTCCTGCACCAGCGAGGCGAACAGCGTTTGCGCCACGCCAAGGCCGACCGAGCCGGTGGAGAAATCGACGTCGTCGACGTCCTTGGTGCGCGAGGGATAGGACTGCGCGCCCTTGAAGCCACGAAAATTCTCCAGCTTCTCGCGGCTCTGCCGGCCGAACAGATACTGGATGGCGTGGAACACCGGGCTCGCATGCGGCTTCACCGCGACGCGATCTTCGGGCTTCAGCACGTGGAAATACAGCGCCGACATGATGGTGGCGAGCGAGGCCGACGAGGCCTGATGTCCCCCGACTTTCAGGCCGTCCGCATTCGGGCGGATGTGGTTGGCGTGATGGATGGTCCATGACGACAGCCACAGCGTCTTGCGGGCCAGCGCGGTCAAGGTGTCGAGGCGGGCGGTATCAACGGGCATGGCAATGCTCCCGGAAAACAGGTGCCCGATGATACCCCTGCAGGAAGCGCCAAACTTCTCAATTTTTCGCGCGCTACCAGCCAATATTGGGATAGCTTACCAATCAGCCGACAAAAACGACAGGTTCATCCCAATGCCCGACCTCGACGCCATTGACCGAAAAATCCTCGCTCTGCTCCAGAACGACAGCCGCCTGACCATGCAGGAACTGGCCGACAAGGTCGGGCTGTCGGTGTCGCCATGCCATCGCCGGGTCAAGCTGCTCGAGGAACGCGGCGTCATCTCGCGCTACATCGCGACCGTGGACCAGAAGGCGCTGGGGCTGCATGTCAGCGTCTTCATCTCGATCAAGCTGGCGCGGCAGAAGGAGGAGGACCTCAACCGCTTCGCGCGCGCGATCTCGAAATGGGACGAGGTGCTGGAATGCTATCTGATGACCGGCAATCGCGACTATCTCTTGCGCGTGGTCGCCGCCGACCTGGCCTCCTACGAGACTTTCCTGAAGACCAAGCTGACCCGGCTCGACGGCATCGCCTCGATCGAGTCCAGCTTTGCGCTCAGCCAGGTGAAATATTCGATCGCGCTGCCGGTGTAAGGCATCACGGCCACGGCTGCACGATGATCTTGGTGTGAGCCTCAGGATTGGCGAGATCGGCGAAAGCCTTTGCAACGCCGTCGATGCCGACTTCCGCCGTCACCATTGCCGCCGCATCCACCTGCCCCTCCGCGATCAGGCGCAGTGACGCCGCGAATTCGTCCGGCGTGTAGCCGAGCACATACTGGACGTTGAGCTCTTTCATGATGCCGAGCATGGGCTCGCTCCTGTCGGTCTCCATGCACACACCGACCACGACGATCCTCGCATCGCGCGGAGCGCCCTCGAACACCTGCTGCAAGAGACCGGGCACGCCATCGCATTCGAAGATGATCGCGGGTTTGAGCGCGGGCAGCAACGGCGGCCGCGCGGCCTTCTCCGCCTCCGACATCTGCGCATGCTCGGCCCAGGTCAGATAGGGCTGCGACACCCGTGGATCCACGACGACATCGGCGCCGAGCTTTGCCGCAAGCGCGCGCCGCGCCGGCGAATAGTCGGCGGCGACGATCGGATGCAGGCCCTTGAGCTTCAGCGCCGCAATCACCGCGAGCCCGACCGGGCCGCAGCCGATCACGAGCGGCACTTCGCCGCCTCGGATGTTGGCCTTGGCGACCGCGTGAACGCCGACCGCGAGCGGTTCGGTGAGCGCGGCATGCTCCGGCGCGAGACCGTTGGGCACCTCGAGCAGCAGCGCTTCGCTCAGCAGCATCGCCTCGGCATAGCCGCCAATATTGTCGTTGGAGTAACCGATGCCTTCGATGCCCTGCGGCGTTACGAGGGCTGGCAGCGAGCAGACGCGCGTGCACGACTTGAGCTTGCGCACGGTCCCCGGGCCGAAGTCGACGATCTCGCAGCAGAACTCGTGGCCGAACACGACGTCGCGGGCGAGATCCATCGGCTTGCGGCCGGTCTTTCGCGCCATCTCCACCATGCGGTGGGCGTGCTGGCGCGCGTGCAGATCGGAGCCGCAGATGCCGCAGGCGAGCGTCTTGACCAGCACCTGGCCGGGGCCGGGCTTTGGCTCGGCCATCCGGTCGACGACAATCTCACCGTTCCTGAAAATCGCAGCGCGCATCCGGCTCCTCCCGTCTTGTTGGAGCCGTCGATAGCACGAAGCGGACGCGCGATCTTGCGTCAGGGGTTCGGGGAACGCTCTTCCAGGATCAGGAGCTGGGCGCGGCGGATGCGCTCGCGATGGGCGATGTAGAGGCCGCTGGCGACGATGAAGGCCGCACCGGTGACGGTCCAGACATCAGGCACTTCGCCGAACAGGAAGAAGCCGAGGATGCTCACCCACAGCAACTGCGTGTAGGAGAACGGCGCCAGTACCGAGGCATCGCCGTAGCGATAGGCCAGCACGATGATCCACTGGCCGACGGTGGAGGCGACGCCGATCACGATGCCAAGCCCGATCGCCGTCCAGGTCGGCGTGACCCAGACGAACGGTACCATCAGGGAGAGGATCGCAACGCCCGTCAGCGCCGAATAGGCCATCGTGGTGAGGACGGCTTCACGCCCGCTCATCATGCGCGTCAGGATCAGCGCCGCGGCCCAGCAGAACGCCGAGACGATCGGGAAGAAGGCGGCGGCGTGAAACGCGCTGGAGCCCGGGCGCAGGATGATCAGCACGCCGGTCAGGCCGATCGCGGTCGCGATCCAACGGCGCATGCCGACCTTCTCGCTCAGGAAGACGATCGAGAGCGCGGTGACGAACAGCGGCGAGACGAAGCCGGTCGCGGACGCTTCTGCGATCGGCAGGAAGCTCAGGCCGGTGATGAAGAACAGCGAAGAACCGAGCAATGCCGCGCCGCGCATCAACTGCAGGCCGAGGCGCTCGGTGCGCATCGCATGGAGCGGCGAGCCCGGCAGCATCACCGGCGTGAACATCAGCGCAAACGTCACGAAGCGGATCCAGGTGATCTCGATCGACGGCAGGCTCGACGACAGATATTTCGCGGTAACATCGGAGCAGCCGAGAAAGATCGTCGACAGCAGCACCAGCGCGATGCCTTTGAACGGGTGATCGACGCGCGCCGGCGCCCGTCGCGCCTGCGGCTTCTTTTCCGGCATGGGCATGGGAATACTGTCGAGCCTTGCGGCTGCGGCGGGCGGCGGGGTCACGGCTGGAACCTAGGAATGCGAATCGGGAATGATCGTAAAAAACGATAATTGCGCCGCTTTCACAACTTCCGAAAACAGGATGCCGATATGCGCTCACGTCCGCGCACGTCAAGACTCCATTAATAACGGGCGTTTGTGCACTACAGCATGGGCAGGCCGCGCGGCTTCGGACCGCGCGGAAACGCCGCATCGAGCGCCGCGATCTCGTCTTTCGTCAGCACCAGATCGCCGGCCGCAGCATTGTCGCCGGCATGTTCCGCGGACGACGCCTTCGGGATCGCGAACACCGTAGTTGCACGGGTGAGGAAGCTCAGTGCGACCTGGCGCGGCGTCGCGCGACGCGCCTCCGCGATGCGCGCCAGCACCGCGCCGCCCTTGCTGTTGCTCGCAGGGAAATCATCGTGGCCGAATGGCGAATAGGCGACCACGGCGACACCATGCCGTTCGCACCACGGGATCACCGCGTGCTCGATCGCGCGTTCCTTCAGATGATAGAGCACCTGATTGCAGGCGATGCGGTGTTCGCCGGCGGCGTCGAGGATCTCGTCGAGATCATCGGCATCGAAATTGGAGACGCCCCAGGATTTGATCTTGCCGGCCTTCACCAGTTCCTCGAATGCGGCGACGGTGTCCTCCAGCGGATACGAGCCGCGCCAATGCAGCAGATAGCAGTCGAGCCGATCGGTTTTCAGCCGCTTCAGCGAGCGCTCACAGGCGGTGATGGTTCCGCGGCGCGAGGCGTTGCTCGGCAGCACCTTTGACACCAAGAAAACCTCGTCGCGTCGGCCCGCGATCGCATCCCCAATGACGAGTTCGGCATCGCCATACATCTCGGCGGTATCGATGTGGGTCATGCCGAGGTCGAGCCCGCGCTGAAGCGCCGCGATCGCGCGCTTGCGATCGCCATGGTCGAGATACCATGTGCCCTGCCCGATGACGGAGACGCTGGCACCCGTTTTGCCGAAGGGTTTCGTGTTCATATTTGCTCCGATACCACTCGTTCGCTGAGGCAACCGCCGTCGCGCTCAAGAGTTCAATACGCCGATGTCAGCGACCAATACGCTACCGGTTGCGGACTCCGTGATGTAGAGCCGATCCTTCTTCGCGCCACCAATGGCGACATTGGTGCAATTCGGACCTGCACACGACTTGACCCGCGCAATCAATTCGCCGTTGGGCGCGAACACGAAGACATGGCCGAGTGAGGCGTGACCGACGAACAGGCGGCCCTTGGCATCCATTGTCATGCCATCAGGGCCGCTGGTGCCGAACAGCGAGCAGAAGCGGCCAACCTTCGACACGCTGCCGTCCTTCATGAACGGCAGCCGCCACACCGCGTTGTCGCGCGTCATCGCGACGAACAGCACGGTCTCGGTTGGATCGAGCACCAGGCCATTCGGGCTGATACCAGTGTCGATCAGGCAATCGAGCCGGCCGCTTTGCGTCAGGCGATAGACGCGGCCGCTGGGGTCATGCAGGCCGGTCTGTCCCTGGTCGGTGAAATAGATGTCGCCGTTGGACGCGAGATGCAGATCGTTGCAGCCCCGGAAAGACTCCGAGTTGCGCGAGGTCAGCACCGGCGCAATGCGCCCTGCCCTGGCGTCGAACTCCATGATGCCGTGCCTGTAGTCGGCGACCAGGATGCGGCCGTCGGCCGCGATCTTCAGCCCGTTCGGCCAGCCCTCATATTCAATCGCCAGCGACCACTCGCCGTCAGGCGCAATGCGGAAGATGCGGCCGAAGGGAATGTCGACGATGTAGAGATTGGCATCCTTGTCGAACGACGGCCCTTCGATGAAGGAATCCGTCGGCACACCGGGCCGGTTGGCATCGGCCCAATCGGTGCGCTCGCCCTTGCGGCGGAATTTGTCGGGCATGGCGGAAAAGAGCCTGGTCTCGATCAGGCGCGGCGGCGTTTCCAGGTACATCATTGTTGTTTTTGCGTGTTGAGGGCGAGAGCGCGGCACCATAGGGCACAATGAGGCGTGCGTCGATTGGGCCGAAGCATAGCGCCCCGCCCTCGCTGTCATTCCCCGCGAAAGCAGGGAATCCAGTACGCAGTGGCCTTAGCGCTTGATCACAGGCGTCTCGGCGTACTGGATCGCCCGGTCAAGCCGGGCGATGACGGCGGAGTATGCGCGACGACCGAGAAAGTCGCCCCTACCCCGCCGCGCCCGCGTGCTTGGCATGCTTCGCCGGCGCAATTTCGGTCGTCGCGATCAGGCGCTTCAGCTCGGGGATGCAGGAGCCGCAATTGGTGCCGGCCTTGAGCTTTGCGCCGATCTCGGCGGCTGTGCGCGCGCCTGCGGCGATGGTGTCGCAGATGGTGCCGCGGCCGACGCCGAAGCAGGCACAGACGACAGGACCGGTCGAAGCCGCGCCCTCGCTCGACTTGCCGGACAGCAGCATGCGCCGCTGCTCATCGGTGACGTGGTCGGCCACGAACAGGCTCTTCACCACCTCCCAGTCCCCGGCATCATGCGCGGGGCCGACGAACAGGCAGGTTTCGATGCGGTCGCCGGCAAACGAGGCCGCGCGATAAACGCCGCCGCCGAGGTCGCGATAGTCGGCGACGTCCTCGCCGGCAACGCCACCGAGCCAGGCCGGCCAGCGCGACAGGTCCGCATTGTCGGCGAAGAGGTAGCCGAAGCCGCCGGTAACAGTGACGCGGGTCCACATCAGGTTCGGTGGCAGCTCCAGCTGCTTGCGCGACAACGCAAAGCCGCGGAAGACGTATTCATAAGGCGAAATCGCCGCCGGTGTCGCCTTCGACTCCGGCTGCCCCGAGAACGGATCGGTGAACGGTGCGACCAGCGCCCCGACGCGACCGTGCGAGGCGTTCATCGCACTCCAGTGGATCGGCGCGAACAGCGTGCCGCGCTGCTGGTGGTCGCTGACGACGACCTTGAGGGTGCACTGGCCGTAGTCGGTGGTGATGCGGGCATAGCCGTCATGGACGACGTTGTATCTGCCGGCGTCATCGGGATGAATCTCGACGAACGGCTCGGGCAGATGCGCGCCGAGCCGCGGGCTGAGGCCCGTGCGCGTCATGGTGTGCCACTGGTCGCGGATGCGCCCGGTGTTGAGCCGCAGCGGCCGCGACGGCCCGGTCTCGCCGCGCAGCGCCGGCACCTCCGGCGCGACGAAGCGGCCCTTGCCGTCATTGGTGAAGAACCCGCCGGCCGCGAAGAAGCGCTCGCCGGGCGCCTGGCCTTCGCGCGCGGGCCACTGCACGGGCTTCAACGCGTCGAAGCCCTCGTCGGACAGCGAGGTCAGCGCGCCGATGTCGAAGTCGCGGCTGCCATCGTTCTCGAACGCCGAGAGCGCGGCGTGCTCGCGAAAGATGTCGGCTGCGGATTTGTAATTAAAACTGTCGCCGAAGCCGAGGCGTTTTGCGGTTTCGCTCAGGATCCACCAGTCCGGCCGCGCCTCGCCGGGCGCCGGCAGGAACGAACGCTGGCGCGAGATCCGGCGCTCGGAATTGGTCACGGTGCCCGACTTCTCGCCCCAGGCGAGCGCGGGCAGCAGCACGTGCGGGCCAGCATCGACCGTGTCGTTGGAGAGCACGTTCTCGGAGACCACGAACAGCTCGAGCTTCTTCAGCGCCTCGCGCACGAAGTCCGCGTCGGGCAGCGACACCGCGGGGTTGGTGCCCATCACCCACAGCGCCTTGACCTCGCCGCGGTTGATGGCTTCGAACAGCTGCACCGCCTTCAACCCTTCATGGGTGGCGATGCGCGGCGCCTTCCAGAACCGCCGCACGCGATCGATGTCCGGCGGCGTGAAGTTCATGTGTGCGGCGAGCTGGTTGGCGAGGCCGCCGACCTCGCGGCCGCCCATCGCGTTGGGCTGGCCGGTGAGCGAGAACGGCGAGGCACCGGGCTTGCCGATGCGCCCCGTGGCGAGATGGCAGTTCAGGATCGCGTTGACCTTGTCGGTGCCCTGCGCCGACTGATTGACACCCTGCGAGTACAGCGTGACGACGCGGGGCGTGTCACGGAACATCTTGAAGAAGGTGGCAACGTCCTGCTCGGAGAGGCCGGTCGCCAGTGCGGTCGCCGTGATGCTGCCGGCGATGCTGCGTGCGCGCGCCAGCGCGTCGTCAAAGCCCGACGTGTTTTGCCCGATGTAGTCCTGATCCAGGGCCCCATTGTCGGCGAGGTGAACGAACAGGCCGGAGAACAACGCCGTGTCGGTGCCGGGCTTGAGGCCGAGGAACAGATCGACGTCGGTCGCGGTGTCGGTGCGGCGCGGATCGATCACGATCATGCGCGCGCCGCGCTCCTGCCGGTTCTTCAGCATGCGCTGGAACAGCACGGGATGGCACCAGGCGGCATTCGAGCCGACGAACACCAGAAGATCGGCCTGGTCGAGATCCTCGTAGCAGCCGGGCACGGTGTCGGCGCCGAAGGCGCGCCGGTGACCGGCGACCGATGACGACATGCAGAGCCGCGAATTGGTGTCGACGTTCGCAGTGCCGACAAAGCCCTTCATCAGCTTGTTGGCGACGTAATAGTCCTCGGTCAGCAGCTGGCCCGAGAGATAGAATGCGACCGCGTCGGCGCCGTCGCGCGCGACGATGTGCTGCATGCGGTGGGCGACGTGATCGAGCGCATCGCTCCAGGCGACGCGTTCGAGCACGCCCTTGCAGCGGATCATCGGATAGAGCAGCCGGCTTTCGAGCCCGACCGTCTCGCCGAGCGCCGAGCCCTTGGAGCACAGCCGGCCGAAATTGGCAGGATGATCGGGATCGCCCGCGATCGCCGCGCCGCCCTTGCCGTCTGGCGTCGCCAGCACGCCGCAGCCGACGCCGCAATACGGACAGGTCGTTTTGGTAGCGCGGAGCGTGGGATCGATCGCCGTCATATCGAGCCGCCTCAATCAAGCCGCTTTGGAGGGACGCGCGAGCGCGCGGCCGAACATCATGTCGGTGCGGATCGCCGCCACCTTGTCACGATTGCGGATCAGCTCGAGATACCAGAGCGCATCGACGGTATCGCCGATCAGCACCGCGCCGGTGAGCCGGCCGTCGGAGATGACGAGCTTCTTGTAGGTGCCGCGCCTGCGGTCTGACAGCACGAGGCTCTCGCTGCCCTCCCCGCCCATGAAGTCGCCCGCGGAGAATACGCTGACGCCCGACACCTTCAGATTGGTCGAGACCACGCTGCCCTGATAGGCCGCGGGACGGCCCGCGAGATGCCGCGCCAGCACGCGCGCCTGCTCGTAGGCAGGCTCGACGAGGCCGTAGCAGGTGCCGCGATGCTCGGCGCATTCGCCAAGCGCGTAGATATCGGGTGACGCCGTCTGCATCTCGTCGTTGACGACGATGCCGCGGTTGACTGCGATGCCGGCGTCCTTTGCGAGCGCAATGTTGGGCCTGATGCCGGCGGCGAAGATCACCGCATCGGCCTCGATGCGGCTGCCGTCGGCAAGCTCGACCGCTTGGACATGACCTTCGCCGTGGATGCGCGCTGTGGATGCATTGAGCAGGATACGAATGCCCTTGCGCTCGACCAGTGTCTTGAGCAGGTCCGCGGCGGAGGCATCGAGCTGGCGCTCCATCAGCCGGTCCATCAGGTGCAGCAGCGTCACCGGCGCTCCGGCCTTGGCGAGGCCGTAGGCCGCTTCGAGTCCGAGCAGACCACCGCCGACCACGACGACGCGCTTCCTGGCGGCCGCGAGCGTCAGCAGCAGGTCGACGTCGCGGGTATCGCGAAAGGTGTGCACGCCGGCGAGATCGGCGCCGGGCACGTTGAGCCGTAGCGGCGTCGAGCCGACGGCGAGCACGAGCTTGGAATATTCCATGCTCTCTTCGCCTTCGATCTTGAGCTCGCGTCGGCCGGTGTCGATCTCGGTGACCCGATAGCCGTAGCGCACCGTGACACCGCGATGGCGCCACCAGTCGGCGGGTCGGAGCTCGATCTCGTGCGAGCCGGTCTCGCCGGCCAGCACGGAGGAGAGCAGAACACGGTTGTAAGCGAGCCGCGGCTCTTCGCCGATGACGGCGACCGCGTAGCGGCCGAGTGCGGTCTTGGCGAGCTCGTCGACCAGACGCGCGGCCGCCATACCGTTTCCGACAATGACCAGCGGTTCACTCACAACGCATCTCCTATTCAGCGGCCTGCGACTGTGCGCCGTAGGCCTCGGACATCATGTAGCCGGACAACACGCCGTAGGCGTCGGTCCAGGCGGTAGCGAGTTCGGGCGTCCAGGCCTCGCCAAGGCCCTTCTCCAGGGTCCACAGCAAGGTCGCGCCGACCACGGGGTAGTGCTCGGCCTTGGCGCCGTAGCCGACGTGACGCTTCGCAAGCGCGGAGGCCGCCGGAAGAATCGAGTCCAGATTCGACAGACCGCCGACGACGGCGGCGAGCATGCCCATCAGCTTCTTGCGCTGCTCGGTCATGTCCTCGGGGAACATCGCGCGCACGGATGGCGCCACCTCGAACAGGCGATCGTAGAACAGCACCGCGGCCTGCGCGGAAATCGGCGCGACCTTGGCAAAGCTCTGCTGCACGAGGGTGATCTGTTCCGGCGTCATGATGTTCTCCTGCCTGTTGGGTTTGCCTTGGTGCGCGCCATTGCGAACCAGGTTCATTGTCAAACTGTCGGGCAATGCTTCTCCCCGCGTATGGGGAGAAGCGAGATTCGTACCAAGTATTAGACACGCGCGCCGGCGAGGCTTGACGCGCCTTCGCCCTGCGGGCTGCGACGCAGATAGAACCACCAGGTCAGCGCGAGGCAGGAGGCGTAGAAGCCGAGATAGATCGCGAGCGCGAGCTGCGGCCCGCCGGTCAGCGCGATCGACTTGCCGAACCCGGTCGGGATCAGATAGCCGCCAACGGCGCCGACCGCGCCGATGAAGCCGACCGCAGCACCGCTCTCGATGCTCGCCGTCTTCAAGGCGACCGCGCGCTCCGCATCGCCCTTGCCGCGCACCCTGAACAAATTCTGCTCGCGGAAGATCGAGGGGATCATGCGGTAGGTCGAGCCGTTGCCGATGCCCGTCGTCACGAACAGGACCAGGAACATCGACAGAAAGCCGATGAAATCCTTGTGCCCGACGAAGTAGAGCACGCCGATCGTCGCGCCTGCCATCACGATGAAATTCCAGAACGTGATCACCGAGCCGCCGATCCTGTCGGCAAGCCAGCCGCCGAGCGGCCGCGACAGCGAGCCGACCAGCGGCCCCAGGAACGCGATCGCAATGGTGACTTGCGGGAACTGGGTCTTGATCAACAGCGGAAATGCAGCCGAGTAGCCGATGAAGGAGCCGAACGTGCCGATATAGAGATACGCCATGATCCAGGTGTGCTTGCGCCTGACCACGGCGAGCTGGTTCTTGATCGACGACTTGGCCGTGGTCAGGTTGTTCATGAAGAACACTGCGCCGAACACCGCGATCGCGATCGGCAGCACCCACATCAGGCCGGCGTTCTGGAGGAAGACGCCGTCGACGGGCGATGCCTGGAACAGGTTGATGACGGCGAGCGTCATCAGGATCGGGGTCAGGAGCTGCACGCTGGAGACGCCGATATTGCCGCCGGCCGCATTCAGTCCGAGCGCCCACCCCTTCATCCGGTCGGGGAAGAAGAACGAGATGTTCGTCATGCTGGAGGCAAAATTGCCGCCGCCGAGACCGGCGGTCGAGGCAATCAGCAGCATCAGCCAGAACGGCGTGTCGGGCTGGCCGACGAAATAGGCCAGCGAAAGCGTCGGAATGAGCAGGATCGCCGCGCTGAAGATGGTCCAGTTGCGCCCGCCGAAGGTCGTCACCGCGAAGGTGTAGGGAAAGCGCATCAACGCGCCGATCAGCCCGGGCACCGCGACGAGCTGGAACAGCTGGTCGGTGGTGTAGTGGAAGCCCGCCTGCGGCAGCTTGGTGGTGACGATGCTCCAGATCAGCCAGACCGAGAAGCCGATATGTTCGGCCACGATCGACCAGATCAGGTTGCGTCGCGCGATAGTCTTGCCAGTCGCATTCCAGAACGCCTCATCTTCGGGGCGCCAGTCTGAAATCCAGGTTGGATTCTTCGTCATTGAGTATCCCTTCTTGCCTCACCGCTGCGTCGTTGCAGGCTCAGCCTCCGGCCACGGAGGCGCGCGCCGAGGCCAAGCCCCGGTGGCGAGTTCACGATGCTGATTGATGATGTTGAGGGACGTCGTCGTTGGCGTCGCGGTCGGTGTTTCAATTTCCGTGCCAACTGCGCGCATTCCGGAAACGCAGGAAATTCAGGAGCTTGTTCGTCGTGCCCCAAATTCTTGCAGCACTATTTCGCACGCAAATTTTGCGATTCGCTCAATCCCTGTGCGCCGCACAAGGATTGAGCTTGATGATTCAAAATTAGGCGTTGCGTGAGCACCTGTTGGTGACGCGCCTACGCGGCTTCGACGAAGCGATGACGCTCATAGAGGAATTCGAGCACGCGCTGCCGGCACTTCAGGTAAGTGACGTTGGTCGCGAGTTCGAGCCGCTTGCGCGGCCGCGCCAGCGGCACCTCCAGCACCTCGCCGATGCGCGCGCTCGGCCCATTCGTCATCATGACGATGCGATCGGACAGCAGCACCGCCTCGTCGACGTTGTGGGTGATCATCAGAATGGTGTTGCCGAGCTTCTGATGCAGCGCCATCACCGAATCCTGCAAATGCGCGCGGGTCAGTGCGTCGAGCGCGCCGAAAGGCTCGTCGAGCAGCAATACTTTCGGCTCCATGGCAAGCGCGCGGGCAATGCCGACGCGTTGCTTCATGCCGCCGGAGATTTCCGAGGGCCGCTTGTCCTTGGCATGGGCCATCTGCACGAGGTTGAGATTGTGCATGACCCAGGCGTCGCGTTCGGCGCGTTTCTTGGTCTTGGCGAAGACCTTGTCGACGCCGAGCCGGACGTTCTCGTACACGGTCAGCCATGGCAACAGGCTGTGGTTCTGGAACACCACCGCGCGATCCGGTCCCGGCGAGTTCACCTCGCGGTTCTCGAGCAGCACGCCGCCCATGGTGGCGTTGGTCAGGCCTGCGATGATGTTGAGCAGGGTCGACTTGCCGCAACCGGAATGGCCGATGATCGAGACGTATTCGCCCTTGTCGATGGTGAGATTGATATCCTTCAGCACCTCCGTGGAGGCTGCGCCGCGGGTGAAAATCTTGTCGATATGGTCGAGCTTCAGATAAGCGGTCATGTGCTTCCCCATTTAGTTCAGCGCGGTGCCGCGGGTGACGATCTTGCCGGCGCCCGCGATCAGGCGGTCGAGCACGAAGCCGATGATGCCGACATAGAACAGCGCCAGGATGATTTCGCTGATATGCGAGGAGTTCCAGGCGTCCCAGATGAAGAAGCCGATGCCGACGCCGCCGATCAGCATTTCCGCGGCGACGATCGCGAGCCATGACAGGCCGATTCCGATGCGAAGTCCCGTGAAGATGTAGGGCGCGGCGGCAGGGATCATGATCTTGGCAAAGAACTCGAGCGGGTTGAGCTGCACCACTGCGGCGACGTTGCGATAGTCCTGCGGAATGTTGCGGATGCCGACCGCGGTGTTGATGATGATCGGCCAGACCGAGGTAATGAAGATGACGAAGATCGCCGACGGCTGGCCGTCACGGAAGGCCGCGAGCGAAAGCGGCAGCCAGGCCAGCGGTGGGATCGTGCGCAAGACCTGGAACAGCGGATCGAGCCCGCGCATGGCCCAGACCGACTGGCCGACCAGGACGCCGAGCGCGATGCCGGCGATGGCGGAGAGCGAATAGCCGAGCGCGACGCGCTGGAGACTGGCGGAGAGATGCCAGAACAGACCCTTGTCGATGCCGCCATGGTCGAAGAACGGATCGAGGATCAGCTCCTTGGTGTCCTTGAAGACTTTTGACGGCGGCGGCAGCGCCGAGCCGGCGCGACGGCAGACCAGCTCCCATATCAGCATGAGCAACGCGACCACGACGAGCGGCGGGATGACGCGCACGGCGGTCTCCCGCGCCATCCGCGCGTAAGTCTCCGAGCGCGGCGGCCGCTTCGGTGTCATCGCGACGACCGGTGCGGCAGCGCTCGCGGGCTTCGCGGTCTCAACCTCGATCTTCGTGGCGGGCATGTTCATCGCAATATCTCTCCGGCTGCAAAAGACGATGCGGCCGCCCGGAGGCGGCCGCTGGCTCCATCAGACTTCGACGCGCTTGATCGCGAGCGACTTCAGATAGGCAGCGGGATTTTCCGGATCGAACACCTTGCCGTCGAAGAAGGTCTCCTTGCCGCGCGACGTAGAGGCCGGGATCTCCGCACTTGCGACGCCGAGCGTCTTGGCCGCATCGCGCCACATGTCCTCGCGGTTGACCTTGGCGATCAGCGCCTTGGTGTCGAAATTCGCCTCGTACTTGCCCCAGCGGATGTCCTCCGTGAGGAACCAGAGGTCGTGGCTCTGGAACGGATAGGAGGCGAAGTCGCGCCAATACTTCATGATGTGCGGGGAGTTCTCGACCACCTTGCCCGGGATGCCGTAGTCGAACTTGCCAGCGGTGCGGTCGAGCACGTCTTCGACGGGGCAGTTCATCCACTGCCGCTTGCCCATGATGGCGGCAAGCTCGGCCTTGTTCTCGGCCTTGTCCGACCATTGCTGCGCTTCCATCACCGCCATCAGCAGCGCCTTCGAGGCCTTTGGATATTTATCGACGAAGGCGGCGCGCATGCCGAAGGATTTTTCCGGATGCTTGTTCCAGAGTTCGCCGGTGTTGATGGCGGTGTAGCCGATGTTCTGATGGATCAATTGCAGATTCCAGGGCTCGCCGACGCAGAAGCAATCCATGGTGCCGACCTTCATGTTGGCCACCATCTGCGGCGGCGGCACCACGATGGTCTCGATGTCCTTGTCGGGATCGATCCCGCCGGCGGCGAGCCAGTAACGGATCCAGAGGTCATGCGTGCCGCCGGGGAAGGTCATTGCGGCCTTCACGGCCTTGCCCGAGGCCCTCTTCTTCTCCAGCGCCGCCTTGAAGGGCGTGGCGTCGACGCCGAGCTTCAGGTCGGCATATTCGTTGGCGACGGAGATGCACTGGCTGTCGAGATTGAGCCGCGCCAGGATGTACATCGGCGTTGGCTGATTGTTCTGCGTCACCTTGCCGGCCGAGATCAGATACGGCATCGGGGTCAGGATATGCGCCCCGTCGATGCCGTTGCCTTCGGAGCCGAGCACGAGATTGTCCCGCGTGGTGCCCCAGGAGGCTTGCTTCTGCACGTCGGTGTCGGGCATGCCGTATTTGGCGAACAGGCCCTTGTCCTTGGCCACGAACAAGGGGCCGGCATCGCTCAGCGCGATGAAGCCGAGCTTGGCACCCTTGACCTCGGGGCCGGCGTCCTGCGCGAAGGCGCCAGCGGGGAAATTCAGTTTTACGGCGGCCAGGAGTGCGGCGGTCGAGCCGGCGGCCTTCAACAATTGACGGCGGCTGAGGCCAGTGTCCGACGGCCGGCGGGTGCGCTTGGTCATAGGCGGTATCGTCCTTTGCGTCGTTGCAGAATGATGGCGTCAGTGCACACGAGCAGCCCGTCCGTCCGGCGACGCCTGAAGCAGCGCATGCGAACGCGCGACGGGGGGACCCCCGTCTGGTGGCGTCGGCAATTCGGATGAGAAGTCTCGCGGGACGGCTTCAATGGCGTCGGCCTGGAACTATTCAAGCTTCGTGCCAAGCGCCGCAACGTAGAAAATCTCGAAAGATCAGTATGCTACAGGCAGCGCGCCAGTCTGTCGCAGGCCCGTTCCGCTCGCGAAATTTGCGGCTTGCCCAATAATTGTGCGGCGCACAACAGTTGTGCAGCAGCTCAAGCAAAAGGCCGCATCAAGCGCAAAAGCCGGGGCAGCCAAAGCTCTACCAGATTGATGTTGCTTGCTTTTTATGAGCCCAGCACGCGGCACGCAACTTGCTTCTCCATTTACGTCAATGAAGACTGCGGCTTTGCCGCATTGATGCAGGCGCTGGCGGCTGCATCCCGGAAGCTCAACTGCTTCGCGGCCCTCCTCGGCTCGGTCGTCGTGACGCAATCCCAAAGGCTTCCAACTCTCCATCGCCTCGTGCGCGGCAGGTCAGCCCGCACGGGCAGTGACGTTCAATCGCTCTCGCAGGAGGGCGAGATCTCTTTCTTAGGAAGCAAAAGGAACCATCGATGTCGTATCTCGCGCCTTCGGAATTCGTCACCAAGATGGTGGATGCGGGCGAGTCCAAAGTCTTCATGTCCACCCGGGATACCATCATCCGCGCCTACATGGCCGGCGCCATCCTGGCGCTCGCGGCATGGTTCGCCGTCACGATCAACGTGAACACGGGGCAGCCGCTGATCGGCGCGCTGCTGTTCCCGGTCGGCTTCGTCATGCTGTATCTGCTGGGCTTCGACCTCCTGACCGGCGTGTTCGTGCTCTCCCCGCTCGCGCTGATCGACAAGCGCCCCGGCGTCACCATCGGTGGCGTCTTGCGCAACTGGGGCCTCGTCTTCGTCGGCAACTTCGCCGGCGCCTTCACCGTGGCCTTCATGATGGCTTTCGTCACGACCTTCGGCTTCACGCAGGACCCCGATAAGATCGGCACCGCGATCGGCAATATCGGCGAAGGCCGAACGCTGGGCTACGCTGCGCATGGCGCGGCCGGCATGGCGACGCTGTTCCTGCGCGGCATGCTTTGCAACTGGATGGTCTCGACCGGCGTGGTCGGCGCCATGATCTCGACCTCGGTCCCCGGCAAGGTCATCGCGATGTGGATGCCGATCCTGGTGTTCTTCTACATGGTGTTCGAGCATTCCGTCGTGAACATGTTCCTGTTCCCGTCGGGCCTGATGCTGCACGCAAAATTCTCGATCATGGACTACCTGATCTGGAACGAGATCCCGACGGTGCTCGGCAACCTCGTCGGCGGCCTCGCCTTCACCGGCATGACCCTCTACGCCACGCACGTCATGACCAAGCCGAAGCGCCAGGCCGGCAAGGCCACGTCGCCCCGCGTCGCGGCCTGATACGTCTCGACAGGAGAGCCTCGCCCGATCAGGGTGAGGCTCCCCTTTGCCGGTGATGACGATGACCCGCGGACTTCAGATCTCGGTCGGCCAGCATTCCGACAAGGGTCGCAAGCCCATCAACCAGGATTTTCACGGCGTCCTCGTTCCGGACGAGCCGATGCTCAGCCTGAAGGGCATTGCAGCCGTCCTCGCCGACGGCATCTCCAGCAGCACGGTGAGCCAGATCGCCAGCGAGTCGGCGGTCAAGAGCTTCCTGATGGACTATTATTGCACGTCGGAATCCTGGACGGTGAAGACCTCCGCCCGCCGCGTGCTGGACGCGACCAATTCCTGGCTCCACGCGCAGACGCGCAAGAGCCAATATGCCTATGACCGTGACAAGGGTTATGTCTGCACGCTGAGCGCCATGGTCATCAAGGCGACCACCGCGCACATCTTCCACGTCGGCGACTGTCGCGTCTACCGCGTGGCCGGCAAGGCGCTCGAACAGCTGACCGACGATCACCGGATCATCGTGTCCTCGGAGCAGACCTATCTCGGCCGTGCGCTCGGGATCAATCCGCAGCTCGAGATCGACTACCAGAGTTTCGAGATCGAGACTGGCGACACGTTCCTGCTGGCGACCGACGGCGCCTATGAATTCGTCGACGCGCGTTTTGTCACGAGTGCGCTCAGCGACCATGCAGCCGAGCTCGACGGAGCGGCGAAGGCGATCGTCGAGGAAGCCTACCGGCGCGGCAGCGACGACAACATCACAGTCCAGATCCTCCGCATCGATGCGGTGCCGCAGCGCGAGCCGGCCGGCATCTTCAACCAGACCTCCCAGCTGCCGCTTCCCCCGCTGCCGGAGCCGCGGGCCGTCTTCGACGGCTACAAGATCGTCCGCGAAATCCACGCCAGCAGCCGCAGCCATATCTACCTTGCCGTCGACGCGGTGACCGAGGAGCCGGTCGCGCTCAAGCTGCCGTCGATCGATTTGCGCGACAATGCCGCCTACCTGAAGCGCTTCCTGATGGAGGAGTGGATCGCGCGCCGGATCGACAGCCCGCACGTGCTGAAGCCGCTGTCACAGTCGAAACGGCGCGGTTACCTCTACGTCGCGACCGAATTCGTCGAAGGTCAGACCTTGCGGCAATGGATGACGGACAATCCGCGCCCCGATCTCGAAACCGTGCGCGGACTGGTCGAGCAAATCGCCGCGGGCCTGCGCGCCTTCCACCGCATGGAGATGCTGCATCAGGACCTCAGGCCCGACAACATCCTGATCGACAAGACCGGCACCGCGAAGATCATCGACTTCGGATCGGTCAAGGTGGCAGGCGTCGCGGAGGCCGCGCCACAGGACGAGACCGACGAAATTCTGGGAACGGTCCAGTACACGGCGCCGGAATATTTTCTTGGGCAAGGCGGCTCGCCGCGCTCCGACATGTTTTCGCTCGCCGTGATCTGTTACCAGATGCTGACGGGAAAGCTTCCCTATGGCACCCAAATCGCCAGGATCCGGCGCAAGGCGGACGTGCGGAGGCTCAAATACCGCCCGGCCGATGACGACAGCAACGTGCCCGCCTGGGTCGACGGCGCGCTCAGACGTGCGCTGCATCCGGATCCCTACAAGCGGCACGAGGATCTGTCCGAATTCGTCTTCGAGCTTCGCACACCCAATCCGGCCTACCTCGACACGCGGATCACGCCGCTCTTGGAGCGCAGCCCGCTGATGTTCTGGAAATTGACCACGGCGGCGCTCGCCTGCGTCGTCGTGGTCCTGCTTGCGATGTTGCACGCGCGCTGATCCGGGTGTCGCCACGCAAAGCATCACCACGTGATCAGCGGAGACCGATGCAGCCAGGTATCGGCGCGCACTTGATCCAGCACGAATGTCGCAACGTCTTCGCGCGCGATGCTACCGCCATGGAAGCCCGAAAGATCCGTCAGGGCCCGGACCGAGCCGCGGCCGGGCTTGTTGTTCAGGATCGAGGGGCGAACCAGGACCCAGTCCAGCCCGCTGTCTTTGACGATTGCTTCCTGCCGGTCCTTGTCGGTGTACACCTTCTTCAGGAGAAGCGGAAAGATCACATTGTCGGCGACAAAGCCGCCGTGCCCGGCACTGTCGCCGGCGCCCATTCCGGTGATGCAAACCAGCCGCGAGACCTGCTCGGCCTTCATCGCGCTCACGAGTGCGCGCGTCGCGGTCGAGAGAAGCGTCACCTCGCGGAACGGGCTTACCGGTGTACCCAGCGCACTGACCACGGCCTCACGGCCTTTGAGGGCTGCGCGCAGGGCTGTTTCATCGCGGGCGTCTCCGACGATGAGCTTCGCCCCCGTGATGTCACGTGCCTTCTCGGCGGAACGCACCAGCACGGTGACGTCGTAGCCTCGCGCCACCGCCTGGTTGACGATCAGGCGACCGGTGGCACCGGTCGCTCCAAGCACCAATATCTTCGTCGCACCTTGCGGATCCGCCGGAACAGTGGCGATTGAAGAGGTCATGATAGGAGTCCTCGTTGTCGTGATGGGGACGTGCCCATGCCGTCAGGCAGAGGCCGCGATTTCGGAGACGAAGTCGCGATAGGAGCGCAGGGGGCGGCCCAACAACGCGGTCAGACGCTCGACGTCGCCGGCTTCGGGGACCATTCCCTCGGTGAGGAAACGCTCGCTCATCAGCCGCATGTCGTAGGCCATCCAGCTCGGCATGAACTGCCGGAGATTCTTCTCGAAGCCGGCGGTATCGTCACCGGGATAGGCGACCGTGCGGCCCAGCACCTCCGACCAGACCGCGGCGGCTTTCGCGCCGGTCAGCGTATCAGGACCGACGAGATTGATGCGCGTGAGCGGAAGCGGTGATGCGGCGCGCTCACGACGGATGAGCTCGAGGGCCGCGATCTCGCCGATGTCGCGCGCATCGATCATCGCGAGCCCCTTGCTCCCGATCGGCATCGGATAGATGCCGTATCCGGTCACCACGTCCTTGATCGTGACGTCGTTGTTCATGAAGTACGCCGGGCGCAGGATGGTGGCGTTGAAGCCCATCTGCTCGATCATCCGCTCGACGCCGAACTTGCCGGCAAAGTGCGGGACGTTCACGTAACGATCGCTGTGGATCACCGAGAGGTATACGACCCGCTCGACACCAGCCTCGCGGGCGACGTTGAGCGCGATCAGCGCTTGCGTGAATTCATCCGGCACCACTGCGTTGAGCAGGAACAGGGTCGAGACGCCCTTGAATGCGCTGCGGATCGAGTCGACGTCGAGCAGGTCGCCCTGCACGACGGTGACGCCTGCCGGGAGGTTTGCCTTGGCTGGATCGCGGGCGAGAGCACGGACATCGGCGCCGCGTTTGGCGAGCTGTTCGACGACGTGGCGGCCGACGGTGCCGGTTGCACCGGTAACGAGGATGGTCATGGAGATCACTCCGGGTTGGTCAGAAGACACCCGGAAATTAGCGATCCACAAACGAACCGATAGCCGCTATATTTGGACGGACTGTCTCACTGGTGGAACGATGTACCTGCTCGCACTGACCGACTTCAATCTCGTCGCCCGGCACGGCGGCTTCGGACGGGCCGCACGCGCCACCGGACGCCCGAAAGCCACCCTGTCCCGGCGGGTCGCCGAGCTGGAAGCTGCCCTCGACCTGCGCCTGTTCGAGCGCGGGGCGCGCACCCTGAAACTCACACAGGAAGGACGCGCCCTTTACGAGCGGACGGGGGCCTTGCTCACCGAGCTCGATGAGACGGCGACAGCGATCGCCTCAGGTGGGGACAGGCCGCGGGGGCGCTTGCGGATCAGCGCGCCCTTGCTGTTCTCGCAGACTGCAATGGGAAACCTCGCGGCCGGGTTCGCGCTCAGATATCCGGAGATCCGTCTTGAGGTCACGACGGAAGATCGCTCCGTCGACATGGTGGAGGAAGGGTATGACCTCGTCATTCGGGTCAATCCCGATCCGGATGACAGCCTTGTCGGACGAATCTTTCTGCGCGATCGGCTGGTGGTCGTGGCAAGCCCGGACCTGAAACGACCGAGGGAGGGCATCGCTGTGCCGGCTGTCATGCGCGGAGCGGGCGACCAGCTGACAAGCTGGGAAGTCACGATGCCCAGTGGAAGGTCGCGGATCGCGATTGATCCGGTCCTTCGCCTGTCATCGCTCGTCATGGTCCGCGACGCGGTCCGGGCCGGCGTCGGCGCCGCGCGCCTTCCGGTGTCACTGGTCAGTCACGACCTGACTGCCGGCACGCTGGTGCATTGGGGCGACATGGACGGACCAGAGATCGCGTTGTGGACGCTCTATCCATCGCGCCGGCTGTTGAGCGCGCGCGTCTCCGCCTTCCTCGACTTCATGAAAGAAGCCTTTCCGATGGGGACGCCTGACGAGCTGGCGGCGTTTATCGGGAGATGAGCGGGTGGCGCGCGCTGCTCGCGCCTGACGGTCAGGCGTGCTCCTCCGCCTTCGTCCCCAGCGGCCTCGGCGCCATGCCGCCGCCCGGCTTGAGGTGGAATTCGTAGCTCATCAGGTGCCACTGCCCGTTCGCCTTGCTGCCGTCGGGCATCGCCGCATCGTTGCGCGGCTCGACCTTGGCGACGAGGTCGTCCTTCACGCCGAACACCACGTCGGAATCCAGATATTTGTCGCCGTCCATGAAGACGTGGGTGATCAGCGGCTCGTAGCCCTTGGCATTGACCAGGAAGTGCACATGCGCCGGGCGCATCGGGTGGCGGTTGGTCTGCACGATCATCTCGCCGACCGGCCCGTCGGTCGGGATCGGGTAGCTGCACGGCAAGATGGTGCGGAAGAAGAAGCGGCCGTCGCTGTCGGTGATGAAGCGCGCCCGCGCCGAGGCGCCGACCTCGTCATAGTTCGGCTTCTGCGAGTCGTAGAAGCCGTCATCGTCGGCATGCCAGACGTCGACGGGGACATTCGCGAGCGGCTTGCCCTTGAGATCGGTGACACGGCTCTGCACGAACATCCGTTCGCCGGTTTGATTGTTCGGAGAGATGTCGGTGCCGTGCGCCGTCACCTTGTGCTCGCCGACATAGAACGGCCCGAGCACGGTAGTCTGGGTGGCGCCCTCGCGCTCGCGGTGGTTGACCGCATCGACCAGCATGGAGACGCCGAGGACGTCGGACAGGAGGATGAATTCCTGCCGGGTGTCCGTGCATTTCTGGCCGGTGCGGGTCAGGAAATCGATGGCGTATTCCCACTCCTCGAAGGTGAGGCCGGTCTTGGTCACGTAATCGTGCAGCGACTTCACCAATTCCTGGAGCAGGAATTTCGCGCGGGGGTCGGGTGTCCGGTCAAAGCTCCGGACGACGGCTTCGGTGAGTTCGGTCTCGTTGAACTGGGTCATGGTGCGTTTGCCTGCGTTTTCTCATTGGCCCGTCGGGGATCTTTTGGGCTGCTTGGAGGCGTTCCAACGTGAAGCCTACACCAAACAGCCGGCCGGCGTTAAGCGCGACCGGGTTGGAATGAGACCGCCATATCGGCTATCAACGTCGGACAAAACTGCCCGGAGGAACTGATGCTCGCCCCCACCCCCGCCTCGCCCGAATCCGTGGGCATGTCCAAGGCCGCGCTCGACCGCGTCGATGCGCATCTGAAGAGCCGGTACATCGATGCCGGTCGCTTCCCGGGCACGCATCTCCTGGTCTATCGCCGTGGCAAGATCGCCCACAGTACGGTGCAGGGTTTTGCCGACGTCGAGCGCAAGCTGCCCGTCAAGGACGACACGATCTATCGCATCTATTCCATGACCAAGCCGCTCACCAGCGTCGCCTTCATGATGCTGGTCGAGCAAGGCCTCGTCGCGATCGATGAGCCGGTCGCCAAGTACATTCCGGAATGGAAGGATCTCGGCGTGTTCGTCGCCGGCACTGCGCCTTCCTTCCTGACCCGGCCGCCGTCGCGGCCGATGCTGATCGTCGACCTCCTGCGCCACACCTCCGGCCTCACCTACGGCTTCCAGCAGCGCTCGAACGTCGATGCCGCCTACCGCGCCGAAAAGATCGGCGAGGTCGAGAAATCCGGCACGCTCCAGACCATGATCGAGAGCCTTGCAAAAATCCCGCTGGAGTTCTCGCCGGGCGAGGCCTGGAATTACTCGGTTTCGACCGACGTGCTCGGCTACCTCATTGGCAAGATCTCCGGCATACCCTTCGAGCAGTTCCTGAAACAGCGCATTCTCGATCCACTCGGCATGACCGACACTGATTTCCACGTGCCGGCTTCCAAGGCCCACCGGTTCGCTGCCTGTTACTCGGCCGACCCGGGTGGCGGCATGACCTTCCATGCCGGCCAGCGCCGCGAGGGCCTGACGTTGCAGGATGATCCAACCAAGAGTTCGTTCCTCTCACCGCCGTCCCTGATTTCGGGCGGCGGCGGGCTGTGCTCGACGACGGCCGACTATCTCACCTTCTGCCGTGCGCTGCTCAATGGCGGCGAACTCGGCGGCGTCAGGTTGATCGGGCCGAAGACGCTGGCGCTTATGACGACCAACCACATTCCGGGTGGACGCTCGCTGCCGGAAGTGTCGCGCTCGCTGTTCGCGGAAGCCGCCTACAACGGCATCGGCTTCGGCCTCGGCTTCGCCGTGACGATGCGCCCGGCCGAGACGCTGGTCGCCGGCAGCCCCGGTGAATACAATTGGGGCGGCGCGGCCACGACTTCGTTCTGGATCGACCCGGCCGAAGAATTGATCACCATCTTCATGACGCAGGTGCTGCCGTCGAGCGCCTACCCGCTCCGGCGCGAGCTGCGCAGCATGGTCTACGCTGCGATCACCGAGAGCAATCTCTGAGAAAAATGCACCGATTCCGCGGCATCAGAGCCGCGGGATCAAGCCCCGCTCATTTCAACATCTCCGGCACGATCAGGCGCGGCAGGAACAGGGAAACGCTGGGCCAAATAATGAGCGCCGCCAGCACGAGCAGCATGGGGATCAGCATGATCACCGTGTCCTTAAGCGCATAGCGCAGCCGTACCCCGGCGATCGAGCAGGCGATCATCAAGCAGAGGCCATAAGGCGGCGTCACCAATCCGAAGGCGAGCGAGACGATCGAGATGATCGCAAACTGCACCGGATGAAGGTCGACCGATTTCGCCAGCGGTTCGAGAACGGTGCCGACGATGATGATCGCCGGAATGGCGTCGAGGAAGCAGCCCACCACCAGAAAGCAGAACGCGATGAAGAAGCCGGCCCCGATCGCGCCCATGCCCCAGGTCGAGACGTTAGCCAGCAGTTCCTGCGGAATCCTGTAATAGGCCAGCAGCCAGCCGAACGCGCTCGCGGTACCGACGCAGAACAGCGCCACGCCGGCAAGGCGCCCGGTATCGAGCAGCGCCTTGTAGAGTTCGCGCGCGCCGGTTTCACGGTAGAAGAACGTCGACAGCGCCACGGAATAGAGCACTGCGACGCAGGCGGATTCGGTCGCGGTGAACCACCCCAGCAGGATGCCGCCGACAATGATGAACGGCGTCATAAGCGCCGGTATCGAGCGCCAGATGGCGCAGCACATCTCCCTCCAGGTGTCCTTCGGATAGGTCGGATAGCCCCGGCGCACGGCATAGATATGCACTGTTGCCATCTGCGCGCCCGCGATTAGCAATCCCGGCACGATGCCTGCGAGGTACATCGCGGCGATCGAGGTCGAGATCAGTCCGCCCCACACGATCATCAGGATCGAGGGTGGGATGATGACGGCGAGCACGGCCGAGACCGCGGTGATGGCGATCGAGAACGAGAGGTCGTAGCCCTCCTTGGTCTGGGCATCGATGAATATCTTGGACTGGCTCGCCGCGTCCGCGGTGGAGGATCCGGAGATGCCGGCAAAGAACACCGACAGCACCACGTTGATCTGCGCCAGCGACCCCGGCCAGTGCCCGACCATCGAGCGGGACAGCGCGACCAGCCGGTCGGTGATGCCGCCGATGCTCATCAGATTGGCGGTGAGCAGGAAGAACGGGACCGCTAGCAGGATGAATGAATTGTAGGCGTTGAAGGTTTCCTGCGCGAGCGTCATCAGCGACAGATGCGGCTCGATCAGCAGGATCGGCACGCAGGCAAGGCCAAGCGCGAAGGCGACCGGGACGCGGATGATGAGCAGGCCAACGAAAGTACCGAACAGGACCATTGCGGCCTGCCCGGCAGAAAGAACATTGCCGCTCATTGATTTGCCCCAAACAAAATCCGCATCTCGTCGACGATCTGTTCACCGGCGAACACGATCCAGGTCACGCCGGAAATCGGCCAGGCGACGTGGATCAGCCAAAGCGGCAGATCGGCCAGCTCCGAAGTTCTGTTCCAGGCAAAGCGGGTGAACTCGATTCCGGCGGTTACGAACACCAGTGCCAGCGCCAGCACGCCGAGCCGCGCGAGAATCCGGACCATGGCTTCGCTTCGGCGTGACAGGTCAGGCCAGACGTCGACTTCAAAATGCTGCGACTCTCTGATGCCGACCATGGCGCCAATCATGATCGTCCAGATGAACATGAACCGCGCCATCTCCTCGGTCCAGATGTAGGACGGAATCAAAGGCGTGTAGCGCGAGATGATCTGCAACGTGACCGGAATGACCAGCATACCGACGGAGGCGGCGAGCAGGATTTCCAGCAGTTTTGCATAGGCCGCCGTTGCTCGGCGCCATGGCGACGGGTTCGGTGGCATCGATATTTCAGTCATCACGACTCCGGGGGATCACAATCACGCAATGGGGCAAGCCGTCTGGCTTGCCCCGACGTCCTGTCGCGTGGGCGGCGACAGTTTTCAGACGACGTTGATCTTCTCGAAAATGCCTTCCGCGCCAATTTCCTTGGCGTAGGTGGCCATCACGGGATCGGCGAGCTTCTTCATGGCGTCCCGTTCTTCGAAGGGAACGCGCTTGAGCTTCCCGGCCTTCTCCAGCGTGTCGAGCTTGACGACTTCTTCACTCGACTCCAGTTGTCGGCCGTAGTCGCCGGCCTCCTTGCCGGCCTTCATGATCGCGTCCTGCAACTCCTTCGGCAAGGTCTTTAGCGTCTTCACCGAGAAGCAGATCGGCCGGATCGACACGGCGTGTTGGGTCAGGTTGAGATGCGGAGCCACTTCGTAGAACTTCATCGCCTCGACGCCGGCCGCCTCGTTCTCGCCGGCCGCAATCACGCCGTTCTGGATCGCGTTGTAGATTTCGTTGTAGGCGATCACCGTCGGGCTCATGCCCACGGCCGCAAAGGTCTTCGACCAGATCGGCGCGCCCTGTACGCGCACCTTGAGTCCCCTAAGGTCGGCGAGAGTCTTGAGCGGCTTGTTGGCGAAGATATTGCGGATGCCACCGCCGGAATAGCCGATCAGAACGACCTCGGCCTTGGACGCGACTTCGTCGGCGATCGGCGCCAGGATATTGGCTTCGACGACCTTGTTCATGTGGTCGATGCCCTTGAACACGAAGGGCGCGTCGATGAACGGGGCCGCCTTGGCGAAGGTCGACATGTGAGCCGGCGAGACGATGCCGTAATCGACGGCTTTGCCCTGCGACATGTACTCGAAATATTGCTTTTCGAGGCCAAGCGAGGAATTCCTGTGCAGTGTGAAGTTGACGGGCTTGCCGTAGTACTTCTTGACCAGCTCTTCGAACCGGAGCAGGGCCCGGTTGAAGGCGTGGTCGTCGTTGAACTGGACCGCGCCGTTCAATGTGATCGGCGACTGTGCCCTGACGATTGACGGCATGCCCATCGCAGCCGCCGCAGTGGTCGCGCCGAGCCCAGCGAGAAATGATCTTCGCTTCATCGTCTCCCCTCCTTTTGATGCTCCGGCCCTGTCGCCGGGCCGTGAGCGCAGCCGGTATGCGGCTTGCGAGTGGGAAGCGTATGGAAAACCTCGGCGGGACGGAAGTCATTTCACGCGCGCGGGAGGCCCTCTTCGTCGCAGGGCCACCCCTTTCGCGAACTGCTGCACTGCAACTTGCGCTCCTGCCGGTGCGTGGCAGGCCGAGGGGAGCAGCCTCTCTTAGCAGACAGACGGCGTGCGGGCCCGTGCGCTGCACGCACAGACCCGCCTTCCACTGCCGCTTAGTGCATGTGGCCGATCAGATAGATGCCGCCGCCGATCACCAGCACGGCCGGCACGGCCCAGAGAATCAGAACTGGCATTTGTCATCCTCCTCAGTTGGACGTGCAGACCTTGACGGTCTTCATGCCGGCTTCAGCTTCGGTGCGCGATTTGTAGATCGCGCCCGATGGGCTGACGACGGTCATGGACGTGTCCGTCGGCTTCTTGTCGACGATTGTGCACTTCTTCGTCTTGACGTCCTGCACGACATAGAACTCGTCGGCCGCGAACGCCGGCAGGGATATTGCGGAAAGCATCAATGCTGCAGTTACTATCTTCAACTTCATTTGTAGTCCTCCTCCAGAGCCCGAGCCGTCAGCCCGGTCATCTACAAACGGGAAAAAGCGGCAATTAGTTCCCTGAGCCGGGAACGCTGTCCGCAATGAGGGGTTGTTGCGGCGCATGTTCAAACGAGGAGAACGAGATGAAGAAGTTGTTCCTGCTTTCCGCCGCGGCGGTCCTGATGTCGACCGGTGCTTTCGCGCAATCGACCGTCGTGACGACGACCGGGACGGGCCACGCGGCGGCCGTCCAGATCGAGCCGCAGTACCGAACCAAGATCAAATCCTACGTCACCGAGCATCGCATTCGCCCGGTGACCACGAAGGAAAAGATCGTTGTCGGTGCGGCGGTGCCGAGCGACGTCGAGCTTGAGGCCGTTCCCGCAGACTGGGGTCCGTCGCTGACGAAGTATCGCTACGTCTACTCCGGCGATCGCGTGATGCTCGTCGATCCCGGTACGCGCACGGTCGTTCAGGAAATTGATTGATCCAGGTGTAAGGGGGCCGCCTTGAGGCGGCCTCCCTCTCTGGGAGCTGACATTATGAAATCGCATCGAGAGGCCCGGATCGCCGGGCTCAGCCTGGCGGCCGTGTACGCCATGTGTCTCCTACTGACCGCAATCAGCATGAGCTGAGGCGCAGCCGCGGACCGCGCTGCAAAATCTTCTTCCTGGGCGGCGCGTCCGAACGCAAAAATTATTGGCGTAGCGCAAATCCCGCCCCTATGGTCTCCCAAAATCATAAATCCGGCGCTCCCCTGCGCTGGAACCGGGACGCCCGCGTTTGTCAAAGCTCACTTTGCCGGTCCGGCTCGCTCTTCTGGTGACGGGAACGATGTTGCCGCTGATCGTCTTCGCGGTCGGCATTGCCGTCTACAATTACAAACAGGACCGCAACGACGCGACCCGCCGCGTGCTGGAGAATGTGCGCAGCATGCGCCTCGTGCTGGACTCCGAGGTGCAGCGGATGACCGGCGGCCTGCAGGTGCTTGCACTGACGAATTCGCTGCGCAACGACGACTTCCAGAGCTTCCGCCGCATCGCGCTCGGCTTCGTCGACCAGTACGGCAAAGGCGGCCTCGTGCTGATCTCCGATCGCAAGGGCCGGCTGTTGTTTTCCTCCGCGACCGAGGACACCGCAAGCCTGCCGCCACGCGGTCATCTTGAGATCATCGAGAAGGTGTTTGCGACCAGGTCGCCGCAATATTCCGACCTGTTCACCGGCGCGATCAACGGCCGGCAGGTGCTTACGGTCGAGGTTCCGGTGCTCCGCGACGGCGAAGTGATCTACGACCTCTGCTTCAGCCCGCCGGTCAGCACCTTTCAGGACCTGGTGGAAAAGCAACGGCCCGACCGGGATTGGACGGTCTCCCTGCTCGACACCAAGGCTATCGTGTTCGCGCGCACGCCGAACCCTACGGAGATCTTTGGCAAACGGGCTACCGGCGCACTGTACGAGAGTATGTTGCGCACGCCGGAAGCCGCACTCTCGACGGTTTCGCTCGACGGCGTCGCGTTGTCCACCGTCTATACGAGGTCGCGGCTGACCGGCTGGACCATCGTGGCCGGCGTCGCCGAGACCTCGCTAATCGCTCCGCTCTGGCGCAACATCGCGATCACCAGTTTTATCGGCGGCGTCCTGCTGCTGACCGGCCTGACCTTCGCGGTCCGGATGGCGACCACGATCGCGCGCGGCGAGATGCTGCACGATCTCCTGATCGACGAGCTCAACCATCGCGTCAAGAACACGCTCGCGTTGATGCAGGCGATCGCGGTGCAGACCTTCCGCAGCGCCAGCCGGGACGAGCGGGTAAAATTCGAGGGCCGGCTCGGCGCGCTGGCCGAGGCGCATAATTTGCTCAGCCAGGAGAAATGGGCGGGCTCCGAGCTGCGGGACGTGATCGCCCGCGCGCTCCAGCCGTTCCTGCTGAATAATCCGGAGCGCATCCGCATGGCCGGACCCGCGGTGCCGCTGTCGCCGCGGCTCGCCGTGGTGCTGTCGATGATCGTGCACGAGATCGCCACCAACGCGGCGAAATACGGCGCGCTATCCAACGAGACCGGCCGGGTGACGCTGGAGTGGCAGGTCGTCGCCGATGCGCCGAAGCCGCGGCTGCGCCTGATCTGGACCGAGATCGGCGGACCGCCGGTGACGGCGCCGGTGCAACGCGGCTTCGGCTCGCGCCTGATCGAGCGCAGCGCGCGCGACCAGCTCGGCGGCGAGGCAACGGTCGACTTCCTGCCCCGCGGCGTGGTCTGCACGGTGATTTGCGCGCTGGACGAGGCGCGATGAACGGAGGCCGGCAATGAAGATCACTAGGGTTCGCACGCACATTCTCGAAGCAAAGCTGTCGCAGCCCTTTGCCTATTCGCGCGCCTGGTACGACACGCGCACCGCAATGCTGGTCGAGATCGAGACCGACAATGGTCTTATCGGATGGGGCGAATGCTACGGTCCGGCACGCATGACGGCGGCGGTAGTTCGCAGCATCGAACCATGGCTGATCGGCGAGGATCCGTTGGGCACCGACGTGCTATGGCAGATGGTCTACGCGCGCTTGCGCGATCACGGCCAGAAGGGCGTCGTGATCCAGGGAATGAGCGGCATCGACATCGCGCTATGGGACATCAAGGGCAAGCATTTTGGCGTACCCGTGCATCAGCTTCTCGGCGGCGCCGCGCGCAAGCAGGTTGCCGCCTACGCAACCGGTCTCTACCGGCGCAAGTCAGGCGATCCGCTGACCTATCTGTCGGAGGAAGCGGCGGGTTATGCCGCCGAGGGATTCCGTGCCGTGAAGTTGAAGGTCGGTTTCGGCATCGCCGAAGATGCCGCAATCACCCGCGCGGTGCGCGAGGCGATCGGCCCCGATGTCGCGCTGATGGTCGATGCGAACCACGCCTATGACGCGGTCGCGGCGATCCGGCTCGGCCGCCTGATCGAGCGCCATGACATCGGATGGTTTGAGGAGCCGGTGCCGCCGGAGGATGTCGCGGGCTATCGCGCGGTGAAATCCGCGCTCACGATTCCGGTCGCCGGCGGCGAGTGCGAATTCACGCGCTTCGGCTTCCGCGAGCTGTTCGTCTCGCACGCGCTCGACATCGCCCAGCCCGACACCTGCGCGGCGGGTGGTTTGAGTGAATGCAAGAAGATCGCCGACATGAGTGAGGCGTTCGGCATCCGCTACAATCCGCACGTCTGGGGCACCGGGATTGCGATCGCCGCCTCGCTCCAGCTCCTCGCGGTGCTGCCCTCGCAAACGCCGACTTCGCTGTCACCGCTCGAGCCGATGCTGGAATTCGACCGCACTGAACATCCGATCCGGCAGGCGATTTTGCAGGACCCGATCGAGCATGCGAGCGGCGTCGTGCGGGTGCCCGAGGGGCCGGGCCTCGGTATCGAGATCGACCGCGCCGCGCTAGCGCGCTTTGATGCGGAGGCCTAACCGATCGTCTGCAACGTCGGAAACGTCTCCAGCAGCCAGATGCTCACGTTCGAGACCGCGCCGGTGAGGAATCCAATACCGGTGATCACCATCAGGACGCCCATGGCACGCTCGACATTGACGAGATGGCCCTTCATGCGCGCGAACAGGGTGGAAAACTGCTCGATCATCAGGGCAGCGATCAGGAAGGGAATGCCGAGCCCGGCCGAATAGACCGCGAGCAGGCCGGCGCCTCTCGTCACTGTCGCTTCGGCGGCGGCGACCGAGAGGATCGCGGCGAGGATCGGGCCGATACAAGGTGTCCAGCCAAAGGCAAAGGCCAGCCCCATCACATAAGCGCCCCAGAGGCCGACGGGCTTGGGCGCGGTCAAGCGTCCCTCGCGCATCAACAGGCCGATGCGCGTCAGGCCGAGGAAGTGCAGGCCCATGACGATGATGACGATGCCGGCGAGGATCGAGAGTTCGGCCGACCAGGCCCGGATCAGCGCCCCGATCAGCGAGGCGCTGGCGCCGAGCGCCACGAACACCGTGGAGAAGCCGAGCACGAACAGGAGTGCCGACATCATGATGGCGCGTTTGGAGGCCGATGCGGGCTCTTCGCTTTCGACATGCTCGATCGTCGCGCCCGTCAGATAGATCAGGTAGGGCGGGACCAGCGGCAGGACGCACGGGGAGAGGAAGCTGACGAGGCCGGCAATCAGCGCCGCCGGGATCGAAACATTTTGCATGATGCAGTCGGAACCATCTCTGGCGCCGATGCGGCGCGCGGGGAATGCGCGCGGCCCGGAGCCGAACCGGCTCTGGTGTAGCCGATGCCAGCGAATGCGCAACAGAGGCGCACAAAACCAGGGCTCCTCCCGATGCCGTCTGTGATCACAGATGCGGCACCGGGACACGCACAAATCTCGCCAAAAAGCGAAACTCGGCGGCGCGGCTACTTCACCACGCGGAGCAGCGGACGCCGGGGCTGGTCCTGCGTCTGCTTGGAAGGGGGCTGCGGTTCGCTCGTGGCCGTCCGCAGCATTTCGTCGCACAGTGCCTTGAGATCGGCACTGTCAATTCCTTTGAGCTTCATCCGCACGTCCAGGATGACAATGGACAGCAGCTCGGCCGACTCACGGCTATTGCTCTCGTTGAGCACCCTGCGGCACTCTTCGAGCGTTTCCAGCACCGACTGCAACTGTTCGTCTGAATGCGACACGGCGTTCTTTCCGCTAATTCGGCCTGTGAGACGTGGTTGTGACGACCCCTTTGGCCCCCATGGAGCGTCGAGGATAACACGAGGCCGCTACGCCCCCGAACATGATTTCAGTGTGTTTCTGCCTTGAAACCGCGGTTCCGGCGCGTATCGCGTCGCGCCGCCGGCCGTCGAAACGCTCAGTCGTAAAGCGCTCGATCGTAAAACGCTCGCTCGTAAAACGCCTGGCGTGCTGCAATTGATCCATCGTGGAAGGCACCTGCTCTCGCGCAAGGACGTTCATTGCGGACAATGCCGACAATCCCGCAGGCAAGTCACGGCTCACAACGGAACTCACGCCACACCCCCTCATACGGGCGATGGTTTGCCCGATTCCTAGCCCTTGTTCCTAGGCTTGGCAGCACCCGAATACCACCTGCGGCGTAGTAAGGATGACGTTCAAAACTCGTCGTTCCCCAACCCGCCGTGGTTGTGGTTTGCCCGAGATTCTGCCAGTTTAGCGACCCGAAGGGACTTGTATGCACTCCTTGGCGGAAAGGGGCGTTCCTCTGGAGGAACGCCCAAAGACAAACGTCAGCGGCCTCTCGGACTGGGATGCGGCGCGCATTTTCCTGGAAGTTGTCCGATGCGGAAGTTTCCGCTCGGCGGCCGAGCGCCTGTCGCTGTCGATCAACGCCGTTCGCCGCCGGATCGATGATTTCGAACGCCAGACCGGCACCACGTTGTTCACCCGCGACGTCCACGGCACCCGTCTGACCGACGAAGGCGCGCTGGTGGTCTCCGCCGTCGAGCAAATGGAGGCGGCTGCCTTCGACGTGCTGCGCACCAGCGATTCGACGGCGAACGCCCTGTCCGGCGAGGTCCGCGTCGCCGTCACCGAGGGACTTGGCACATTCTGGCTCGCCCCGCGACTGGTCGAATTCCAGCAGACCTATCCGAAGATCCTGGTCGATCTGCATTGCGCGATGCGTTCGGCCGACGTCTCCCGCCATGAGGCCGACGTCGCCATTCACCTGTCGCGGCCTTCGGCGCTCGACGTCAAGCTGGTGCGGCTCGGCCGCATGCATCTGATGTTCTGGGCCTCCGAGAAATACATTTCAAAACATGGCGCGCCGCGCTCGGCGGCGGAGTTGATCAAGCACCGCCTGGTGCTGCAGTTCGCGGACCAGCTTGCTGCCAAGCAAACTTTCGAGAGCTTCTTCCCCGGCGTTCCGGAACGTGACCTTCTGGTCATGAAGACCAACGTCTCAAGCGCCAACTACTGGGCGGTCGCGAATGGCGCCGGAATCGGCGTGTTCCCGAGCTACGCCATTGCGCTTGGCGGGAAGTTGATTCCACTGGAGGTCGAGCTGAACAGACCGCTGGATATCTGGTTGTCCTACCATCCCGGTAGCGGCCGGATTCCGCGCGTACGACACATGATTGACTGGCTGATCGAAGCCTTCAATCCGGCGCGTTTCCCGTGGTTTAAGGAAGAGTTCGTGCACCCGCATGAATTCAAGGACGAGTATATGGGCGAACCCCTGACCCAGCTCTTCGGGGGGTTTTCAACCGAAGACCGATGAGAAAAAAGATGAAGACAGCGGCGAAGAGAATGAAGCAGCGCAGTGCCGGCAAGCCGGACATTGAGCTGGGCAAGCGAATCCGTCTACGGCGCGTCGAGATGAAGGTCTCGCAGGCCGAGCTCGGCGAGAAGCTCGGCGTCAGTTTCCAGCAGGTCCAGAAGTACGAGAAGGGCGTCAATCGCGTCGGCGCGGCCCGGCTTCAGCAGATCGCCACCGCCCTCGATGTGCCCGTGACCTTCTTCTATGACGGCGACAACAAGGCGCGCGAAGTCGAGAGCCTGCTCTTCCTGGACTCGGCCTTCAGCCTCCGCCTGCTGCGCGCCTACAGCAAGATCAAGGACCAGACGGTGCAGCGTCAGCTCGTCTCGCTGATGGAATCGATCGCGGCGAACGAAGCCTGAGCCGATCGGCATTCGTGCCTGTCTGCCCGATGTTCAATCCGCCGCGTCACGGGGCGCGGCTGGATTGAACGAGACCCGGACGAGATATATCCGGCCCGCGCTTGCGCGGACTTCTCGGGGCGGCATGATCGCCCTTTTTGTTGACCATTTTTCCCGCCGTCGCCCGCGGTTTGCGCGAACCCATTCCGGCCCTGTCGCGACCCAATCCAGAGACCGCGTGCCTTGCGCATGGGGCTCGCGATGCGCCGTGCTTAAGGGAGCCGCAACCGGGAGGCGCTAGCCTCCCGCCGATTTCTCGAATCAGCCCGACGAACCGGGAATTGCCGATGCGAGCGCCCGTCCGGGCCTCGCTCTCATAGGGACGATGGGACACATGTCGAAGCGCCATGCGATAATCATTGCCGTCGGCATGCTTGCGAGCGCCTCTGCGCTTGCTCAGACCGAGACCATTGGACAGGCCGGGCCTAAGCCGGCGACTGCGGCTGGCACGGTGCCGGCCATCGCCAATCCGGCCCACGCAGCCGCACCGAAAACCGCCGCGCCGGCGGCCGCATCTACGGCGGAGAGCCGTTCGGCCGCAGCGCTCGCGCTGACGCATGAGCCGACCTATGACGAAGGCTCCGCCCAGCGCATCAAGGATGCGGCGCTGAGCTATTCCGATCTGGCCGTGCGCGGCGGCTGGCCGACGATCCCGGCGGACGCCAAATTCGCGCCCGGCGCCCAGGGCGCCAATGACGATCTCCTGCGCAAGCGGCTGATCGTCTCCGGCGATTTTTCCGCCGACAAGGCGAGCGGCGCCTTCGACCAGGATCTCGCCGACGCCGTGAAACGCTTCCAGGCCCGCCACGGCCTCGCGCCGACCGGAACGATGACGCCGCGCACGATCGCGGCGATGAACGTGCCGGTGCAGAAGCGCATCCGGCAGCTCGAGGCTTCGCTGCAGCGGCTCGAGAACATGAATTTCGGCTTCGGCCAGCGCTATGTCGTGGTCAACATCCCCGCCGCCTTTGCCGAAGCGGTCGAGAACGACGTCGTGGTAAGGCGCTATCGCGTGATCGTCGGCAAGACCGAAAAGCCCTCGCCAACGCTCACCGCCCAGATCAGCAGCGTCGTCCTCAATCCCACCTGGACGGTGCCCTCCTCGATCGCCAAGACCGAGATCTCCGCGCATATGCGCAAGGATCCCACCTATCTGTCGCGCATGCACATGGAGGTGCTCGACGCCCACGACAATCCGATCGACCCGAATTCGGTTGACTGGTCGGGCACGCATACGCCGAATTTCACCGTGCGCCAGCACAACGGCACGTTCAACGCGCTCGGCGCGGTCAAGATCGACATGCCGAATTCCTATTCGGTCTACATGCACGACACCAACCAGCGCAATCTGTTCAGCGATGATTACCGCTTCGATTCCCACGGCTGCTCGCGCGTCGACAATGTGCGCGATCTCGCCGCCTGGCTACTGAAGGACCAGCCGAAATGGAGCCGCGCCGCGATCGACGCGGAGATCGCCAGCGGCCAGCATCTCGACGTCGCCATGGCGAAGAAGGTGCCGGTGGCCTGGATCTACCTCACGGCGTGGATGACCAAGGACCAGACCGTCCAGTTCCGCAACGACGTCTATAACCAGGACGAGCAGCTGCTGGAGGCGACTGCCGAGGAGGCGGCCTTCTTCAGCAATGCCAGCAGCCATCCGCTGACCGCGCACATGACGCGATAGATCGCGCCATGCAATCGCGGCACAGGCGGCTGCAAAGCCAGGTCCATTGCCGCGGTTGACCCTGGCCTCGCCCCGGCCGAACATTGCGCTTCGCCAACGAAAGCGCCCGCGATGTCCGACATGTCCAGCACGACCGAAATTCCCTACGCCGACGGCAAGATCCTCAAGCACACAGCCAGTGGCGTCGGCGTGATCACGTTCAACAATCCCGACAAGCGCAACGCGATGTCGCTGGAGATGTGGGAGGGATTTGGCGAGGTGCTGACCGCCTTACGCGATGACGCTGCCGTGCGCGTCGTGATCCTGCGCGGCGGCGGTGGCAAGGCATTCGTGTCGGGCGCCGACATCAGCCAGTTCGAGAAGACGCGCCATAACGCCGCCGCTTCCGAGGAATACGCAAAACGCAGCGCGGCCCAGCGCGCGCTGCTCGCCGACTATCCCAAGCCAACGATTGCCTGCATCCAGGGTTTTTGTCTCGGCGGCGGCATGCAATTGGCGATGCTCGCCGACATCCGCATCGCCTCCCATGGCAGCCAGTTCGGCATTCCCGCGGCGAAGCTCGGCATCGCCTATGGCTATGACGGCTTGCGGCACCTGGTGTCACTGGTTGGCCCGTCCTGGGCACGGCTCCTGATGTATACGGGCATGCGCATCGATGCGTCGGAAGCGCTGCGCATCGGGTTGGTCGAGCGCGTGGTTCCGGAGGATCAGCTCTGGGGCGAGACCATGGGCATCGCCGAGACGATCTCGCAAAATGCACCACTCGCGATCAAGGCCGCCAAGCTCACCATCGCGCAGGTGCTGAAGGACGAAAGCGCGCGCGACATGGAGGCAATTAGGGCCGTCGGCACGGCTTGTATGGACAGCGCGGATTTTCGCGAAGGCCGACAGGCGTTCATGGAGAAGCGCAAGCCACAGTTCCAGGGACGGTGATTCCGTCATTGCCACGAAGCGCAGCAACGACGGCAGGCAACGTGAACATGCATTCAGGAAGATTAAATTCCCACGGCCCCGCAACACCATAGCAACCAGCTGATTTGCTGGAAGTTCTCTCGCCATCAAACGAGGGAGATTGCGATGAAACTGAAATTTGCTGTTGTTGGTCTGGCTGCCCTGGGCGGCGCCGCTCTCGCATCAGGACAGGCACTCGCAGCGATGCCGAACGGCATTCCGCAGGCCGACCGTATCGCGAGCGGCCCGGCAGCCGACGTCGATCAGGTGCGCTGGGTCTGCAACCCCTGGGGTCGCTGCTTCTGGCGTCCGAATTATTACGGCGCCTACGGTTTTTACGGCGGCCCGCGACGCTTCTACGGCGGCCGTCCGTGGGGCTGGGGCGGCCACCGCCACTGGCGTCGCTGGTGAATTGCGAGGGGCCGCGAGGCCCCTCTTCCTTGACTACAGCGCCGCAAGCACCGCCTTCGTGATGTCGGCGGTTCCGTTGCGGCCACCAAATTCCATCGGCTTGAGACCGTCGGCATAGACCTTGTCCACCGCACGCTCGATGGTCTCGCCGGCCTCGGCCGCTCCTTCGACGCCGTGCTTGTCGGCGAGCCAGTCCAGCATCATTGCAGCCGACAAGATCATCCCGGTGGGATTGGCTTTGCCCTGCCCCATGATGTCGGGCGCGGTGCCGTGGCACGGCTGGAACACTGCGTATTTGTCGCCGATGTCGGCCGAGGGCGCCATGCCGAGGCCGCCGATCAGGCTCGCGGTGATGTCGGAGACGATGTCTCCGAACATGTTCTCCATCACCATCACGTCGAAATCCCAGGGACGCTTCACCAGCATCGCCGAGCAGGCATCGACATAGAGCCGGTCGGTCTTCACCTCCGGATGACGCTTGGCGATCTCGTCGAAGATGCCGCGGAAGAACGCAAAGGCCTTGAACACGTTCGCCTTGTCGACGCAGGCCAGCGCGCCGGGCTTGCCGCGCGCCTTGCGCCGCTCGGCGAGGCGAAACGAGAACTCGAACAGGCGCTCGGACGTCTTGCGCGTGATCACCATGGTTTCGCGCGCCTCCTCGTGGGTGACGACGCCCTTGCCCATCGAGGCGAACAGGCCTTCGGTGGACTCCCTGATCACGACGAGATCGATGCCGCGCTGGTCGGCGCCGACGATCGGGCTCGGCACGCCCGGAATGAGCCGCGCCGGGCGCACACCGGCATAGAGATCGAAGATGAAGCGCAGCTCGATCTGCGGCGCGATCTCGGTGTTGTCAGGATAGCGCACCGACGGCAGGCCGCAGGCGCCGAGCAGGATCGCGTCCGCCTCCTCGCACAGCTTGATGGTGGTGTCCGGCATCGACTTGCCGGCGGCGAGATAATGATTGGCGCCCGCCGGCCCCTCGGTGAAGCGAAAGCTCAGGCCGGATTTCGTCTCGATCTTGCGCAGGACTTCGATGGCCGGCGCCATGACTTCGGGACCGATGCCGTCACCGGCAAGCACGGCAATGTGGAAGGCATTATTTGCGGACATGGGAAGCCTCAGGAGGAGCGAGCTAATCGTCATTGCGAGCGAAGCGAAGCAATCCAGAACTGCATCTGCGGAAACACTCTGGATTGCTTCGTCGCTTCGCTCCTCGCAATGACGGAGGATGGAGCGTTGGTTACGGCGTCAGCACCGTGCGGCCAACCACCGCGCCCTGCTGCAGCTGCACCAGCGCGTCGTTGGCCTTGGCGAGCGGCTGCCGCGTCACGGGGATCGGCGCTATGTTCTTCGCTCGCACCAGGTCGAGCAGCTCCTGCGTCTCGCGCAAATTGCCGACATAGCTGCCCTGGATCGTCACCGCCTTGATCGGAATCAGCGGCAGCGCCCAGGTCGCACCGCCGCCGAACAGGCCGACGAGGACGAGCTTGCCGCCCTTGGTCAGGCAGTCGAAGCCGAGTTGCGTGGTGGCGGCGTTTCCGACGAGATCGAGCACGGCGCGGATGGGACCACCGGCTTTCTTGGCAAGCTGCTCCAGCGCGTCGGCCGCCTTGGGATCGACGGTCGCGAGCGCGCCGGCTTGCTCCGCCGCTTCGCGTTTCTTCGCGTCGATGTCGACCATGATCGCGCCCTTGCCGCCCATCGCCTTCAGCAGCGACAGTGCCATCAGGCCAAGTCCGCCGGCGCCGAACATCACGATCGGCGTGTCGAAGTGCTGCTCGAGCTTCTTCAGCGCGCTGTAGGTCGTGACGCCCGAGCAGGCGTAGGGTGCAGCTGACGCGGGATCGAGGCCTTTGAGGTTGAGCAAATAGCGCGGATGCGGCACCAGCATGTGGTCGGAATAGCCGCCGTCGCAATAGACGCCGAGCGAGCGCGGCGTCAGGCACATGTTCTCGTCACCGGCGAGACAGGTCGCGCATTTGCCGCAACCGATCCAGGGATAGACCAGCCCGACATCGCCGATCTTCACGTCGCCCTGGTCCGACGACTTCACGTCCGGGCCGAAGGCGAGCACCTCGCCGACCGTCTCGTGCCCCATGGTCAGCGGCAGGTTGATGCCGCGATCCTTCAGCGAGAGCGGCTTGCGGCCGTGGCCGAGATCGTAGCCACCTTCCCAAATGTGAAGGTCGCTATGGCAGACGCCGGCCGCCTTCACCTTGATCAGCACCTGCGTGCCGGACGGTTGCGGCGTGGCCTCGTCGAACTCCTGCAGCGGCGCCTTGAAATCGGCGACCTTGAAACTTTTCATTGGCGTCCTCCCGGATATTTTTCTTGTCGTCGCCACCATGGCATGGGCGGCGGGACGAGACAAACTCGGACCTGTCTAATTTAGGCTGACGGATGATGGCAAGCCGGCCACGCGCAACGCCGCATTGCTTGCCACAGCGTGGTATCCGTCAGACTTCCCGTGAGACTTGCCGTCAGCCTTGCCCTCAGCCTTGCACGGCTGTTTTGCCTGACGGAATTGGCGCATTGTCGGTGAGCCCGATCTCCGCGCGCAGTCCGTCCGTGTGCTCGCCAAGAACGGCCATCGTCTTGCCCGGTGTTGTATCAGCACCGGTCATCCGGAACGGCAGATTGAGGACCTGGAACGAGCCGCCTTCATCCTCGACAGACGAGAGCGCCTCTCGGTGCGCGAGCTGCGGATCGGCCAGTGCTTCGGACACAGTGCGGTAGGCCGAGGCCGGCACGCCGGCCGCACCTAACGCGACAAGACAGACATCGGTCGAGAGCTGCCGCGACCAGGCCTCGACACCGTCCATCAAGTCGGCCCAATGATCGCGACGCGCGGCGTAGGTGGAGAAGCGCGGATCGGAGATCCATTCGGGGCGGCCGATCACTCCCATCAGTCCCTGAAACGTCTTCTCGCTGGCAACCGTGATCATGACATAACCGCTCGCCGTCTCGGTCGGCCCGAACATCGGGCGCGGCGGCGGCTTCACGGTGAACTGCGAGTTCTGCAACTCGATCAATGTCAGCGTCAGCATCGATTCCAGCATGGAAACGTCGATATGCTGGCCGAGCCCAGTCAGGGTGCGCTGGTAGAGCGCCGACGCGATCGCGCCGAACCCGTAGGTGCCGGTGACGACGTCGGCATGGTAGATGCCGCAATAATCCGGGCGGCTGCGGCCGGGCTGATAGGCGAGATGCGCCATGTCGTAGCCCGAGGCTGCATGGATCACCGGCGCATAGGCCGGCAGCTCGGCCGACGGGCCGCTCTGGCCGTAGCCGGAGATCGAGCAGTAGATCAACTTCGGGTTGACCGTGCGTATTCTGTCATAGTCGAGCCGCAGCCGATGCATCACGCCCGGGCGGAAGTTCTCGACCAGGATGTCGGCAGTCGCGGCCAGCCGGCGGACCGCCTCCTTGCCGTCCTCGGACTTGAGGTCGAGCACGACGCTCTTCTTGCCGACGTTGAGCTGGCCGAACACGGTGCTGCAGCCCTTGCGCAGCGGCGGCCGGGTCCGCATCGTCTCGCCGCCGTCGGTCTCGATCTTGATGACCTCGGCGCCCATGTCGGCGAGCATCCGCGCACAATGGGGACCGGCGATGGTGGTCGAAAAATCCAGGACCCTAAGGCCGGCGAAGGCCTTTGGCGTGGTCCCCTCATGCTTATCTGATAGCTGCATGCCTGCTTGCGTCCTTGAGTCACTTAGGAACTTATCGAAGTTCTCTGTTGTTGGTGCGCCGACCCTAGAGGGCGGCCGCTGAGTAGGAAAGTCTTTACCGAACAGACACGTCTCGCGGGCGGGCTTGGGAATTCCAGGGCAACTGGACCCGTTCTTGCATAGCAGCAATCGGGCTCCGGCAGAGGGCAGCAGTTCTTGAGGGTCTTGTTCGTTACGACAGAAATGGACGACTTTGTCCGCGTCGGCGGACTTGGAGCCGTTTCCGCTGCACTCCCCCGAGCCCTTCGTCCTTTCGCCGACATCCGGGTCATGTTGCCCGGCTATCGCGACATCATCGAACAACTCACGCATATCCAGGTCGTTGGCCGCTGTCCGGCGTTCGCGGAGATGCCGGCCTGCTCGCTCGGCCGCGCCGCGACCAAGGACGGCCTGCCGGTCTATGTGCTGTTGTGCTCGCAACTCTACGACCGGCCCGGCAACCCCTATGGTGACGAGTCCGGGCGCGACTGGCCCGACAACGACATCCGTTTCGCGCGCTTTGCCTCGGCCGCCGCTGAGCTGGCGATGGGCACGTTGGACAAGGATTGGGCAGCAGACCTGATCCACGCCAATGACTGGCAGGCTTCGCTCGTGCCGGCCTACCTCGCCTGGCGCGGCTCCAAGCTGCCGTCGATCCTGACCATTCACAACCTCGCCTATCAGGGCCTCTTCCCGAAGGACTCGCTGCGGCGGATCGGCGCGCCGGAGAGCTCCTTCCACATCGACGGCGTCGAGTTCTACGACCAGCTCTCCTTCCTCAAGGCCGGGCTGGTCTACGCCTCGCATCTCACCACAGTCAGCGGCACCTATGCGCGGGAGATCACCACGGATGAATTCGGCTGCGGTCTCGAGGGCCTGCTTCGAGTCCGCTCCGACGCGGCCGAACTCACCGGCATCCTCAACGGCATCGACGAGAGCTGGGACCCGCGTTCCTGCGCCCAGCTTGCCCAGCAGTTCGGCGCCGGCGACTGGGTCGGCAAGAAGGCCAATGCGGATTACGTGCGCAAGCAGTTCGGGCTTGCGGTGTCGCGCGGCCCGATGTTCGGCATCGTCGCCCGGCTGGTGCACCAGAAGGGCATCGACCTCGTGCTGGCGGCGGCCGACGAGATCGTCGATGCCGGCGGGCAGATCGTGGTCACCGGCTCCGGCGAGCCGGCGCTCGAGCAGGCGCTAATCGACGCGCATCGCCGGCGGCCTGACGCGATCGGGGTCGTGATCGGCTTCAACGAGGCCCAGGCGCGCCGCATCTTCGCCGGTAGCGACTTCACATTGATGCCGTCACGCTTCGAGCCCTGCGGGCTCAGCCAGATGTACGCCCAGCGCTTCGGCTCGCTGCCGATCGGCCACCAGACCGGCGGCCTCGCCGAGACCATTACCGACGGCGAAACCGGCTTCCTGTTCTCAAAACCTTCGCATGAATCCTTCCTCGGCGGCGTCCGCCGTGCGTTCTCCGCCTTCATGGCGCAGGACCAGCTCGACACCATGCGTCGCAGTGCGATGGGACGGTCGTTCTCCTGGAGCATCCCGGCCGGCAGCTACAACGCGCTGTACCGGAAGCTGGCGGCGGTGTGAGGCCTGCGTGTCCTCGTCATTGCGAGCGTAGCGAAGCAATCCAGACTGTTTTCCGTGGCAGCAGCCTGGATTGCTTCGTCGCAAGAGCTCCTCGCAATGACGGTGGTTTGTGGCAACGGCGGAGGACTTCACCCCCTCCCGCGCACATCCATCTGCGACCGTCCGATCCAGGCACGGTTGAGGCACCGCGTCATCCAGTCGGGCTGCGGCTCTCCGCGCAGCCGCGCTTGCGCTTCCTGGTAGGGACCGACATAGCGCAGCCGGTCTGGCAACCTTGGATAGACCCGCCGTATCCATCGCAGCGCCTTCTCGGCGGATCTGGTGTCACGCTCGTCAAGCTCGAACCCGAATCCCACACGCAAGCTTTCCGGCAGCAGGCTCGCGGTGAGCGCGCGATACCAGCGCGGCGGACGCAACCACGGGCGCGCTCCACCAAAGATCTGCGCGGCGATCTCACGCGCGGCCGGGCTGACGGTCAGCGTATCCGACTGCGTCATTGCCGCGGTGTAGGCCGCAAAGCCGGACCAGTCCGCCGGCAGATCGTGCGCCGTCAACCCGAACAACGCACCGAACAACCGACTCTCGGCCCAGTAGCGTTCGCGTTCGTCCGCCGAGAGCGGCGGCAAGACCAGATCATGCGCCATCAGCGCGGTCTCGACCAGCGTGGCATGAACCCAGCGCAGCGACGGGATGTCGTTGGCACAGTAGCGCGAGCCTGCCGCGAATGGACCGACGGTCTCGGGCATCTCGCCGACGATCATGCTGTGGCGCCGGTGCAATTGCCGCGACGACAACAGCGCGCGGTCAAGCGAACCGAACACCATGGCAAAGACGATGTCGAAGGTGCGGTGAAATCGTCCGATCGGATCAGCGAGGGTTTTCGAATGCTCGGCGATGGCGGCGGCGACCCAGGGATGCGCGAGTTGAAGGAGCAGCGCCCGGCCGGCGCCGAGAAAGATCACGGCCTCGCGGTCGATTTGCCAGGTCACCGTGTCAGGGCCGAACACGCCGGCGACCGGTCCCGCCGCGTTGGCGCGGACGGTATCAAGGGCAGATTCAAGTTCGCTCCCGGACACCACCTGCAGGGACTTTCGATTGCGGACCAGGACCGACAATCCGCAAGGCATGTGGCAATTCGATGAAGGGGACGATCGCTTGCGGCCCTACTCCGCCGCCATCGGCATCTCGTCCATATGTTCGTGCAGCACCACGCTCGCGAGCGGATCGAACTCGCCAACCCACGGCCTTCGCTCAAGCACTGACTTTGTGTGCGAATAGCCGGCATCCCAGCGCCGCATGATGCCGGACGGACTGAAGTCGATATCCTTGGTGTGGCTCTCGCGGTCGAGCTGCGGCGCAAGCAGGCGCACGACATGCATCCTGGTCGGGCAGCCGTAGTCGATCAATTCCCTCACCGCCGGATTGCTGCGCTCGCTTTCAGGCAGTCGCGCGGCGAGCTGGCTAATGACGTGGCGCAGGCGATGGGTTTGCTGCTGGCGCGTGATCTGGCTCGCGATCCGGCTGGAATATTGCACATCCTTGTGCCGGTTCAGCACCTCCGCCATCGTGGTCGGCTCGGCGCCGGCGGGATTCCACAAATGCACGGCGAGGATCAGCGAATTTTTGCGCGGATTGTCGTCGAAGACGGCCTCGGTCGGCGTGTTCGACAGAATGCCGCCGTCCCAATAGAGCTCGCCGTCGATGCGTACCGCCGGAAACGCCGGCGGCAGCGCGCCCGAAGCCATGACATGCTTCACCGTCAGCTCGCCGTCGCGGCTGTCGAAATAGCGCATCTGGCTGCTGCGGACGTGAGCGGCGCCGACCGTCAACCGTGGCGCGCAGCGGTTGATCCGGCCGAAATCGACAAGCTCGAGCAGCGTCCGCTCCAGCGGCGCCGTCGAATAGAAGCCGGCGTGATCGGCTCCGAGCGGATAGGAATCGCCCGCATGCGCCAATGGATTGGGACGGAAGAAGCCGGGAATGCCGTGGGTCAAGGTCGACCAATAGGCGAGCTTTTCATTGAAGCCGGCAAACGGGGTGCGCAGATTCCAGACCGGATTCTGCTCCATCCGTTTCCAGAACTGCTTCAGGCGCAGCAGCCGCTGGTCAGGCGCGTTGCCCGCAATGAGCCAGGCATTGATGGCGCCGATCGAGGTGCCGATGATCCAGTCCGGCTCGATGCCGGCCTCGTGCAGCGCCTGGTACACCCCGGCCTGATAGGATCCGAGTGCACCGCCGCCCTGAAGCACCAGCACCACCTGGCCGGGCAGATCCTTCGACACGCTGGTATCGCGCTTCACATCGTTCATATTCTGCTCCCTGAGAGCCCGTACCCTTGCCATGTTCGCTCCTAGCGACCCTATGTTACGCGCTCGCCTCAATGCGCGGTCCAGCCTCCGTCCACGGGCAACGCAATCCCGGTGATCGTGGCCGCTGCGTTGGTGGACAGAAATACGCTGAGCGCACCGAGCTCCTCGACGGTCGAGAAGCGCTTGTTCGGCTGTTGCGCCAGCAGCACGTCACGGATCACCTGGTCACGCGAGATTCCATGCGCCTTGGCCTGCCCATCGATCTGCGCCTCGACCAGTGGCGTATAGACATAGCCGGGACAGATCGCGTTGCAGGTAATGCCCTCTTCTGCCGTCTCCAGCGCGGTCACCTTGGTGAGCCCGACGATGCCGTGCTTGGCGGCGACGTAGGCCGCCTTGAACGGCGAGGCGACCAGGCCGTGCGCGGAGGCGATGTTGATGATCCGCCCGAACCCGTTCTGTCGCATTGCGGGCAGCGCGAGCCGCGTGGTGTGGAAGGCCGACGACAGATTGATCGCGAGGATCTGGTCCCATTTCTCGACCGGAAACTGCTCCAGCGGCGCAACGTGCTGGATGCCGGCATTGTTGATCAGGATATCCAGGCGGCCGGCCTGCGCAACCGTCGCCGCGATCATTTCGGCGATCGAATTCGGTCTGGTCATGTCGGCCGGCGAAAACCTTGCCTTGACGCCGAACTCCGCCGCGATCTGCTCGCGCGTCCGGTCGAGCTCGGCCGCCACACCAAGGCCGTTCAGCACGATGTCGGCGCCGGCCGCGGCAAGTGCCCGCGCGATACCGAGGCCGATGCCACTGGTTGAGCCCGTGACCAGCGCAACCTTGCCCGCGAGCGCCCGGGAGGCGGACGTCTGCGGTTTGACGGACATATTCACGGGCAAACTCCTTTGACATGACGACTTGTGCTGAGCCGACTGTGAAGCATCGCCGGGTTTGACGGAAATGCCCGTTGGCTTCCGAAACCATGCCTGTGCGCTATTGCGGTCGGGATGTCATTCTCCGCGCCGATCGGCTAGCTTTCGGCTGATCTTGCCGGGAGCCGATCCATGGAAATGCACCAGGTCCGCTATTTCCTCGCGGTGGCGCAACTCTTGAACTTCACGCGTGCCGCCGAGGAATGCAACGTGACGCAGCCTTCGCTGACGCGCGCGATCAAGCAGCTCGAGGCCGAGCTCGGCGGCGATCTGTTTCGCCGCGAACGGCCCGCGGCGCAATTGACCGAGCTCGGCCAGCGCATGCATCCGCTGCTGAAGCAGTGTTTCGAAGCGGCCACCGGCGCCCGATCGCTGGCCTCCTCGTTCCGGAGCGGCGAGATCGGCGCGCTCCGCGTCGCGCTGACGCATGCGATCGACCTGTCGCTCCTCATTCCGCATCTCAACCAGATCAAGCGGCAGTTCAACCGGCTCGAATTCCGCTTCCTGCGCGGCTCGAGTCGTGAAGTGGCCGAGTTCCTGAAGAAGGGCGAGGCCGAGCTAGGGATTGCCGCGGACATCGACGAGGCCTGGGAGCGGCTCGATGTCTGGCCGCTGTTCACCGAGAGCTTCGAGCTCGTGGTCAGCGACGGACATCGCCTGGCCGGCCGCAGCAGCATCGCACTGGACGATTTGCGCGCGGAGCAGCTGCTGAGCCGGACGTTTTGCGAGCATTCCGCCCGTATCTCGGCGAGCCTGCGCGAGCACGGCATCGCGATCGAGCAGGGTCACGAAATCTCGAACGAGCGCGATTTGATCGAGCTGGTCGAGGCCGACATCGGCGTCGCCATGCTGCCGCACACCTCGCCCGTTCCGGAGACGTTGACGCGCGCTGCGGTCGCCGGGCTGGACGCCCGTCGCACCGTCAGCCTCTACGGAGTGGCCGGCCGGCAGCGCACGGCGGTGGCCAATGCCGTTATGCGCATGTTGCGCGGTGCGGATTGGCGGGAGATTGCGGGGTAGCAGCCACGCTCGCTCCTCACTCTTTCAGGCCTCCCTGCTCGCGCCTTCCAACGCTTCAAGCAGATCATCGATCTCGATTCGCTTGCGGAAATCCGGATCGACGAAGCGGGCTTTCACGAGACCGTCGCGACCAACGACGAACACGGCCGGGATCGGCAGCATCCAGCCATCATTGCCGTGGAATTTCGCCATGTCCTGATAGGACAACAGGTGCTGGATCTCGGCACCGAGCCAGATCGCGAGATTGAGCGACAACGCATAGCCGTTGTCGAGGTCGGTCAGGATCGGAAATGGGGCACCAGCTTCCGCCTTGAGCTGCTGGGTGTATTCCTGCGTCTCCGGCATGATCGCGACTATGCGCGCACCCATGGACTCGACGCGGTCCAGCGCCTGGACCACCGCGCGGACATTGAGCCGGCAATAGGGACACCAATGGCCGCGGAAAAACATCACGGCGACCGGGCCGCTCTCCAGCAGTGAGGACAGCGCGACGAGACGCCCGCTCTCGTCCGGCAACATGAACGGCGGCATCGACTCGCCCGGACGCGGCGCGGTCTCGCCGCCGCCGTTTCCATTCAATCTGGTCACCAGATTGTCGACTGCCTCGCCATAGGCCGGGAACACGTCGCGGCTGGCGTCGGCATAGGCGCGGAGCTGCTCGTTCAGCGTGCCATCCATGTCACGGCAGCGCTGGAAGGCGTGTTTAAGCCGCTCGGCATCGGCCGGCGAGAGAGAGGTCATCTTGCGCTCCAGCGTTCAGGGGACGAATATTAGGTGCCCGATCCGGCCGCCCGCAAGGGGCGGCCGTCATGCGCACGCGATCAGTTCACGTAGAAATTGCCGGTCGGGTCCAGCCGCCCCGAGGTGGAATACAGCGATCCGTTGTCCATGAAGAAGACGGTGTTGTCGGGGACTTTCTTGGCGTTCTTCATCATGGCCTCGTGGTTCTTCTCCGCCGGGGCCATGGCCATCGCCGACATCTTGCCGGGTCCGCCATACATATAGGCCATGCCGGCCTTGAAGTCCCATGTGGCTTCCGCGAAGGCCGATGTGGCGATGACCACGAACGCAGCCGTGGCAATCAAGGTCTTGGACAATTTCGTCATGAGATGTTCCTCCGGAGTGACGTGAACGCCCGCCAACCGGGCGCCCCACCATCGAACGCCAGTCGCTCGGGAAGCGGAAATGCCAATCCCCAATCGGTTCGATAGCGAGCGCCTATCGGGCCCGATAGCGCCGGTCTATCGCAGCGAGAGCGAAAGAGCATTTCAGAACGAGCGCTCTCTCGACGAAAGTCCCAACATAGCCAGCGACCATTGCGGTTGCGGCCAACACAGGAGACGTCCCGATGTTCAAGCATCACACATTGTCGCGTGCGGTCTGGCCCGGCTTGGCCATCCTCGGCGTATTGACACTCTCGGCGCAGCCAGTCTCCGCCGGCGAATGCCCGGCCGACAAGATCAAGCCGAACGCGCAGCAGATGGTCGACTACAAGCCGGTCGGCGTCACCGACGTCACGCTCGGCGCCATCGACCTCGGCAAACAGCCGGCGCATATCGAAGGCCGCGAGCTGCGCTTCCGCAAGCTGACCATCGAGCCCGGCGGCATCGTGCCCTGGCACAGCCATGACGACCGCCCTGCCCTGATCTTCGTGCAGCAAGGCGAGATCGTCGAACACGTTTCCAACTGCGTCGATCCGATCGTGCACAAGGCCGGCGACATCCGCCCGGAGGTGTCCGGCACCTCGCACTGGTGGAAGAACCTCGGCAAGGAAACGGTCATTCTCTATGTCGGCGACGTCCGCAAGGACCCGCACGACCACAACATGTAACGGGTGCGCGACCCCAGCGCACGCGTGACGGAATGTGGCGCCCGCGATCCCCATGCTGCCCCGCATGCGGGCGCCACATTCATCACAAGGGAGGCCTGCCATGACCGATCTTTCCGCGCCGATCAAACCAACCGCGATGGCGATGGACGCGCATTCACCAGGTCTTGCGCTTCGCTCTCTCGTGATCGGCCTCACTGCGTTCCTGACGGTCGTCGATCTCTTCGCGACGCAGGCGATCCTGCCCTCGCTGACGCGCCGCTACGGCGTCACGCCGGCCGCGATGAGCCTGGCCGTCAACGCCAGCACGTTCGGCATGGCCGTCGCAGGCCTCGTCGTCGGCCTTCTCAGCCCGCACATCGACAGGCGGACCGGCATCCTGCTCAGCCTGACCCTGCTCGCGATTCCGACGAGCCTGCTGGCGACTGCACCCAATCTTGCCGTCTTCACCGGCCTGCGGGTCGCGCAGGGTCTCTGCATGGCGTCCGCCTTCGCATTGACATTGGCTCATCTCGGCGAGCAATGCAGCGCAATGGATTCCGGCGGCGCCTTTGCCGCCTACATCACAGGAAACGTCGCCAGCAATCTCGTCGGCCGGCTGGTCTCGGCCGCGATCGCCGATAGCCTTGGCCTGGCATGGAATTTCTACTTCTTCGCGGCCCTCAATCTGGCCGGTGCCGCCCTGGTCTATTTCACCATTGCGCGCGTACAGCCGACGCGTGCAACGACGTCGACGGCATCGGCGTTTGCCGCGACGATCGCGCAGTGGCAGGATGCACGGCTGCGTGCCGCCTACGGCATCGGCTTCTGCATCCTGTTCGCATTCATCGGCACCTTCACATTCGTCAATTTCGTTCTGGTTCGACCACCGCTGTCGCTGGGCATGATGGACCTCGGCTTCGTTTACTTCGTCTTCCTGCCGTCGGTGGTCACCACGTTGCTGGCTGGCAAAGTGGCGTCGCGCCTCGGAACGCGTCCGACGATCTGGGGCTCGCTCGCCATCGCCGGGGTCGGCTTGCCGCTGATGTTGGTCCCGCACCTGGGCGCGGTCCTCGCCGGGATGGTTCTGGTCGGAACCGGCACCTTTTCCGCGCAAGCGGCTGCGACAGGATTCGTCGGACAGGCTGCGGCTGTAAACCGCGGCATCGCCAGCGGCACCTATCTCGCCTGCTATTTCTGCGGTGGGCTCGTCGGCACCGCCGTCCTCGGCCGGCTGTTCGACGCGTATGGCTGGCATGCCTGCGTGGCCGGGGTGGGCCTGGCGCTCGCTGTCGCGGCCCTGCTGACGCTCGCCTTGAAGCGCTAGCGCTTGGCCGGCGCCTCCTGCGGCGGCTCGTCGTCGGCGATGGCGCGCCAGGCGGCGCCGTCGAGATCGTCGTACTGGCCGCTTCGAAGCGACCAAAGGAAAGCGGCCAGACCGGCGAGACCGAGCATCAGCGCCAGCGGCACCAGGATGACCAGGATTTCCATCACACGATCTCCCGCGGGGCGCCGCGCGCACGCAGCGAATTCAGCATCACCAGGATCGACGATCCGCTCATGGCGGCAGCCGCGATCAGCGGCGTGACGACGCCGCTGATCGCGACCGGCACCGCGAGGAAATTGTAGCCGATCGCCAGCCAGAGATTCTGCCGCATCAGGTGCAGCGCCTTGCGCGAAGCATCGATGGCGGCGACAACCGGGGCCAGCGGCCGACCGAGGAAGACGAGATCGGCGGTCGCTTGGCTCAAATGCGCGGCCGAGATCGGCGATATCGAGACATGGGCCGCCGCCAGCGAGGGCGCATCGTTCATGCCGTCGCCGACCATCAGGACCTTCATGCCCCGCTGCTTCAGGACCTCGATCCGCGCGATCTTGTCGGCCGGGGTCACCCCGGCGCGCCATTCGGAGATGCCCAGCGCGTGGGCCGCCGCGATCACCGCCGGTTCACGGTCGCCGGAGAGAATCTCGATGCCGATATTGCGCGCCTTCAGCGCCGCGATCACAGCCTGCGCATCGGGACGGAGGCCCTGGCGCACGGAGAGGATGAATTTTTCGCTGCCCTTGCTGAAAGCCACGACGGAGGCTTCGGGGTCGAGATGTGTCACGTCCGAGACCAGCGTCTCGGCGCCGCAGAAAGACGGACGGCCGAGGCGAATCTCGATGCCATCGACCACAGCGCGCACGCCCTGGCCGGCCTCCTCGACCGCGCCAACGATCGGCGATCTGGCGTCGGCGGCCTGCGCGACCGCGGCGGCGACCGGATGATGGCTCGACAGCGCGAGCCGCCCGGCAAGCTCGAAGATGTCTGCTGGAATATCGGCCGCATTCATCACTTCGAGATCGGGCAGCGTCAGCGTGCCGGTCTTGTCGAAGACGACGTGATCGGCTTCCGCGAGACGCTCGATGGCATCGCCGGAATTCAGCAGGACACCAGCCTTGAACATCGCGCCAGAGGCCACGGTCTGTACCGTCGGAATGGCGAGCCCGAGCGCGCAGGGACAGGTGATGATCAGCACCGCGACGCCGGTCACGATGGCATCATGCCAGCCGGCGCCCGCGATGACCCAGCCGAGGATGGTGACGAGCGCGGTGCCATGCACCACCGGCGCGTAGAGTCGCGAAGCGCGGTCTGCGAGCCGCATGTAGCGCGAGCGCGCCTGCAGCGCATTGTCGAGCAGCCGCGTGATCTCGGCGAGCAGCGTCGCCTCGGAGGCGGCCGAGACCCGCACCCGCAAGGTCCCCGAGATGTTCATCGATCCCGCATAGACCGGCGTGCCCTGGCCTGCCGTGACGTAGAGCGTCTCGCCGGTGATCAGGCTCTGGTCGATCTCGGAACGGCCCTCGATCACAGTGCCGTCGACCGCGCAGCGCTCGCCGGGCCGCAGCAGCACGATGTCGCCGGGATAGATCGCGGCCACCGGCACTTGGGATATCTCGTCGGGCCCGACGAACTTGGCCGCGGTCTCCGCCTTGAGCGCGGCGAGATTGCCCGCGACCGCGCGGGTCCGCCGCCGCATGTTCTGGTCGAGGAAGCGACCGACCAGTAGGAAAGTGAGCAGCATGATCGCCGCGTCGAAATAGGCGTGCTCGGCGTGGTTGATGGTCTCGACCACGGACATGCCGAGCGCCAGCGTCACGCCGATCGAGATCGGCACGTCCATGTTGGTGGTCCTGGCCGACAGCGCGCGCCAGGCCGAGCGGAAGAACGGCTGGCCGGCATAGGCCGCCGCCGGCAGCGCGATCAGCGCCGACAGCCAGTGGAAGAAATCGCGCTGCTCCGGCAGCATGTCCGAGACGTTGCCGGACCACACCGGGATCGACAGCATCATCACGTTCATGGTGGCGAACGCGGCGACGCCGAGGCAACGCAGCAGGAAGCGCGATTCGGCGACCTCGGTCGCCTCCGCGCTCTCGGTTTCGTAAGGATAGGCCTTGTAGCCGAGCTCTTCGAGGCGATCGATGAAGCTGATAGGATCGAGCGTGCCCGCCTTCCATTCCAGCGCAACGCGCCGGTCGGTGAGGTTCACGCGCGCCAGCGTGACGTCGGGAATCGCGGACAGCCCGCGCTCGATCTTGGCCATACAGCCGGCGCAGTGCACGCCCTCGACCGCGAGATCGATGTGCTGGACGCCCTCGCCCGCAGTCCGGACGTAATGCGAAAAGTCCCGCGAGACGTGCATGGCAAAATCCTTCAGTTCAGGATCACGCGGTTGCGCGACATGAACACGCGCGTTCCCCGCGCCTCGCCTTGGATCACCAAGTCCCACTGGCCCGACGCGACCGATGCGGCATCGCCGCGATAGAGGCCGATACCGGCCTCCGAGAGCTCGATTGCGAGATCGGCGCGCTTGTCGGTCGGCCGCTCCAGGCGGCCGCCGAATTTCAGTCCGGCGATCGGCTGGCCGCTCGCGTCGCGCGCCTCGACCTGAAGCACGGCGCCGCCATCGGCGCGGCGCTCGACATGGGCGTTGACCTTCCATTTGCGCGCAGCCTGGTCCTGCGCCGCCGAGATCTCGCGGTCATAGGCGAGCCCAGCGGCATAGGGGCTGTCGACGTCCGTCCCTGGCAGCGTCGCGATCGCGAGCTTCATCATGGTCGCGTTGACGCCGATCACGACGCCGAAGAAGGCGACCAGCATCAGAAACACTTTTGTTCCGGTCAGCGGCTTGGTTGCCATGGCGAACTCCTGATCCTAGGGCGCGACGAAATTGTCGGTGGCGCTGGCGACTTCGCCGAGGCCGATATCGGTGACGTGAAAGTGAACCGGGATGGACTTTTCCGGATTGCCCTCCACCGAAGCGGTCACGAGCAGCCGCAGCTCGCTGGTGGAGTCGCGCGGAACCACGATCATCGGCCGGTCCGGCGTCACAGAATCGATTCCGATGACATGGATTGTCGCATTGACCGGGCCGCTCGCGTCGATCGCGATGACCCGGTCGTAACCGCTCTTGTTGAGCAGCCGCACCGTGTAGGCATTGCGGATCGAGCCGTCGCTGAGCCTGACCGCGACCGGGTTGCGGTCGTGCAGCACGTTGACGTCGAGCAGGCTGCGAGTCGCCAGCGTATAGATCATGATGCCGCCGACCGCCGCGATGATCGCGCTGTAGGAGACGGTGCGGGCCCGGACGATGCGGTAGATCGGCGCCTTGCCTTCCTGGCGGCGCTGGATGTTGACGTCGTTGTCATAGCCGATCAGCCGCTTCGGCCGGCCGATTTTCGTCATCACATTGTCGCAGGCATCAATGCAGAGCCCGCACTGGATGCATTCCATCTGCGGTCCGTTGCGGATGTCGATGCCGGTCGGGCAGACCGCCACGCACTGGTAGCAATCGACGCAATCACCAACCTGCTGCCCGAGCGCGCGCAGCTCGGCCGCCTTCTTCACCGACGTACGCTTCTCGCCGCGGTCGTAGCGGTAGGTGACGTTGAGCGCCCATTCATCGGTTAGCGCCGCCTGGATGCGCGGCCACGGGCACATATAGGTGCAGACCTGCTCGCGCATGTAGCCGGCGAGCAGATAGGTCGTCGCGGTGAGAATGCCGATCCAGACATAGGCGAGCATCGGCGCCTGGAACGTGACGAGTTCCTTGACCAGCGTCGGTGCGTCGTTGAAATAGAGCACCCAGGCGCCGCCGGTCCACCACCCGATCAAGAGCCAGATCGAATGTTTGAGCACGATCTCGGAGATCCGCTCCAGCTTCATCGGGTCGGACGATTTGTCCTTCTTCATCCGCTCGCGCCGGTCACCCTCGATCAGACGCTCGACCGCATAGAACAGGTCGGTCCACACCGTCTGCGGACAGAGATAGCCGCACCAGATACGGCCGCCGACCGAGTTCATCAGGAATAGCGCCACCGCGGCGACGATCAGCAGGCCGGTGAAGTAGTAGACCTCCTGCGGCCACAGCTCGATGAAGAAGAAATAGAAGCGACTGTTGGGAAGATCGATCAGCACCGCTTGGCTGGGAGCGCCGAGTCCGCGGTTCCAGCGCACGAACGGCAGGAAGTAGTAGACGCCGAGGCAGAAGGCCATCAGGCCCCATTTGATCCGGCGGAAGGTGCCGGAGGTGCTCTGGGGATAGACTTTCTTCTGGGCCACATAGAGCGGCCCGTTGTCATCGTCTAATGGGAGCTCTTTTGGGTTCGCGGTCCTGTTCATCGCCTGCAGCTTTTCGAGAGGTGCGATAAAACCTAGACCCGACGCCGCCGCGTCAGTTGATCCAGCGCAAGCGGGAGCTTTTTTGTTCGCCCCCGCGTGTCCCGGATTGGCTATTTTCCGCCGCCCAGCGAGTGGACGTAAACTGCCATCGCCTTGATGGTGGCGGGATCGAGCCGCCCTTCCCAGGCCGGCATCACGCCCGCGCGGCCCTGGCTGATGGTCTCGATCAGCGTCGCCTCGTCCGAACCATAGAGCCAGATCTTATCGGTCAGGTTGGGGGCACCCATCTCCGGGTTGCCCTTGCCGCCGCCGCCATGGCAGGCGACGCAATTCTCCGCGAAGATCTTCTCGCCCTTGGCCGCGTCATAGCCCTTGCGGGTCGGAAGGCCCGACAGTGCCCGGACATAGTTGGCGGCCGTGACGATCTCATCCGGCTTCAGCACGCCGTCCTTGCCGAATGCGAGCATCTGGCCTTCATGCGTCTTGGCGTGGCCGGAACGTGCGCCGAACTGGATGGTCTGCATGATCTGGTCGAGCGAACCGCCCCACAGCCAGTCGTCGTCGTTCAGATTCGGATAGCCCTTGGCACCCGCGCCGCCTGAGCCGTGACATGGCGCGCAATTGTCGCCGAACACGGTCTTGCCCTTGGCGCGCGCGAGCGCCAGCAGCGCCGGGTCCTTCTCGATGTCGGCGAGCGAGGCCGCGCCCAGCGCAACCATCTTGGCTCCGCGGATCTTCTCGAGATTGGCGAGCTCGACCGCGACATCGGCGCGTGTCGAGTAGCCGAACAGGCCCGTGGTATTGCTGGAGATCAGCGGCCAGGCCGGATACACGATCCAGTAGCCGATCGACCAGACGATGGTGAGGTAGAAGCTGATCACCCACCAGCGCGGCAGCGGCGTGTTGAGCTCCTTGATGCCGTCCCATTCATGTCCGGTCGTGGACTTGCCGGTGACGGAATCGATGTCGCTATGATGATCGGTCATGGTCTCTCACTCCTCCCGCAACGGCAGGTGTGCTGCTTCGTCGAACGCAGCCTTGTTACGGGGCCATAATGCGTAGGCGATGATCGCGAGAAAGATCGCGACGAACACCGGCGTCCAGATCGTGGTCACGAGACCGGACGCGAGATTGTCGAGTGTCAGGATGGCTTTCATCGTGGGTGCCTTCTCAGCGAAGATTGGCTTTCTCGTTGTAGATCTTGAAATCGACCAGCGTGCCGAGCATCTGGAGATAGGCGATCAGCGCGTCCATCTCGGTCGGCGTGCCGGCCTTGCCGTCGAAGTTGCGCACCACGGCCTTGGCGTAGCGCTTGGTGAAAGCGTCGGAGCCGGCATTGTCAGGATCGGCCTGGGCCTTCATGTCGGCGCCCGCATTGGCGATCTGGTCGTCGGTGTAGGGCGTGCCGACGGTCCGCAGCGTGCGCATGTGGTCGGCGATCGTGTCCGGATCGACCTCGGTCTGGCTGAGGAACGGATAGCCTGGCATCACCGACTGCGGCACGATCGCGCGCGGATTGGCCAGATGGGTCACATGCCAGTCGTCGGAATATTTGGCGCCGACGCGGGCAAGGTCGGGACCGGTGCGCTTCGAGCCCCACTGGAACGGATGGTCGTACATGCTCTCGGCGGCCAACGAGAAATGTCCGTAGCGCTCGACCTCGTCGCGCAAGGGCCGGATCATCTGCGAATGGCAGAGATAGCAGCCCTCGCGGATGTAGACGTTGCGCCCGGCGAGCTCCAGCGGCGTATACGGCCTGATCCCGTCGACCGCCTCGATCGTGCTCTTGAGGTAGAACAGCGGGGTGATCTCGACGAGACCGCCGATCGCGATCACCAGCAGGATGCCGACGATGAGGATGATCGAGTTCTTTTCGAAGATTTGGTGGCGTGTCCAGAACGACATGGAAGACTCCTCATTCCGCCGGCTGAAGAGCGACGGGCATCTGGACTTCCTGTTCGCCGACGCGAACCGTCATCCAGAGATTATAGGCCATGATCAGCGCGCCGATCAGGAACAGCCCGCCGCCGGCGGCGCGGATGATGTAGAAGGGATGCATCGCCTCGACGGTCTCGATGAAGGAATATTCGAGGAAGCCGAGCGAGGTGTAGGCGCGCCACATCAGGCCCTGGAGGATGCCGGACACCCACATCGCCGAGATGTAGAGGACGATGCCAAGCGTCGCGATCCAGAAGTGCCAGTTGACGAGCTTGAGGCTGTAGAGGCCCTTCCGATTCCAGATCCAGGGCACGAGGCAGTAGAGCGCGCCGAAGGAGACGAAACCAACCCAGCCGAGCGCGCCGGAGTGCACGTGGCCGATGGTCCAGTCGGTGTAGTGGCTGAGCGAGTTGACCACCTTGATCGACATCATCGGGCCTTCGAAGGTCGACATGCCGTAGAAGGCGACGGAGACCACGAGCATGCGCAGCACGGGATCGGTGCGCAGCTTGTCCCAGGCGCCCGACAGCGTCATCAGGCCGTTGATCATGCCGCCCCAGGACGGCATCCACAGCATGATCGAGAAGGTCATGCCGAGCGTCTGGGTCCAGTCCGGCAGCGCCGTGTAGTGCAGATGGTGTGGGCCGGCCCAGATGTACAGGAAGATCAGCGCCCAGAAGTGGATGATCGAGAGACGGTAGGAATAGATCGGCCGCTCGGCCCGCTTCGGAATGAAGTAATACATGATGGCGAGGAAGCCGGCGGTCAGGAAGAAGCCGACCGCGTTGTGGCCGTACCACCACTGGAACATGGCATCCTGGATGCCGCCCCAGGCGATGTAGGATTTCGAGCCGAACACCGAGACCGGCAGCGCCGGGTTGTTGCCGAGATGCAAGACCGCGATCGTCACGATGAAGGCGAGATAGAACCAGTTCGCAACAAAGATGTGCGGCTCCTTGCGCTTGATGATCGTGGCAAGGAAGACCAGCAGATAGGTGACCCAGACGATGGTCAGCCACAGATCGGCGTACCATTCCGGCTCGGCATATTCCTTCGACTGGGTGACGCCGAGCAGATAGCCGGTGCCGGCGATCAGGATGAAGAAATTGTAGCCTACGACGACGAACCAGGGCGCGAGATCGCCTGCAAGGCGCACGCGGCAGCTCTTCTGGACGACGTAGAACGACGTCGCGATCAGGACGTTGCCGCCGAAGGCGAAGATCACTGCGGACGTGTGCAGCGGACGCAGGCGGCCGAAGCTGGTCCAGGGCAGATCGAAGTTCAGCGCCGGCCACGCCAGTTGCGAGGCGATGATGAGGCCGACGAGAAAGCCGGCAATGCCCCAGAACATCGCCATGACGGAGGAGAACTTGATCGGCCCCATGTTGTAGTTGGGCCGGCCGTTGATCTCCGCAGGCGGCAGCGCCGCCGGTCGGTCGAGGTAACGGTTGATGATGCAGAAGACCGCGGCCAGGCTCGCCGCCGCGCTCAGCGCGGCATGGAAGGCGAAGGGCGCATCGAGCGCCTTGGCCGAGGCAATCACGCAGAGGAAGGCGGTGACCGCGAACACGACAGCCAGGCCGCTTTCACCTGACGTCATGGACTTGGAGATGGAGGGCTGGCTCATGCGGACTCTCTCTGAAAGAACACAGGGCCAGAAACCACATTCGCCCTCGCGGGGAATTGATTGAAATCAAGCTATGTGGATTTCTGTTAATGTGAGACCGATGTAGATCGCAGAGCGATATCAGTCGCTTGGGCACCGCAGAGCATAAACGGCAGCCCACCGCCTGCGTGACATGGCGGAGTCGAGAATTGCGAATCTGCAGCCGCCTCCTCAGTCGCGTGCCGTCGCCTTGAGCGCCGCGATGACGTCCTCGCGCGCGACGATTCCGATCAGCTTCTGCGCGCCGTCGAGCACGATGATGCTCCTGATGCGGTGCTCGACCATGATCTGGAGCACGCGCGTCAGCCGCGTGTCGGGGCTGACATAGATAAAGTCGGGCGTCATGACGTCGCCGATTTTGCGGGTCATCAGGTCGTGGTAGCGCGGCAGCATCTGGCTCGGCGTGAAGGCGAAGCACTTCAGGATGTCGAACTTGGTGACGATGCCGACGACCTGTCCGTCGTCCTCGACCGGATAGGAATTGAAATCATCGCGCTCGAACATCTCGCTCAGCGCGAGCAGGTCGAGGTCGCGCCTCACTGTCCTGACGTCCTGCGTCATGTAGCTTTCGACGGTCTGTTCAAGGAATCTGTACACGGCGCGTCCTCTTTGATTGGTCTTGTATCGCTCCAGCGTCAGTGCGACAGCAGCACGCAGCGGGCAGATTGAGTGACCAGATATTGGGTGACGCCGCCGAGGATCAGTTCGCGGAAGCGCGAATGACCGTAGGCACCGGCGACGATCATGCTGGCGCCGACGTCGCCGGCAATTTTCTCCAGTTGCCCGGCGACGGTTTCGTTCCGGGCCGCTTCGGAAACGCGCGTGATCGCGGTCACGCCGTGGCGGGCAAGCCACGCCGTCACGTCGGTCGCGCCAGCGACCGCGGCAGTGCGGTCGTCGTCACCTTCGGGAATTGCGAGGACGGTGACATCCCTGGCCTTGCGCAGTAATGGCAGCGCATCGGCGAGCGCCCGCCGCGCTTCCGGCGTATCCTTCCACGCCACCAGGACGCTGCGCAGATCGAGCCAGTTGACCCCGTCAGGCACGACCAGGATCGGTCGGCCGGCTTGCATCACCAGATCCTTTGGGCTCGCGAGCGCGAAGGCGTCGGAGAAGGCCGGGCTCTGCCCGCCGGCGACGACGATGTCGGCGCAACGTGCCTGAGCGAACGTAAGGCGCGCCGGGAAATCCATGGCGCTGCGCCATTCCACATGCCCGCCGCGATTCCTGATCGCGGCGCGGAATTGCGCCTCGAGCCTGCTCAGGCGTCGCTTGACCGAGGCTTCTCCCTCATCGATCAGTCCCTGCGCTGCGGCGCCATCGCTGTAGTAGAGCGGCGGGGCGAACTGCGCCGCAGCAACGCCGATGATCGACGCCTCAAATCGTTCGGCAAGCTCGCCCGCGACCTGAAGCCGCGCCTCGTTGGGCTGATCGAGCGCCAGGCTGACCATCACGGTCGCGTATGTCATCGGAGTCTCCGGGGCAATGAGCTTTGATCCGATCGTAAGCCCACCGCCGCCGGGGCAGGATGAGATAGATCAAAACCTTGGATCACCGCGCCGGCCGGAAATCTGCCGATGGTATAAGACATCGGAACTTGCCTCTGGCCCCTCCTTGGGTACATTGCCAACGGTAACGCTGTGCGGTTCCCCGCATCAGAATGGGAGTGATCGTTTGGCGCCGACCCGCGTGATTCATCCGCAAGATGACGGCCGGGGCGAACATTTCCGCGTTCGAATCGAAGGATTTGGCGTCGGGACCTGGGACCTCGATCTCAAGACACTGGAGTTGGAGTGGTCGGAGACGGCCAGGATCCTGTTCGGAATCGAATCTGGCCAATCGGTGAGTTACGCGCTGTTCCTGTCCCGGCTGGAGCCGAACGACCGCGAGCGGATCGAGAGTGCGATCCGACACGTCTCCGAACGGGGCGGCAGCTTCGACGTGTCGTTCAGGGTCGCGGGGGCGTTGGGCAGAGCGCAGTGGATCCGTGCGCGCGCGGGGCTGATTCGGGACGACGCCGGCGCCGCCCGACATCTCAGCGGCATCTTTCTTGACGTCGATGAAGAGAAGCAGGTCGAGGAAACCCTGCGCACGCGCGAGAGTCACCTCCGCTCGATCCTCCAGACGATTCCAGACGCCATGATCGTCATCGACGGCCACGGCGTCATCCAGCTCTTCAGCGCGGCGGCCGAGCGCCTGTTCGGCTGGGTCGAGTCGGAGGCGATCGGCCAGAACGTCCGCATCCTGATGCCGGAGCCCGACAGCTCACGTCACGACGGCTACATCGCGCGCTACCGGACCACCAGCGACCCACACATCATCGGCATCGGCCGCATCGTGACCGGCAAGCGCCGCGACGGCACGACCTTTCCGATGCACCTGTCGATCGGCGAGATGCAGTCGGGCGGCGAGCCCTATTTCACCGGTTTCGTCCGCGATCTGACCGAGCATCAGAAAACCCAGGCGCGGCTCCAGGAACTGCAGTCCGAACTTGTCCACGTCTCGCGGCTGAGCGCGATGGGCGAAATGGCGTCCGCGCTCGCTCACGAGCTCAACCAGCCGCTGGCAGCGATCAGCAACTACATGAAGGGGTCGCGGCGGCTCCTCGCCGGAAGCCAGGATCCGAATACGCCGAAGATCGAGAGCGCGCTGGACCGCGCCGCCGAGCAGGCGCTGCGCGCCGGCCAGATCATCCGCCGCTTGCGCGACTTCGTCTCCCGCGGCGAATCGGAGAAAAGGGTCGAGAGCCTGTCCAAGCTGATCGAGGAGGCCGGCGCGCTCGGGCTCGCCGGCGCGCGCGAGCAGGACGTGCAGCTTCGGTTCAGCCTCAATCCAAATGCCGATCTCGTGCTCGCCGACCGGGTGCAAATCCAGCAGGTGCTGGTCAACCTCTTCCGCAACGCGCTGGAAGCGATGGCGAAGTCGCCACGGCGCGAGCTCGTCGTCACCAACACCCGCGCCGCCGACGACATGATCGAGATCGAGGTCTCCGACTCCGGCTCCGGCTTCCAGGACGACGTCATGCCAAACCTGTTTCAGACTTTCTTCACCACCAAAGACACCGGCATGGGCGTGGGACTTTCCATCAGCCGCTCGATCATCGAGGCTCACGGCGGCCGGATGTGGGCCGAGAGCAACGCATCGGGTGGGGCGACATTCCGCTTCACCTTGCCGGCAGCCGACGAGAACTGATCCATGACGACCAAGGGAACCATCTACGTCATTGACGACGACGAGGCGATGCGGGATTCGCTGAACTTCCTGCTGGATTCAGCCGGCTTCGGCGTCACACTGTTCGACAACGCGCAGAGTTTTCTCGATGCCCTGCCCGGCCTCGCCTTCGGCTGCGTCGTCTCCGACGTGCGGATGCCCGGCATCGATGGGATCGAGCTTCTGAAGCGCCTGAAGGCGCAGCGCAGCCGGTTTCCGATCCTGATCATGACCGGTCATGGCGACGTGCCGCTCGCGGTCGAGGCGATGAAGCTCGGTGCGATGGATTTCCTGGAAAAGCCGTTCGAGGATGACCGCCTCGTCGCCATGATCGAATCCGCGATCCGCGAGGGCGAGCCGGCCGCCAGGAACGAGGCCATGGGCCAGGACGTCGCCGCTCGCGTCGCGTCCCTGAGCCCCAGAGAACGACAGGTCATGGAGGGGCTGATCGCGGGCCTCTCCAACAAGCTGATCGCTCGCGAGTACGACATCAGCCCGCGCACCATCGAGGTCTACCGGGCCAACGTAATGACCAAGATGCAGGCCAACAGCCTGTCGGAGCTGGTCCGGCTAGCGATGCGCGCCGGAATGCTCAATGATTGAAGTCAACAGGAGTTGAGGCAAGTCAAAACCCTCCGCTCGCCCTGTGCTACCAGATCGGAATGATTGCGATCAGCTCCCATCCCGAGCGGCTCCAGATGTCGTCACCCGCAAAGCCAACTGTCTATGTGGTCGACGACGATGCCGCTGTGCTTGGCTCGCTGAGGTTTTTGCTGGAAACCGACGGTTTTGCCGTACGGACCTTCAGGAACGCCACGGCGCTGCTCAATGCGGCGCGCCCGTCCGGTGCAGACTGTTACGTGATCGACTACAAAATGCCTGACATCAACGGCATCGAGCTGGCCGGGCGACTGCGCCAGTCCGAGGGCGATACCCCCGTGATCCTGATCACCGGCTATCCCGACTCGAATATCTCGGCCCGGGCGGCGGCCGCAGGCGTGAATGAAGTGATTCTGAAGCCGCTTCTGGACGAAAACCTGGTCAAACGCATTCGCCACGCCATCCAGAACCGGGTCCATAGCTACCTACGGGATTCTACGTAAGGCAATCTCCTTAAGATATCTCGCGAAATTTTCGAGGCACCCGATACCGCGTACCTAAGCGTCATCACAACGGAGATGGCGCAGATGCTGACCCAGACCTTCAACGCCCCGGCGATCAAGACCCAGATCGGCGGCAAGATCGCACCCGCCCATCCCGTCTCTGACCAGTTCGGTGCGATCGCCGGCCATGTCGGCCTCGTTGCCACCGAGTTCTCCTACCGCAAGGAGGAGGAAATCTATGGCGAGGACGAGTCGGCCGAGTATGTCTATCAGGTCGTCACCGGCGCCGTGCGCAGCTACAAGCTTCTCTCCGACGGCCGCCGCCAGATCGGCTCCTTCCACCTTCCCGGCGACGTGTTCGGCCTCGAATCCGGCACCACCCACCGCCTTGCTGCTGAAGCTATCATCGACACCACTGTGCGCCTCGTGAAGCGCGCGAGCCTCGAGAAGGCCGCAGCCACCGACGTCCAGGTCGCCCGCAAGCTTTGGGCGATGACCGCCGGTGAGCTTCGCCACGCCGAGGACCACATGCTGCTGCTGGGCCGCAAGACCGCGATGGAGCGCGTCGCAACCTTCCTGCTCGAAATGGACCGCCGCCTCGCGGTTGCAGGCATGATGGCGCTGCCGATGTGCCGCCGCGACATCGGCGACTATCTCGGTCTCACGCTCGAGACCGTCTCGCGCGCGCTGTCGCAGCTTCACGCCCAGGGCATTCTCGGCTTCTCCGGCGCCCGCCATATCGTGCTGCGCAACCGCGCACGCCTGCACAATCTCGACGCCTGATCTCCCCTCTCCCACCCCCTCATGGCCGGCTGATTGATTCAGCCGGCCATTTCTTTTGCTGCGATCATGCCCTTGCGCCGCGTCTCCGGCATGACAAGCAGAATAAGCAGAAGTCCCGTCGCCGCGACGCCGGACAGTCCGGTGAACGCCATGGCATTGCCGAATTTATCGCTGACATAGCCGCCAAGCGCGGTGCTCAGCGACGCGCCGATGCCCATTGCCGTGCCGACAATGCCCTGCGCGAGGTTGAAATGGCCGCTGCCGAAGGCGACGTCGGCCACGATCAGCGGGATCATCACCGCGAACACCGCCGCGGTGAGGCCGTCGAACACCTGCACCAGCACCAGCAGATACGGATCGCGCACTGTCGCGAACAGCAGACCGCGAATCGTCAGCGCCGCGAATCCGATCAGCAGCAGCGGCCTGCGGCCCCATACTTGCGCCTTGCGCCCGACGCTCGGCGACAGCAGCGCCACGATCGCCTGCGGCACGACGATGCAAAAAGCGACGAGCACCGTCGCCCACTCGCTCGATCGCGCTGTCACCGCGCTTGCCATCAGCGGCATCATCGAGGCGTTCGCGAGCTGCAACAGGAGCACGCTGAGTGCAAAGACAATGAGCGGCCGCTGCCGGATCAGATGCCAGATATTGGTGTCGCCGCGATCCTCCGCCTCGCGCGGCATCTCGCCGTGACAGCGCGCGATGTCGACTTCGTGCTCGCGGATGCGAGAGAGTGCGATCAAGGTGGGAATTGCGAGCAGGAAGGTGACCAGGAACACCGACCGGCTCGACAGCAGATAGCCGGCAGTACCCATCACGGCGGCCGCAACGCCGTTGCCGAGCGAAGCAAAGCGCGCGTTGCGGCCGAGACGCTCGCCGATCGCGAGCGGGCCGACCAGACCGAGGCTGATCGCCGCGATCGCCGGTCCGAGCACGCAGCTCGCTGCCGCGTGCAAGGTGGCCGCAGCCACCACCACGGGGAAGATCGGCATCGCCGCATAGGCGAGCGCGCAGCAGCCGATCGTGCCGATCGCGAGGCCGGCGACCAGCCGCTCGGATTTCGCGGCATCGATGATGGCGCCGCCCGGCATCTGACCGATCAGGGCAACGATGCCGCCGATCGACAGCACGAGGCCGATCTCGACCTGGGTCCATTTCTGGGTCGTCAGATAAACTGCGATGAACGGCCCGAATCCGGTCTGCACGTCGGCGAGGAAGAAGATGAACCAGTCGAGGCCACGCAGGCTCTGGCGCGACGGAGCCGGAATGCCGGCAGGCGACGGCGCCGAGAATTTATCCTGCTCAACGCGGCCCTCGCGGTCTGCATCATTCGGCTTCCTCGACAACAGCACCGGCGGCCATCCCTCCCCGCGCCTCACTGAACAGCTTGCAGCGGCTGCAGGCTGCCGGACGCGCCGAGTACCACCATCGGCGTGTCCTCCTTGTATTCCGGCGCGGCTGCGACCTGTGCCTTGGTCAATTCCAGCGTGATGCTGTCCTTCTTGTTGGTGATCTTGCCGAATCGGAGCGCGTTCCAGTCCACCACGATCTTGCGGCTGCCGACGCCGAGGAAGCCGCCGAAATCGATCACGGCGGCGCGCACGTGCCCGCTCCGATCGACGATGACGTCGACGATGCGGCCCATGTCTTCGTTCGCCGCGCTGAGCACGTCACGGCCAAGCACACCGTGCGCATCGCTCGCGCCGATGATCGTGACCGACGGCGGTGGCGCGGCATTCTTTGGCGTGACGGGGACCGATGACGCCGGCGGCTGCGCCGTCGGCGGTGCATTCGCTTCCGTCGAGGGAGCGGGCGACTCCTCCGCGGCGCGTGACACGGCGAGAGTCGTTCCGCAGACGATCACGACGCCCAGAGCCAACCATCCGGCGGTACGCATGCACCCTCCTTCCGGCGCGCCGCTAGCGCGCCAGCACGATCGAGACCTGAATCTGGCCACGCGTGCGCAACACCTCCAGCGCCACGTCCTCGCCATGGCGGCTGACGCGCAGGTCCACGCTGGACTCGCCCAGACGCAGATCGCGCAAGATCACCTCGTGCAGGAACGCCGGCAGATGCGGATTGCGCAGCCGGATCTCGCCGCGCGCCACGTCGAACTCGATGCCCAGCGCCGCCTCCAATAGCGTGAACGCCGTTGCGCTGGCCCAGGCCTGCGGCGCGCAGGCGACCGGATAGAGCGTCGGGCCGCGCCGCTTTTCGCGCCGGAAACCGCAGAATAATTCGGGCAACCGGCGCAGGTCCATGTAGGTCGCGGCGTCGAACAATCCCTTGAAGACATGCGCGACCGAATGCTTGAGCCCATAACGCGCGAGCCCGAGCGCGATCAGCGCATTGTCGTGCGGCCAGATCGACCCGTCATGATAGGACATCGGATTGTAACGCACCTCGCCTTGCGCGACGGTGCGGATGCCCCAGCCCGAGAAGAAATGCGGCCGCATCAAATCGGCGGCGACGAGGCGCGCGCGGTCCTCGCGGATCATGCCGCTGAACAGGACCTGGCCGGCGTTGGAGGTCCGCACCTTGCAGGGCCGCTTCTTGCCGTCGAGCGCAAGCGCATAGGTACCGAGCTCCTCGCACCAGAACGCGGCCTCGAAACGCTCGGCCAGCGTCTTGGCCTCGGCCTCGAGCTTCTTGGCGAGATCAGGCTTGCCCAGCCGAAGCGCGCAGCGCGCGGCGAGCCGCTTGGCCGCAAAGACGTAACCTTGCACCTCGGCCAGCGCGAGATTGCCTTCCGCGAGCTGGCCATCAGCATGGAAGATCGCGTCGTAGGAATCCTTCCAGCCCTGGTTGGCGAGGCCCTTTTCCGTGGCGCGCTGATATTCGACGAAGCCGTCCTTGTCGGGGTCCCCCGGACCGTCGATCCAGGCCAGCCCCGCCTCGATCGCCGGCCACAGCTCGGTCAACGTCGTCTGGTCGCCGGTGCGCTCGAAATAGCTTCCCGCCAGCAGGACGAACAAGGCCGTGGAATCGACGCTGCCGTAATATTGCGCGAACGGTACCTCCCGCAGCGCCGCCATCTCGCCGCCGCGCATCTCATGCAGGATCTTGCCTGGCGCGGCATCGGCGAGCGGATCGACCGCCTTGGCTTGGAAATGGGCGAGCCGCCGCAGCACGCCCTTGGCGATTCGCGGATCGACCCACAGCATCTGCAACGCGGTGATCAGCCCGTCACGGCCGAACGTCGTCGAGTACCAGGGAATTCCCGCATAGGGATAGCGGCCCTGCGGCGTCTCCGTCATCAGCATGTTGAGGTCGGCCATGGCCTGGCACAGCACCTCGTTGAAGATGTTGTTGGAGGTCTCGATGCTGGCCGCCCCCATCGTCGATTGCCGCATCTCGCGGCGATGGGCGAGCAGGCTTCTGAAAAAGCGCGCAGGCTTCTCCGCGACCGGCCGATTGCAGGACACGGCCACGAACAAGGATTTCGACTCATGCGGGTCGAGTTCGAGCTGCCAGGTCGCAGCATTCACCGACAACTTGGTTGGGCGCGGGTCGAAATGCAGGCCCGTGGTGCGCTCGGCGTCATCGAGACCGCGGTAATCGAACAGCACGTCGGTCGGTCCCAACAGCCGGCTCGAGCCGATGCCGCGGCGCGGGCGCCGTTCGCCGCGGACCTCGAACAGATCGGCGAAATCGTTGTCGAACAGCAGCGTCAGCGCAAAGCCGGCTGGGCGGTCGCCGTGGTTCTGCACGCCGATGCGCTGATACGCGGTGCCGCGCCACAGGAAGATCGTGCGCACGATGTGCAGCAGGTCCTTTTGCAGCACGAGGCTGCCCTGCCGGTAGATGTCCGGATTGGTGAGATCGACGGTCAGGGCTGAGTTGTCGTCGCGCAGGTTCGAGCCCAGCAGTAACGGCTGGAGATCGTCGAGCACGAGCTCGAGCCTCGCAAGGTAGCGCGTGTCGTGATGAAACAGGCCATCGGGCCCGCCGGCCGAAGCGCCGATGTCACCATGGCTGTCGAGCACGATAAAGGTGTCGTCGTGCTTGAGCGAACGCCGCGGCCGCGCTGACGGTCCCGTCATCGGAATATAGAAAGGCTGCTCCGCGACCTGGTCCACGGTCCGCGTCACGGAGACGAATTGGGTAACGGCTTCAGCCGACATCAGCAGCTCCCCTGCGCTTGTTTCGACACGCAACCGACTCGAACGCGACTATTGGTTTACGCGGCGGCTTGGGCGAGCCGGCTCATTTCCTGCGTGACCAGCTCACGATAGGGCCCGTGGCCCTGCATCAGACGCTCGGGCGACCCGTCCTCGATGATCTTACCACCCCTCAACACGACCACGCGATCGAAATTGCGCAGGGTCGCGAGGCGATGCGCGATCGCGATGACCGTCCGGCCGCGCATCAGCCGCGACAACGCCTCGCGGATCGCCTCCTCGGATTCGCTGTCGAGCGCGGCGGTCGCCTCGTCCAGCAGCAGGATCGGCGCGTCCTTCAGGAAGGCGCGCGCGATTGCGATGCGCTGGCGCTGGCCGCCGGACATCTTGACGCCGCGGTCGCCGACCATGGTGTCGAGACCACCAGGCAGACTCTCGACGAAATCGCAGCGCGCCGCAATGGCCGCACGCAGCACCTCGTCGTCGGTCGCGTTCGGGCGACCATAGCGGATATTCTCGCGAATCGAGCGGTGGAACAAGGAAATGTCCTGCGGCACGACCGAGATGGCCTCGCGCAGGCTCAGCTGCGTCACCTTGGAAATGTCCTGGCCGTCGATGGTGATACTTCCCTCGTCGGTATCGTAGAAGCGCTGGAGCAGCGTGAACAGCGTCGACTTGCCGCCGCCGGACTGGCCGACCAGGCCGACGCGCTGGCCGGGTTGCAGCCGCAGGCTGAAGCGCTCGAAGATCTTTTCGCCGCCGGGATAGCCGAAGGTGACATTGTTGAACGCGATCGCGGCGCCGCTCTTCACCAGCGGCTCGGCCTCGGGGTGGTCGCGCAATTCATGCGGCACCAGCAGTGTGGCGATCGCCTCGGTCAGCCGCGCAACGTGCTGGGTGACGTCGACCAGCGCCACCGCGAGATCGCGCGTCGCGTTCAGTATGGAGAGACCGAGGGTGCAGACCAGCACGACGTCGCCGGTCGTTGCCCTGCCGTCCTGCCAGAGCATGATCGCCCAGGCCATCAGGGCGATCGTGAGCACGACTGTGACGCCGGCATGGATAAGCCGCAGCTTCTCCAGATAGCGCAGGCTGCGGCCGCGCGCGGTGAGCTCCCGGTTCACGGTCGCGTCGAACCGCTCATGCTCGTGCCCGATGCCGCAGAAGGCGCGCACCAGCGGCATGTTGCTGATGACGTCGATCATCTCGCCGTCGACGACGGCGGCTTTGTCGGCGAAGTCGTCATGCAGAGGTTTCCCTGCGGCCGCAAGGCGGAACATCGCAAGCACCATGCCGCCGGCAATCACCATCAGGCCGAGTGCCATGTAAGGGCTGACGGTTCCAATCAGCGCGATGGCCGCAACTGTTGCGATGCACGGCGGCAACACATTCCAGACGAACATGTTTTCGACCGTGAACACCGCATTGGACGTCGCCGTGATGCGGCTCGTCAGCATGCCGGGCATCCGGTCGGAGAAGTAGCTCGGCGCGTGGCCGGTCAGATGACGAAATATGTCACGGCGTAAATCACCCGTGACACGGACGAAGGTGAAGCTGGCGGTCCAGCTCGCGATCCGCCAAAGGAAATTATCGGCGGCGATCAACGTCATGAGGAAAATGAATGCCAGCCATACGCTCCCACCATGCGAAGCGCCGGCCGACAAGCTGTCGACCAGGGATTTGACGCCATACTGAGTGCCTACTGAGCAGGCAACGGCCGCCACCACAGCGGTCAGGATCACGAGATGCGACGCGAGCCGACGCCGAAGATAGCGCAAAACAAAGGCAAACGGCCGGTGCGCATACCCAGAAAGATGATCCATGTGACTATTGACCCCGTCGTGATGATTCAAACTTTTGTTGTTAGCCGACTGAACATCGACCACTTCGCCTCGGTTCCCGGGCAACGCCATCACGACATGCGGATGCGGGCGTTCTGCGAAGATGTGATGGCAGCATCGCGACAGGCGTCCGACGTGTCGAAACAGGCGTCCGACGTGTCGAATAAGTAACGTTCGGAAGGAGGAACTTCGCAAGTGCGGGAACGTTCCCTTGTCTGGCGTGCCGGTGCTGAACAGGCGGGGGCTTTCTACAATCATGATCGCACAGAGGAGATGGTGAGATGCGCATCGCGCAGGTAGCTCCGTTGACGGAGGCTGTTCCACCCAAGCTGTATGGCGGCACCGAGCGGGTGGTGCATTGGTTGACGGAAGAGCTGGTGGCCCTTGGGCACGACGTAACGCTGTTCGCCAGCGGCGACTCGCAGACCTCGGCGAAGCTGGACGCGTTATGGCCCCGGGCGCTCCGCCTCGACGGTTCCGTGCGCGATCCCAATGCGCTGCACATGGTGATGCTGGAGCGGGTGCGGCAGAAATGTGACGACGAGGAGTTCGACTTCCTCCACTTCCATCTCGATTATTATCCGTGGTCGCTGTTCTACCGGCAGCCGACACCGTTCCTGACCACGCTGCACGGCCGGCTCGACCTGCCGGAGCATCAACCGGTCTTCAACACCTTCTCGAAGGTCCCCGTCATCTCGATCTCGAACGCGCAGCGCCGGCCGGTGCCGCAGGCGAACTGGGTGAGGACGATCCACCACGGCCTGCCGGAGAACCTGCTGACGCCGAAGCCGGCGAAACAGGAATACCTCGCCGTGCTTGGCCGCATCGCACCGGAAAAGGGCGTCGACCGCGCCATCAAGATCGCGACGCATTGTGGCATTCCGCTCAAGATCGCCGCCAAGGTTGATCGTGCCGACCAGGATTACTATGACGAGCTGATCCGGCCGATGATCGAGAACAATCCGCTGGTGGAATTCATCGGCGAGATCAGCGATCACGAGAAGTCGGACTTTTTGAGCGGCGCGCTGGGCTTATTGCTCCCGATCGACTGGCCGGAGCCGTTTGGCCTGGTGATGATCGAGGCCATGGCTTGCGGAACGCCGGTCATCGCCTTCAACCGCGGCTCAGTGCCGGAGATCATCGACGAGGGCCTCACCGGCTTCGTCGTCGAGGACGTCCTCAGCGCGGCCGGCGTCGTCGGCCGCCTGCAGCAACTCGACCGCTCCGTCATTCGCAAGCAGTTCGAGACGCGTTTCACGGCGCGTCGCATGGCGCTGGATTATCTCGCGGCCTATCGCAGCCTCGGCGAGGAACAGGCGCCGCGGATCAAGCTGGTGAGCAGCGCGGAGTAGCCACTGTCATGCCCCGCATAGGCGGGGCATCCAGAACCCCGCGGCAGCAGTTTGCTCACGCAACTCCCGCCGCGGAGTACTGGATCGTCCGGTCAAGCCGGACGATGACAGTAGGAACGCGGTGACGGCTGCCCTACCTCACCACGGCCCGCTTCGGCTCGACGATCTCGAACATGCGCGGGAATTCGTCCATCAGGCCCATCAGCTCGGCGAGGCGCATCGGGTTGCCGGCGAATTTGACCTTGCCGGCGGCCACGGCCTCCGGGAAGCTGGTCAGTTTTGCGATCACCTCGTCGAGCGTCGACCGCGCCAGCGTGAAGCTGGCATCGGCATTGTGCGCCTGCATGCCCTCTGTGTAAGTCAGCGCGCAGTTCTCCAGATTGAGCACGAAGGTCTCGCCGGTGTCGGAGAAGCTCCAGTTCAGCACGATGTGCTTTCCTTCCGCCTTTGGTCCGTTCAGGCGGATGCCGAGCACGTCCCAGAGCTGTGAGGTGCGCAGCGCCGCCAGCGTCTCGCGCGGCATCGGCGGGCGCGCCGGCACCTTCGGCATGCCCTGGCGCAATTCCTGCGCGCCGAACAGATAGGCATTGCGCCAGGTCGCGCTTTCAGCAGCGTAGCCGAGCTGCTCCAGCGTATCCGCCAGCAATGCACGCGCCGCCGCGTTGTCCGGCTGGGCAAAGACGAGATGGCCGAGCGCCTGCGCCACGAAGCGGAATTCGCCCTTGTCGAAATCGGCACGCGCCCGCGCGAGGATGGCGTCGGCGCCGCCCATGTACTCGACGTATTTCTTGCCCGACTCAACCGGGGGCAAGGGATCGAGATTGACCGGATTGGCGTCGTACCAGCCCAGATATTTTTGATAGATCGCCTTCACATTGTGCCGGATGTGGCCGTAATAGCCGCGGCCGTGCCAGGCGCCCTCCAGGCTCTTGGGCAGCTGGATCGTTTCAGCGATCTCGGCCGCGGTGAGGCCGTGGTTCATCAGGCGGATGGTCTGGTCATGCGCGAATTTGTAGAGGTCGCGCTGCTGCCGGATCATCGTGCCGATGCGTTCGTGTCCCCACACCGGCCAGTGATGCTGGCCGCACATCGCCTCCGCCTTGCCATCCCAGAGCTGCAAGGCCTCGCCCAGATATTTCGACCAGGCCAGCGCGTCGCGCACATCGGCGCCGCGGAACGGCAGCAGATTGTGGAAATTGTGGGTGCAGTTCTCGGCGAGGTTCAACAGCTTGTAGCGCGGGATGAAGAAATGCATCTCCGCCGGCGCTTCGCTGTTCGGCGCCATCTGGAATTCGAATTCAACGCCGTCGATTACGCGCCGGTCGCCGGTCGCCATGATCAGGTCAGTCGGTCGCAGCAGCGCCACCGAACCTGCCGCCATCGACTTGCCGAGGCCGCAATCGACCTGCCCGCGCGCGCCCTTGGCGAGGAGCGGCCCGAACTGGTGCTGCGCCCGGCGCAGCATCGCAGGTCCCGCGATGATGTTCTCGGAGACGGCATGCTCCATGAACAAGTTCGGCGCGATGATCGGCACGCGGCCGCTCGCGAGTGCATCCTCCTCCAGCACGCCGCGCGCACCACCCCAATGGTCGGTGTGGGTATGGGTGAAGATCACGGCCGCGACCGGCCGCTGGCCACGATGCCTGTAGTAGAGATCGAGCGCGGCGCGCGCGCCCTCGATCGAGGTCAGGGTGTCGACGACGATGACGCCGCTGTGGCCTTCGATCAGCGTCGTGTTGGCAATGTCGAGCCCCGCACCTGGTACACGCCGGGCACGACCTCGAAAAGGCCGTGCTGCATGTTGAGCCGCGACTGCCGCCACAGGCTCGGATTGACCGTGGTCGGCGCCTGCTCGGCGGCAAGAAAGGCGTACGGCTCGAGGCTCCAGACCGTCCGCCCTTGCGGATTGGTGATCTCCGCGTTCTCGATCGTGCCGAGGAAGCCGCGCGCGGCGTCGTCGAAATCGCGCGTGTCGGAAAACGGCAGTGCATTCAGCATCGCCGTTTGCTGCGCGATGACGGACGGCGTTGCGCCCTTCGGCTCGTTGCTGGACGTGTCCGTCATCTCGATCTCCTCCCCGCCTGTTGCGCGGCATCTAACCGCATCCCGCGGCCGATTGCCATGACGGGAGGGCGCAGCAATGCGTAGCCCCGCGCCCACAGGTGGAGAGAAGCAGCGTGTTCGCGGGCTACATGCCCAACAGCCTCGGCAGCCACAGCGACAGGCCGGGCCAATAGGTCACGACCACCAGGAATCCCAACATCGTCAGCAGCCATGGCCACACCGCGACCGTGAGCTCGGTGATACCCATCTTGGCGATGCCTGAGGCCACGTAGAGATTGAGGCCGACCGGCGGATGGCACAGCCCGACCTCCATGTTGACCGTCATCAGGATGCCGAAATGGATCGGATCGATGCCGAGCTTGATCGCAACCGGAAACAGGATCGGCGCCATGATCAGGATGATCGAGGATGGCTCCATCACGTTGCCGGCTAATAGCAGCAGGAGATTGACGACGAGGAGGAAGCCGATCCAGCCGAGGCCCTGGTCGATCATCCATTGCGCGAGCGCTTGCGGCACGTTCTCGTAAGTCATCAGGAACGAGAACAAGACGGCGTTGGTGATGATGTAGAGCAGCATCGCTGAAAGATTTGCCGACGACAGCAGCACCCGCGGCACGTCTCGCAGCTTCAGATCCTTGTAGATGAACACTGCGACGATGAAGGCGTACACCGCGCTGACGGCGGCAGCTTCGGTCGGTGTGAACAGGCCGCTGTAGATGCCACCGATCACGATCACGATCAGCAGGATACCCCAGATCGACTTGCGGAACGCATCGAAGCGTTCGTAGAGGGTTGCTTTCGGCATCCTCGGATAGTCGTTACGCCAGGCCCGGTAGAACGTCGTGGCGCCAAGCAGCATGGCGAGCACCATTCCCGGCACGATGCCGGCGATGAACAGCTTGCCGACGGAGGTGTTGGTGGAGACGGCAAACAGCACCATTGGAATCGACGGTGGAATGAGAATTCCCAGCGAGCCGGAGGTCGTGATCACGCCCGCCCCGAACTTCTTGGGAAATCCCTGCGCGACCATCGCGGGCAGGATCACCGATCCGATCGCCACCACGGTGGCCGGCGACGAGCCGGAAATCGCGGCGAACAGCGCGCAGGCGACCACGCCCGAGAGCGCAAGGCCTCCGTACCAATGGCCGACCAGCGAAGTCGCGAACGTGATCATCCGGCGCGCCACGCCGCCATGGGTCAGGAAGTTGCCGGCAAGGATGAAGAACGGGATCGCCATGATCTCGAAGCTCTCGATGCCGGTAAACAGCTTCAGCGCCACCGATTCCGTCCGTACGTCGGTCAACGTGAACATGAAGCTGAGCACGGTCAGGCCGAGCGCGATGGAGATCGGCATGCCCGTGAGCATCAACGACAGCAGAAGGCCGAAAACCACGGCGACACGCAGGCCCTGCGGCATCGTGATCACGTGCGCCGAATGGGCGAAGCACACGGCGACGATCAGGACCGGCAACAACATCAGGACCCAGCCGAGCGGGCTGCGTTCGTCGCGGACGACCTGACTGCGCGTGACCGGGGCCGGATGGACCGGGTCTATTTCGACGCCCTCGACGCCTGCCATGTCGTGATGCGGCAGTTCGCCGGTGCGATAGAACGACCAGGCGACCTGCAGGAAGCGGAAGCACATCAGCCCGGAGCCGAGCGGGATGGTGAGATACACCAGCCACATCGGTGCTTCCAAGTCGTTGGATTGCTGGCCGGTCTGCCACATCTGGCCGACGAACGCGGCCCCGAAATAGCACACGATGGCAGTGAAAAGGGCGCCGCACATCAGGCCGAACGTGATGACGCGGCGGCGCGATCCGCCGGGAAGGACATTGACCAGGACGTCGACGCCTACATGGATGCCGGTGCGCACCCCGTAGGCCGCACCGAACTTCGCCATCCAGATGAACATGTAGATGCAGAGTTCCTGCGCCCAGGACAAGTCGAGAGCGGCAAGCCAGACGAACGCCGCTCGCGCGGGCGCGGCCAGCAAGGACAGGTTGCGCGCCTCCGCCCATTTGGCGATGTCGATCGACAGCCCGGCGCCATATCGGTGCAGCACGGCAACGAAGATGAGCAATGTCGCGGCCGCGATCATCGTCGCGATCAGCCATTCCTCGAGATGATCGAGCACACGATTCAATGCACGCAGCAACTTGGTCCCCTCAGCTTGGCTCATCATTCAAGAGCAACGGCCGGGAGTGCGATCACCCCCGACCGTTCATGGTTGTTCTTCCAGCGCGCCGGCGTCAGTTCATCTTGACGTCGAGTTCCTTGGCGAGGAGATCGAGCACCTCCTGCCCGACCCGCCCCTTTGCCCATTTGTAGGTCGGCTGCATCGCCTCCTGCCACGCCTTGCGATCGGCGTCAGTCAGATAATGCAGCGTGGTCTTGCCCGTCTTCTTGATCTCGGCCAGCGCATCCTCGTTTTCCTGACGCGCGATCGAATTGGTGTAGTCGGTCGCCTCGTTCATCGCCTTCTCGAGCTGGGCGCGGATATCGGGCGGCAGGCCGGACCAGAATTTCGAATTGACGATGACGGCATATTGCAGGTGCGCGTGATAGGACACCGTGATGTCCTTCTGCACCTCGTAGAACTTCTGAGTCAGGTAATTGGACGCGGTATTCTCGCAGCCGTCGACCACGCCCGTCTGCAAAGCCTGGTAGACTTCGGAAAACGCCATGATCTGAGGGATCGAACCCATGATACGGAGATATTGGTCGGCGACCTTCGATCCGGAGATGCGGAATTTGAGACCCTGGAAATCGGTCGGCTTTATCAGGGCACGGTTGGCGGAGAGCATGTGGAAGCCGTTGTCCCAATAAGCGAGCCCGGTGATGCCCTTGGTCTCGAGCTTATCGAACAGCCACTTGCCGATCGTGCCCTTCATCGCGTTGGAATAGGTTTGATCGTCCTTGAACAACCAAGGCAGGTCGAGCGCCTCGAACTCCTTGATACCGAGCGGTGCGAACTTCGCGGTCGAGGGGGCGAGCATGTGCACCGAGCCGAGCTGCAGCGCCTCGATCTCCTCCTTGTCCTTGTACAGCGTGGAGTTCGGGTAGATTTCGACCTTGACCTTGCCGTCGGTGTACTTCTCCGCAAGTTCCTTGAACTTCAGGGCGCCCTTGCCCTTGGGAGTATCGTTGGCGACGACGTGGCTGAATTTGATGACGATCGGGCTCTGGGCCTCGGCAACGGCGGGCCCCACGAGAACAGCTGCGGCGGCGACCGCAAGAAGCAGCTTGCGCATGAACGAACCTCCCAACAACCTCTAAAACCGGGTCTTTTTTGTTTTCCGATTTCAGTACTGACAGCAATCCGCCACCCGAACAACTAGACCTAAGCCCAATTTGCCGCAGCCAAGCAACCTTCAAGCTATCTTGGCCGCTGCTGAATGCGCAACCCGGCACCTGCTGCCGCTCCCGGAAACGAGCGCTTATGTCGCATTGCGGCAGTGCGATCAGCCGTTGCGCTGGGCGACCATGAACAGACGCCGGAACGGAAACAGCGTCTGTCCCGCGGCGTTCTTCGGATAGGCTTTCGCGACCCGCATCCCATAGGCGGCTTCGAACGCGGCCTTCTCGTCGCCCTGCAAGATGTCGAGATAGCGCGTCAGCCAGGTCCCCTTGGTCCACTCCTTCACGGGATTCTCGCCTTCCAGCACCTGCAGATATTCGGTCTCCCAGATGTCGATATTGGCCGACATCGGAGCAAGAAGACCGTGATAATCGGCCGGCGCTTCGACCGGCGGCGGCGTGACGAGATGCTCGACCTTGGACCGCCAGGGACCGTTCAGCGCGGTCTCGCCGATCAGCACATGCGAGGGCGCCAGAAAGTTGCGCGGCATCTGCACAGCGAGCATTCCGCCGGGCGTCACCTTCTCCATGATCGACGGAAACAGGGCCGCATGATTGGGCAGCCAGTGCAGCGCGGCATTGGAGTAGACGACGTCATATTGCTTCGTCGGACGCCAGTGGCCGAGATCCTCGTGTGACCATTCCACGTCCGGCGCCGCCTTGCGGCCGGCGGCGACCATCTCGGCCGAACCCTCGACACCGGTCACCGTCGCGTCCGGCCAACGCTCCTTGATCAGCTTGGTGACGTTGCCGGCGCCGGCGCCGAGATCGGCAATCGCACGCGGACCAGAATCCGGGATCCGCATCAAGAGGTCGACGGCGGGCCGGAGCCGGTGGCCGGAGAATTTCAGATATTGCTGCGGATCCCAGACCATCGCTCGGCGCCTTTTCTTTTTCGTGTTCCCTTCAACGCGGCTCTTGGTTACCACTGCTCCTCCCGGTCGGGCAAATCAGGCTGACGGGGACAGGGCAGGAAAACGAACAGAAGAACGAACAGCCCAGCGACAAGCAGAAAAGCGAACAAGAGGGCGTGTCACCATGGATCTCGGGCTCAAATCGAAAACCGCCGTCGTCACCGGAGCGAGCGTCGGCATCGGCCGTGCCATCGCCAAGGGCTTGGCTGCCGAAGGCGTGCGCGTCGTCGGCGTGGCACGGCGCACCGACCTGCTCGCCGAGCTGGTAACGGAAGTCGGCTCCGGTCTGATCACGCCATTCGAGCAGGACGTGATGGCCAAGGACGCGGCCGAGAAGATTTCGGCGTTCGCGCTCAAAGAGCTCGGCCATGTCGACATCCTGATCAACAATGCCGGCGGAAGCCGCCCCCTCCCCGTCGATGCGCCTGACAGCCAATGGGACGAGGCGATCGCGCTGAATTTCACCAGCTACCGCCGCATCGCGCATGCGCTGCTGCCGCAGATGATCGAGCGCAAATGGGGCCGCATCGTCAACATCACCGGCAAGTCCGAGCCGGAAGGCCTCAACGCCGCGTTTGCCGCCAAAGCCGCCGTGCACGCCTGGGCCAAAGGCCTGTCGCGCGAGATCGGCGAGCACGGCATCACCATCAACTGCATCCCGCCCGGCCGCATCATGAGCGAACAGATCCGCCGCAACTACGCGCCTGATTATCGCGAGCGCTTCGCGGAAGAAGAGATCCCGGTCGGCTATTGGGGCGAGCCGGAAGACCTCGCCGCGCTCGCGGTGTTCCTGGCATCACCCGTGGCGCGCTACATCACGGGCACGGTGATCCCGGTGGATGGGGGGTTGCGGAGGTATCAGTTCTAGAACCGATTGGACTTCGTAGGATGGTTAGAGCGCAGCGAAACCCATCGACAGCATACGACGTGAACCTGATGGGTTTCGCAAGTGCTCTACCCATCCTACGGCCTACCGCCTTACTCATGCAGCAGCGTTTGCCAGTCCGGAGGCACCGCGCCGTCCGGTCCGGGCACCGGCTGATCCAACGGATGCGCGTGAGGACCTTGAAGCTTCGGGCCGGCGAAAGCCTCTCCCGTGCGATAGTCGTAAAACCATCGTTCGCCCGGCTCGAAGCTCGTGATGATCGGATGACCTGTCGCCGCGCTGTGTTTCGTTGCGTGCTGATTTGGTGACGCATCACAGCAGCCGATGTGACCGCATTCGACACATCTGCGAAGGTGAAACCACCACCCGCCCGCAGCCGAGCATTCCACGCACCCCGTTCCGCTTGGTTTGGCCGCGAGATTGATGCCACCCCTCTCAGACTTCATAGGTCAGCTCACTGAAATTGCCCGCAGCCACCACCGATGCATTCACGCCGCGATCTCCGCCACGATCGCATTTTGCCAGTGTTTTGCCCGACGGGTCAACGTCATGGCAGCGGCGAATGCCGCCGCTGCGCGGTTCGGAAATCCCTTATTAATCAAGGGGCCTTCTACTGTGCATGGGGTTGTTTTCGCGCTTTTTTGTTTTGAGCCCTTAAAAAAAACAAGGCCCCGCATAACCACTCACCCGGCCTGCAGGATTTCCGCAATCGCCGCCCCCGCGGCGATCGTGCCGAGCTTTCCGCCGACATCGCGCGTTGCCCTGCCCTCGCCGATCGCTTTTGCCACCGCCGCCTCGATCGCACGTGCGGCTTCCTCGTAGCGCACCGCGCCGCTATTCTCGCCGTGCCATCCGAGCAGCAGGGCCGTGGACAGGATCAGCGAGACTGGATTGGCAACATCCTGTCCGGCTATGTCAGGCGCCGAGCCATGCGCGGCCTGCGCCATGGCGAAGCTGTCGCCGACATTGAGCGAGCCGCCGAGACCGAGGCTGCCGGAGAGTTCGGCGGTGAGATCGGACAGGATGTCGCCAAACATGTTGGTGGCGACGATGACGTCGAAGCGGTCGGGGTTGCGCACCACATGCGCCATCATGGCGTCGACGAGGATGTCGTCGACCTCAAGGCCGGGATAGGCCTTCGCCGCCTCGCGGCAGATCTCGAGGAACATGCCGTCACCGAGCTTGAGCACATTGGCCTTGTGCACGATGGTGAGATGCTTGCGCCGCTTCATCGCCAGCCGGCACGCCGCATGCGCGATGCGCTCGCAGCACAGGCGCGTGATCCGGCGCAGCGAGATCACGACGTCCGATGTGACCAGCATCTCGCCGTTGCCCTGCTCCATGTTGCGGTCGGCGTAAAACCCTTCCGTATTTTCGCGCACCACGACGAGGTCGAAATCGCCGACCCGGCCGGACAGCCCCGCATAGGTGCGTGCCGGCCTGACATTGGCGTAGAGGTCGAGGTTCTTGCGAAAATATCGCGACGGGTTGATCTCGCCATGGGCCTCGTCCTTGAAGTCGAAGGTCGCGGTCGGCCCGAGGATCAGGCCGTCGGCGGCGCGGACGATGTCGAGCAGCTCGGGGCGCACCGTCGTGCCAAATTGTTTGAGGCTCGCATGCCCGACCGCGTGCTCCTCCAGCTGCAGATTGAGCTGGAAGCGTTCGGAGGCCGCGCGCAACACGCCTGATGTTGCGGCCGTGATCTCGGGCCCGATGCCGTCACCGGGCAAAACGACGATGTGCATGGCGGTCCCCTGACATTGCAGCAGTTCGCGCGATCATACGCCGGCGCGCAGGTTCATCGCCCAGCCTTCGCGCATACACAGCATGCAAGCATATGCCTGTGGAAGGCGGCCGCGCCGTAGTACATGCCGAGTCCCCTGGAGCCGGCCGCCGGAGCAACGCGCTAACGCAATGACAATCACGTTACCCGCCGGCGCGCGCGAGCCCGACCACACCATTTCCGAAGGCCTTCCAGCCGCACAGCGGCGCTGGGCCATTGCCGCGATCTTCACCGCGCTGGCGATGGCGTCGCTCGACACCGCGATCGCCAACATCGCGCTGCCCGCCATTGCCGGCGACCTGCATGTGAGCCCGGAGCAATCGGTCTGGGTGGTCAACGTCTACCAGATCGCGCTGGTGGCGACGTTGCTGCCGTTGGGAGCACTCGGCGAGATCGTCGGGCACCAGCGCATCTATCTCGGCGGCCTGATCCTGTTCACCATCGCCTCGCTGTTCTGCGCGGTGGCCTGGTCGCTGGAGAGCCTGCTGGTTGCGCGCACGCTGCAAGGGTTAGGTGCGAGCGGCATCATGAGCGTCAACACGGCGCTGGTGCGCTTCGTCTATCCCGGCCGGATGCTCGGCCGCGGCTTCGGCCACAACGCGCTGGTGGTCGCGACCGCCTTCACCTTTGGTCCCTCGATCGCTTCCGCTATCCTCGCGCTCGGCCCGTGGCCATGGCTGTTCGCCGTCAACATCCCGTTCGGCCTGGTCGCGATCGGCATCGGCTTTGCGATGCTGCCGAAGACGCCGCGCGCCGATCACGGCTTCGATTTTCTCGGCGCGGCCCTGGCGTCGGCCTGTCTCGGGCTGTTCATCACGGGCATCGGCAGTGCCGCGCACAATCTCTCACCGATGGTCGTGGGCATCGAGCTGGTCACTGCCCTCGCGCTCGGCTTCATCCTGACGCGCCGCCACGCCGACCATCCGGCGCCGATGCTGCCGATCGACCTGTTCAGCCGGCCGATGTTCGCGCTGTCGGCGGCGACCGCGGTGTGCTCGTTCGCAGTGCAGGGCCTCGCCTTCGTCTCGCTGCCGTTCTATTTCGAGGACGTGCTGGGGCGTTCGCAGGTCGAGACCGGCTTCTTCATGACCCCATGGCCGCTGGTGGTCGGCATCATGGCGCCGATCGCCGGGCGCCTCTCCGACCGGCACGCGGTCGGACTGCTCGGCGGCATCGGGCTCGTGCTGCTCGGCCTCGGCACGGCGCTGCTGGCGATGCTGCCTGCCAATCCTGCGATTCCCGACATCATCTGGCGGATGGTGATCTGTGGCATGGGATTCGGCTTCTTCCAGGCGCCGAACATGAAAGCGGTGATGTCGAGCGCGCCGCCACATCGCAGCGGCAGCGCCTCCGGCATCGTCGCCACCGCGCGCCTGACAGGGCAAACGACAGGGGCGGCGCTGGCCGCGCTCTGCTTCTCGCTGGCCGGTCACGACGGCGCAGTCGTGGCATTGGCACTCGGCGCCGGCTTCGCCGTACTCGGCAGCGTGATGAGCTTTTTGCGGCTGGCGGTGGAGTAGACGGTCAAGCCAGATGTCGGGCCGCCGTCACCTCGACTGTCGCGGCCGGAATGACAGTCTCCTCGTCGAGCGCAGCGAGGCGCTCATCGATGGCAGCGATGACCTTGCGCGAGAACGGCCCGAGATGCGCATAGGCAGCGATCATCTGCACGGCGATCCGCGCCGATGTTGTGTCGCGCTTGGCGCAGTTCATGAAGGTCTGCCACAGCGGCCCGCGCGCCTCGGGAAGGGCTGTGACCACCTTGTGCACCGTTTCCATCGCGCCGATCCGGGCACGGATATCGCCTTCCGCGAGCTCCTGGCGCTGGCGAGAGCGGTCGAGCAGCGTCATCAGTCGGTCGATACGCCTTGCATAGGCGGCCGGGCTGTAGATGTGCTCCAGCACGCGCTTGTAGTCCGTCAGAATGTCGCGCAATGGACGCACCGGATCGAAGTTGATCCCGGCGGTGCACTGATCCGCGCCGATGGTCGGCGCCAGGTCGTGGCCCGGATGCAACCGGCCCTCGCGCTCGAGGCGGCGCGTCAGCTGCGTGTTCGGCAAGGCATAGAGCAGGCCGACCATGCTGACCGGGATCGCTGCCTCTTCGATGAAGTCGATCATGGCATCCGCCATCGAGAGCTTCTCATTGTCGAAGCCGACGATGAAACCCGCGGTGACGAGCATGCCCGCGGCGTAGATCTTGTGGATGCTCTCGGCGATGTTGCGCCGCGTGTTCTGCTTCTTCCGCATGGCGACCAGCGTCGCCGGATCCGGACTTTCGATACCGACGAAGATGGCGAAGAAGTTCGCCTGGCCCATCAGGTTCAGGAGCTCGGGATCGTCGGCCAGATTGACCGAGGCCTCAGTTGACAATTCAAAGGGATAGCCGTGAGCACGTTGCCATTCGGCCAGCTGGGGCAGGAACAGCCGCAACGACTTCTTGTTGCCGATGAAATTGTCGTCGACAAAGTCGAGATGGCCGCGGTAGCCCATGGCATAGAGCCTGTCGAGCTCGACCAGCATTTGCTCGTTCGTCTTGGTTCGCGGCACCCGGCCATAGAGCTCGATGATATCGCAGAACTCGCAGGTGAACGGGCAGCCGCGGGAATACTGCACACCGAGATAAAGGTAGTCCTCGAACTTCAGCAGATCGAAGCGCGGCACCGGCGTCTTGGTGACGTCGGCCTGGAATTTCGGCGCAATGAAGACGCCGGAGCGTGCGCCACTGTCCCAGGCCGCGACGAATTCGTGGAGAACGCTTTCGGCCTCTCCGAGCACCTGGAAGTCGGCCCTCTCATAGATATGGGGGCTCGAGGTGGGATCGGGACCGCCCACGACCACCGGCTTGCCCGCGGCACGGCAAATTTCGATCAGGCGCAGCGTGTCGGCCTGCTGCGGCATCATTCCGCCGGTGAAGACGACGTCGGCCCAGGAAAGATCCTCGTCGCTGAAGGATTCCGTGTTGCAATCGATCAGCCGGACCGTCCAGCTCTCGGGCAGCATCGCGGCAACGGTGATCAGCCCCAAAGGGGCCGCGGGCCGCTTCACACCCAACACTTTGCAGGATTCGCCAAAGCTCCAGAAGGACTCTGCCGAGAACAGCGGATAGAGCATCAGGACTTTGCAAGGCTGCGGTACGTTCATGGAACCCCTTTTTGGCTGATTCCACTGTAGCAGAGCATTCTCGACTTGCACCCTGCCAAAAGGGACAAACTGTCGCTCTCGGTTCCGGGGGCGTCGGCGCGGAAGCCAGTAGACCATGCCGCGGGCGCCCGGGGAAGGAATCCCCGCCGGTTACCCCTCGGACTATTGATTTGAACGTTTCCAATTTGCCGGACACATTGCGCCGCTGAGTCCAGTCGGTGGATTGGGCCAATCAGGGGACTGCGATGGCAAACCTAACAATCAACGGAAAAACCTTCACGCTCGACGTCGAGCCGGATACGCCCCTGCTCTGGGCGATCCGCGAGAATGCCGGCCTCACCGGCACCAAATATGGCTGCGGCATTGCACAATGCGGCGCCTGCACCGTTCACATCGACGGCGTCGCCACCCGCTCCTGCGGGGTTTCGGTCGGCGAAGCCGCAGGCAAGAAGATCACGACCATCGAAGGGCTCGCCTCCGGCAACGCGCTGCACAAGGTGCAGGAAGCCTGGATTGCCCAGGACGTTCCGCAATGCGGCTATTGCCAGAGCGGCATGATCATGGCGGTGGCGGCGCTGCTGAGCGAGAAGCCGAAGCCGACCGACGCCGACATCGACGAGGCCATCACCAATATCTGCCGCTGCGGCACCTTCCAGCAGGTGCGCGAAGCGATCCACACGATCGCAAGCGCGTAAGGAGCCGCCACATGAACAAGCATGTCTCTCCCAGGATGAACCGCCGTGCCTTCGTCATCGGCACCGCCGCGGTCGGCGCAGGTCTCGCAATCGGCCTCGATATCCCCTTCGGCGGTCCCGCCGTGGTCCGCGCGGCCGACGGCTCCCCGGAGATCGGCGCCTGGGTCGTGGTCAGGCCCGACGACACCGTCGTCATCCGCATCGCCCGCTCCGAAATGGGCCAGGGCTCCCTCACCGGCCTTGCCCAGCTCGTCGCCGAGGAACTCGAATGCGACTGGTCGAAGGTCTCGACCGAATATCCGACACCGGGCCAGAGCGTCGCCCGCAAGCGCGTCTGGGGCGATTTCTCGACCGGCGGCAGCCGCGGCATCCGCTCTTCGCAAGACTACGTCCGCAAGGGCGGTGCCACTGCACGCGTGATGCTGATCCAGGCCGCCGCCGAGGCGTGGAAAGTGCCGGCGTCCGAATGCACGGCCGCCAACAGCGTCATTACCCACACGCCGTCCGGCAAGACCACGACCTACGGCAAGGTCGCCGAGGCCGCGGCCAAGCTGACGCCGCCGGCCGAGGTCAAGCTGAAGGACCCCAAGGACTGGAAGCTGATCGGCAAGGGCGTGAAGCGGCTGGACACCGCCGAGAAGACCACCGGCACCATGGTCTACGGCATCGACGTCAAGCTGCCGGGCATGCTGAACGCCGCGATCAAGGATTGCCCGGTGTTCGGCGGCAAGCTGAAAAGCTATGACGAAGCCAAGATCACCGGCATGAAAGGAGTCAAGAAGGTCGTCAAGGTCGGCGACACCGCGGTCGCCGTCGTTGCCGACACCTGGTGGCACGCCAAGACCGCACTGGAGGCGCTGCCGATCGTCTGGGACGAGGGCGACAACGCCCAGGTCTCGAGCGAGTCGATCGCGAAATGGCTGACCGAGGGCCTCGACAACGGGCAGCCGGCCTATGTCGGCAACAAGAACGGCGACGCGAAGGCGGCGATTGCCGGTGCCGCCAAGAAAATCGAGGCCGTCTACAGCTATCCCTACCAGAACCACGCCACCATGGAGCCAATGAACGCCACGGCGCTCTACACGGCGGACAAATGCGAGGTCTGGTGCGGCACGCAGAATGGCGAGGCAGCCTTCGCGGCCACGTTGGAAGCGTCGGGCCTGCCGGCGGAGAAGTGCGACGTGCACAAGGTGATGCCGGGCGGCGGCTTCGGCCGGCGCGGCCAGACCGACTATGTCCGCCAGGCCGTCTTGATCGCCAAGGAGATGCCGGGCACGCCGATCAAGCTGTTGTGGTCGCGCGAAGAGGACATGGCGCACGGCAGATATCACCCGATCACCCAGTGCAAGATGACCGGCGCGTTCGATGCCGACAACAATCTGGTCGCGCTGCACTATCGCCTGTCCGGGCAATCGATCCTGTTCTCGCTCCGCCCCGAAGCGCTGCAGAACGGCATGGATCCGGCCGCATTCCAGGGCGTCGCCCAGTCCGGCGAAGCCGCGTTCGGTTACTCCGTGCCGAACCTCCTGGTCGAGCATGCGATGCGCAACCCGCACGTTCCGCCGGGCTTCTGGCGCGGCGTCAACGTCAATCACAACGCGATCTACATGGAATGCTTCATGGACGAGCTGGCCCAGGCCGCAGGCCAGGACCCGCTCGAATTCCGCCGCAAGCTGATGGGCAATCACCCCAAGCATCTGGCGGTGCTCAATGCCGTGGCCGAGAAGATCGGCTGGAGCACTCCGGCGCCACAGGGCATCTATCGCGGCATCGCGCAGGTGATGGGCTATGGCAGCTATGTCGCCGGCGCTGCCGAAATCTCGGTGACCGACGGCAACAAGATCAAGGTGCATCGCATCGTCGCCTCCACCGATCCCGGCTACGTCGTCAATCCGGCCCAGGTGGAGCGGCAGATCGCGGGGTCCTTCGTCTATGGCCTCTCCGCGCTGTTCTACGGCGGCTGCACCGTCAAGGACGGCAAGATCGAGCAGACCAACTTCGACACCTACAATTCGATGCGCATCAACGAGATGCCGAAGGTGGAGTCGGTGATGGTGCCGAGCGGCGGGTTCTGGGGCGGTGTCGGCGAGCCGACCATCGGCGTCGCGGCGCCGGCGGTGCTCAATGCGTACTTCGCGGCGACGGGCAAACGCATCCGTTCGGTGCCGCTGCGCGACCAGAACATCACCTTCGCCTGAGAAACGCCGCGGCGGCCGCAACCGCCGCCGCGGCACACTTTCCGGACAAGACTCATGAATGCGCCGGTGACACGGCGGGATGCCGTCCTCGGGATCGCCGCTGCGGCCACATCATTCGCCGCCCCTACGATCCTGCGCGCGCAATCGGCGGGCCGCGCCGTCGTGGTCGGCGGCGGCTTCGGTGGTGCGGCGTGCGCCCGCGCGCTGAAGCGCGCGCAGGCAAACTTGCAAGTCATCCTGATCGAACCCAGTACCGTCTTCACTTCCTGCCCGTTCAGCAACGAGGTGATCGCGGGTCTGCGCGAGATCGACGTGCAGCAGTTTGGCTATGAGAAGGTCGCCGCCGAAAGCGTCACGGTGATCAGCCAAGCCGTAACCACGATCGAGCCGCAGCTGCGCAGCGTCGTGACGGCCGATGGCGTTGCGCTGCCCTATGATCGTCTCGTCCTCTCTCCCGGCATCGACTTCCATTTCGAGGCTCTGCCCGGCTACGACGACGCCACATCAGAAAAGATGCCGCATGCCTGGAAGGCCGGTGCGCAGACGCTATTGCTGCGTGGGCAGCTGGAGGCCATGCCGGACGGCGGCACTGTCGCCATTGCCATCCCCGCCAATCCCTCGCGCTGTCCGCCGGCGCCTTACGAGCGAGCCAGCCTGATCGCGCATTACCTGAAAACGACGAAGCCGCGCTCAAAGGTCTTGATTCTCGATGCCAAGGACACTTTCTCCCAGCAGCGGCTGTTCGAGAAGGCGTGGAAGGAGCTTTACGGGAACATGATCGAACGCATCGCTCTGTCGCAAGGCGGCCGCGTGACCTCGGTCGATCCTGCGACCAGGACCATCGTCACCGAATTCGGCAATTACACCCCCGACGTCGCCAACGTCATCCCGCCGCAGCGTGCCGGACGCATCGCTGAGGTCGCGGGCGCGGCGGATGCGACCGGCTGGTGCCCGATCGATCCCGTTACCTTCGAATCGAAACTTGTCCCGAACATCCACGTCATCGGCGATGCCTGCCTCGGCGGGGGCATTCCCAAATCGGCATCCGCGGCAAGCGCACAGGGCAAGGCCTGCGCTTCCGCGATCGTGAACCTCCTTGCCGGCCGCGCACCAGAAACGCCGCGACTGACAGGGGTGTGCTACAACATTGTCGCACCCGGCTACGGCTTTTCACTCGCGGGCAATTACCAGCCCAGGGGCGACATCTTCGCCGAGGTCGAGGGCGGAGCGACCAGCCCGGCCGATGCGCCGCGCGAATTGCGCGCCCGCGAGGCGGCTGAAGCCGAGCGCTGGTTTCAAACCATCACGGCGGACACCTTTGGCTAGAGCATTGGTCCATATCGCAGCGCTCATCGCCAGTTGCGCGTTCGCCTGCCATGCGGGAGCCGAGGAGCTCCGGCACTACAACGTCGCCGGCGACGGCATCGCGGAATCGCTCACCGGCGCGCCCGGCGACGCCGCGCGCGGACGCGCGCTGGTGCTGGCGCGCACGACGACCTGCATCCTCTGCCATTCCGGTCCCTTCCCCGAAACCCGGTTCCAGGGCGACCTCGCGCCTGACCTCTCGGGTGCGGGGAACCGCTGGACGGTGAGCCAGTTGCGGCTTCGACTCGTCGATGCGGCGCGCTTCAACCCGGAGACCATCATGCCGTCCTACTATCGCACCGACCACCTCGTGCGGGTCGGGCGAAATTTCGTCGGCAAACCGATATTGTCCGCCGCCGAGATCGAGGACCTCGTGGCTTTTCTCGCAACGCTTCGGGACTAGGACTGTTCATGCCAACCACGCGACGCCAATTCCTGAATCTTGCCGGAAGCGTGACGTTCGCCGGGGCGATCCCGATGGTCACGCTGCGGCCGCTCGAGGCGACACCGGCGATGCTCACTGCCGCGATCCGCAACGTCGTCGGCGAAGCACCTGTCCGCACCGGCAAGGTGAAGCTCGACATTCCGCCGCTGGTCGAGAACGGCAACACGGTGCCGCTGACCGTGCGCGTCGCGAGCCCGATGACGGCGGGCGACTACGTCAAGAGCATCCACGTCTTCAACGAGAAGAACCCGCAGCCGAACATCGGCAATTTCTATCTCGGCCCCTCGTCCGGCCGCGCCCAAATCTCGACCCGGATTCGGCTCGCCGACACCCAGAAGGTGGTGGCGATCGCGCGTCTTTCCGACGACACGTTCTGGCAGGTCACGGCCGAGATCGTGGTGACGCTGGCCGCCTGCACCGAGGAGATGAATTGATGGCCGCGCTCATCAACGTTCCGGCGAAAGCCAGGCGCGGCGAAATCATCGAGATCCGCACGTTGACCTCGCACATCATGGAGACGGGCTTCCGCCATACCGCGGACGGCGCGCTGGTGCCGCGCGACATCATCACGAGTTTCACGTGCCGCTACAACGGCACCGAGATTTTTCGCGCCGATCTCTTTCCGGCGATAGCAGCCAATCCCTATTTGTCGTTTTTCACGGTCGCGAAGCAGAGCGGTAAGTTCGAGTTCGAGTGGATCGGCGACAACGGCTATTCGTCCAGCGCATCGGCGTCGATCACGGTCGAATGAGTTTTTGGCGCGCGATATCGGCCGCGGCGCTCCTCGCCACGCTCCCTGCCCTGCTCGCCGGCGAGATTCCGCCGGACGCGCGCCGCTCCGGCTATTCGTTCATGGGGCCTGACACGCGCGCGATGCAGGATGACGACACCTCAAATCCCGGCATGCTGTTCGTGCTCGACGGCGAGGCGTTATGGACGAAGAGGACCGGCAGCGCCGACAAGGCCTGCGTGGATTGCCATGGCGATGCACGCGGCAGCATGAAAGGCGTCGCGGCGCGCTATCCGGCCTTCGACAAGGCGCTGGCGCGCCCCGTCACGCTCGACCAGCGCATCAATCTGTGCCGCAGCAATCATCAGCAGGCGAGGCCGCTCCCCTACGAGAGCAGCGATTTGCTGGCCCTGTCCGCCTTCGTCGCGCACCAATCGCGCGGCACCGCGATCACCGCGGGCGACGATCCGCAACTGGAGCCATTCGTCGAACAGGGCCGCGCCCTCTTCATGCAGCGCGAAGGCCAGCTCAATCTTGCCTGCACCAATTGCCACGACGACAATTTCAACAAGCGGCTTGCCGGCGCGCCGGTCACGCAGGGACAGCCGACCGGCTATCCGCTTTATCGCCTAGAATGGCAGACGCTGGGATCGCTGGAGCGGCGGCTACGCAGTTGCATGACGGGTGTCCGCGCCCAGGCCTATGATTTCGGCGCGCCCGAGTTGGTCGCGCTCGAACTCTATCTGATGTCGCGAGCGCATGGCTTGCCGATGGAAACGCCGGCCGTGCGGCCCTGAATTCCGCAGATTAGGACTAGGCAGAAGCAGAACGGCCGCTAGTATCCGCCCAAATTGAGTCACAGGGAGGGACCTCAAGTGGTCAACCACAAAATCTCGCGTCGTACGCTCTTGACGGGCACTGCCGCAGCTGGCGCGCTCAGCCTGACGGGATTGCCGGCGCGTGCCGAGGTGAACTGGAAGAAATACGCGGGGACCAAGCTCGAGGTGATCCTCGCCAAGGGCCCCCGCGGCGACAACCTGCAAAAATACGTGAAGGAGTTCACCGAACTCACCGGCATCCAGGTCGAAGCGGAGCAGATTCCCGAGCAGCAGCAGCGCCAAAAGGTGGTGATCGAGTTCACCTCGGGACGGCCGAGCTTCGACGTCGTCCATCTCAGCTACCATGTGCAGAAGCGGCAATTCGAGAAGGCCGGCTGGCTCGCCGACTTGACGCCCTTCATGAAGGACCCGGCGCTCACCGCGCCCGATCTCGTCGAGGGCGACTTCTCGGCAGCCGGCCTGCAATACGCCAGGAACGACAAGGGCCAGATGCTGTCGCTGCCGTGGTCGGTCGATTATTTCATCCTCTACTACAACAAGGAGCTGTTCGAGAAGAAGGGCGTCACCGTTCCCAAGACCCTCGACGAGATGGCTGCGGCGGCCGAGAAGCTCACCGATACCAAGGAAGGCATCTACGGCTTTGTTGGGCGCGGCTTGCGCAACGCCAACATGGCGATGTGGAGCAACTTCTTCCTCAACTATGGCGGGGAATTCCTCGACGCCAAGGGCAACATCCTGACCGACGGTCCGGAAGCCATTGCGGCGACCAAGCTGTATCAGACGCTCCTGACGAAATCGGCACCCCCAGGCGTCGCCGGCTTCAACTGGATGGAGTCGATGGCCTCGTTCACCCAAGGCCGATCCGCGATGTGGATCGACGGCGTCGGCTGGGCGCCGCCGCTGGAAGATCCGGCCGCCTCGCGCGTCGTCGGCAAGGTCGGCTACACCGTCGTGCCCGCCGGCCCCAAGGGACAATATTCCTCGACCTATGGCGACGGCATCGGCGTTGCCGCTGCGAGCAAGAACAAGGAAGCCGCCTATCTGCTCTGCCAATGGGTGGTCTCGAAAACCCAGGGCGCGCGGCTGCTGCAGGCCGGCGGCGGCGTGCCGTTCCGCAACTCGATCCTTGGCGATCCCGAGGTCCAGAAGGGCGTCAAGACCAAGGAGTGGCTGCAATCGGTGATCGATTCCGGCAAGATCAGCAAGCTGGGCCTGCCCGTCGTGATTCCGGTCGCCGAATTCCGCGACATCGTCGGCGCCGCGGTCACCGCGACCCTGTCCGGCGCCGATCCTGCCGCCGAGCTGAAGAAGGCCAACGATCAGTACCGGCCGATCCTGGAGCGTAGCGAGAAGGCGTGAGTGCGTTGACACAATCGACTCCGGGCGCGGCACAGTCTGATGCCGCGCCGGAGAAGGAGTTGCGGCCGCCGTCCTACTGGCCGTTCGTGGTCCCGGCGCTGGTGGTCGTGATCGCGATCATCATCTTTCCGTGGGTCTTCACGATCTGGATGAGCCTGAACGAATGGAAGGTCGGCTCGTCGACCACCTTCGTTGGCTTGTCCAATTATCTGCGGTTGACGAGCGATCCCCGCTTCATTGAGGCCATCGGACATACACTGGTCTACACCGCACTCTCCGTGCTGCTGCCGCTCGTGCTCGGCACGTTTGCGGCCGTAGTGTTTCACCAGAAATTCCCTGGCCGCGGCTTTCTGCGCGGCGTCTTCATCATGCCGATGATGGCGACGCCGGTGGCGATCGCGCTGGTCTGGACCATGATGTTCCACCCGCAGCTCGGCGTACTGAACTATCTGCTGTCACTGGTCGGAATCCCCGCGCAGCTCTGGGTATTCCATCCCGCGACCGTCATTCCCTCGCTGGTGCTGGTCGAGACCTGGCAATGGACGCCGCTGGTCATGCTGATCGTACTCGGCGGCCTGGCAGCGATCCCGACCGAGCCTTACGAAAGTGCACAGATCGACGGCGCCAGCATCTGGCAGGTGTTCCGCTTCATCACCCTGCCGCTGATCATGCCGTTCCTGTTCATCGCCGGCATGATCCGCATGATCGATGCCGTGAAGAGCTTCGACATCATTTTCGCGATCACGCAGGGCGGTCCGGGATCGGCGTCGGAGACGATCAACATCTATCTCTACAGCGTCGCCTTCTCCTATTACGACCTCGGCTACGGCTCGGCGATCGCGGTCGTGTTCTTCCTGCTGATCGTTCTGCTCGCGGCGGTGATGCTTTATGCACGCCAACGCATGCTGTGGACCGAGATCGCGAGCGGCACATGAGTCCAAGGCAAATCATCGGCAAGATCGGCCTGTGGTTCTCGGTGTTCCTCATCGTGTCGCCGGCGATCCTGTTCTTTCTCTGGATGCTGTCGCTGTCGCTCAAATTCGAGATCGACAACGCCGCCTACCCGCCGGTGTTCTTTCCCGAGCATGTCGCCTGGAAAAACTATGCCGACGTACTCGCCTCCAACCGCTTTCTGACCTATTTCATCAACAGCCTGATCGTCACCGGCAGTGCGACGCTGCTTGCCCTGCTCGTCGGCGTTCCCGCCGGCTACGGCATCGCACGCATGGCCGCGCATAAATCCGCGATCGTGATCCTGATCGCCCGCATCACGCCGGGCCTGTCCTATCTGATCCCGCTGTTTCTCATGTTCCAGTGGCTGGGACTGCTCGGCACGCTGGTGCCGCAGATCATCATCCACCTCGTGGTCACGGTGCCGATCGTGATCTGGATTATGATCGGCTATTTCGAGACGACGCCAATGGAGCTGGAAGAAGCAGCCCTCATCGACGGCGCCACGCGCTGGCAGGTCTTCCGCCATGTCGCGCTGCCGATCGCCAAGCCTGGCATCGCGGTCGCTTTCATTCTCGCCGTGATCTTCTCCTGGAACAACTTTGTCTTTGGCATCGTGCTGGCCGGACGCGAGACACGCACCTTGCCAGTCGCGGTCTACAACATGATCTCGTTCGACCAGTTGAGCTGGGGGCCGCTCGCGGCCGCCGCGCTGATCGTCACCCTTCCGGTGCTGCTGCTCACGGTGTTCGCCCAGCGACAGATCGTCGCCGGGCTCACCGCGGGTGCCGTCAAGGGCGGGTAGCTACTCCGCCGGTGCCGCGTGCATGTCCGCGTGCGGCATGTAGGACTCGCTCGCGCCGAGCCTGCTGGCCGCGAACAAACCGGCGGCCATCACGGCATAGGCGAACGCGACCGCGGGCGTGACGCCAAAGCCGCCGCCGATGCCGACGGCTTCGCCGTGCATGAAGCCGAAGTAGGTCAGGACCGCACCAACCAGCGCAAACGCCGAGGCCTTCTCGAAGTCGCGCTCGATGATGAAGACACCGATCGCACCCAGGATCAGGCCGCCGAGGATGGAGCCGCCGCCCATCACTTCGAGTCCGTGATAGAACACGCCCTGCTGAGGCAGTGCTGCGATCGCCGCAGCCTTGACCGCGTCGGCCTTGTCGGCGGCCATTCCGCCGACGGTCGCAGCCGCGTTCATGGTCGAGCCCAGCATGGTGTCGATCTGGAGCTTGGCCCAGGCGGCCAGATGCGGCGTCAGCGCCAGCACGATCGCGGGCGCGTGCTTGACCGGCGTGGTCTGGAACGCCTGCGCGCCGATCAGCATGCCGATATAGAGCAGGATGGGCGAGATCGCGACGACCGGGACCAGCGCCAGCAGCACCGAGATGATGCCGAACCAAGCCAGCACCACCACCATGATGCCGGTCGCAGCCGAGTAACCAATGCGGCCGCCCATCGCCTTCCAGCCGGGATGGCCGATATAGACGGCGTTGATGAAGGGATTGCCCATCAGGCAGCCAATCAGGCTGACGATTCCGTCGGCGGTGAGCACGCGCGTGGTCGGATATTCGTCGCCGGCGGCCTCCGCGCTCTCGACATTGTCCATGGCCTCGACGAGATCATAGATGCCGAACGGAATGGCGGTAACCAGAATGATTCCGAGGAATTCGAAACCGGAGAAGACGTAGCCTACCGCCGGGATCGGCACCGAGAAGCCGAAATTGGCAAAGGCATCACCGACGCCTTTGACGCTCAGTCCACCGAGACCGAGGCCGAACAGGTTCGAACCCCATGCGATGACCATGCCCACCGCGATCGCGACGAGACCGGCGGGAATGCCGCGCCAATATTTCACGCCACCGAACCAGCTCACCAGAATGATGGCGAAGCAGACCAGGCCGATCTGCGGCGTCATGTACATTTCGAGCGCCGGCCGCATCGAGATGAAGGTGACGGATACGCCGGCGAGCGTACCGAGCAGCGCCGCGCGCGGCGTGATTTTTCGAATGAACGGCGCGATGAAGCCGCCGATCATCAGGATGAAGCTCTGGAAGAACACCCAGACCAGGCCCGCCGACCAGCCCTTGAGCGGATCGCCGGTCTTTATCGTGATCGGCAGCATGATCACGAAGGTGACGATGAACATGTGCGGTACGCTGACGCCTGACGGTAACGCACAGACGTCGTTGCGGCCGGTCTTCTGTGCCAGACGATAGGCGAGGAACGCGTAGTAGAAGGTGGAAAGGCACATCATCAACCCGAGTGCGGGAAGGATGCGGCCGAACACCAGTGAGTCGGGCATCTTCAGCACGAAGCGCAAGAGGCCTGTGAGCACCAGCATGTTGACGAGGATGTTGGTGCCGAAGCCGAAAAACGCGTTCCAGTCGCCCGGTGTCCATAGTGCTGGCTTGAACTCGGAGGTGCCGGCCGTCCCTGTCGTGCCTGTGCTCATCGTGATGCCCCTACGCTGATGTGGAAATCTTCATCGCCTCCAGAACCGCGGCTGAGCTTGCAACCCAGCCGAAGATGCCGCCCTGGGCCTTGATCATCTTCAGGCCCATCTCGTGAAATTCGGGAAAGTAGGATGCGCAGCCGTCCGAGATGACGACGCAGCGATAGCCGCGGTCGTTGGCCTCGCGCACGGTGGTGTTGACGCACACCTCGGTGGTGACGCCGCACACTAGCAGATTCTCGATGCCGTATTTCTCCAGCACGTCGGTGAGCTCGGTGGCGTAGAACGCGCCCTTGCCGGGCTTGTCGATCACGATCTCGCTGTCGAGCGGATAGAGCTCCGGGATGATGTCGTGGCCCGCCTCGCCGCGAATGAGAATGCGTCCCATCGGACCAGGGTCGCCGATGCGAAGGGATGGCGCGCCGCGCTCGACCTTCGCCAGCGGCGCGTCGGAGAGATCGGGCAGATGGCCCTCGCGCGTGTGGATCACCAGCATGCCGGTCTCCCGCGCGGCCTTCAGCACCGCACCGATCGGCTTCACCGCGCGCGCGAGCTGGCTGACGTCGTTGCCGAGCGTCTCGCCGAAGCCGCCAGGCTCCATGAAGTCGCGCTGCATGTCGATGATGAGGAGCGCGGTAGCCGACCAGTCCAGCTTGACCGGCTCCGGTTCGGCGCTGATGACACCCAGTGTCGGCTTGGTCGAGTTCAACATGACTCAAGGCCCCCGCGAGAACTCTCGTTGCCCGGGAGTTCTGCAAGCGCCGTGCCATTGTGTACAATGGCGATCGGGCGGACAGCGCGGGAAAATTTGCTGCGCCGTCAGAATGTTATGAGGAAAGCCGGGGTCTGCTTATTCGCTGTGCGGCGGCTTTTGCGACGTGCATTTGCCCAAAGGATGAGCGACAACGAAGCTCGCTTCTAGCGGGCAGTATCTCCGTACAGCCGTCGATATTCTTCCTCATACGGCGCGTAAGAATCCTTCAGCGTCGCCATGTTCAGCAGCATGGTCGCCACCACCGAATTCGTCTTGTCGAACACGCGCGTCTTCACCCAGGCGCTCTCGGTGCGTCGGCTGCCGGAGAGCGCGACGACCTCGCGCTCGACTTCGTAGTCCTCGTCCACAAACAGCGGGCCCTTCGCCAGCCTGATCTCCTGGTCGGCGAACAGGCCGACGGCCGGGCCCTTGGCCGGGAGAGGATCGTCCTTGGAGCGGTACTGGAACAGCACGCTCAGCATCTCCATCGGGATGATCGCCCTGCCCCAAGGATTCGCAGAAGGATTGCCGGCGCCTGAATAATACGGCGAGGTCTCGGTGATGACGGCGAGCTTCTGCCGCAGCGAGAACGGATAGAGCTCGCCCATGATCTGGTCGAACGCCATCCGCACCGCCTGGCGCCGGTTCGTCTGCGCCACCTTCACGTCGCGCAGGATCACGGGATCAGTGAGCGGCTTGAGTTCGCCAAGACGCGCCTCCAGCGCGGTTGCGGCCTGCGGTTCTCCGACCGAGGCCGTGCCACGCAGCACCTCGGTGCCGTCACGTTTGACCATCTGGATCTGGCACTGGCTGGTGCCGGGCAGCGGCTTCGACAGGATCGCCTGCACCTCCTCGCCTTCGTAACAGACGCTGCGGTAATGGGCGGAGAGACAGCCGCTCTCGAACCAGACCTGTCCCCACAACCGCGCGCCCAAAGGTGCGAACTGGCTGAAATGGGTCGGCCCCTCGATGGTGCCGCCCTTGAAGCCGAGCTTCTGCGCGGTGGCGTCGTCGTGGATCGAGGCGTGCGCGTCGTAGGTTTGGGATTGCAGCATCTGACGCGGCTGACGCCACGGCCCGATCAGAGCGCCGTCGGTCTCCGTGATCTCGGTATCGAACACTTGTGCCGTCATGGTGTCCTCCGCAAGCAAGCCATGACTAGCAGGAGCGCCACGGATGCGGCCAGCGATATTGACTTCGCCTGTGCATGCCCTTGACTGTCACAATTCGCGTCGCGCAGCCGCTCCTCCCTCCCGCAGCGCAAACCCCAAGTCGAATAAGAGCCGACCAAGAGACGAGGACTTCCGAAATGACGCTGATGCAGGTCGAGCTGGACGACAAATACCGGCTCGAATCGAAGCGGATCTTCCTGTCCGGCACGCAGGCGCTGGTCCGGTTGCCCATGTTGCAGCGCGAACGCGATCGACTTCAGGGCCTCAACACCGGCGGCTTCATCTCGGGCTATCGCGGCTCCCCGCTCGGCATGTACGACCACGCGCTGTGGCGCGCGAAGTCATACCTCCAGCAGCACGACATTGCCTTCGTCCCCGGCCTTAATGAGGACCTAGCGGCGACCGCCGTCTGGGGCAGCCAGCAGGTCGGCCTGTTTCCCGGCGCCAAGGTCGATGGCGTGTTCGGCATCTGGTACGGCAAGGGGCCCGGCGTCGATCGCTCGGTTGACGCGCTCAAGCATGCGAATGCCGCCGGCACCTCGCTGAATGGCGGCGTACTCGCGCTTGCCGGCGACGACCATGGCTGCCAATCCTCGACACTGGCACACCAGAGCGAGCAGGTCTTCGCAGCGGCGCTGATCCCCGTGATCAACCCGGCGACGCTGCAGGATTATCTCGACCTCGGCCTTTACGGTTTTGCGCTGTCGCGCTTCTCCGGCTGCTGGGTCGGCTTCAAGGCGATCAGCGAAACCGTGGAGAGTTCGGCGTCGATCTACAGTGATCCCGAACGCATCCAGATTAAGCTCCCCGACGATTTCGAGATGCCGCCCGGCGGCCTCAACATCCGCTGGCCCGATCCGCCGCTGGACGCAGAGAGGCGCCTGTTCGGCCCGAAGATGGCGGCGGTGCAGGCCTTTGCGCGCGCCAACCAGCTCGACCGCATCGTGCTCGACTCCAGGCCGGCACGGCTCGGCATCGTCGCGACCGGTAAGGCTTATCTTGATCTGCGGCAGGCGCTGGCCGATCTGGGCATTTCCGACAAGGACGCGGAGGACCTTGGCCTGCGCATCTACAAGGTCGCGATGACCTGGCCGCTGGAAGAAAGCGGGGCCAAGCGCTTCGCCGAAGGGCTTCAGGACGTGCTGGTGGTCGAGGAGAAGCGCGGTTTCATCGAAGACCAGCTGATGCGCATCCTCTACAATATCGATGCGTCCAGGCGCCCAACCGTTACCGGGAAGCGCGACGAACGCGGCGCGCCGCTATTGCCGAGCGAGGGCGAGCTGACGCCGACCATCGTTGCATCCGCACTGGTGGCGCGGCTGCGCAAGCTCGGCCACCACAGCCCAGTGCTGGAGCAGCGCCTCGCCCGGCTCGAGGCCTTCGACACTCCTGTTCCGGCCTCCGGGCAAATCAAGCTCGCGCGCACGCCGTTCTTCTGCTCGGGTTGCCCGCACAACACCTCCACGCGCGTGCCCGAGGGAAGCCGAGCCATGGCCGGCATCGGTTGCCACGGCATGGCTCTGAGCATGCCGACGCGCCGCACCGATCTGATCTCGCATATGGGCGCCGAGGGCGTGAACTGGATAGGACAAGCGCCCTTCACGACCGAGCAGCACATTTTCCAGAATCTCGGCGACGGCACCTACACCCATTCCGGGCTGCTCGCCCTTCGCGCGGCATCGGCCGCCGGCATCAGCATCACCTACAAGATCCTCTACAACGACGCCGTCGCGATGACCGGCGGCCAGCCGGCCGAGGGCGGCTTCAACGTCGCCCAGATCGCGCATCAGGTCTGGGCCGAGGGCGTCAAGCGGCTCGCGATCGTCTCGGACGATCCGACCAAATACCCTGACACCAACTACTTCCCGCAAGGCGCGACCGTCCATCATCGCCGCGAGCTCGACGCCGTGCAGCGCGAGCTGCGCGACATCCAGGGTCTTACGGTCGTGATCTACGACCAGACCTGCGCCGCGGAAAAGCGCCGCCGCCGCAAGCGCGGGCTCTATCCGGATCCCGCCAAGCGCGCTTTCATCAACGAGCTCGTCTGCGAAGGTTGCGGCGATTGCTCGCAAGAGTCGAACTGCGTCTCGGTGCAGCCGCTGGAGACCGAGTTCGGCCGCAAGCGCCAGATCGACCAGTCGAACTGCAACAAGGACTTCTCCTGCGTCGAGGGTTTTTGCCCGAGCTTCGTCACCGTGCACGGCGGCACGCTCAAGCGGATCAAGACCTCGGCGGTGGATTCAGGCCAGTTGTTTGCCGACCTGCCGCTGCCACCCGCGCGTGAGCTGGACGCATCCTACAACATCCTCGTCACCGGCATCGGCGGCACCGGCGTCATCACCATCGGCGCGCTGCTCGGCATGGCCGCCCATGTCGACGGCCGCGGCTGCTCGGCGCTGGACTTCACCGGCCTGTCGCAGAAGAACGGCGCGGTGATGAGCCATGTGCGCATCGCCGCGAAGCCGGAAGACATCTCCGCGGTCCGGATCACGACGGGCGGCGCCGACGTCATCCTCGGCTGCGACATGATCGTCTCGGCCGGTCCCTCCGCGCTCAGTCGCGCCGAGCGCGGAACGACGAAAGCGTATATCAACGCCGACCTGCAGCCGACCGCGAGCTTCGTGCAAAACCCCGACCTCGATTTCGAGATGGGGACGATGCAGACCGTGCTGCGCGACGCCGTCGGCGACAAGAACCTCGACATCATCGATGCCACCGGCATTGCCTCGGCACTGATGGGCGATTCGATCGCGACAAATCCCTTCATGCTCGGCTTCGCCTTCCAGAAGGGCGCAATCCCGCTGTCGCTGGAAGCGCTGCTTCGCGCCATCGAGATCAACGGCGCCGCGATCGAAATGAACAAGCTCGCCTTCACCTGGGGACGCCTCGCCGCCCACGACATGTCGCGGGTGCGGAGCGTGCTGCAATTCAGGAGCCGAACCTCCGCGCCGACAAAGTCGCTCGACGACATCATCGCAACGCGCGCGGAGTTTTTGACCGGCTATCAGGACAGGGCCTACGCCGATCGCTACCTCGCCGCCGTCGCCAAGGTGCGCAAGGCGGAAGCAGCAACCTCGCCTGCTAGCACGGAGCTGACCGAGGCTGTCGCGAAAAACCTGTTCAAGCTGATGTCCTATAAGGACGAATACGAAGTCGCGCGGCTTTACACCGATGGCAGCTTCTCCAAGAAAGTCTCGGAGAAATTCGACGGCGACTTCAAGCTGAAGTTCTATCTGGCCCCGCCGATCTTCGCGCAGCGCGACAAGACGACGGGACACCTCCAGAAGAAGGAATTCGGCGGCTGGATGATTCACGCCTTCCGCCTCCTCGCCGGGCTGAAGTTCCTGCGTGGCGGCGCGTTCGACCCGTTCGGCCGCACCGAGGAGCGCCGCACCGAGCGGAAGCTGGTCGCGGATTATTTCGACATGATCGATCAGCGCATCGCCGGGCTGAAAGCGGAGCAGATCCCGCTGCTGACGAGGCTCGCGCGGCTGCCGGAGACGATCCGCGGCTTCGGGCATGTCAAGGAAGCCAACATCAAACTGGCGGCGGCGGAGAAGGCGCGGCTGGAAGCAGAACTGGAGAACAGCCGCTTTGCTGCGGCTGCGGAGTAGCGGAAGACTGGCGCTACATTCTCGGTGTCATCGCCCGCAAAGGCGGGCGATCCAGTACTCCGAGGCGGTTGTGATTAGTCCGATGGGCTGCGGCGTACTGGATGCCCCGCCTGCCGCCTACGCTAAAGCTTCGGCGCGCCCAGACTTCGACCTCGGCGAAGCCTTGGCGTAGCCGGGTCGCGGGGCATGACAGCGGTGGAAATGGCTAGACCAACGCTGTGGCCGCACTCGCCCCGGCCACACTCCCCTCCGCCAGATGCCTTCCTGCGATGTACCCGAACGTCAGTGCCGGTCCCAACGCGATCCCCGGCCCGGGACAATTGCCGTTCATGATCGAGCCCATGTCGTTGCCGCAGGCGTAGAGGCCCGCAACCGGCGTGCCGTCCTCGCGCAATACGCGCGCCTGGGCATCCACCTTCATGCCGATCGCCGTGCCGAGATCGGCCGGATAAATCCGCATCGCAAAGAACGGCGCGTAGAGGATGGGCGCGACGCAAGGGTTCGGCTTGTGGCTGATATCACCAAGGTGTCGCTGAGAGATGGTGCTGCCGCGACCGAACTCGGGATCGCGGCCGTCCTTCGCATCGGAATTGTAGTTTGCGATCGTCGCCGCGAGTATCGACGGCTTGATGCCGATCTTCGCTGCGACCTGCGCGATATCAGCGGCCTCGACCAACTCGCCGCTCGCCACATAGCGTCTGATATTGCGGGTGAACGGCTTGATGCGGCCTAGGCCGTAACTCCACAGGAACGGACGGTCGCAGATCAGATAGAACGGCCGGTCCGATTCGCCGTCACCGTCACGCAGCATCGCGAGCACGAACTCGTGGTAGGACAGCGCCTCGTTGGCGAAGCGCCGGCCGGCCGCATTGACCGCGATCACGCCGGGCTTGGCGCGGTCGGTCGCTGTATGCGGGAAAACACCACGGCTTCCATCGGCACGCCGGAACAGCGAGGCCGGCACCCAATAGGCCGGGCTCGTCGCATCCGTATTGAGCGCTGCGCCGGTTACAGTCGCGAGGCGGAGCCCGTCACCCGTGGCGGACGGGTGGGTCGCCGAGATGAATCCGGCAGCGGGTGGGAAGAAGCGCTTGCGCAAGGTTGCGTCGTGCGAAAAGCCGCCGGTCGCCAGCACCACACCGCGCCGCGCGGCGATCAGGCGATCGCGCGAGCCATGACGGATAATTACCCCGCCGACCCGCTCGCCCTGCGTGGACAGGCCTTCGACGTCCGCACTAAAGAGGATCTCAACCTGCCGGGCCAGCAGCGAGGCATACAGCCGTGCGGCGAGTGCGTTGCCAAGCTGCAGCGTCGTGCCGCGCGGGCCGCGCAGCCGCTGCCACGCATGCTCCGAAACCAGCCGCGCCGCGCGAAGAGTCGAGCGCAGCGATCTTCCGGCCCGGTGCAAATGCGGGATGTCGAGGCGGTTGACCATCATCCCGCCGAACAGCGTGAACTCCGGCACCGGCGCGCGCAGCCGCGCGAATGCGGCCCCCAGCCGCGTGCCGTCGAAGACGACCGGCTCGAGCACGCGCCCGCCCGGCGTCGCGCCCAATCGCTCCGGATAATAGTCCGGACACGCTTCCACCGGCTGGAGCCGCACTTGCGTGTTGGCTTCGAGATAGGTGACCGCCTCCGGTCCGCGCGCGAGGAAAGCGGCGCGGAGGCCCGCATTGGCGGGCTCCGGCACTGTGCTCGACAAATATTGCACGGCGTCCGTTACGCTATCGGAGAGCCCCGCCTCTTCCATCTTGGCATTGGCGGGAATCCAGACCGTGCCATCGGACCACGCGGTGGTGCCGCCGACGAAAGCGGTCTTCTCGATCACCAACACGCGCAGGCCTTCGGCGGCGGCGACGGCCGCGGCCGTCATGCCACCGGCACCGGCGCCGACGACGATGACATCGTAGGTCTCATGCGCCGGCATCATGCGGCGGGGTTCCCGAAGCGAGGCATGACACCGTCATACCCCGCTTAGGCGCCCACACGCTAGCGGGCCGGCTTGCGCTCGACCGGGTCGATATCGATCGCCCGCAGACGGCCGAGCCGCAGGACGTCCATGGCGAGCCGCCGGCCGATCCGGTCGCGGTCGAGCACACGGATCAGATCGTCGACGCCGTTGATCTCGACGCCGTCGAGGCCGATGACGACATCGCCGGACAACAGGCCCGCCTTCGCCGCCGGCCCGTCCGGCTCGATCTGCGCCAGCAGCGCGCCCATCTTGTTCTCGACACCCGCCAGCAACGCGTGCCGCCGCGGGATCGGCGCGGTCTGGCCGGCCACGCCGATATAGGCGCGACGGACATAGCCGTGGCGGATGATCTCCGACAGCACGAATTGCGCGGTGTTGCTGGCGACCGCGAAGCAGATGCCTTGCGCGCCGTTAATGATGGCGGTGTTGATGCCGATCACCTCGGCATTCGACGATACCAGCGGGCCACCGGAATTGCCGGGGTTGAGCGCAGCGTCGGTCTGGATCACGTCCTCGATGGTGCGGCCACTGACCGAGCGGATCGAACGCCCGAGCGCCGAGACCACGCCGGCGGTGACGGTCGATTCAAAGCCGAGCGGATTGCCGATCGCGATCACGAGCTGGCCCCGCCGCAAGGTCTTGGAGTTGCCGAGCGCCGCATAGGGCAAGTTCCTCACGCCATTGGCGCGAAGCAGCGCAAGATCAGTGTCGGGATCGACGCCGAGCACCCGGGCGTCGCCGACATGGCCCTCGACGTCGCGCAGCCGGATCTCCTTTGACGAGCCGACCACGTGGCTATTGGTGAGCACGAGCCCATCCGGCGAGATCACGATGCCCGAGCCGAGCCCGCCGCGCTCGCGGCCGTTCGGCACTTTTGGTCCGGTCTCGACGCGCACGACGGCCGGACCGACACGGTCGGTCACGTCGATCACGGCATTGGAATAGGCATCCAGCACGGCCCGGTCATCGACCGGGACAGATGCCGGCGTTCGCGATGACGATGCGTCAGAAGTAAAATCCAACATGATAGGAGTCCTTGGGGCTCACACAGATGGTGGCCTGCTCCGTGAGGCGCAAGGGACCCGTCCAAGGCGCAAGGCTGGACTGCCCAGGTGGCTAGGGCGCCCGTCGCAGCGTGCCGGCCCTTGCCTTGACCGGGTCGAGCAGCGACCAGTCGCCATCCGGCAGCACATGGCCCTTGGGAAAAGGTGCGCGCGGCTCGATCCCGAGCGAGCCCAGCACACGGTCGTCGCGGTAGTAGCATTGCAGCACCACACGGACGAGCGTCGCGGCAGCCGGGCCGCCATGCCTGCGAAACTCCTGCGCCACCGCATCGCGCCTGGCAGCATCGAGCTCGGCCAACGGTTGGCCAGCAAGCCGCGCCAGATGGTCGAGCGCCGCCACCACCAGTTTGCTGTCCCGTCCCAACGTCGCCAGCATGTCAGCCTGGATCGCGGGATCGTCGGCGCCAGGCACCTTGTACTCTTCGCTGGCGGGAACGATCATCGCGGCGATGGCTCGGAGGTCGTCGCGCTGGGCGCGTGTCAGTTGGTTGTCTGCGGACATGATGGCCTCAGTCGAAGAGATTGGCGAGGCGCTGCTTCATCTGGTCGGCGATGTAGAGCGCGAGGGCCTGGATGGTGGACGTTGGATTGACCCCGCCCGAGGTAACGAAGATGCTGCCGTCGACGATGAAGAGGTTTTTGACGTCGTGCGCGCGGCCCCATTCGTTGACTACGGAGCGTTCAGGGTCGGTGCCCATGCGTGCCGTGCCGAGCAGGTGCCAGCCGCCCCAGGGGATCGGCGAGTTGACGCAGATGTCGCTCGCCCCAGCGGTTTCGAGAATCTCCCGGCCCCGCGCCAGCGCATGCTCCATCATCTTCCGGCTGTTCTCGCTGATCGTGTAATTGATCTTCGGCGCGGGAATGCCGTGACCGTCCTTCAAGACCGGATCGAGCGTAACCTGGTTATGCTCCTCCGGGAGGTCCTCGCAAATCGCGGAAAAGCCGAGCCGGTGGCCGTTGAGCTTGCGGAAGACGTGGTGATGATCGGCGCCCCACGGCAAGATCCCCTTCTGCTCGCTCACGACAGCCTCGAACACCGGCCCGGCGCCGCGCACGAACTGGACGCCGTAACCGCGCACGAAGCCGCGCGACAGGTCCGTGTCATACCATTCCTTGCTCCACAGGCAGGTCGGCGGCGCGCGGTTGCTATCGGTCGGCTCCTTCACATAGCCGTAGATCTGCGCATAGGGATGGAACATCAGGTTCTTGCCGACGAGGCCGGACGAATTGGCAAGCCCGTTCGGAAAGCGGTTCGATGCCGAATTCAGCAGCAGCCGCGGCGTGCCGACTCCGTTGCAGGCGATGATAACGACATGCGCCGGCTGAAACTGCTCGACGCCGTCCTTGTCGTAATAGACCACGCCGGTGGCCATGCCGCTCTCGTCGGTGGTAATCTCGCGCACACGGCAGTGAGTCCGCAGCTCGACGCCGGCGCGGACCGCGTGCGGCCAATAGGTGATGTCGGTCGAGGATTTGGCGCCTTGCGCGCAGGCCGGCGTGCAATGGCCGAGATTGATGCAGCGCGCGCGGCCCTCGTAGTCCATGGTCGCGACCGTCGTATCCGACGGCCACCAGTGCCAGCCAAGCTTGTTCATGGTCTTGCCGATGATCGCACCCGACAATCCCATCGGCTGTGGCGGCATCGGCGGATGCGTCAGCGGCGAGAGCGGGTCGCCCGACAGGCCGGACGTGCCCATCATCCGGTCGTTCTCTTCGAAGAACGGGGTCAGCGCCTCGTATTCGATCGGCCAGTCTTCGGCGACGCCGTCGAGCGTCCTCACCTTGAAATCGGAGGGATGCAACCGCGGCCAGTGCGCGGTGTACATCACCGTCGAGCCACCGACCGCATTGTAGTTGACGACCTTGATCGGCGAATTGTCGTCGTTGATCGGATAGTCCTCGGGCCGGCCGCGGACGTTGGGGCTTGACGACCACTCGCCGTAGAACTTGGCCTCCCAGTCCCGGCCCGTGCTGGGATATTCCGCCGGGTTCATCCAGCCGCCCTGCTCCAGGCAGAGAATATGCATTTTGGTCTCGGCCAGCGACCACGCCACCGCCGCGCCTGAAGCGCCGGCGCCGATGATCAGGACGTCCACGGGGTCATTCATCGCAAATTTTTCCTCCCTTCGCCGCTTCCCGGGCGATTCGGCCTCCGCTCCGCGAGGCCGGCGAACGATAGGATCAGAGCTGCGGCCGAGTAAAGCCGCGGGGCCGGAATGTCGCACTTCGCGGGGCGCAGACCATTGGTATCGCCACATCCGGATGCTAGGAACAAGGCGCACGAGCCATCGATAGCGAGACCTTATGTCCTTCCGAAAATCCTTTGCCAGCGCGCGCGCTTTTGCGTTCGTTTGCTTTCTCGCCCTGTCCGGATTTCTGGGCACCACCGGCCCCGGCTCCGCGTTGACGGCCACCGCGACGGTCCGCGACGGCAACGCCGTTCAGCTCGGCGACGTCACCTACCGCCTCGAGGGCATCGACGCACCCGAGCTGGACCAGGTCTGCATCGACGACCACGCCGATCCCTGGACCTGCGGCATCGAGGCCCGCGACCAGCTCGCCAAGCTGATTGGCAAGCGATCGGTGCGTTGCGACGATGTCGGACCGGAAAAGAGTTTTGGCAAGCGGCACCGCGCGATCTGCACGGCCGAAGGCGACAAGACCAGCTTGAACGAGCAGCTCGTCAAGCTGGGCTATGCCATCGCCCGCGAGCCGGTCAAGGCGAACGTCAAGTCGGCCGCGGCCGATGCGAAATCAACCTCGGCCGGAATTTGGAAGGGCTGCTTTGTTGCACCGCAAGAATTCCGCACCGGCAAGAAGGACGGCGCGCTCCTGGGCGCCGCCTGCCGCGCCGACCGCGACAAGGAGATTCGCGCGGTGTTGTTTCCCGAGGATCTGACGATGCCGCCGAGCTGTGGCATCAAGGGCAAGCTTGCGGTGCGCGCGCGCGTGACCGGCAATATCGGCATCTACCATTTACGGGGCTGCCCGAGCTACCCCGCGACCACCAAGCCGGACCGCTGGTTCTGCTCGGAGGACGACGCCCAGGCTGCGGGCTTCCGCAAGGCCTACAATTGCCGGCGGCCAAAATAGCGAAGCTCATCACGCAGCCGTGAGCGGCAGCCGGAGACAGTATTCATCCGGAATTGAACTCTATCGGGAGTTGCTGCATTTGTAAGCGTACGCGAGCGCTTTGCGCGAGCGTTTCCTTAGCGGCAATCCGGCTCCGGCCCGATTGCTTTGCTCGGGCGTTTCCTCCCTAGACTTGGGCCGCTTGTCACAACAAGCGGCTCTTCTTTTTTGCACAATGCGCTAGCGGCGCATCGGCATGATCTGATCCATGGCCGGCATGTTCGCGTTCAGATGCGCCATGATCCAGACGGTGCCACCGACCACCAGGAACACCACCAGCAGCCCGAAGGCGAGCGCCAGCACGTTGTTGGTATTATCGGGGCCGGTGGTGATGTGCAGGAAGAACACGAGATGCACGCCCATTTGCGCGATCGCCAGCACGATCAGCGCGACGGGAATCGAAGGCTGCCAGACCAGATCCGTGCCCGCGATGAAGAACGACGTCGCCGTCAGCAGCAACGCGAGAACAAGACCGACCACGTAGCCGAGGATGCGCGTCCCGACACTGTGTTGCTCCTCATCGCCCGGCGCAAGATCATGGCCGGCCGGCATATGCGTCTGATCGCTCATACGCCACTCCCAAGCAAATAGACGACGGAGAAAACTCCGACCCAGACGATGTCGAGCGCGTGCCAGAACAGCGCAAAGCACATCATCCGGCGCAGCACGTCGGCACGAAAACCTTTTGCGAAGACCTGGGCCATCATGGTGAGCAGCCACAATATGCCGGCGGAGACGTGGAGGCCATGGCAGCCGACGAGGGAGAAGAACGAGGTCAGGAAAGCGCTGCGCGATGGGCCATAGCCGCGGGCAACGAGATCAGCGAATTCGCGAAACTCAATGACCAGAAAGATGAGGCCGAGCAAACACGTCACGGCCATCCCGAGATAGAACCACAGCCGGTTGCGCACATCGGCCGCGATGCTCGCCATGCCACACGTGAAGCTTGACAGCAGCAGGCAGACCGTCTCGATCGCGACGTTTCGCGGCTCGAATATCTCCGAACCCTTCGGGCCGCCGGCGGTCTGGTCGGCCAGCACCGCGTAGGCCGCAAAGAAGCAGGAGAACATCACGATGTCGGAGAGCAGGAAGATCCAGAAGCCATAGGCGGTCACGATGCGCTTCGGCGCCGGCCCGGGATGCTCGATAACGAGGCCGATGTGATGGGGATCGGCGTGCGCTCGGCCGGCGGTCGCGGTCATTGACATCAGACTGTCCCCGCCATGCTGACGAGGCTGCGCCGCTCCTCGAGGTTGACGCGGTCTATCGCCGCGACCTCCTCGGCCGGAATGACGTATTCGTCATGGTCGCGCCAGGCGAACACGACGAATGTCGCGAACGCACCGATACCGCCCAAAATCACCATCCACCAGATGTGCCAGATCAGCGCAAAGCCCATGACGGTGGCGAAGAACGCGCAGACGAACCCGGTCGGCGAGTTCCTGGGCATCTCGATGTCATGATACTCGGGCGCATCATGATCGAGCGATTGCTGCTTGGCATGAGCCTTCATGTCCCAATAGGCATCCTCGCCGCGCACATCGGGATTGAAAGCGAAGTTGAAAACGGGTGGCGGCGACGACGTCGCCCATTCCAGCGAGCGGCCGTCCCAGGGATCGCCAGTGCGGTCGCGCAGGGCCTCGCGGTTGCGGATGCTGACCACGAGCTGCACGATCTGGCAGATCACGCCGATCGTCAGCACGGCCATGCCGACCGCTGCAACCAGCATCCATGGCCGCCACGCCGCGACGTCATAGTGCTGCATGCGCCGCGTCATGCCCAGCATGCCGGCGACGTAGAGCGGGATGAAGGTGACGTAGAAGCCGAGGAAAGTGAACCAGAATGCGAGCTTGCCCCAGCGGTCGTTGAGGCGAAAGCCGAACGCCTTCGGGAACCAGTACTCGAAGCCGGCGAAGGCGCCGAACAGCACGCCGCCGATGATGACGTTGTGGAAGTGCGCGACCAGAAACATGCTGTTGTGGAGAATGAAATCGGCCGGCGGCACCGCGACCAGCACGCCCGTCAATCCGCCGATGATGAAGGTGACCATGAAGCCTATCGACCACAGCATCGGCGTCTCGAAGCGGATGCGTCCGCCATACATCGTGAACAGCCAGTTGTAGATCTTCACTCCCGTCGGTATCGCGATGATCATGCTGGCAATGCCGAAGATAGCGTTGACGTCGGGACCCGCTCCCATCGTGAAGAAGTGATGCAGCCAGACCATGAAGGAGATGACGCAGATCGCCATGGTCGCCAGCACCATCGAGCGATAGCCAAACAGCGCCTTGCCGGAGAAGGTCGAGACCACCTCGGAGAAGATGCCGAAGGCCGGCAGAACTAGGATGTAGACCTCGGGATGCCCCCAGGCCCAGATCAGGTTCATGAACATCATGACATTCCCGCCGGCCTCATTGGTAAAGAAGTGGAAGCCGAGATAGCGGTCGAGCAGCAGCATCGCGAGGGTGGCGGTCAAAATCGGGAAAGCCGCGACGATCAGGAGGTTCGAGGCCAGTGTGGTCCAGCAGAACATCGGCATGCGCAGATAGTTCATGCCTTTGGTGCGCAGCTTCAGCACCGTCGTCACGAGATTGATGCCGGCCACCAACGTGCCGACGCCGGAGATCTGCAGCGACCATGCGTAATAATCGACGCCGACGCCCGGCGAGTAGGACAGTTCCGACAGCGGCGGAAAGGCGAGCCAGCCGGTGCGGGCGAACTCGCCGATCACGAGCGAGAGATTGACCAGCAGCGCACCGGTCGCGGTCAGCCAGAAGCCGACCGAATTGAGCGTCGGGAAAGCGACATCTCGTACGCCAAGCTGGAGCGGCACGATGAGATTCATCAGTCCGATCACGAACGGCATCGCCACGAAAAAGATCATGATGGTGCCGTGCGCGGAGAATATCTGGTTGTAGTGCTCCGGCGGCAGATAGCCTTGCGACTGGTAGGCGACCGCCTGCTGAATCCGCATCATGATGGCGTCGCTGCCGCCGCGCAGCAGCATCACCGAGGCCAGCAGGATGTACATCACGCCGATCCGCTTGTGGTCGACGCTGGTGATCCACTCGTGCCAGAGATAGGGCAGATGCCCCTTCACCACGACCCAGGCCAGCACGCCGAGAATCCCGACCAACACCACGGCGCCTGCGATCAGCGGTATCGGCTGATCGAACGGAATGGCCGACCAATCGAGCTTACCGAGCATCATGGCCTCCACTGTGCGACCGGCCTGCTTCGGATGCGAGCTCCGGACCGGGTCCTGGCGGAATGTGCTGGGTCGCGATCAGGTCGAACAGTCGGGGATCGTCGAGCCTGTAGCTTGGCCTGCCTTTTTCGATGCCCTGCTGCATCAACTTCTTGTAGCTGTCCTCATTGAGGACGGCATCGCTCTTCGCCGTGGTCGCGACCCAGTCCGGAAAGGCGAGCGGCGAGACCACGTTGACGTCGAACATCATGTCCGGAAATCCGTCGCCGGAAAAATGCGCCGACAGTCCCTGCAGCTTGCCTTCGTTGTCGGCGCGTAGGTTCAGCTTCGTCACCATGCCGTTCATGGTGTAGATCATGCTGCCGAGCTGCGGGATGAAGAAGGTGTTCATCACGCTCGAGGACGTCAGCTGGAAATTCAGCTCGGCGCCTGCCGGCACCGTCAGCGTATTGACGGTGGCGATGCGCTGGTCCGGATAGATGAAGAGCCATTTCCAATCGAGCGAGACGGCCTGGATGCGAACCGGGCTGCCGGTGCCGGGCACGGGTGCCGCGGGATCGAGCTGGTGCGAGCCGATCCAGGCGACGCCGCCGAGCAGGATCACGGTGAGCGCGGGGATCGCCCACACCACCATCTCGACGCGCCCGGAATAGACGAAGTCGGGCTGAAACTTTGCTTTGGGATTCGAGGCGCGAAACCAGAACGCAAAGGCCAAAATCGCGAAAATGGTCGGCACCACGATCGCGAGCATGATGAAGACGGAATCGACCAGGATGGTGCTGTTGGCCGCAGCCACAGGCCCTTGTGGATCGAGCAGATTCATCGGCAAGCCACTGGCGTTTGGGAAGCCCCGGGACAGAGCCTAGCGCGGGAAAGGCTCCGCAACAAACGCGATTGCGTGAGGTCGGTTCCTAACGGCGCGGGTCGATCGTTCGCCCTTCTCGCGCGGCGGCATGCAATTCCATGCGATGTCAATGACATGAAAGCGGGAGCCGGCCCTTCTCGCCGCTCCGCGCGATTGCTAGACTGCACGAAAATATTTGGGATGAAACGACATGCAGGGGCCCGAGGACGATCCCGGTCTCGCCGGCAAGGTGGCGCTGGTCAGCGGCGGGGGCGCTGCGGGCGACGGCATAGGCAACGGCCGCGCCGCCGCAATTCTACTGGCTCGCGCCGGCGCCAAAGTGCTGGTGGCCGATCGCGATCTCAAGCTCGCCGAACGCACCGTGGAGATGATCGCAGCCGAAGGCGGCACGGCCGCGGCGCATGGCGGTGACGTCACCAGGGAGAGCGATTGCAAGACACTGGTCGAAGCCGCGCTCGACCGCTGGGGCCGGCTCGATTTCCTCGACAACAATGTCGGCATCGGGAGCCGCGGCAGCGTGGTCGACGAAGCGCCCGAGCAATATCGCCGCGTCATGCAGGTCAATGTCGAGAGCATGTTCCTGCTCTCCAAGCACGCGATCCCTGCGATGATCCGGACCGCGCAGGGCGGTGCGATCGTCAACATCTCCTCGATCTCGGCGCTGCGGCCACGCGGGCTCACGAGCTATACGACCTCGAAGGCCGCCATCATCGGTCTCACCCGCGCGATGGCGGTCGATCACGGCCGCGAGAACATCCGCGTCAACTGCATCTGTCCCGGGCCGATGTACACGCCGATGGTCTATGCCCGCGGCATGAGTGAGCAGGCTCGCGTCCAGCGGGAAAAGGCATCCTTGCTGAAAACGGAAGGCACCGGCTGGGACGTCGGCCATGCCGTCAAATTCCTGCTCAGCAATTTTGCGCGCTACATCACCGGCCAGGTGCTGGTGGTCGACGGCGGCGTGACGCTACAAGCCCCCGAACGTGAATCACAAGAACACTGAAAGGAACATCAGGGATGGCTCGCCTGCCCTATCTCGAGGCCGACCAGGTCGCGCCCGAATATCGCGACATGCTCAAGCGCAACACCAATCTGCACAAGCTGCTGATCAATTCGCCGGATATGGCGCGCGCCTTCAACGGCATCGGCGGCTACATCCGCTTCAAGAGCAAGCTCGATCCGCGCCTGCGGGAGCTTGCGATCCTCCAGGTCGGCTGGATGGAGAAGTCGGAATACGAGTTCACTCATCACGTGAAGATCGGCAGGGAGTTCGGCGTCACCGATGATGACATCGCCGGCCTGATGGCTGAGACCGAGAGCAAGCCCTCGACGCTCGAGCCACAGGCCAAGGCGATCCTGAAAGGTGCCCGCGAGATGGTACGCGAACTCGCGATCTCGGACGGGACCTTTGCAGAGATCAAGCAGCACCTCTCGGACGAACATATGGTCGACCTCGTGCTGACCATCGCCTTCTATTGCGGCGTGGTGCGCGTGCTCGCCACCATGAAGATCGACAACGAGCCATATTACAAAGAGGTACTCCAGCAGTACCCGATTCCGGGAGTGAACTAACATGCGCTTGAAGGACAAGGTTGCGGTCGTTGTGGGCGCCGGGCAGAGCCCGGGCGAAGGCATGGGCAACGGCCGCGCCACGGCGCTGACCTTCGCGCGCGAGGGCGCCAAGGTGTTGTGCGTCGATCATCATCTGGAATCAGCGCAGGAAACCGCCGCCATGATCGCCGCGCAGCATGGCACGGCAGCGGCGTTCAGGGCCGACGTCACAAAGTCTGCCGACATCAAGGCAATGGTCGCGGAGGCACAGGCGCGCTGGGGCCGGATCGACGTGCTGCACAACAATGTGGGCGTCAGCCTGTCCGGCGGCGACGCCGAGCTGCTGCAAATCACCGAGGAGGCGTTCGACCGCGTCGTCGCGATCAATCTGAAGAGCTGCATTCTGGCGGCGAAAGAGGTGATCCCGATCATGCGCGCGCAAGGAAGCGGCGTGATCATCAACATCTCCTCGATGGCGGCGATCACCACCTACCCTTACGTCGCCTACAAGGCGACGAAATCGGCGATGATCGCCTTCACCGAACAGCTCGCCTACCAGAATGCGGAATACGGCATCCGCGCCAACGTCATCCTGCCGGGCCTGATGAACACGCCGATGGCCGTCGACACCCGGGCCCGCGAATGGCACAAGACCCGCGCCGAAGTCGAAGCCGAGCGCGACAGCAAGGTGCCGCTGCGCAAGAAGATGGGCACGGGGTGGGACGTCGCGAATGCCGCGCTGTTCCTGGCCTCGGACGAGGCGAATTTCATCACCGGTGTGACGTTGCCGGTGGATGGCGGAGCGAGTGTGAGACGGGGGTAGACATCCTAAGCACGCTGCTCTTCCTTCTCCCCTTGCGGGAGAAGGTGGCGCGAGGCGCCGGATGAGGGGTTTCTCTCCGCACACGCAGAGGAGTTCGCCGATAGAACCTCACTCGTCCCGCCGCTGCGCGGCGAGCCACCCTCTCCCGCAAGGGGCGAGGGTACACCTTCATCGCGGCACGCTTGTCACCCGCCAGATCGTCCCGTTGCCGTCCTCCGACACCAGCAGCGATCCGTCCTTCGCCACGGCAACTCCGACCGGCCGCCCCCACACCTCGGTATCGCTCACCACAAACCCCGTGACGAAATCTTCGTACTCGCCGGTCGGCTTGCCGTCCTTCATCCGGATGCGGATCACCTTGTAGCCGGTGCGCTTCGACCGGTTCCAGGAGCCGTGCTCGGCCGCGAAAGCATCGCCCTGGTATTCGGACGGAAACTGCGCGCCCTGATAGAAGGTCATGCCGAGCGAGGCCGAGTGCGGCTGCACCAGCACATCGGGTACCGTCACCTTGTCCTTGAGGTCCGGCCGCGCTCCGGCGTGACGCGGGTCTTCGTTGCCGCCGATATAGAACCACGGCCAGCCGTAGAACGCGCCCTCCTTCACGCTCGTCACATAGTCAGGCACGAGATCGTCGCCAAGCCCGTCGCGCTCGTTGGTCGAGCACCAGGGCAGCCCGGTCTGCGGCTGGATCGCAAGACCGACACAGTTGCGGATGCCGGTGGCGTAGATCTTCCGCTCCTTGCCCTCGGGGGTAAAGGCGAGCACGGTCGCGCGCTCGGTTTCGCTCGCCCAGGCTGCGCCGAGCGGTTGCGCCTTCGACCAGGCTTCCAGGCCACCTGGCGGCGTGCCCATGCCCTCGGCGACGTTGCTGAGCGAGCCGACCGACACCAGCATGCGCTTGTTGTCGGGCGTAAAGACGATGTCGCGGGTGGAATGACCGCCGTCATGGGGCAGGCTTGCCACGATCGTCTCCGCCTTGCCGCGCGCCTTGAGATCGCCGGCCTGATAGGGAAAGCGGACGACGCTGTCGGTGTTGGCGACGTAGACCCATTGCGGATTGTCGCCGTTCGGGAAGAAGGCGATGCCGAACGGCTGCCTCATTCCGGCAGCGAAGACCTCGTTGGTCGCGGCCTTGCCGCCATCGCCGGCGCGCAACACGCGGATGTTGCCCGCGCGCGTCTCGGCGACGAAGACATCGCCGTTCGGCGCCACGCGCACGATGCGCGGGGCGCGCAGGCCCTCGGCGAACAGCTCGATCTTGAAGCCGGCCGGTACCTGAAGCGCCCCCTCCGACGGGCGCGGCACCACGCGCGACGAACTCGCAACCGACCGCGTGGCGCCGGGCCTGACCAGATCCTGCGGCCGGATCAACCTGACCGTGCCGGGCTTGTCGGCCTGCCAATCGCCGTAGGCGTCCTTGCCTTGCAGCACCGCCTCAGCCTGTGCGCAGGTCGCGACCGCGGCCAGCCATCCCGCGGACATCGCCGCGAATGAAATCCTGTTCTTCAAATCGTTTCCTCCCGGCCTTCACGTATTGCGCATCAACGCCGATCGACGCGCAAACGTTCTGCGACAGGTCAAATGCCTGCCGAATCCCACGTCAGCTCATGCCCGCACGATGTGCATCAGCCGCAGCCCATCGTACTGGAAAATGCGGCTGATCGGTGCGACACATTGTAAGGGCGGCACCGCCGGTAGCGGTCATGAAGCTGCGGCATTGGAGTCGCATCCGTTGGGGTGATCATGTGGGGATCCATCATATCGGAATGGGCGAGCCTGCTGCTCCGCTGGCTGCACGTGGTCGCCGCGATTGCCTGGATCGGCAGTTCCTTCTATTTCATCGCCCTCGACCTCAGCCTCAGGCCTGACAGCAAGCTGCCGGAGGGCGTCCAGGGCGAGGCCTGGCAGGTCCATGGCGGCGGCTTCTACCGGATCATGAAATATCTGGTCGCGCCCGCGCAGATGCCGGACGAGCTGACCTGGTTCAAATGGGAGGCCTACACCACTTGGCTGTCCGGCTTCGCGCTGATGGTGGTGGTGTATTATCTCGAGGCCGATTTGTTCCTGGTCGACAAGTCGATCCTCGATCTCACGCCATTCCAGGCCGGCCTGTTCAGCCTCTGCAGCCTCGCGCTGGCGTGGCTGCTCTATGAAGGCGCCTGCCGTACCGGGCTGGCGCAGCGCGAGCTGCCCTTCGCGATCGGCGGCTATCTGTTCCTGGTCGCGTTGACCTATGCTTTCACCCACGTGCTGAGCGGGCGCGGTGCCTTCAACCAGATCGGGGCGATCATCGGCACCATCATGGTTGCCAACGTCTTCGCGCTGATCATCCCGAACCAGAAGAAGATCGTAGCCGCCCTTCTCGCAGGGCAGGCGCCCGATCCGAAGCTCGGCAAGACCAGCAAGGAGCGCTCGGTCCACAACAACTATCTGACGCTGCCTGTCGTCGTGTTGATGATCAGCAACCACTATCCCCTGCTCTATGCCACCCGCTTCAACTGGATCATCGTCGCAATCATCCTGGCGCTCGGCCCCGTGATCCGCCATTTCTTCAACGAGCGGCACGCCGGGCGCAAATCGCCGTGGTGGGTGTGGGGCGTCGCAGCGGTCGGCGTGATCGCGATCCTGTTCCTCTCGGCGGCCGGCCCGCGCGAGGTCAAGACAAGCGCGCTGTCGGCGCAGCCGACGCTTGCCAATGTCGAGGAGATCGTGATGTCCCGCTGCAGCATGTGCCACGCCGCCGAACCGGTCTGGGCCGGCATCGTCACCGCGCCGAAGGGCATATTGCTGGACGCGCCCGAGCACATCCATCGCAACATCCGCCTGATCGGCCGCGTCGCCGCCTGGTCCAATGCAATGCCGCCGGGCAACATCACCGAAATGACCAGCGAGGAGCGCGCCATCCTCGCCGCCTATATCGAGCAGGCGCGCTGACGCCATCAAGTGTCAGATATCGCGCTTCACGGAATGAAATTTCCGCATGTCCCACCGATTTGAAAATGACTTGACCGCCTATCCGGCGTAGACAGGATTTGCGGCCGCCGACGGCGGTCCAGTCAGTTTGCACTCGGGGAAAGAACAGTGGCCCTCAAGAACGTCATCGGTATCGACCACGCCGTGGTCATGGTGCAGGACCTCGACAAAGCCGCCGAAAACTACCGGCAGCTCGGCTTCACCATCTCGCCGCGCGGCACCCACAGCGCACATATGGGCACCGGCAACTACACGATCATGTTCGACCCGGATTATATGGAGCTGCTCGGCGTGCTCGCGGCGACCGAGCACAACGCGCCGGCGCGTGCCTTCCTCGACCAGCGCGGCGAAGGCATCGAGCGCATCGCCTTCACAGCGGTCGATTCCACCGCCGGCGCGGAGGAAATCCGCGCGCGTGGCCTGGAGCCGATCGGCCCGACCGATTTCGAACGGCCCGTGACGCTGCCTGATGGCACGATCTCGGCGGCGAAATTCCGCACCTTCATGTGGCCGACCGCAGAAGCGCCCGGCGGCGTGCGCATTTTTGCCTGCCAGCACAAGACGCCAGAGACGGTGTGGATTCCCGAGCTGATGAAGCACGCCAATGCGGCCAAGCGGATCAAGCAGACATTGATCGCGACGCCCGAGCCCGCGAAGGAAGCCGCGGATCTGGGACAGCTGATCGACCGCGAGCCGAAGGCTGAAGCCGACGGCGCAGTGACCGTGCCCTCCGGTGGCGATCGTGCCGAATTCGTTTACTTGACGCTGGAGCAGCTCGGCAAACGTTATCCCGGCGTGCCGCTCGCGGGTCTTTCCGAACGCGGTGGCGCTGCCCTGGTGCTTGTCAGCGGCGATCTCGCTGCCACCGACAAGGCGCTTGGTTCGGCAGCCGTGCGCAGCGGACCTGCGATCTGCGTGCCGCCGGCCAAGGCGAACGGCACCCTGCTCGCCTTTGTTGCCGGCTGATTTGAACTAATTCTTCAACGAGCGTCTACAGGGCGGCCCCAGGCTTCGGGGCTACCCGCGCCTTCAGGGCCAAGCGCATGTTCAAAGAGATATCGCCGGTCGCCTATGACGCGCCGGCCGAACTGAAGAAGTGACCGTCGCTGAAGGGCCAGAGGCAAAAGGATCGAGGTCCGCCCTATCCCGTCTACAACGGCACGCTCGCCGACTGCGTCCGCGAGCTCATGGGCAAGCCATCAAGGGCATCTCGCTCTACGATATCATGACGAGGGCAAGCAGCGTTCGACCAGACCGTGCTGTCGCCCGGTGATGCCGCCGAAATCGCGATGCGCAAGGACTTTCCCAAAGACTAGTTCGAGGCGCGCCTACCGCCGGACTTCCGCCGCTGCTCGGACGAGGAGTCCGTCGGCGCATCCAGAAAGACCACCGGTGTGCCGCGCTTGACGTGCTCGCCCAGCGCGCGCACGTCCCAATTGGTCAACCTGACGCAGCCATGCGACGCGGACTTGCTGACCCTGTCGGGCTCCGCCGTTCCGTGGATGCCGTACCCCTGTGCGGACAAGCCGATCCAGTATGCTCCCACCGGATTGTTCGGGCCCGGCTGAACATCGAACGGCTGTTTCGATTTGACGCTTCTGAACTTGTAGTCAGGGTTGTAGTGATAAACCGGATTCTCGTGGGTGCTGGTGACCTTGAGCGTACCGCTCGGCGTCGGACGATCCGGACTTCCGATTGACGCGGGATAGAACGCGATCAGGGTGGCGCCCTGGTCGAATGCTTTCAGCGTCCCGTTCCTTTTGTCGACGTCGAGCCGCGCGATGTTCGGAAGCTCTCGCCGCGCCGGAACGTTTGCAACGACGATGGTCGCTCCCACCTTGTCGAAGGCCGGGTTGAGCGCCTTGAGCAGATCGGCGCTCATGTGGAATTTCTCGGCAAGCCCTTCGAGCGGGCTGGTGTAGCTCAGCGCCTTCAGCGGCTTCATGTCATCAAGCTTGCCGGGCAGCTCCTTCAGAAACGGGCCCTTCACATCCGCGTCCGTGATCTTGTATTCGACGAGGACGGCGCCTTCGCTCGCGGCGTTCAACTTGTCCCAAAGCTCGGGCGCGATCGTTTTATCCGATGCAACGCCGTTCTGCTCGGCGAATGCTTTCAGTGCCTTCTGCGCGTTCTCTCCGAGCTTGCCGTCGATCTCCCCGGGCGAGAACCGCGCACGGTCGAGCAGAATCTGAAGCTTCACGATCGCGGCGTTGAGCTTGTCGCTAGCAGGTTGCTTTGCGGGACGCGCAGCATCGTTTACCGCTGCCGCATCGAGATTGCCCGCAAGCGCCGAAGAGATCGCCGCCAGCGAAATCACCGCGCCAAGCATCCACCGCATCATCTCGCTCGTCCCCATTCGCCAACGCCCCCGCAAATTCGCGGAGCAAAGAGTTTCCGGCGGGAACACCGTAGTAACACCGTGGGAACCGACGAGACCGCAGCTTTGCCGCAATCGCTCGGTTAATAACTCCTTATCGCCGGCGCATCGCTGGCCGTTCACCCACAGTTCGAGGTTGCTCCAGCAATGCGATTTGTCGTCGCGGCGTGCGCCGCGTTCATGATTCTGATGTGCGACTTCGATCCGTCGGCGTCCCGCCAACCATCAGCTTTCGATCACGCCGTTCTTCAAAACACTCAGGCCTCGTCACTTGTTCCGGTGGTCGAGCTGTTCCTTGCAAGCGTGCAGGCCCTCGAGCTCGCCAATGCGCGTGCGGCCTATGAGGAGACCCCCGAGCCGCCGGATACGGTCGAACCCGTCGCGCAGGCGCCGGTTTCGCCGACGGAACGCTTCTGCCACGCGCTTCGCGGAGCTGCCGAAGCCAGCGGCATTCCCGTGCCGTTCTTCGCGCGTTTGATCTGGCAGGAGAGCCGCTTCAAGTCCAACGAGGTCAGCCAGGCCGGCGCGCAGGGCGTCGCGCAGTTCATGCCGGAAACGGCAGCGGAGGTCGGGCTAGATGATCCGTTCGATGCGATGAAGGCGCTGCCGGCATCCGCCAAGTTCCTGCGCAAGCTGCGCGACGATTTCGGCAATCTCGGCCTTGCCGCAGCCGCCTACAACGCAGGTCCCGGCCGAATCCAGAAATGGCTCGCCAAAGAGAGCGAGCTGCCGCGTGAGACACGCGACTATGTCCGCATCATCACCGGCACCAGGGCCGAGGACTGGACCGAACGCGCGGAAGCCCTCGCGATCCGGATCGACCTGCCGCGCGAAGCACCCTGCGATGGCATCGGCAGCCTGTCCAAGACGAAGGACGTCGCCTGGGTTCCGGTGAACCTGACGCCCTCGGTCGCCACCATCATTCGCAAGGCCGAGCAACTGGCGGCGCGATTGACCGCCAGCCACGCACGCAAGCGGCTCGCGTCTCTGATCCGGAAGAACACCCACGGCAAGGCACGCAGCATGATCGCCGCGCGTGCGGCGGGAAAGAGCGCGAAGGCCCGCGCCATCCGTTTTGCAGCGCGCGAACGATCTTCGGGCTGATGCGCAAATCCGGAAGCCGCTCTATGGAGCGGCTTCCAGTGGCCGCGAACTAGTCGATCTCCTCGATGATGCGGCGTTCGCGGGGCTCGACGACATAGGTCCGCGTATCGCGGTGGATGTAGCGGTACTCGCGGAGGTCGGGCGCGTCCCGATAGACGGTGCTCGGGAATTCCTCGACCTCGACACTCTCGGGAACGCGGTCACCAACATGGATTTCGGACCGCGCGGTGCTGCCGGTGGTCTGTCGTTCGCTCCGTCCCTCGGTGCGGGTCTTCGCATGCTTGCGGATCACTTCGCGATCGCGATCCGAAAACTTGCTGGCGCTGCGCTCACGCGTGGTCGTCGTTGTCGCGGTGGATTGTCCCGAGTACGGCAGCACGGTTACGATCTTGTATGTCGCCGGATCGACCACGACGATTTCATCCTTCACCAGCGCAAAGCTGTAGCCGCGATATTGCGGCACGATCTCGACCACATCGGGTGGCAGCGTCGATAGCTGGACATCGCGCGGCACCACCGTGCCGACGTTGAGCGAGAAATTGACGCTGGTCAGCGGCCGCACGTTGAGATGCGAGATGGACGCGCTGATCTTGGTCTCCTGCTGCTTGTTGAGGTTGACGTCAGTGCGGGCGGCGGCCTGTGAATTGGCACCGGTCCGCTGGTCTTGCGCCTGATTGCTGCTCGGCGTGTTTGGCGATTGCTGGGCCTGGTTGGTACCAGATGAACCAGGCGCCTGCTGCGCCTGATTGGTATTGTTCGACGGAGGGTTGGAGCGATCCTGCGTCTGGTTCGAGTTCGCCGCCGGCGGATTGGCGCTCTGCTGCGAGGCGGGCTGGTTGCCGGCCGCGTTGGAGTTTGCCGTACCACTGGGCGGCCGCGAGGACGTGCCCGCGCTGTTGGTGGCGTTGGTCCCGGAGCCGGAATTGGCCGATCCGGAAGACGGAGTGGTCGCCTGGGTATTCTGTGTCGACGCTCCGGGCGTTGATGATTGCTGCGGCTGCGATGGCGACTGCTGTGTTTGTGCCGCGCCAGACGGCGACGTGTTGGACGGAGCTGCGGAATTGGACTGGGATTGCGGCGTTTGCTCAGACTTGGTGTTGCTGCTTGGCGATTGCGCAAAGGCGGCGTTCGCCAGCACCAGCCCTAAGGCGGTCGTTGCCAACAGGCGGATCATGGTTCACTCCCTTGTTCGGTCAAAGCGTTGGCTATTAACCTGCGCTAAAAGCGTCTGTTCCACTTTTTCCCGGCCGAATGCGCCGCCTGAACGGAACCTGCGATGCCATCGAAAAGCGCCGGGATCATTGCCTATCGCAAACGCGGGGAGCTCGAGGTTCTGCTCGTTCATCCCGGAGGACCGTTCTGGCGCAACAAGGACCTCGGGGCATGGTCGATTCCGAAGGGCGAGTACGCAGACGAAGACGCAGAAACCGCCGCGCGACGGGAGTTTGCCGAGGAGCTTGGGCTTGAGCTGTCCACGCCGCTGACTTCGCTTGGCCAGGTCAGGCAGCGCGGCGGCAAGATCGTCACCGCGTTCGCGGCCGAGTTCGACGTCGATTTGCGCAGCATTCGCAGCAACACATTCGAGATGGAATGGCCGCCACGCAGCGGCAAACGTCAGACCTTCCCGGAGGTCGATCGTGCCGAATGGTTCACGCTCGCAGCAGCGCACGAGAAGATCAACGCAGGACAGCGCCCGCTGCTCGAGCGGCTGGCTCAGGTGGCCGGCAGCACGCCAAGCAGACGCCCTACTCCGCCTTGATGTTCGCCGCCGCCACCACTTCGGCGAGTTCCTTGATCTCCTTCGCGATCTTGGCGGCGTAGTCGGCCGAACTCAGCACGCTGACGACGCCCTGCGTCTCCAGCCGCTCCCGTAACAGCGGATCGTTGGCTGCGGCGACGATCTCCCGGTGCAGCATCTCGAGCGTCGGCGCGGGGGTTGCCTTCGGCATGAAGAAGCCGACCCAGAACGAGATGTCGAAGCCGGGATAGCCGGCTTCCGCGACGGTCGGCACATCAGGCAACGCCGGCAGCCGCTCGGCGGAGGACACCGCGAGCGCGCGCAGCTTGCCGGCCTTCACCAGCGGCACGGCGGACAAGGGATCGAACACTGCCAGGACCTCCTGCGCGAGGATACCGACCTCGGACGCAGCACCACCGCGATAGGGCACGTGGATCATCTTGACGCCGGCCCTCTCGCTGAGCAGCTCCATGGCGAGATGGGCAAGGTTGCCGTTGCCGCCCGAGCCGTAGGCAAGCGCGCCGGGCGCAGCCTTTGCCGCGGCGACGAGATCGGCGACGGTGTTGATGTTGGCCGTCCTGGGATTCTCCGGATTGACCACCAGCACGAGCGGCGCCGACACGACGGTGGTGAGCGGCGCGAAGTCCTTTTCCGGGTCGTAGCGGATATCCTTGAACAGCGTCTTGTTGAGCGTGATGGTGGAGGAGTTGCAGGCCAGCATCGTGTAGCCGTCGCCTTCCGCACGCGCGACGCCACCGGCCGCGATCATGCCGTTGGCGCCGGCGCGGTTCTCGACCACGAAAGCTTGTCCGAGCTTGTTGCTCAGCCGATCGGCAACGATGCGCGCGACGAGGTCGACCGGGCCGCCCGCGCTGAAGCCGACCATGATCTTGACCGGCCGCACCGGATATTTTTGCGCGAAGGCCTCCGTCGTCACGCACAATCCGGCGACGATCGCCAGCAGGCGAAGCGTTCGTTGCATTCGTTCTCTCCCCAGACGAATCGCGCCACTTCTGCGGGCCGCGGCGCATTCGCGGATCATGATGAGCGGCCGCGCCGGATTTCGCAATCGCGTTTGCAAGCCGGCATTCCGTCGCGCGGCAGGTCGGAGCCGGTTCGAAACAAAAAAACGCAAAAACAACCCCATGCACAGTAGCCGACGCTTGCGAGATCAAGGACTTGCACGAACGAGGATTTGCACGAACAAGGATTGCGCGCTTCGCAATCTTCGTTTGACACGTCGGGCAAAACACCGGCAGAATACCATCATCGCAACAATCGTCAGCGTCCACGCCGCCCGACCACGGGGCGTCGCGCGGCGATTGCGCGTAAGCCCTTCATCAACATCTCGAAAATCAAATAAGCGCGCAGCGAGCGATCGATGTCGCGCGCAGTGAGCCCGCGCGGGCAAAGGACACAGCACATGACGACATCTGCCAAACGCCACAGCACGCTGCCGGTTGCGGCAAACGATCGCAGCGGCCCCGACGCGAGCCCGCGGATCAAGCTCTACAAGCGGGGGATTGCGATCCGCCATGCCGACCCCCAAGCCGGCGAACGGCTGCTGGCGGAGGCGCTCGGCGCCGCCGATCGCGACGCGCTGCATGGTCTCCTCAAGCAATTGGTGAAGGCCAGCGTGACCGGACGGAAGCCCGATGAAGCCAATCTCGCCTTCATGATCTCGCTGGTGAAGAGCATCGCGCCGAAGGACTCGATCGAGGCCATGCTCGCAGTGCAGATGGTGTCCGTTCACGCCGCAACGATGCGTTCTGCCTGCCGCCTCGCCCTCACCGACGACATTCCGCAGCAGGAGAGCCTCACACGCGCGCTGACCCGGCTGGCCCGCACCTTCGCAAGCCAGATCGAGGCACTCAGCCGCCACCGCAACAACGGCGAGCGCGCGATCACGGTCCGGAACTTGTCGGTGCAGGACGGCGGCAGGGCGATCGTGGGCAACGTGACCCAGCACGCCAGCATGATCGTCGCGGAGCCGCACGCTGCGGCAGCCGCAGGACTGGTCCCGCCGCGTGAGGCCGGCGAATACGAACGGGCCGAATCCAGACAGGGCAGCAATGCATGAGCGGCGATCACATCCGCAACACCGGCGCGATGTGGACGAGCCCGCGCTGCGGCGCCGGGACGCGCAGCGGCCTCGCCTGCCGCGCGCCTGCAGTGCACGGCAAGTCTCGCTGCCGCATGCACGGCGGCGCACGGAGATCAGGCGCGCCGAAGGGAAATCAGAATGCGCGGACGCATGGCGAATTCACGGGTGATGCGGCCGCTGAACGAGCGCGGGATCGGGCCGTGCTGAATGATGCGTTGAAGCTCCTTGCGGAGCTGTCGCGAGTTGCCGAATAGGCCATAAAGGCGATGCACCGTAGATCGCAATCGTCGTTGACGAACGCGGTTGTGGAGATCCGCAACAGATGCCGTGCAGACTCATGCACCGTGGGTCATTTCCTTAAGTCTGTGAGGGCTTTGGTCGGCTACGCCGTCATGAGCGGACAAGTTCGGCGCCAGCCCAGAGGTCGGCTAAGGGCAGGCTAGGCCAAAGAAGCAGCTGCACTGACCTTTAGTTGAAGCGTTGTCGTATTTGAACCTTCGCTCGAATTTCCGGACTCACCTCAGTGGGGATGGGAATGAACTGTCCCATCACAGCATCGAGGATCGTCAGCGGCAGTTGCAACGGATTTAGTTTCCGGGTTGCCAGCCTAAGCCGCACCAAGCCAGCGGATCGGCCGGCGAATATCGCGGAGGCAAACAGATGTTTCCAGCGAAACTTGCGGCATCGTTGCTGGGTTCAGCGTTGCTACTGACGCCGGTCCTTGCACGCGACGATGGCCGATACGACCACTCTCCGCTGAAGTCTTGGTTTGAAAGCTTGCAGAGCGAATTTGGAAAGTGCTGTACTGATGCCGACGGATACATAGTGTCCGATGCCGATTGGGAGTCCAGTCGGGGCCGTTACCGCGTCCTCATCGATGGCGAATGGGTGCTCGTACCTGACGGTGCGGTTGTCACAGAACCAAACCGCTTCGGCCGTACAATGGTCTGGAGGCATTACATAGACGGCCATCCGCGCGTCCGATGCTTCATGCCCGGATTTATGACTTGACCTCACTTTCAAGGTGCTCCGCTTCGGGTCATTCGCACCGATTTGCCCGCGTATTCTCGATGTCCGCTATGGCCCTAGCTGCCGGCGTGCCGGATACTTCGCCTTCAGGCCCACAAGCAGACCAACGACGATAGCGGCGGCGGGGTTAAAGCTCGAAACAGCCCCTAAGGCCGTCAAAAAGCCAGGAGCCGCATGAAAGGCCGTGCACGCTCATCCGAGTTTCCGACGACGCTTTTTTTGCTAGGCCACTAAGCCGCACGACGTCGGGAACTTGCCGTTGGTCGCTTTGATCCAAATCAACGGATTCCTGCCTCCGAGACCTAGCGTCAGACCCAGACCAGATCGTCGGAGAAAGAAGATGCTGAAGCACTTGCTGGCCATTCTTCTTTTGCTGGCTTTCCCCTCGGCAGTCCATTCCCCAGCCGCGGCAGATCACCGAACTGCGGGACAAGTAATCCAAGAGGAAATTTGGGCGCTGCCGTTTCCACTGCCGGTGCTTGCCTTCCTGGTACGGCCGGTCGGAGATGGTCCGTTTCCGCTAGTGGTTATGAACCATGGAATTTCGCTGGAAGCCAACCAGCGGACGATGTTTCCGGCGATCGAGTATCGGGACGCGGCACGTTGGTTTGCACGTCGCGGTTATGTGGTCATCTCGCCCATCAGGTACGGGGCCAGCAGTCTCGATGATAAAGATCAGGGTCTCTACGGAGCCGTCTTTGCCCACGTCGGTAGCTGCGACAACCCAAACTTCCGTGGTTCCGGGCTCGCCATCGCCACTCTGAACGAGTGGGTCATCGACTACATGAGCAAGAAGAAGATGATACAGCCGGGTAAGGTCATCGTCGTTGGCCAGTCGGGCGGCGGATGGGGCTCGATTGCTCTTGGGAGCCTAAACCCGTCATCAGTTCAGGCCATCATTACCTTTGCAGCGGGACGCGGAGGCCGAGTTGACGGCAAACCCAACAACAATTGTGCTCCCGACAAGCTCGTTGCCGCCACCAGCGAATTCGGCCGTACCGCACGCGCACCGATGCTTTGGATCTACGCGGAAAACGACAGCTACTTCGGTCCGGAATTGACGATGCGGATGCATCAGGCCTTTGTCGAAGCGGGCGGAAATGCCGATTATCGTATGCTCCCGTCCTTTGGGACCGACGGGCACTTCATGATCGATTTCGCCGACGCGGTGCCGATCTGGTCGCCCTTGGTATCGCAATTTCTGGAGAAGCATTCAGCGACCGCTCCGCCGCTTGGGCAGCCAGTCAACGGCCCTTCTGCCCAGCGGGAGCCTCCGTCGAAGCCGCCACGATTGCGGCTGCCTGAGAACATCCATTTCTCAACCTGGAAAAAGCTTTGTTTCGCCTCATCCGATCGAACCAACATATGCCGATCGACGTCAACCGCCACGGACGATCTCGATCAGGTCGTGGCCCGTGTCGATCTGATCGAACGAGCTGACGGTCCCGCTCGCCTGCAGCTGTTCGTTCCGCAAGGGGCAAATCTGCAGCAGGGAGTCAAGGTGACGGTAGATCAAGGCAGTCCTGTCCAGGTTCCTTTCACCTGGTGTCTCACCAACATCTGCATCGCAGCACGTGGAATTGAACCAACGGTGGCGGCTCAAATGGAAGCCGGCCAACAGCTCAAACTCGAACTCACAGACCTTTACTCCTCTTCGGTGACGATAAAGTTGCCGCTGAGCCAGTTCGGGGCTGTTCACCAAGACCCGCCTGCCGAAACTTTCGATTTCAGCCTGACTGAAGAATGAATGGAGTTGGACCGCCTGACGGGGCTGACCGAATGGAAGCTCGACTGTGAGTACGTCGGATATGCCTCTACGGAGCACGAGACAACGGATCCTCGCTCTTAACGGACTGAAAAAATTCTCCGGATCGACGATCAAGCAGTCAATCCGGCAGCGAATTGTAGCAATCGCTGTCGACTGATCATCCTCATGCTCGTGACGTCGGTCCTATCGATCGCGATGGTCAGGCGAGTCGGCTACCTGCTTGATGAGCTCTCTGCACGTTACGCACCTATCAACGCCCCGTCTGACACGGATCAATACTCTATCGCTCGAACGAGGCCTCGGGCTCCGCCGCATGGTGATCGCGAAGATGCAGGAGCCGCCCGATGTGCTCGGATATAGAGCCCGCTTGGAGCTCTACAACGAGAAGGGAGCCGAGGTCGAAAGCGAAGCGCAAGCCGCGCGGACACTGATCAATTCGATCATTGAAGACACAAGTACACCATCGGACAACGCAGCCCTGGCGCGCATGGACAACCGGATTGAAAATCTGGACGATACTCGCCGCCAGCTGAAGCAGGAGACCAGAGAGCTACTTTCACACCTTGAGGCGAGAGACTTTCCAGCGGCGAGACGCAGCCTTGCGCGAGCAGACGCTGTTCGCGACGACTGGATGAGAAGGTCAGTGCTATTCGATTGAGTATGCTGACCGTCAGCGAGGGGGCTATCGCAAAAGTGAGGTCGAAACAGACCCAGGTGGCGCTGACCTCGGCCATCGTGACGCTGCTTGCCGCGATCGTCGATTGATCTTCGCCAATCTGGTCAGCGGCGGCATCATTCGCTCTGTCCGACTATTGCTTGAAGGTGCCCGCGCGGTGGAAGCGGGTCAGCTCGATCAATCAATCGATGTAAGGGCGACTGACGAAATCGGACAACTGGCTGCCGCCTTCAATCGAATGATTGTGCAATTGCGCAACAACCAACGCATCAAGGAAACATTCGGAAAATACATCGATCTGCGCGTCGTTGAAGGCTGATCGATCACCCAAATTTGGCGGCCGCCGAAGGCCAGCGCCGGGTGATGACTGTGTTGTTCTGCGACTTGAAGGGCTTCACCAGCCTTAGCGAAGGCGTGACCGCGCAAGGTCTCGTCAAGGTCATGAACCACTGCCTTTCGGTCATGTCCGAACCAATCCGGAACAACCGAGGGATCATCGACAAGTATATCGGCGACGGCATCATGGCTTATTGGGACCCACCTTTCGTCGATGAGGCCGATCATGCCCGCCTTGCATGCCTCGCCTCCCTGGAAATGATCGAACGTATCGGAGAATTGCGCGAGGAGATTCCTGAGCTACTTGGCGTTCGCGCAACTCCAATGGAGCAATGCGATCTAAGGATCGGGATCGCGACCGGCGAGGCGCCGGTGGACAGGACCCGACATGACGGCGGGCCCGTGAGGGGCTCCTCGTCCTCGCGGCAGTCAACATGGGTCGGGTAAAAGCTCCCACTATTGTGGTGACATTTCCAGATTTTCGAGCGGAGCCGTGAGGCGGCAAGTGAGTCCGGTCGATTCATAGGACACCGCAACCGACCCTCTGAAGTCGTATTCCAGCGCCCCCGAAATGAGTTGCGAACCGAAGCCTTTATCGGCGGGCTCCGACACAGATGGACCGCCGAATTCTTGCCAGACGAAGACGAATTTTTGATCACCCGCCTGACCTTCGGTTGACCACACGATGGACACCCGGCCGCTTGTCACGCTCAGAGCGCCATACTTTACTGCATTGGTGGCGAGCTCGTGAACCGCTAAGGAAAGGGCGAGAGCCTGTTGCGATCCGAGAACAAGCGGAGGACCGGACGTCGTAATCCGGCCTTCGCCTGTTCTGTAAGGGCTCAGGGCGGTGTTGACGACATCTCGAAGTGGGGCAGCAGCCCAATTCGCCGCAGTCAGCAAGGCGTGTGCTCGTCCGAACGCGGCAAGTCGTGCCTTATACTTTTCAAGATCGGCGCGGCTCGATACGTCACGAAATGTTTGGCTGGCAACAGCACCAAGCACAGCAAAGGTGTTCTTGAACCGGTGCTTTAGCTCTTCGTTGATAAGCTTCAGGGCTTCCCTTGCCATGTGCTCGGAGGTGACGTCTTTACAGACAACGAGTACGCCGCCGACTTTATCTTCAAGGTCAATTGGACCGAAGCTGTACGTCCACCAGACATCCTCGCGCCGACCGTGGCGGGTTACAGGCACCAATTGATCCTCATGCCACGTCGCCCCCTTACCTGCCATGACGTATTCAATCTGGGGACCAATGATGTCCCATATTTCATCCCAGCATTCACGGCCGCCCGCGCCCAAGGCGCTCGGATGCCGCTCGGGACCCATCGTTTCGCGATACGCATCGTTATAGAACTGGATGAGGTCCGGTCCCCACCAAATGAACATCGGGTGGCGTGAGGTAAGAACGAGCCGCACCGTGACCCGAAGACTTTGCGGCCACGCTTCCGGCGAGCCGAGCGATGTTTTTGACCAGTCAAACGCTCTTGTGAGAGCGCCCATCTCGCCGCCCCCCGACAAGAAAAGGCTACCTGTGTCCCCGCCCATGCGCGCAACTCCTGACACGTTGCCCAAGCCTAAAGCCAAAATTCTCGGCAATGCAATGTCGATGGTTGGTCAAAGCGGTCCACGCCGGGCGCTGCGATAGATCAGTTTCGGGCCAGATGGGGGTGCCACTACACCGGGCGCGCCGGCGACATCGACCAGACCCGGGCGATGTCCGTTCCGGGTCATTCGCGTCGGTTTGCCCGCGTGTTCTCGATGTCGGCTGGCCCCCGCTCCGGTGTACCGCAGGCGATGGCGACCTTCGCCTTCGGGCCACAAGCGAACTTCAATCTGTTTGTCGTTTGATGACCTCTGCCAAGACAAATCGCTCTGTCGCTTGCAGAGCGTGGATGACTATCCGGCCGCGTGCGATGGCGAGGTGTTCCATCGCGCAAACAAAACGCCCCAGCGAAGCTGTCGAAGGCAAGCGAGGCAGAGAACGATGCCCGCACCGGCGATGATATCGATGAAATAGTGGCCGCCTACAGTAGGTGTTGCAGCAAGCATCAGCAAGTTCAAGACAAGGTATAGTGGGAAAAGCATCTTCACGCCTCGGCTGGCGTATATAAGTATTGTGGCCAGCGCAGCGTGGAACGAAGGAAATGTGATCAGACCATTCACGTGCGTCAACGAAATGCGTGTCATCTCGCCGCTTCGGAGTGCGTTGAAATCGATCAAATGATACGCGTCGACGCGTTCGACGACGCCAAAGTAGACCCATGCGCTCGCTGCCGGCAGTCTCCATGAGATCGGAAGAATCACGAGGAGCGATGTTACGAACAGCCAAACAAACTCTCGCATCCTTTCAAATCGCCCGCACGCACTCAGCCACACCAACAAGATGGCGACCTGCAGCATACAGCTGTGATACGCGACTGCGAGGACCGCTTTGATAATTGGTCTGACCTCAACCCACTCAAAGAAAGCCAGCCAATTCAGTCTCAGCAGGGTGTCGACACCGGCCAGCTGGGAATCGACCAACGGAAACTTTGCCGTGATGGTTAGATAACTCAGGATCGCGCCCACGACCGTAAAGGCAATGATCTGAGCCAAAGCCGTGGCAAGCTCAGCGATACGCCGATCCGGCCTCAACCTCGTGTAAACAAAGGAGAGAAGAGCAGCAGCACAGAACGCAATCGCTTGCGTCGGATCGATAGCCATCGTCATCCCAGCGGCGCGAAGCCATACGAGGTCAACGGCTGCAACAATCGCAATTGCGATCCACAAGCGCAGAATTTCGCTGAACCGATAAGCATTGAGGACGGCAAAGACAAAGCCTTCATTTCGCATCACTCTGTCCATCTATCGCATCGTTCGGGATCCCTGACCCCTTCTGGAGCATCAATATCTGATGCTCATCTAATGATTGTTTAATTTGGCTTATACAAATTCAGCGTGTTGGACTCGATGGGTTCCGCGCTGCTCATCAAATCTGACTACGCGTGTTCGCATTGAATCATCGGCTGACCGTAGGCTCCGAGGGAGCTCACGTCCGCTTCGGGTCAACTGCGACTTCCGCTTTCCATGAGCGACGGTCCGGTCTAGCTCGCGAACGGACGTCACGATCGCTCGCGCGAAGGTCAGCCGCCGAGCCAACATGTGACGCGCGTTGGCGCTCACGTGAGGATGCGATTTCGCCCTTGGCGGGCTCTGCCTGCTGTTTCAGCCTTTGCTTCCCCGGGCCAATCTCAAGCAAAATGGATATGTGGGGCTACTTCGAAACGCGCAGCTTGGAAATGGATGTGCCGATCTGGGTGAAGGCGGCGTCGATTTCGCTGGGGTTGCTCAGCATGAAGAAGTTTGCCGAGCCGCTCGCCGTGTAGATGGTCGTGTTCTTGGCCTTGACGGCGGTGCACAGAGCCTCCATTCGCGTGTCGATCTTGCCGCGTTCAGTCGAGGACGAGGTCATGGACCCGTCGCCGTTCCACCGATTGACCGTGTTCTGGCCGTCGGTGAACAGGATGATCACGTGCTGGTACACGTTGTTGACGTCCTCGGCCGGCGCGTTCAGCGGCGCTTGCTGCAGCAGCGACAGCCAGCCCCAGTGCAGCCCGATGGTCTGATTGGTGCCGCCGTTCGCCGACATCGCGTCGATGGTGCTCTTGACGGTGCTGGCTGTGCTGGTCAGCGCCAGCAATTTGGCCGGGCAGTACGGGTCTTGGTCGGCGACAAATTGCGTTGTCAGCGCCGATGGCAATGCGTCGGAGACGTCGTAGCTCTGATCGCGGTCGGTCACACAGCCGTTCCAGTTCGAAGTTGAAGGCGAGCCTACGGAATGGCTCCAGGTGTAGCCATGCCCCTTGCACATCGCCATCGTGTACCAGGAGCTCCGTCCGCTGCTGCAATAGGAGTTGCTGGAGGAATCCTCCGACCTGGGGTCCCATAGATCCCAGCGCAGCCACGTGGCCGAGACCTTGTCGATGCCGACGTTGACGGCGCTCGCGAACGGAATCACGGAGAACATGACATCGCCCGGGGTCTTCGCCAGCGCCCCGAGCTTGTCGACAAGGTTCTTGGATGCGGTCTTCAGGTTGCTGATCTTGGTGCCCCCCATGGAACCGGTGTTGTCGAGCACCAGCGCGATGCGCAGCAGGTTGTTCCCCCAGGTCGAGGTCGAGCCGACGCTGAAGTCGAGGGTTGGAAAGCCGGCAATCTGCATGAACTGGCTCTTGATTTCGCCCGACGCCGCCATCGTCACCGTCGATCCCTTGCCGCTATTGTTGGCGGTGTAGGTGGCGGACGCCTTGACGTTCTGGCTGCCGGTGTGGGTATAGAGTGCGGCGAAGTAAGCGGCGCCAGCGGTCGGAACCTGGTCAGCCGTGATCTTCCCATCGGACAGGTTCTTGGCGACCATCAGCGCGGCCGAATCGAGCGCACCCTGCATCGCGGTGCGGGCGTGGGCGGCGCGGCTGTAGTCGATCGCAGCGCCGACGAATGACAAGACCGGCAACAAGGCGATGGCGAAGATGACGGCGATATTGCCGCGCTCGTCCCGGGCTAGGCGACCCAACGTGGTGGCGGCGGAAGAAGGGCTCAAGGTCATCGGGAATCCTCTGCAACCTACAATAGGCAGTGGACTCTAAAGTATACGTTAAGTTACGCGCGAAAATGCTGGCAAACCGCCTTCCGCATGCGCGGCGCCGACAAGGAGACCCGGACCTCCTGCGGGTTCCGCAGGCCGCTTTGGTGATATGCGAACGGGGCCATCCTGCAGGGATCGCTGCCACATCTTCCGCTGGTGCCACGCGAGCCGACCAGCGCCGCATCCGGCGCCGGCCGCCTCTCGCCCGCTACTGCGACCGATCCGAGGTCCAGCCCTTGTACTCGCCGACATTGTCGCGCGTCACGAGTTTCGACGGCAGCAGCTCAACCGTGGACGCCGGCTTCTGGCCGTTGAGAATGCTGACGCCGACCTGCACGGCGCGGCGGGCCATGAAGAACGGGTCCTGCGAGGCGGAGGCCTGAATCTGCGTCGCCTGCGGGTCCTTGAGGGCCGCTTCGATGTCGGGGGCGCCGTCGACCGCGGTGATGACGATGCCGGTGCGCTGCTGCTGGCGCGCGGCGAGGTCGGTGCCGATCGCCTGCGGGTCGTTGATGGCGAAGATGGCGTCGATCTTGGCGAAGCGGGTCAGATAGCCCTGCGCCACCGTGAGGCCGCCTTCGCGCGAGCCCTTGCCGTCCTGGTCGCTGGACAGGACCTTGATGCCGGGATTCTTGCCGAGCACGTTCTTGCAGCCGACCACGCGATCGATCACCGCGGAGACCTGCGGGCCGTTCTCGATGATCACGTCGCCCTTGCCTCCCAGCTTGTCGACGATGTACTGGCAGGAGATCTCGCCGGCCTGGACGTTGTTGGTGGTCACCGTGGCGTCGGCGCCTTCGGCCGCGGTGTCGACGGCAACGACGACGATGCCGGCGGCCTGCGCCTTCTTGATCGCTGGTCCGATCGCCTTGGGATCGCCAGGGTTGAGCAGGATCAGGTCGACGCCGGCGGCGATGAAATTGTCGATCTGGGTGACCTGCTTGCCGAGATCATATTCGAAGCCCACCGTCGTGATCTTCACGTTGGGGTTGGTCTTCTTGGCCTCGAACTCGGCGCCCTTCGACAACGCGACGAAGAACGGATTGCCGAGCGAGCCCAGCGAAATGCCGATCGACTTAAGCTCCTTGGCGTAGGACGGCGCGGAGCTCAGGACGAGCGCCATCGCGGCGCCGGCAAGCGAGATCGACTTCAACATTGGCTTCCTCCCTGGTCTGTTTGAAGCTCCGGCGCGGCGACCAGTTGCCGTGACGGAATGAACATGACGGCGCGGTGCCGGCTGCATTTTCATGCTCCTTGTTTGAGCATGATCCTTTCGAAAAACCGCTTCGCACTTTTTCGGATCATGCTCTCAAGTCCGAGCCGAGCCCTGCAGCCGATAGCGGTCCAGCGCCACCGCGCCGATGATGACCAGACCCTTGATCACATATTGCCAGACGTCGGACACGCCGATCAGGATCAGGCCGTTCGACAGCACGGCAATGATCAGCGCGCCGACCAGCGTTCCCCAGATCGAGCCGATGCCGCCGACAAAGGAGGTGCCGCCCAGGATCACGGCGGTGATGGCGTCGAGTTCGTAGGACTGGCCGAGTTGCAGGCCATTGGCGGCGTAGAGGCGCGCTGCCTGCATCGCGCCGCCGAGGCCCGCGAGCAGGCCGGACACGCCATAGACGAAAATCAACACGGCCCAGACCTTGATGCCGGCGAGCCGCGCCGCGCTCTCATTGCCGCCGACCGCGTAGATGTGCACCCCGAGCACGGTGCGCTTGAGCACCAGCCACGACACCAGGATGACCAGCAACGCGATCACCCAGAGCCAGGGAATCGACAATACGCCGGGAATGAGGGTCAGAGCACCGTTGCCGATGAAGGCATAGGGGATCGACGGATTGAACACCGTGGTGTCGGCGCCGAGCAGGCGCGCCGCGCCGCGCACGGCGGTCAACGATCCCAGCGTGACGATGAAGGGCGGCAGGCGCAACAGCGCGATCAAGCCGCCGTTGAGAATGCCGAAGACGGTGCCGGTGAGCACCGCGGCCGGCAACCACAGCGCCCCGAGATCTGGAAATTTGGAGATGATCAGCCCGGCCATCGCCGCCGCCGCCAAGATGGAGCCGACCGACAGGTCGATGCCGCCGGTGAGGATGACGAAGGTCATGCCTGCGGCCAGCACGGTATTGACCGCGGACTGCTGCACCACGATGCCGATGTTCTGGCCGGTGAAGAAGCGGCCGTCCGACAGCACGTGAAAGCCGATGCACAAGAGCAGCAGCACCGGCAGCATGCCGACCGCGCGAATGATCATCCGCGTCCGCTGCCGCTTCGTCTCCTGCGCGGCGGCAAGACCGGGCGCGACGGGGACGGCTTTGGCGGGGGCGGTGTTGGCGGAAGCGCCGTTCTCAGGCATCGAGCTGCTCCGTTCCGGTGGCGAGGGCCATGATCTCCTCCTGATTGAGCGGCGATGTCGCGTCGCGCCGGATCTGCCCGGCGATATGTCCTGCACGCATCACGATGACGCGGTCGCAGATGCCGATGATCTCGGGCAGGTCGGACGAGATGACGAGAACCGCGGTGCCCGACTTCGCGAGATTGTCGATGATCGAATAGATCTCGGACTTGGCGCCGACGTCGACGCCGCGCGTCGGCTCGTCGAGGATCAGGATCTTCGGGCCGATCGCGAGCAGCCGCGACAGCAGCACTTTCTGCTGGTTGCCGCCCGAGAGCCCGCCAGCGGGAACACCGACATTCGCAGCGCGGATGCCGAGCCCCGCGAACGCGCGCTTGGCGCGGTCGCGGGCCTTGTCGCGATCGAGGATGCCGCCGAATTTCGCGTCGCGGCCGAGCACCGCGAGATTGATGTTGTCGAGACAGGACATGTCGAGGAACAGGCCGAGCGCCTTCCTGTCCTCGGTGAGATAGGCGATGCCGGCGTCCAGCGCCTCGCCGGGCGTGCGGATGGAGACCTCGCGCCCGTCGATCTCGACATGGCCGGAGATCATGGGCGCGGCGCCGATGATGAGGTGCGCAAGCTCGGTGCGGCCGGCGCCGACCAGGCCGGCAAGCCCTACCACCTCGCCCGCATGCACCGTCAGCGAACATCCCTTGACGCGCCTGCCGTCGGCGATGTCGACGGCCGCAAGCACGGGAGCTCCCGAGCGCGCGTTGGGATCGTTCCTGGGATCATGCTCCTTCTTGTAGAAGGACGAGACGTCGCGTCCCACCATCATCCGGACGATGGTGTCGGCACGGATGTCTGCCTTGTCGAGCGAGCCGACCAGCGTGCCGTCACGCAGCACCGTGACGCGGTCGCCGAGCGCATAGACCTCGTCCATGCGATGCGAGATGTAGATGATGGCGAGACCTTCGGCGCGCAGCTGGCGGATCAGCGCGAACAGCCTTTCGCTCTCACCGGCCGACAACGCGGTGGTCGGCTCGTCCATGATCAGGATCCTGGAGCGGGCGTGCAGCGAGCGCGCGATCTCGACCAGTTGGCGCTGGCCCATCGAGAGATTGGCGACCTGCGTCTGCGGCGTGAAATCCGCGCCGAGCCGCGCCAGGATCGGACCGACGCCGGCCTGCATCGCCTCGCGCGCCAGCAAGCCGCCGCGGGAGACCTCGCGACCGAGATAGATATTCTCCGCAACGCTCAGGTTGGGGGCGAGCGAGAGTTCCTGATAGATGATCGCGATGCCGGCTGCGCGGCCGCCGAGCGGACCGCTGATCTGCACGGGCTGGCCGTCGATGCGGATTTCGCTGCCCGGGTCCGGCCGGTAGGCGCCCGACAGGATCTTCATCAGGGTGGATTTGCCGGCGCCGTTCTCGCCCATCAAAGCGTGGATTTCGCCCGCGTAGACGGTGAGGTCGACGTCGCGCAGCGCCTTGATGCTGAAGAACGATTTAGAGACCCGGCGCATCTCGAGGATGGGCTCGCTCATCACACCTCCCCGATGCGCCGACGGCGGCATCGCACTCTCACCCGCGTCTCGTTGGTCCCTGGCGCGCGCGCAAGCATTAAACAAAAGGTTGTGGCGCAGGGCAATACCTCCGGCATACCGACCAACGGTCCGGCGCTGCTTTTATCTTTTGCAGACGGAACCGATCCCGCGCGTGATGCCTTTTCTTCGCCACATCATCGCGTATCGCGATCAGCGCCGCGGCCGGTACAGGCGGCGCCATTGCGGCAGCCGCTCGGCATAGGCCTGCGCAAGCGCGCCGTCGGGCTCGAAGGTCTCGACGCGCTGTGGCGCGGTGCAGACGGCGTCGATCGCCTCACCGGTGACGGCGAGGCGGCCAAGCCGCGCCGCACCGAACGCCGCGCCCGTCTCGCCGTCGGCAAAGCAATGCACCGGCACGTTCAGGACATTGGCCAGCACCGAAAGCCAGAACCGCGACCGTGAGCCGCCGCCGATGACATCCGCCTCCGCGATCACCAATCCGGTCTCGGCCAGCACGTCCCGGCAATCCGCAAGCGCGAAGGCGACGCCTTCGAGCACGGCTTGCACGATCGCGTCACGATCGGTGGCGTGACTGATCCCATCGAGCATGCCGCGCACGTCGGGGTCATCGTGCGGGGTGCGTTCGCCGGAGAGGTACGGCAGGAAGCTGACCGGCGACGGCGCCCGCGGGCGCAACCCGAGCGGCGCCAGCAGCTCAGTCTCAGGGATCCCCAACAGCCGCGCGATCCAGGCCAGGCACGATGCCGCCGAGAGGATCGCGCCGGCTTGAATCCACCTGTCGGGGACGGCGTGACAGAACGTGTGCACGACCCGCTCCGGATTGGCCGCGATCGTCTCGGTCGGCACCAGCAATGCGCCGGAGGTTCCGAGCGAAATGAAGGCTGCCCCGTGATTGATGGCGCCGATGCCGATGGCTCCCGCCGGATTGTCGCCGGCCCCGCCCGCGATCATCGGCCGCCCGGTCATGCCCCAGCGCTGCGCCAACTCGCTCCGCAGCCGTGCAGCCGGCGCGCAGCCCTCGACCAGACGGGGCATCTGCCGGCGCGATAGCGCGGTCGCGGCGAGTCCTTCATCCGACCAATCGCGGCTGCTAACATCGAGCCACAGCGAACCCGAGGCGTCTGAGACATCCTCGATCGCCTCGCCGGTCAGCACCAGGCGCAGATAGGCCTTTGGTTGCAGCACGAGTTTTGTCGCCGCGAAGATCTCCGGTTCGTGCCTGGCGACCCACAGCAATTTTGGCGCGGTGAATCCCGGCATCGCCTTGTTGCCTGTCGTGGTCCGCAAGGCGGGCCAGCGCCGCTCCAGCTCGGCGCATTCCGCAAAGGACCGTCCGTCATTCCAGAGAATGCACGGCCGCAACGGCCTGTGGCTGGCGTCGAGCAGCGTCGCGCCGTGCATCTGGCCGGACAGGCCGATGCCCTCGACCTCGGCCAGCTCGCGCGCGTGATCCGCCTTCAGCGCGTCCAGCGTCGCGAACGTCGCCTCGATCCACTGTGCCGGGTCCTGCTCGCAATGGCCGGGACGCGGCGAGGAGACCGTCAGTGACCGGCTGCGGCTCGCCACCACGCGCTGCGCGTCGTCGACCAGAACGATTTTGACGGCGGAGGTGCCGAGGTCGATGCCGAGATACATGATGTCACTAGCCTTGCACGTTTAGGATCTTGCGCGTCCGTTGCCTTGTGCATCCACGACATTGCGGCCATGGCGGTCCCGATGTTGGCATGCACCCGTCAATCATGTAACCCCACCCGAAACCTTGCCGGGACGCAACGCCCATGACCACCGCCGCCACCCACGACGCGGGAGCCACCCGCGCGCTGATCTTTGCGCTGCTTGCGCTGGCCTGCGGGCACATGCTCTCGACCTTGCTGCGCACCATTCCGGCGGTCAGCCTCGACCTGATGGCGGCGGATTTCGGCATCGAACCGCAGGCGCTGGCGAGCCTCACCTCGGTCTACCCGTTCGCGTTTGCGGCCGCGCAGATCCCGGTCGGTGCGGCGATGGACCGCTTTGGCGTGCGGCCGGTGTCGCTGAGCCTGCTCGCGGGAACCGTGGTCGGCGCCATCGCGTCCGGGTTCGCAACGGGACCCGAAAGCTTCGCCATCGGGCAGGTGCTGCTGGGCATTGCCACCTCCGGCATGCTGATGTGCCCGATGACGTTGGCGGCCAAGCAATTGTCGGCCGCGCGCTTTGGGCTGTGGTCGGGCGCGATCCTCTCGATCGGCAATATCGGCATGCTGTTGTCGTCGAGTCCGCTCGCCTTCGTGGTCGACACTTGCGGCTGGCGCGCCGGGTTCTGGATCTCGGCGCTCGGCGGCGTCGCCGTGGCGCTCGCGGTGTTCCTGCTGGTGCCGAGCCAGCCGGCCGAGCACAAGGACGAGTCCTCGCCGCTGTCGCAGATGATCGAGGTGCTCAGGCTCGGACTGTCGCGGCCCTTGCGCGGCCTGATCGCGCTGGCCCTGGTGTCGCTTGCGACCTCGCTGGTGCTGCGCGGCCTGTGGGGCGGACCGTGGCTGATGCAGGTCAAGGGATTGTCGCGGGTCGAGGCCGGCAACCAGCTCGGCGCGTTCACGCTGGCCATGATCGCAGGTCCGCTTGTCATCGGCATGATCGACCGCAGGCTGGGACGCCGCCGCGCGCTGGTGGCGGGAACGCACCTCGTCGGGGCATTGCTGCTGGCGCTGATGGCGTTAGGGGCCCCGCGCTATGCCATTTCCGTGTTGTCTGGTGTTGCGGTGATGCCGCCGCAATACGACCTCGTGCTGTTCGTGCTCATCGGGCTTGCCACTTCCGCACAGCCGCTGCTGTTCGGCATGTCGCGGCAGCTGGTCGACGCCCAAGTTGCGGGCAAGGCGCTCGCGGCGATCAACCTCGCCTTCTTCCTCGGCGCGGCGCTGATGCAATCGATCACCGGTGCGGTGGCGGCGTTTGCAGGGTTGCCGGCGGTGCTGCTTTTCATGGCAGCCATGCTTGGCATCGGCGCGCTGATCTTTTTGGTCTATACCTCGCCAAGACCGACGATAGAGTAGAGCCCTGCATCAAGGGGACATCTCATGCCTGTCGACACCAAAGCCGCCGCCGACCGCCTCTTGCGCTTTCTCGCCGTCGAGGGCGTCACCGGACAGGAGGCCGCGATCGGGCGTGAGCTCACGGCTGCGCTGAAGGAGAGCGGCGTGCCGGCGAAAGCGATCCGGCTCGACGACGCCAATACCCGCATTCCGGTGCCGACCGAGACCGGCAACCTCATCGTCGACCTGCCCGGCCGCGGCGCGCTGCACAACCAGCCGCGCATCATGTTCATGACCCACATGGATACCGTGCCGCTATGCGCCGGCGCCAAGCCGAAAAAGTCGGGTCGCAAGATCGTCAATGATGCGAAGACCGCGCTCGGCGGCGACAATCGCTGCGGCTGCGGCGTGCTGGTGACGCTGGCGGCCGAGCTCGAAAAGCAACAACTCGATCATCCGCCGATCACGCTGCTGTTCTGCGTGCGCGAGGAGAGCGGGCTCTATGGCGCGCGCCACGTCAAGCTGGACGAGCTCGGCTCGCCGGTGATGGCCTTCAACTATGACGGCGGCTCGGCCTCCAACGTCGTCATCGGCGCCGTGGGTGCCGACCGCTGGACCGTGGAAATCTTCGGCCGCGCCTCGCATGCCGGCGTCGCGCCGGAGCGCGGCATCTCCTCGACCATGATCCTCGCGCTTGCGCTCGCCGACGTGAAGGCCGGCGGCTGGTTCGGCAAGGTGGTCAAGCGCAAGCAGCAAGGCACCAGCAATGTCGGCCCCGTCACCGGCGGCGAGGGAAGGCCTGCGGGCGACGCCACCAACGTCGTCACCGACTACGTCCATGTCGCGGCGAAAGCCGCAGCCATGACGGAAAGTTCTTCAAGGAGATCACAAAAGCCTACAAGGCCGCGTTCGAGAAGGCGGCCAAGAAAGTCACCAACGCGCAAGGCAAGTCCGGCAAGGTCAAGTTCAAGGCCGAGACCGACTATTTCCCGTTCCGCATGAAGGACAACCTTCCTGTCGTCAAACGCGCGGTGGAGGCCGTGTCCGCCGTCGGCGGCACCCCGAACGTGCGCACCGCCAATGGCGGCCTCGATGCCAACTGGATGGTCCGCCACGGCGTTCCGACCGTGACCTTCGGCGCCGGCCAGAACGAGGTGCACACGATCGACGAGTGGATCAATCTCGACGAATACGACCGCGCCTGCGCGCTGGCCGTGCAGCTCGCGACGATGCGGTGAGCTGCCTTGCATGGCGCGCGCTTGCCGGGCGGTGCGCGTCGGCCTAGCCTGCAAAGAAAACGCAGGGAGGCCGCATGCCGCGCATTTCGACCATCGAGACCGGATTCTACCGGATCCCCCTTCCCGTCACGCTGTCGGACTCGATGCATGGCGACATGGCGGCGTTCGAGCTGATCACCTGCCGCATCCGGGATGCCGATGGCGCCGAGGGGGTCGGCTACACTTACACGGTCGGACGCAATGGCGGCGCCGTCGCCGACATCCTCAAGCGCGAGATCCCGCCGCTCGTCGAAGGCCGCGAGGCCGATGATACCGAGGCGATCTGGCACCAGGTCTGGTGGGCACTGCATTATGGCGGGCGCGGCGGGCCAGCGGTGCTGGCGCTCTCGGCACTCGACATCGCGCTGTGGGATTTGAAGGCGCGGCGCGCGCAATTGCCGCTGTATCAGTTGCTCGGCGGATTCGACGCGCGCGTGCCGTGTTATGCGGGCGGCATCGATCTCGATCTCTCCGTCGATGCACTGCTCGCGCAGACTGACGGCAATCTCAGCAAGGGCTTTCGCGCCATCAAGATGAAGGCCGGCCGCCCCGATCTCAAATCGGATGTGGCGCGGGTCGCGGCGATGCGACAGCATCTCGGTGACGGCTTTCCGTTGATGGTGGATGCCAACATGAAATGGACGGTCGAGGAAGCGATCCGCGCCGCCCGCGCGTTCCAACCGTATGACCTCACCTGGCTCGAGGAGCCGATCATTCCCGATGACGTCGCGGGCCACACTCGCATCATGCAGGCCGGCGGCGTGCCGATCGCGGCGGGCGAGAATTTACGTTCGCTTTGGGAGTTCAAGAACTACATCGTCGCGGGCGCGGTGTCCTATCCCGAGCCTGACGTCACCAATTGCGGCGGCGTCTCCGCCTTCATGAAGATCGGGCGGCTGTCGGAGGCGTTCAACCTGCCCGTCACCAGCCATGGCGCGCATGACGTCACCGTGCACCTGCTCGCGGCCTGCCCGAACCGGTCGTATCTGGAGGCGCACGGTTTTGGGCTCGACAAATTTATCGAGCATCCACTGGTGCTGCAGGACGGGCTTGCGCTCGCGCCGGACCGTATCGGCCACGGCATCAGCTTCGATTGGGACGGGCTGGCGAAGCTGTCGGCGTAGACGGGAGCGCGTTGCTGCACGCGAGGCATTCGCTGAGGCTTGATGCAAGCTGCGGTTATTCGGCTATGGTGTCGACGCCGACACACAAGCCGAGAGATTCCCGCCTTGATCCCCGAGCTGCACCAGAAACTGACCGCGTGGCGCCGGCATTTGCATGCGCATCCCGAACTGTCGCTCCAGGAGAAAGCCACCGCGGCCTTCGTGCAGGACAAGCTCACCGAGCTCGGCATTTCCTTCGAGGCCAACATCGGCGGTCACGGCATCGTCGCGACCCTGACGCGCGGCCACGCCCAGGGCCGCGTCGGCCTGCGCGCCGACATGGATGCGCTGCCGATCACCGAAGATACGGGGCTAGCTTACGCTTCGCAAAACCCCGGTGTGATGCATGCCTGCGGCCATGACGGGCATACCGCTTCGCTGCTCGGCGCGGCCGCGCTGCTCGCCGCCGACACCAGCTGGAGCGGGACGGTCGATTTCATCTTCCAGCCGGCCGAGGAAGGTTATGGCGGCTCGCGCGCGATGGTCGCGGCCGGGCTGTTCGACCGCTTTCCGATGCAACGGGTGTTCGGCTTTCACAACTGGCCGGGGCTCGCCGCCGGCACCATCGCGGTCCATGACGGCGTCGTCATGGCCTCCGGCGGGCGCATCACCATCACCATCGATGGCCATGCCGGTCACGCCGGCATGCCGCATCTGACGCGCGATCCGGTGATGGCGGCCGGCCATTTGATCGTGGCGCTGCAATCGATCGTCTCGCGCAGCGTCGATCCGCTCGACACCGCCGTGCTCTCGCTCTGCACGCTCGAAGGCGGCACGGCACGCAACCAAATCGCCGGACGCGTCTCGATCGGCGGCACGCTGCGCTACCATCGCGATGCGGTGAAGGACACCGTTTTGGCGCGGATCGAACAGATCTGCGCCGGGATTGCCACGAGCTTCGGCGTCAAGGTCACGCCCGAGATCGTCATTGGCGTCGGCGTGGTCATCAACACGCCGGCAGAAGCGGATCTCGCGCGCCTCGCGGCGGACACGGTACGGGCCGAGTTGCGGCGCGACCTCGCGCCCAGCATGGCCGGCGAGGATTTTGCCCACTATCTCTCGCGGCGTCCGGGCGCCTTCGTCTGGATCGGCAATGGCGAATTGCGGGATGGCGCCGAGCTGCACGGCCCGCGCTATGATTTCAACGACGCGATCCTGCCGGTGGCATCGAGCTGGATGGCGGAAGTCGCCAAGGCGGCGCTGGCCTCGAACTAGGCCCGCTCACGATATCTCGCGCGGCAACTTCCAGCCGGGCTTCGGCTCGAACGTCTCCTCGACCTGCGCGACGTGATAGCCGGCGGGCAGAAGGCGGCCGCCCTCCTCGTCCGCGACCGGTACGTCGGTTACCAGCCCCTCGATCAAGGCGGCTTCCCACACCTCCTTCTCCGTCGGAAAGGGATCGCCGATCTGCTTGTTGCCTTCGAACAGCGCGTACATCGGTTCCGGTCCTGCGTTGATCAAGCTCACGAGCAACGTATCGGCCGCACGGACGTTCCCATCCGGCAAATCGCAATGGATGGACACGTCGAACATGGCGCGCGTTCTGATCGGAACTTCCGGCTGGCATTACGCCTCCTGGCGAGGCCCGTTCTTTCCCAAGGGCGTGACGCTGAAGCAGCAGCTGAGCTACTACGCCGGACAGTTCGACACCACCGAGCTGAACGGGGTGTTCTACCGCACCCCGACGCCGGAGGCCGTCGAGGGTTGGCGGGAGCAGACCGGCCGCGATTTCGTCTTTGCCTGGAAGGCCTCGAAATTCATCACGCACTGGAAGCGCCTGTCGGATCGCTCGGTGAACAGCCTCGAACTGCTGGAGGATCGCATCTCACGGCTCGGCGGCAAGGCCGGCCCGATCCTGTTCCAGCTCCCGCCGCAATTCGAGGCCGACGCGGACCGCCTCGCCGGCTTCTTCAAGCTGTTGTCGCGGAAGCGGCGTTACAGTTTCGAATTCCGTCATCCGAGCTGGTATCAGCCGCGCATCTTGCGGATGCTGGCCGACGAGAACATCTCGCTGTGCCTGTCCGATCATCACGACGCGCCCGCGCCATGGAAGCGCACGGCGGATTTCGTCTATGTGCGCGGGCACGGGCCCAGCGGGCGCTATCACGGGCACTATACGAAACCCACGCTGGCGCAATGGGCGCGGCGCATCAAATCCTGGAAGCGGCAGGGCTGCGACGTCTACGTCTATTTCGACAACGACCAGAAGAGCGCGGCGCCGGCCGATGCACAGGCGTTGAAGCAATTGCTCAGCGTGCGGCAACGCGCGGCGATCACGACGGCAAGCCGCCGTGCAGGTGCCGTTGTTCACCGCTAGACGATGCCGCCTTGCCGGAGCGCCGCGATCGCGGCCTTGTCGTAGCCGAGCTCGGTCAGGATAAGATCGGTATGCTCGCCGAGCGTGGGCGGGCGCATCGCGATTTCGCCGGGCGTTTCCGACAGGCGGACGGCGGCGCGTGCCACCGGTGCGGGCTTCGGCAGACCTGGATAGTCGACGTCCTGCATGAATCCGGCGGCGCGGACGTGCGGATGATCCAGCGCCTGCTGCGGGCTCAGCACGGGGCCGGTCGGAATCATGGCCTTGCCCAGGGTGTCGACGGCTTCCTGCGTGGTGCGCTCGGCGCACCAGCGCGCCATGCGCTCGCTGATGACAGGGCCATTGTTGCCGCGGCTGATGTCGTCGGCAAAGCGCGGATCGTTCAGCCAGACCTCCTCCTCGCCCATCAGTTTCGCCCAGCGCTTGAACAGCGGATGCCCCGTGACCTGGCACAGCACCCAGCCGTCCCTGGTGCGGTAGATGTCGGCGGGCGCCGCGGTCTGGCCGAGATTGCCTGTCGGCACGCGATTGACGTTGATGACGGCCTGCTCGATCAGCGTCGCGTTGGTGAAGGACAAGGCGGTTGCGAGCAACGCGCCCTCGACGATCTGCCCGCGCCCGGATTTGCCGCGCTCGATCAGTGCGGCGAGCGTGCCGAACGCGCAATGTAGCGCGGTCCCGAAATCGACCCAGTTGACCGCGGCCCGGTAGGGTGGATCGCCGGCGCCCGTCATGTACACCGAGCCCGACATGACCTGGCCGACACCGTCGAAGCCGACACGGTCGGACCATGGCCCCGGCCCGCCAAACGCGGTGGCCGTCGTCAGGATGATGTCCGGCTTGATCGCCTTGAGCGAATCGTAGTCGAGCTTCATCGCGCCCAAGGTCTGCGGCGGCAAATTGGCGACGACCACGTCCGCGGTCGCAATCAGGCGGCGCATCACCTCCTGTCCTTCCGGCTTCATCGGATCGAGCGTGAGGCACTTCTTGTTGCGGTTGACTTGAAGAAACAGCGCGCCTTCGCCAGTTTCGCCGACCGGCGCCACGAAACGATCCTCGCTGCCGTCGCGCTTCTCCACGCGAATGACCTCGGCGCCGAATTCGGCCAGCAAGGTCGCGCAATAGGGCCCCGCGATATAGCGCCCGAAATCAAGAACGCGGACGCCCGCCAGAACCCCTCCCATCGATCTCTTTCCTTTGTGCTTTTTGTCAGCTTACAGGGATTGGCATTTGCGGCAAGGTGGCAATGGACGCCATGCCCCACCCTCGAGATGTGATCGGCGAATCATTTCGACTGGCGGAAATTGTGCTCTAGTATGGACCTGTCCCTCCCCCATCAGAGCCCCGTCCATGCCGCAACAATTCGATCGATCCAAAGAAGATCTCGGCAACGCGATCCATTTCGAGCACGTCAACATCCAGGTCCCGGACCAGCGCCTCGCCACGCTGTTCTATGTCGCAGGTCTCGGGCTCACCCGCGATCCGTATCTGATGGTGTCCGACACCAACATGTGGATCAACGCCGGACGGAGCCAGTTTCATTTGCCGAGCGGCCGGCCGCAGGTGCTGCGCGGTCATGTCGGACTCGTCATCGCGGGCCGCGAGGCGCTGCTGGCCCGATTGGCGTCGGTCGCCAATAAGCTCGAGGGCACCGCGTTCGCCTTCGCCGAGCATAACGACCATGTCGAGGCGATTTGTCCGTGGGGCAACCGCCTGCGCTGCTACGAGCCCGACGCCGCGCGCTTCGGCCGTGTCGCGCTCGGCGTTCCCTATGTCGAGTTCGACGTGCCGGTGGGATCGGCCGCTCGCATCTGCGCCTTCTACCCCGAGATCATGGGCATGCCATCCGAGTTACGGAACGGCGACGGTACGGTTGCCGCCGTGAAGACCGGCCGCGACCAGCATCTGTTGTTTCGCGAGACCGATCGGCCGCAAGGCGACTATGACGGCCACCATGTGCAGATGTACATCACCGATTTTTCCGGCCCTTACCGCAAGCTGCTGGCGCGCGATTTGATCTCGCGCGAGGACAATCAGTACCAGTACCGCTTCTGCGACATCGTCGATCTCGACAGCGGCAAGCCGCTGTTCACGGTCGAGCACGAGGTGCGCAGCGCCACCCACCCGATGTTCATGCGGCCGATGGTCAATCGCAATCCGGCGATCAACAACCGCAATTACGCGTTCGGTCACGATCAGGCGTCTTGGGCGATGGGACCGGATCAATACGAGGGATAGGTGATAACCAAGTCCCGGGCGGCTCCGCTGAGTGGAGCCGCCACACGTTGCGTGCGCTCCGGTGGGACGGGCATGCCCCACCTTTCGCATCAGACGGGTGAGCGTCCCGTCAGAAGTGGACCTCGGTGCGCATGCCAAGAACGACGGCGTTGTCGGTCTTCACGCCCGCCGCGTTATAGCCGCGCCCACCGGGATTGATGACATACTGAGCGTCGAACTTGAGGTTCAGCCAGCCGGTCGCCTGCCATCCGTACCAGACTTCAAGCGGCACTTCGTTGCCGCCGGCGTTCGGACTGAGGGCAGCCGTGTTCACGTGCGTCGTGCCGACCGCGAAGCCGACTTCGTCCTGGGGACGCCAGGAGAACGTTCCGGTATGCCTGAAGCCCAGGGCGATCTGGTAATCCTGGTACGAGGTCCGGTGATCGGCGACGGTCGTATTGAGGAATGTGTACCAACCTACCGCACCGGGACCGTCAACGGTCAATCGTTGCAGGATCGATTCGTAGACACCGTAGCGGCCGCGTTGATCGCTGATATTTTGATCGGGCACACCACCGACGCCCGGGATGGTGCCGATAACACCCGGAAGGCCGCCATCAATGGACGAGGCGCTGTCGTACCAGCCGCCGAGTCTCCAGGTCCCGGTCAAGGGGCCCTTCGGCGTCCAGACCAACTCCACCGGCACCATCACGCCACTGGCGGGGTTCGGGGCGGGAATGCCGGGCAAGAAGTAGACGCCCGGGTCTGACGTCGTCAGGTAACCCGGATTGGCATCGTAGACACCGACCGACACCGTGAATTCCGGCGCGATCTTGTAGTGGACGACACCGGCCCACTGGCTCACCGGCCAATTGTAGATGTAGCCGCCCTGGATGTTGCCGGGCTGACCGCCGCAGAAGGTCAGGTTGATGAACTCGCACAGGCCGAAGAAGAAGTCGGAGCCGACCGGAAGACGGCCGCCCTTGAGTTCAAGGCGGTCATCGAAAAGCTTCTGCGAGTAATAGAGCTGCGTCAGGCGCAGAATATTGCCGCGGCCGAACACTTCGTTGGTCAGCTGCAGGGCGGGAATGTCCGCTTCGGTATTCAGATTCTTGCCGAAGCGGTCGACCAGCGTGAGACCGACGGTGCCGCCGGGAATGCCGGCGAGTTTTCCCATGTCCAGCTTCGCGCCGAACCACAACTGGCCGGCGTTGGCTGCGGTGTTCCTGCTTCCACCCGAGACGTTGCCGACGGATTCGTTGCCGAGCGTCAGGCCGATGTCGATGCCCTGCTCCTTCAGCCTGGTCCTGCCGAGATCGCCGAACAGATACGGTCTCGTCCAGAAGTCGTCAGCCGTAGCATACGGAACAGGCGCAGCTTTCGTCGAAAAGTCGGCCGCATACACTCCACCGCAAAACAGCGATGAGAAAGCAATCCCCACACCGCACACCCCTGCGGTGTTCATAAACCTGCGCAACATTTTACTCGTCCTCCCGCCGTCTCAGGCTTTGCTTGTTTCGCCTCACGCCCCTGCCCAAAGCCCTCGAGCCTGGAACGCGCTCCCTCCCCCAGCGGCCGCCGACCAGGCAGCCTTGTGTCAACTGGAGCGTGGATCTGTCATGCCCGATCAACCGTTCTCGCCGGCAATGCATCCGCGGGGCGCGGTGACGCGCCCTGGACTTGCTCCGCCAATGTCGATTTCGGCGCGGTGCGGGCGACGCCGGTCAGTGCCAGCTTGCGCCGCCGTCGCGCCTGCAATTGCTGATCCGCCAACACGCCGATCAGAATGACCGTGCCCATCACCGCGAAGTTCAGCGAATTCGGGATGCCCAGGATATTCACCAGGTTCTGCAGCACCTGCAGCAGCGCCGTGCCCAGCACGATACCGAGAATGGACCCCTCGCCGCCGCGCAGGCTGCACCCGCCCAGCACGGCGGCCGCAATCGCGTAGAGCTCGTAGAAATTTCCGAAGGAGCTCGGCGACACCGAGTTCGTGTAGAACACGAACAAGACCGTCGAAACTCCGGCGAGTCCGCCGCTGATGATATAGGCGGTTGCGATCACGATATTGGTGTTGATGCCCGAGAAGCGTGCCGCCTCCTCGTTCTTGCCGACGGCATAAAGCCAGCGCCCGTAGACCGAGCGGTGCAGCAGCACGCCAAGGATCAGCGCAAGGATGATCAGGAGGATGAAGGTGTTCGGGATTCCCGCCAAATTGCCCGAGGCGATGTTGCTCAGTGTCGCCGCCTCGTCGCCGTAACCGAAGCCACGGGTCGAATCGCTCGTGTAATAGCGCGCGGCGCCGCGATAGATCAGCAACCCACACAGCGTCACGATGAAGGGCTGCATCTTCAGGCGGGTGATCAGGAACCCCTGGATGCCGCCGAGCACCAGCCCGCCCAGCAGCACTGCCAGCAGCGCCAGGGGCCACGGCACCTGGTAGGTCGTCAGAAGATCGACGAACACGACGCCGAGCAGCGCAAACATCGAGCCGAGCGACAGGTCGATGCCGCCGGTGATGATCACGAGCCCTTCGCCGAGCGCGAACACACCGAAGAGGCCGATCAGATTGGCCATGTTCAAGAGGTTCACCAGCGACAGGAAGGCGGGATTGATCGCGCCCGTGATGGCGGCGATCACCACCAGCAGCAATGCCAGACCGAGCTCTTTCCTGATCATGGCGCGGCCGCTTCCGCGGTTTCCAGCGCCTGGCCCATGGCCAGTCGCAACACGTTGTATTCGCTGAACTGCTCCCGCTCGAGCACGCCGCTGACGCCGCCTTCATGCATGACCGCCACGCGGTCGGAGACGCCGATGACCTCCTCCATGTCTGAGGAGATCATCACGATCGCGACGCCCTGGTCGGCAAGCTCGCGCATCAACGCGTAGATCTCGCCCTTGGCGCCGACGTCGATGCCGCGGGTCGGCTCGTCGAAGAACATCACGCGCGGCTGCATGGACAGCCATTTGCCGAGCACGACCTTCTGCTGGTTGCCGCCGGAGAGCGTCACGGCCTCCATATCGATGCTTGGCGCCTTGATGGAGAGGCGCCTCACCTGCTCTTTCGCGACCTTGCGCTCGGCCGCGCCGCTGACCAGCCACATCCGCGCATGATCCAGCAGGCTCGCCAGCGTCACGTTCTCGCGGATAGGCAGCTCCAGCACGAGCCCGGATTTCTTGCGGTCCTCCGGCACCAGATAGATGCCTTGGCTGATCGCGTCGCGCGGCGATGCGACAGCGACCGGTGCGTTGTCGATCCTGATCTCGCCGCCCAGCAGCGGGTCAATGCCGAAGGCGGCGCGGGCAAGAGAAGTGCGGCCAGCGCCCACGAGCCCCGCCAGTCCCAGGATCTCGCCATGCCGCACGGAAAGATCAACCTGCCGGTCGGGAAAGGCCGACGTCACGACGCCGACGATATCGCAGCCGCCCGGCTGCGGCGCCTGTTTCGGCGGGGTATGCAGCGCTTTGAGGTCGCGACCGATCATCAACCGGATCATCGCGGCATGGCTTAGCTCGTTCCGGGCCAGTTCTCCCACGGTGCGACCGTCACGCAGCACCACGACGCGGTCGGCGCAGGTCATGATCTCTCCGAGCCGGTGAGAGATATAGATCACCGAAATGCCGTGCGCCTTCAGATCGGCAATCACCTCCAGCAACCGTTCGGTCTCCGAGATCGTCAGGCTGGAGGTCGGCTCGTCCATGATGATCACGCGGGCGTCGATCGAGAGCGCCTTGGCGATCTCCACCATTTGCCGCTCGGCGATGGAGAGGTCTTCGACCAGCGTATCCGGCGCGAAATCGGCACCCAGCCGCTCCAGCAGCGGGGTCACCCGAGCACGCATCTCGGCATTGTCCACCAGCTTCAGCGGCCCGCCCATCAGCTTCTCGCGCCCGATGAACACGTTGGCTGCGACGTCGAGATTCTCGAACAAGTTCAGCTCCTGGTGCACGAAGGCGATGCCGGCCCGCGTCGCCTCGGTCACCGTGGTTCGGGCATACTCGCTGGTGCCGATGCGGATCACGCCTTCGCTCGGCGCGATCACGCCACCCAGCACGCGCATCAGCGTCGATTTGCCGGCGCCGTTCTCGCCGATCAAACCCAACACTTCGCCGCGATAGACGCGCAGATTGACGTCGTCGAGCGCCCTGACCCCGGGATAGGTCTTGCTGATCCCGCTGAGCTCCAGCAGTGTCTCTGCCATGTCTCCGCTTCCCTCCCGCCCAAAGCCCGGCCACCGCGGCGGCCGGGCCGTGAAGCACGCTGAAGTCACTTCTTCAGCAGCTCCTTCAGATGAGCGGTAAACTCCGCAACGTTGGACTTGCTGACCACCTGGGTCGGCACGATCAGCTTGCTATCAGCCGGAATCCAGGACTTGTCGCCGTTCAGCGTCTTGATGATGTTGATGGCGGAGAGATACCCGAACTCGTACGGCTGCTGCACGACAGTGGACTCGATCGTCCCGTCGGATATTCCCCGCAGCGTGCGCTGATCCTCGTCGAAGCCGACGATCTTCACCTTGCCGGCCTTGCCCGCCGCCTTGACTGCGTCATAGATCAGCGGAGTCTCGTAGCTCCAGAGGCCGGACAACAGCGCGATGTCGGGATATTTGACCAGCACGTTCTCCATGTTCGCCTTGGCCTTGGCGAAGTCCACCTGGTCGGTGAACACGTCGACCAGCTCGACCTTGGTGCCGGCGATCGCGTCCTTGATACCCTGCACCCGCTCGCGGGCGTTGTCCGCGTCCATCGTGCCGACGAACAGCGCGATCTTGCCACCGTTCGGCAACGCCTTCTTGATCTCCTCGCCTGCCTGGCGCCCGGCCGCGACGTTGTCGGTGCCGATATAGGCGAGACGCTTGCTCTGCGGCGCGTCGCTATCCGTCGTGATCAACACGGTCTTGGCCGCAACCTTGTTGAGCTCTTCGGTTGCGTGCGGCGCATCGTCGACCGAGATGGAGATGCCGGCGACGCCGCGCACCAGCAGGTCATCCAGCTCGCGCCGCTGGCCCGCCGCCGTCGCTTCGTTCGTGACGATCAACTGGATGTCGTATTCCGGGTGCTCCTTCTGAGCCTTTTCGAGCCCGCGGCCGGCGATCGTCCAGAAATCGGCCGCGGCATTGGTGACCAGCGCGATGGTCTTTTTCTGCTGGGCCTGCGCCGCCCCCGTGGCGATGGCCAGCGCAGCTGCGGTCGCAAACAGCGACACCATTAGTTTTTTCAGCGATTCGTTCATGTACACCTCCCTTGGGCCACCCCGTTCAGGGTTTCACAGCGCTTATGCGCTATCTTTTATTTACGTCGCGAACAAATGTCGCAGGGCAAACCAGCCGGATCAGGATGTACTTGCCCCTTCTTCAAGTCTAAATAGTACAGATGGTACGATAATAGTAAATATGGCTGCTGAAAACCGAATCCGATTGTGCTTTTCCGGTCACACACGCATCCCATCCCTCAATTAAATTTACCTGATGAATTAAAGAGGCAGCATGGTTGACCAAATTGAGCCGTCCAGACGCGTGTCAAACACCGCCCGTGAATCCAACCGCGGCCGTCTCGTCGATGTCTTGCGACGCCAAGGGCCGCTGCCGCGCGTGGCGCTCGCCCGGAGTACAGGGCTGAGCTTCCCGGCCGTTTCCGGCCTGACGTCGCGGCTGATCGCAGAAGAGCTACTCTGTGAGAGCGAGACGGCGGCAACGCCGTGGTCCGAGGACGGCGAGGAAGAAGATGCGGACGGGCTGAATGGCCGCCGCCGCGGCCGGCCGGCCGTGCTGCTGACCCTGAATCCGGAGTTCGGGCGCATCGCCGCGGTCTCCGTGCGCATGAACCTGATCGAGACGCTGATCGCGGATTTCCGGGGCTCCGGCGTCGCGCAGTCGCGACTTGCACTGTCGACGCGCGCGCTCGATGCAGGCGCGCTGCGCGATCTCGTGATTGCGCAGATCAATGCGCTGCTCGATGCGACGGCGACGCCGCGCCATCGGCTGTTGGGAATCGGGATTGCGCTGCAAGGCATCGTGAACGTCGACACCGGCACGACACTGTGGAGTCCCGCGCTGTCGATCACCGAAGTCGATCTGGCGACGCCGATACGTCAGGCGTTCGGCGTCGATGTCGTCATGGCGAACGACGCTGTCGCGGTCGCGCTCGCCCTCACGGCCGCCGAACCGGCATTGGCGCAAGGCCTCTCGGCCACGATCATGGTCGGTCACGGCATCGGGATGGGCGTCGTTGCCGATGGTGAAGCACGCTGGGGCGCCGGCAGCGAGATCGGCCATGTCAAGCTGGCGCCGGACGGGCCGCAATGCCGCTGCGGCCAGCGCGGCTGCATCGAGGCTTATCTTGCCGATTACGCGCTCTACCGCGACGCCCGCACCTTTCTCGATCTGCCGCCGGCGGACTCGCAGCAGCCATCGGAGGGACAGATGGCCCTGTTGCGCGAGCGCGCGCTGGGCGGCGATCCGCGTCTCGAGCACCTATTCCTGCAGGCGGGTCGCGCGCTCGCCGAGGCGGTCGCAGCAACGATATCCGTGCTGCGGCCGCACCATGTCATCCTGGCGGGTCCGGGCCTGATGGCATTCGACATGATGCGCCACGCCTATGAGGAGCGGCTTGAGCAGGCGGTGTTGCCATGGCTGCTCAGGTCCACGGCGATCCATCTGCGTCCAAGCGAATCGGCGGTCATTGTCGAGGGCATGGTGCGACGGACGCTGCGGGTCGTGGACCAAAACCATATGGAAGCGACCGAGTAAGCGCCGAGAGCTAAGCGCTGGCTGGGGCGGGAGGGATCGAACCTCCGAATGGCGGAATCAAAACCTGCTCGATTATATAGTGATTTCAAGGCGCATTGGAAAAAATGGTCGAAACACGCTCCAGTAATTTCAGTAGGTTGGCTAGTGTTTCCAAATGAAAAGGGGCCAGCTAGCGATCGATCGAGCAACGCAGCTGCCCTTCAGATTCGCTTAGTCATGGCGCGCGCTATCACGCATGCAAGCGCCTTGGCGTAAGCGTCTGAAGAACCCGATAAAGCGGCTCATTAAGAGACAGCCACAGCGGTAGAACAACCAATAACGTACCGGTCGCACCCTGGGCTTAACCAGCTGAAATTGGGCATTCGTCGCACGACATGGTGCCTCATTGCACTGTCTATGGTCCGCGTGGTCGGAACGTGCATTCGCGGGGCGAACCTTGGCATCTGTTGGTGCCCTATCTCCTGAAGCTATCCTCAGAACGGTTCACGGCGCGGCCTGGCGCCTTTTTCGTTCCGATTGACCCAATCCTCGTGTACCCTATTCTATCCGCGTCGGCGGAACTGCTGAAGTTGATAGATGGCTCCACGGAGAATGGAGATGGGCCGGCTCGATAAGCAGATGGATCCCTTCCACCCTGCCGCTCATCTGCCTACGGAGGATCGCGTCCCCGAGGATCTAGAGCTTGAGCAAGTCGACACGGCGTCGTTAGTTGATCCGGCTCGAGAGGAAGCCGCCTCGTCGCCCGCGCATTTTGGGTCAGGCCGGCCGGCGGCAAGCGTAACGGGCTCTACCGACTGGATGCACCGAGCACGCCGCATCTGGCGGAGCCATCTCCAGCGCGAACAACTCCCCCGGACGGCCGGACGGTCGATGGGAAACTTTGAGCGGTGGTTGATCGCATTGCTGAGCGTCGGCTTTGTCGTCAGCTGCGTTTGCGCGATCATTGTCTTCATGCAGGCCAACGCGCGCAAATTGGAGATCGCAGCACTGCAACGTGACATCATCGCGCTCAAGCTACGCGTAGCCAGGCTCGATCAGATCGCAAGCACCAATGAGATACGTGAAAAAGCAAGCAGTGAAACATCCAAGCCGCCGTCGGAGACCCGTCCTGACCAGGCTCCGCTCATCCTATCACGTGAAGAGATTCAGCTTATCCGAGACTATATCAAGCCTGCACCAGTTGCAGGCTCCGCAACTGAGACGATCAAGGTCGGCGATCCCGTCGGAGGAGAAGCCGTGCCCTTTCCTTTTCCGATCACGGAGAAGGTGCGGAAACTGCTCGGCGCGCGATTTACCGTTCGCAATGGCATCATTGTCATCATCCGCAGCGGCAGCCGTCACGCTGATGCTGTGATTGGGCCAAATTGACGAGAACTGGCCGTGATCGCAGTATCCGGTCGATTGCTTATGGCTGGTTGTTTGGTGGTCTTTCAATGAACCGCCGGCTGCCATTGAGAAGCTCGAGGTTATTGGCGATGACCGGATTGCCGGGATCGAGCGAATAAGCCTTCTCGAACTTTCGCCGCGCCGCGTTCAGATTGCCGCGCAGCATGTACGAATATCCCTGATCATTCAGTAGCTGAACAGTTTCGCCTCCCAGCCGGATCGCATGAGCATAGGCCTGATCAGCCAGGTCAAAACGACGCAACCGGTCATAGCTCGCTGCGAGCCCAATCCAGGCCGTCAAATCCTTCGGCGATTTCTCGACGGCGTCCTTGAAATAGCGCTGGGAGATCCCGTAACTGCCGCGGTTGAAATGCTCTAATCCCAGCCGAACCGGTTCGTCCGAGGGGTAATATTTGACGTCGGTCGGCTCCTGCACGGGGTCTCCGCCCGGCGCATCCACAGGAGCCACGATGGCGGCCTCCCTCAATGTTTGGTCGCACCCCGCAAGCGCGGTCCCCAAGCAGCAATAGATCAGCATTAAGATGATGCGCCGCATAACCCTTGTCCCCGCCTGGCCCGGCGCACTCGTTGAAATATCCTGGTCGAATTGTCCAAAGCTAAGCCCCTTTGGCTCCTTCACCTGGTTCCTAGCCCGCCGCCGACCGGCACCGATACTCCAGCGTTCGATCCAGGCGGCAATCCGTCGATATTGACATTCTGGGTGATCGGAGGCTGCTGGCCCAGCAGTTTCGTCGCAGGCGAGATATCAGGAAGCTGATCCACCGGCTGTTGCGTCTTGCCGTAGCGCGTGACGGCGGCACCCACCCGCCGAGCGTCGTATGCAATCCTGCGATCACCCACGTTTCGCGGCCAGGGATGGATGGTGTGGGTGACGGCGTTGACCTGTTTGGCATCGCCGGCGGTCATCGTGATGGTATCCGAACGCTGGAAGTAGCGGTCCATCTCGTCATGACCTGCGAGGCCGTAACATCCCCCGAGCAGAAAGGGCGCGAACAGAACCAGATACCTTATGGCCATCTCTCGCTCCGCTAGTTGAGGGTCTTAACGACCGGCTGGTCGGCAGCAGCGGCCGGCGCCGGAATGGGCGCCCTGACTTCAGGAGCGATGATGTGGCCGTACGGACCCTTCACGTCGCCGCCGGAATTGACGTAGTCATTGTAGCGCTTGCGGACTTCCATCTGGCCATTGAGAAAGAAATCGACGTCGTTGGCCGGAAGGCGCGAGTCGAGCGGAGACGCCAATTGCTGACCGGGTGCCGCCGGCGCAACCAGGCGCGGCGTAACGATGATGACGAGGTCCGTTTCCTGCTGCTGGTACGACTTGCTGCTGAACAAACTTCCGATCACGGGCACCGAGCCGATCCACGGCAACTGCGAAACGTCCTGCCGGTTGCGGGTCTGGAGCAGGCCGGCGATGGCAAAACTCTGGCCGTCGCGCAGCTCGACCGTGGTGCGCGCGTCGCGTCGGCTCAACGCCGGAATGACCGTCCCCGCAATCTGCACCGCATTGGAGAAATCAAGCTCGCTGACCGACGGCTCGACTCGAAGGTTGATCACGCCGCGCGACAACACGGTCGGAACGAACGCCAGCTCGACGCCGAATTTCTTGAATTCGATGGTCACGGTTGGAACCAATCCTGCGGTCCCGGCCGTAGACGCCACCGGCACCGGGAATTCCCCGCCAGCCAGGAAACGCGCGGAATCGCCGGACAGCGTGGTCAGGTTCGGCTCCGCGAGCCGGCGAGCCAATCCTTTGGTTTCCAACGCAGAGATCAGCAGGTCGACCGAGCCGCCGTTGGATGTCCGAATGATGCTGGTCAACAAGCTTCCGAACGGCGTAGGTGATACACCACCTGCGGTGCCGACGAGCGTTCCGATCGTTCCGAGGACCGGAAGGCTGCCGGTCGGAGGAGAGCCGACCGCGCCATTGACGCCACCAATTGGCTGCCGACCTGCCGTCGCCGCGCCTAGACCCGTATTCCCTACATTTGTACCATTGGCATTCGCCGCATAAAGGTTGACGCCCAGATTACGACCGGCATCTCGATTGACCTCGAGAAAGCGCACCTCGAGCATCACCTGTTGCGGCGCAGCGACGCTCATGGCGTTGACGACCACGCCCCCTTTCGCCACGGTGCTGGTGGCGATGGCCATGGCCCGCTCAGCCACCACCGCGTCGGCGGCGGTTCCGCTGAGCACCACCTGCCCCTCGGAGGCAGAGACACGAATACCCTGCCCGCCGGTGCTGGACCGGATGTTCTGCTGCAGATTTCCGGTATCGATCACGACCTCGACGTCGAGGATCCCGATCTGCTTCATCGAGCTGTCGAATAGAATGACGTTGGTGGTGCCGGTCTGCTTGCCCTGGACATAGATCATGTGGTCGCTCAGCGACTTCACATCGACGATATCAGGCGAACCCGCGACGATCGTCGCAAAAGCCGTGTCAACCTTGAAGGTGCGTGACTTGTTGACGACCACCTTGACCCGCTGGACGTCGTTCATCTCGCTGACGAAGACGCCGCCGGAGGTGCCCTTCCGATCTGCTGCCGCGGCGCGGTCAACGGAATTGAAAAGGACAAGCGCAGCACCGAGTGCGATCACGCTCGAGGCGACAAGCCTGCGCCCTTCCCCGTTCGAAATGCGACCGAATCCCATTTCGATTCCCCCTCGCCGCGACCCGCGACTATCCCCGTAAATCTACGTCTGCGGTGTATTGACACTCTCCGTCGCGCAACACGCCGTAGAGCTTACAATCCGTCCCACTACAAATCCGTTACTGTCCGGCTTCAGTTCACCAAGGACACGCCCCGTTTTCCGCCGGCCGCAAGATGCGGTTCAAGATCATTTCCCTCATGCCGCCTGCTTGCAAGGAGAGAGCCTTATCGCACTGCCGCAACAGCAGAGAAAACCATCCGATGTTGCCAGCGTGCACCACTTTTTCCCATCCCCGCGGAACTACTCTGCGGCGCAGGCGCTTCGGGAGGGTTCCCGCCGCTCCCGCCTGCCAATCACCCTTCTCGATTTTCGGCAATCCCTCAGAAGGGCAGGTCCCCCTCCCTACCGCTTGATTGCATTCCCGAATCGTGACCCACTAGAAGGGAATGGTCGTGGAAGCGCTCGGCGCGTTCGGTGTTGTGCCCCAGAACGGCATGATCATGCTGAAGCCCGGATCTGATGCCGCAACGGTAAGTGCGTTGGCTCCCGCAGTCGTGCTCGGCGATCGGCGCGAGACCGCCGAGCATTGGGCCGACGCTTTTTTTGCCGCCGCGGATGGTGGCGGGTCACCGCTACAGGTTGGGGTCGTCTTGCTCATTGCGGGTGGCCGGACATGGATAATCAGCGACTGCTCCGTCAACAGCGCCCCGCGGCAACACGCAGTCGCGCCCGCTATATTCCCGATGAAATGCATGTTGCCCATCAGGTTTCATCTCGCGCGTCATGCAGGCGCCCGGATTTTACGGCGAGTGTTTGCGCAGAAATTCGTGCAGGCTTGAACGGAACCGCGGACCAAATCGAGGACCTTCCGAACAATGTCTCGCGCCAAAGGCCGAACAGATTTCGCTTCATTGCATGCCGAGTCGCCCGCTGGACGGCGATCGCCCCGAGCCCCAGTGCCCCGCCGGCGAGCACATCGACCAGATAATGCCCGCCGATCGGGGGGATCGAAAGCAGCATCACCAGATTCAGCGTTGCTATCCCATATCCGACCAGGCCGGTGCGGCGAAAGGCGTAGGTGAGCAGCACGGCCATAACCGTGTGATACGATGGCATCGTCACGATGCCTTGCATCACCACCGACTCAAAATGCCAAGGTCCTGATGCACGCAGTGCCAGCAGATCTCGCAAATAAGTAACGTCGCCAACGCCGTGCACGGCGAACGGTCCCAGCGTGGGCCAAATCGCCGAGATCAGCGCCGTCGGCACCATGGTCGCGCCCGCCAAAAGCAGCAGCTCTCCGATACGTGCGGACCTGCCCGTTGGAGAAAAGCAGAATAACAAAAGAACGAGTTGCGGAAACATGCTGTTGTAGGCCACTACCAGCAGACCGCTTAGGATCGGTTGGTCGAGCAATGCTTGGCGCCAAGCTAACCAGTCGAAGCCAATCGCTCGGTCCAGCCGCTCCATCATCACGTCTTGCAGAGGGAATGCGCAACTAGCAGCGAGGTACATCAGTGTTGAACCCGCGGCGGCGGAAACGAGGTACAAAGCAATTGCCTCGAACAGTTTCGCTATACCGCGATCACGGCGACGGAATGCAACGGAGAGCGCGAGCAAGGCACCAATCAGGCCGGCCTTGATTTCGCCCCCACCCATTGTCAACCCAACCTGCGAGGCCCACACAAGATCGACTGCAAGCAGAAGGCAAATGATTGCCCAAGCCAAGGGCCACTGGAAGATCGCGACCAGTGCCAAATATTGGGCCGGCATCACCGCCTGCGGCAACGATGCTGTCATGGTGGCATTTGTCGCGGTTTCACATCCGCCATCATCGCGACCACGATCGCCATCGCTGTGGGCTCGTCGAGTGTTCATCGGCTTTATGCCTGGGAAAGTGCTAGAACGGGATGGTCGTCGACGCGCTCGGCGCGTTCAATGCTGTGCCCCAGATCGGCATGATCATGTTGAAACTCGATACAGATGCCGTAACGGTAAGTACGTTGGCTCCCGCGGTCGTGCTCAACGTCGGCGAGAGACCGCCGATCATTGGGGCAACGGTTTGCTTTGCCGCTGCGGATGGCAGGGGATCACCGGCACAGGTTGGTGTCGTCTTGCTGATCGCACTACTCACGTAGCAATCGTTGATCATCCAGGTCCGAGCTCCGGCATTCGCGAGCGCCCGCAACGACTGCATCGTGATTGCGTATCGCCCCAGGTCGAAAATGGTGAACATCAAGATGAAGAGAGGCAGAGCGACGAGACAGAACTCCATCGCCCCCACGCCACGCTGATCGAGCTTTCTCATCACTGCACCAACTGGACATACTGGCTCTTAGGCAGCTTTGTCTGCGATGGGCACCCTGTGGTGTCAAAGGTCGCATTGCCGTTGAACGCGATTGACTTGGCGATCAACTGGCCACAACTGTCGCCTGTGCCACCTACGGCAATCGTCGGATTGCCCTGAAACGTCACATCTGCGTTCGGCGCGTAGATGTTTCCCGTGAGAGTGATGTTGCTGTTTCCACCGAATTGCACCGGCGACGCTGAAACATCGTACATGGACATGTACTGGAATAATGCAGCGCTGGACTGAAGGGCCGCGGGAAGCGACGAGGCACTCGGGGCAGTTGCCGGCCCCTTGAGGGTGAGCGTCCCGCCGCCCTTCGTGTCAATCGAAGCACCCGGCAGCAGAATGAAGGTCACTCCTGTGCATGGACTGTTGCAGGTGATCGAGGAGCCGCCTTTGAGGGACAGAGTACCGGATATGAAGTACACCGAGACCCCTGAAACCAAGTTGAAAGCGGTATTGCCCTTCGTCGAGGTATTGTCATTCGTGCACGGGGTGGCAGCCGTGTAAGCGACCAGATCCGATCCTGAGCATTTCGGTAGACCGCATTTGGCAGGGAGGGTCGGGTTCGCCCCGCACAACGTGGTGAGGGCGTCGTCGAGAGCAGAGAAGGGATTGGTTGTCGGGGCCGGCAAATACTTCAACGCCGTGTTACAGAACGACGCGGCACCTGTGCAGCCGCCGACGGTCGATAGCGAACCGAGATTCATGGTCATCCCGCCGCCGGTGAAGTTTATTGCATCCTTGGCCGTACTGTTAGAGGCCATGCCGCAATTCGGCGCATTGATGTTCGGACTGCCTTGGAAACTGATGGAGCCCTTCAATGTCAGAACGCAGGGCGGAAACAGCACGCTCTTTACTGAGGCCACGGCTGTCGCGGGTATATTGACAGTGGTCAACCCAAGCACTTTGGCCAGGTATGCGGGCTGTTGCTGGCTCACAGTGGCCTGAACGTAAGTTCCAGCCGACCCGTTCCATGACGTGAGCGAAGCAATCTGGACGGTCTGCGAGACTCCCACCGGAAGGCTGGTGCTACATTGGGAGCCGGGATAGGCAGTGCTGCCCGCATTGCAGAACGCGTTGGCTGCTGCGGATTGCTTGGCGCGATAGTCCACTGTCTGTGTAACCGCGCAAGGTGCGTTCGATATGCATAGTTGCTGCATGGCGCCCGAAACCGCTGCCGCATCGGCGGCATTCTGCGCGTGTTGCTTGGTAACGTACCAGGATCCCGCCTCACCCCCGAGTGCGACCACTCCGATCAGCGGCACCAGGGCGATTACGGTTGCGAAGGCGACGGAGCCACGGCGAGAGCGAAGCAAGCTACGCATCGACCACTCCTATTGAAATCGTTGCGAGTAAGGCAGTGTGTATGAACAGGAATTCGCGCACAACACCGTGGTCAGGATGATGGGCGCCACGGTGACGGTCGTCGTGTATGAATAGTACTTGGGCGAACCAGAGTTGGCTGCGGTGCAGGCAGTCATCGTATCACCGCAGAGGACCTGGAGATTGTTGATGGGATAACCAGCAACCGACGTCGGGAGTGCCGACTTCCAGCTCGCCCAGTTCGTAACGTCCGGTGGCGGGTCGTACTGGATCCTCTGCCCGAAGGCGCGCACCGCCTCCCAAGCGGATACAAACTGAAAGCCGGCGGCCGCAACGTCGGCGAGCGGCAGAAGCAGGCTCACACCGAGGAAAAGGAAAACGATCAGCATTTCAAACGCGGCGGCGCCGCGCCGATCCGCGACGAAGGACTTTCGACGGCGCACGCGCCCGCCTTGAGGGACACTTACCAGGTCCCGATGCCTGCTCCGAGCACGAGCAATTTGAACGATGTCCATGACAATTCGGCCACGCATGGCCGCTCACCAAACATAAGGGACCAATCTCCAACGCGTCGCTTCGTAACTGGAATACTCCGGGCAAGTGCGCCGAAGCAGGTCTTCCTCGTAGAGAATTCGGCAGACCTGAACGCCGATATGCAGGACCAGTACGATCACCGTGAGTGGTGTCAGATATTGCAGCACGACACCCAGAATCGCGATCTCTTCTGCGAGGTAGAGCGGATGCTTGATCCACCGATAGGGACCGCTTTGCACCACTGAACGCGCCTGTGGCACCAGGCTGAACGACCGCCCCAGGTGTCGGATGGTGACAAGCATCATGATCATGCCGATCAGCACGCAAGCGGTGGCCACCAAATTTGGCAACGCCTGCTCGGTTTTGCCGAAGAAGGTGATCGTCCATGGCAAATAGGAGCCGACGAATGCGGCTATTCCAGGCAGCACCCCATCTGCGCGCGCCTTCGCCGGTGGCCTGGTCATGATCAACACCGCCACGAGCATGTAGAAGATGGCAAGCCAAAAACTTGACACAAGCGATGGCCAGGGATCGGTCAATGACCCAACTCTGATGGCGGCACAGAGTGCAAGCAACATGAACCACATGCTGCCGAGCAGCTGCATCATCCGCTCGTAAGACCAGTTTGTCGACAGGGCAACCGTGCTCATGGCTTACTACATCCCGAAGCTGGAGAATGTACGGATCAGGTGCAGAAACGGACTTCCGCCTAGTATAATGAACATCGCGGGAAGCATGAACAACACCATCGGAATGGTCAGCTTGGCGCCCAGCTTGTGTGCCCGTTCCTCCAAATTGGTGATACGTTCACGCCGGAGGTCGATCGCGATACTGCGCAGAGCCTGGGCCAGCGGCGTGCCGTATTGCAGGCTTTGGCTGACCATGGTGCCGAACCGGCGAAGGCCCTCCGAGGTCGATGCCAGCTTCTCGAAAGCCTCGCTGCGATTTGGCAGTATCCTGAGATCATCAAGAAGTCCGTACAGGACCCGGGCCATGGCAGGATTGGTCTGGTTCATTTCGTCCGCCACGCGTTCCAGCGCGCTCTCCAGACCCATTCCCGCTTCGCTGCACACAACCAGCAAGTCGATCATGTCGGGCGTGCCTAGCCGGATGGCGGCATTGAAGCGCCGCCTCAGCACCAAAAGGATCAACCGCGGCCCCATGATGCCGATCACCACGCCGATGAGACTGAAGACCAGCACATCGGTCAGCGGCTTGCCGAAAAGCTGCCCAACGAGCAAGGCAGTGATCGGAAACAGGAACATGCTCACGGTTTTGAGGCCGATCCAGATCGACATTGTGCGATGAGGATTCAAACCCGACGATTGAACGATCGTCCGGAGCTGGTCCAGATTTTCCGCGGAGTAGAAGCGCCGATACCGCATACCGAGTGACGAAAGCCAGCCGGTCACATCCCTGAACGGCGCCGACCGACTGGGAACGCCGAGCACGGCGTTTGACACCCGCACGTTCAACGCATGAATGTGTAGCTCGTGGATCATCAGGACCGCGGTGACGGTCGCAAGCGCTATGGCAAGGGCCACCAGACTGAGACCAAGGATCATAGTTCTGTTTCCCTTCTGACCATCCAGCGGATCACAAGGGACCCGATAATCACCGAGGCTGCGGCGTAAGCCAGAAGCCTGTTTCCCGTCGGATCGTAGATCAGCAGATCGACTGTTTGCGGATTGATCAAGTATAGCAATCCACCCACGACAACGGGCGATAGCGAAAGCGCGCGTGAGGAAAAGATCACCTCGCCGGCCAGCGCCTTCGCGCGAGCAGCCAGCGCGACGCGCTGCCGCACCGTATCTCCCAGTGTCTGCAAGGTTTCGGTCAAACTGCCACCTGCCTTCAGCTGCACCGCAAGTGTGACCGCAAAGATCCCATACTCCGTCACTTGCGTTCGCCGGTAGATGGCTTCGACAGCCTCCTCGGGAGGTCTTCCCAGACTCACCTCGGTGCATACGATGGCAAACTGTCCAGCCGTCGGTTGCGGCATCTCGCGCGCGATCGTGCGAAATGCTTCGGTCACGGGCAGCCCGGATCGAACGGTACTTGTCACCAGCTGGATCGTGTCGGGCAGCTGTCGAAACAGTTGATTGGCGAGACGACGTCGTTGCCAGCCGAACAGGCCCCGCACCATCAGGAGCCCTACAATTGCCGCCGCCGGATACGCATAGACGTTGGAGAATTGCAGCACGCTATTGGCATACAGGATTGCTGCCGCGGCGATCACGCCGGCAAGCAGCACATACGCGGGGTGCCAGACATAGGCGATCCCGGGCTTGTAATCGATCAGGCGGAAGAGAAACGACCATCGGGACCCGGCCTCCAAACGACGAATGGAGGGCATTGTCGCCGTATCTGAAACCGGCAGAGCTTTTGCTACCTGCCGATCCATGCGTCGCTGTGCCGCGTCGAGCCACAGCGCAACGGCTGCCGCGCCGACCAGGAACACCAGGTCAATTGTGGTCAGGAACTCCGGCATTACAGCTGCCTCATGGCTTCGGCCCAGGCTCGATCAAGCCCGTAATAGGAAAGACGGCTTTTGAATTTTGGGACTGCGTTGGTGGACCTGTAGGTGCCCGATATCCGTCCGTGAATATCCTCGTGTTCGTACTCGAATGCCGCGATGTCGTTGGTGGTGATCACCTCGCCTTCCAGCCCGATCACCTCGCTGATCTGGATAACGCGACGCTGTCCATCCCGCATGCGTTCTACTTGCACGACGATATCCAGCGCAGCCACGATCTGAGATCTGATCGCCCGCAGCGGCAGATTTGGCTGCCCCATCTGCACCATGTTTTCGATGCGCGTCAGTGCGTCGCGGGCGCTGTTGGCATGCACCGTGGAGATCGAACCGTCATGGCCGGTGTTCATCGCTTGCAGCATGTCAAACGCTTCGGCGCCGCGCACCTCGCCGACGACGATTCGGTCGGGACGCATGCGCAGGGCGTTCCACACCAGATCGCGTTGTGTCACCTGCCCTGTGCCTTCGAGGCTGGGAGGCCGGGTCTCCAGGCTGATCACGTGCGGCTGTTGAAGCTGCAACTCCGCCGCATCCTCAATGGTGACGATGCGTTCGCTGTGATCAATGAATTGGCTCATGGCGTTCAACAGCGTCGTCTTGCCGGAACCGGTACCGCCAGAGACCAGAATATTGAGCCGGGACCGACCGGCAATCTCCAGCAATTGTCCCATGGCCGCGGTCATTGAGCCGTTCTGGATCATCCCGGCCATGTCTAAACGGCGGCTTGGGAATTTTCGGATGGAGATGCAGGGGCTGTGGATCGCTAGCGGCGGGAAGATGATGTTGACCCGGCTGCCGTCCGGCAGGCGGCAATCCACCATCGGACTGGATTCGTCGACGCGCCGGCCGACTTGCGCTGCAATCTTCTGTGCTACGGATGCGATGTGATCATTGTCGCGGAATCGTACCGCGATCCGTTCCAGTTTGCCGTGTCGCTCGACGTAAACGTTACTCGGTCCGTTGACCATGATATCGTTGATTGATTGATCCAGCAGAAGCGGACGGAGCGGCCCGTAGCCGGTCATGTCGTCCGCAATCTCGTCCGCTAGCTGAAACTGCTCGCGACCTGACAGTTCGAGCCGCTCCTCGTTGGCGATTCCATGGATGATTTCCTCAATCTGCCGCCGAAGAACATCACGCGAAACCGTTGCGGCCACCGATGGCTCAATCTGCTCTATGACCCGTTCACGCAGCAAAGCCGGCATCGCCGGCCGCTGGGTAGAAGGTTCGTCGTGCCTTGGCGCAGCTGCAGGCGAGCTCGGAGCAGGCATGCTCGGCGCCAATGCAGGCAAGCTTAGTGGCAATGCAGGCAAACGAGCTGGCGTGTCGTCTTCGCGCCTACCAAATTTTTTCGTCACCCGAGCAGCCTCCTCAACCATCCCTTCCGTTCGGCACCGACGCCTGCGATCTCCCGGACGATTGGGACGAGGTGACGTCGCAATCCTCGTACGTGCTTGAGAGCCGGAATTCCGAGATTGACCGCCTGGGTCATCCCCTTCCCGAGATCGGGAATCACCATGTCGGGTTCTGCGCCCAGGGCCTTGACAATCGTCGCCCTGGGAAGGCCGCCGGGACGATCGGCACGATTGAGCAAAGTAAACACGCGATCCTTACCGGCGATGTTGGTGACGGCAGTGCGGAGTGCACGGGCATTGCGAAGTCCGGTCACCTCCGCTTCCAGCAGCACCAGCACGTGCCGGGAAAGAGTGATCACCGGATGGATGGATGGCGGAAACGGGACTGGTATATCGACAACGATGTAGTTGAACCGTTGACGGAGCAGACCCAACACGTGTCTCACTCCCGCTTCAGTGATGTCGAGCTGCGCGTCCAACTCCTCATCGGCGGAAATCAGGCAAACTCGTTCGTTGATATCAATCGCCGCGCGTTCGAGGAACAACGTATCCGCCCGCATCGGGTTTTCCAGAGCGATGCGCAGCCCTGGCCCAGGCCGAACACCCAGCATCACGGCTGTTTCGCCGTTTTGTAGATGAAGGTCGAGCAGCGCGACCTTGGCCTTGGTGGTCTCGGCCAGCTGCAGCGCGAGATTGATCGCGATGCTCGTTGCGCCGGCGCCCCCCTGAGCGCCGCAGATCGAGATCACATGCCCGCCACGATCGGCCGCACCGGGCGCCACGTCGCCAAGCAGTTTCGGACGTAGCTGGTGCAACACCAGATCGCGCGTGAGTGGCCTCGGAAGGTACTCGCTCAAACCGATTTCCATGAGCTCGCGGTAGAAGGTTATCTCCCTGCTCTCGCCGATCAGAGCCACCCGGACATCGGGTGGGCAGACGGCGGCCAACCTTTCCAGTTCGGAAAATGGATCATCGATTCCACTGATGTCCGCCACCAACGCGGATAGCTCGGTGTCGGTTTCGAGCATCCGTATGGCATGACGGATCGTGCCGCGCCTGATCGATAAATTGCTACCCTCGAGGCCTTTGCGCAGAGCCGCTGCGCTAAGCTCGTCATTGACGAAACAGACGATCCGGTTGCGCGTTACAACAGACGCAGCTTCTTCAGGCGGACTGACTACTGCTATGTTAGCGATCACCACTGCCTCCCCTTACTGACGCGACGACACGGCCGACGCGACCGACGCTGACGGAGCAATTGCCAGCGACGCATCGCCAACCAACGCCGTGCGCGTATTCCCCGCATCGTCTTTCCTGACCGAGTATTTCGTGCTGTTATTGCGTGAATAGATCACGACCGTCGCGTCCGTCTCCCCTGTATCCTGTCGATCGACCGCTGACCGTACGGCCAGGGAAAGCTTTCCGAGCTGTGCGGCGATGACGACTTTCTTGACCTGCTCGGGCGCAAGCTGCAGCGATACGGTGCGCGCGACCTTGCCGGCCGTGGAGTTGCTGGCCGAGCCGCCTTGCACGATCTCCTGGTCAATCGCGACAATTCGAACATTATGAGCAACGGTTTCGCTCAGCGCGCCGTGGTGGTGATCCGGATCTTGCTTCTCGCCTGTTGGCGTCGTCGGCTGCTGGGTCAACACAACATCCACATAGTCACCCGGCGAGATCAGGCCCGAGACACCGGACGCGGCGTCAACGTTGATGCTGATGGCGCGGCTATCCGGCGCCAGGACGCTGGCGAGGAAACCCCGTTCGCGCGGACGCAGTACGTCCTTTGATGTAACGGGCGCGCCGGTGTCGAGGAAGTTACGAACCAGGGATCCGCGAAGTCCGATCCTGGCATCGGGCGTATCGAGGATTGCCCCCGCCGGAACGCTGTCCGGCGACACCGCTCGTATGTTGAAATCTTCGTCGCGGGCCAGCGTCCCTCTCGGCAGCGGGTGTACCGCGACAAAGTATCCGACAGTCGGAGGCGGCGGCGGCGGAGTGTTCTCCGTGACTGCGACCGGGGCCTGTGCTTTCGGCAGGTTCATGTTGTAGGCGATGAGCCCGAGCGCGACCGCCGCGAAGAAGAACACCATGATGATCGAGAGACGCAAAGCGGATGACATGTCAAAGTCCTTTGCTCAAAACGGTCCAGATTCCCCCGCACGCGATGGCAACCCCGTAGGGCAGCGGCGCATGTCGCAAGTGGCGCCAACGCTCTATGGCGTAGACGCGGCGGGCGAGCGAGGATCCGGCGGGCGCCAGGTTGGGATATGGCAGGAGGCGCATGACCAGATGCACCAGGGCAAGAACGCCGCCCGCCAGCGCGGTCACAGTCAGCAACTGAATCACGCCGGTCAGCGGGAGACCGATCGCCAACGCGACCAGCAACTTGACGTCGCCGCCGCCGATCCATCCCCACTGGTAAATCATAAACAGCAGCAGGAACAGGATCGTCGCGGCGATCACTGATTCGACGAGTTGCATCGGGACGGCAAGTTGGCTGACAATCCCGAGGAGCGCCAGCACCAGACAGATCTCATTTCGGATCAATCGTGTCGCGACATCGATCGTTGCGACATAGAGCAACAACAGGATTTCGAGAAACGAAGTTACCGCAACAATCCAGCTCATCAAACGCACGCCTCAAAAAGCGAGGACACATCAACAAACTTAAAGTGGGTCACATGAAGACATTAAGAAGCGGAGGGCACACTCCGTATGCCCCTCCGGCGTCAGATAGCCGTATTACACGGCCGCATTGAAAGTGGTGACGATAGCGGAGATCCCGCCAGACAGCGCCGTCCCGATGGCACCAGTAGCTCCCGTACCGAACGCCGCAGCCACTGCGCCGATGATACAAGCCGCGACGATAATGTACTCGAACGACACCACGCCGTCCTGATCCGTGCGCAGGTTCTTCAGGGCTTCCGTGGTCCTATTGTAATATTTCAACATGGAACACTCCTTCTCTCGACTGAACCACAACTGCTAACCCTGGCAGTCATTGCGGTGCTGCTACCGGGGTGTAACTGAAGCGGGAGGCACATTCCGATGCCCCCCTCCTAGTCAGATAGCCGTATTACACGGCCGCATTGAACTTGGTGACGATAGCGCTGATCCCGCCGGACAGTGCCGTCCCGATGGCACCCGTAGCTCCGGTACCGAACGCCGCAGCCACTGCGCCGATGATGCAAGCCGCGACGATGATGTACTCGAACGACACGACGCCGTCCTGGTCCGTGCGCAGACGCTTCAAGGCTTCCGTGGTCTTGATGAAATAACGCAGCATTGGAAGAATCCCTTCTTTCAAAGATGAATTTGCAGACACCTCGGCAACTTTCCAGCGGCCGCGGATTTATGTCCGGCCCCGCCAGCGATAAACTATCCATTAAACGTTTATTATCGTCAACATTTAATATATAATGCCATTTTGAATTAACCGGACACGAAACGAGCCGTCATGAAAATCAAAAACCGGCAAAAACGTTGTGATACAAGGATGATAGCTGCGCCCCCGATCTAATCCCAGGCAGAGCGCCGGCTGAGAGTCGGTAAAATTCACCGGAATAGTACGGGCGACCGATGGTATAATTTGATTATTCGGAAATTTTTAATCTTGATGATGATCAGCTATGGCGCTGCATCAACCTGTCGATCCACCCACATATGATCGAGCGATTCTGCGACCAGGCCAGCGCGCAGGGAGCAGATTTCGCGACGTGCGTGCGCGCGACGCAACACGTCTGTCCACGACGGGCGAGGTGATCCCTCCGAAGATTCCGATCGCACTGATCGCTGCCTTGCAGCCGCATGATTCCGTCAGTTGCACTGGCCTGACGCAATCATCAATTCGGATTCGCGCCTCGACGTCTGGGCCGTTTTCAAACAGAGGCTCGACTGCGTCGCCGTCATCAAGACTTACAGCGTAATGCGGCGGCGTCCAGTCGCTCAATCCGCGTTGCTGCGCGTCGGCACCTAGCGCGAGCAACAGGCGCAGAAGGCCATTCGATCCGCACGCAACGTGGAAATCTGGCGATCAGCGAGGGAAAACCGGACCATCACGATATTTATTGCAGCCGCTATCCAGCAACGTGCCGATGAAATGGAGCGGACTCCAATAGATCACATTACTCGAGCGGAAATTCGGTCAAGCCGAGATCACGGGATGCGGACTATTTCGGAAACCCGAAGGGATGCACTGGCCCCATCAACAAACGTTGAGGTTGCCCACGCGGTAAGCGCTGTCGATGGCTCTAAAAACATTATACCTTTCATAGCGCGCCTCTCGTTCGCCCTTTGGTTTTCGCCGCCATTTGTGTGGATGAGCGAGCTTGGCTTTCGGGATGAGGCATGTGTCCCTCCCTACGCGGATCGGCGCCGTTGCTAATGCCTCTTCTATCACTTGCCTTCTCTCCTTCATTTCTGCCGAAACGACTGATTGAATGACATTGCGAGCGGCCCGACGATGTAATCAAACGCAGTTCGCTGAACGGTCGGGATCATGACGGTCGCCGGCATCCCAGGATACAGGCGAATGTTCGGCATGTCCGCCAACTCACCTTGATCAATCCGGACAAAGGCCGTGTAGTACGGCGCATTTGTCTTGGGATCAGTGAGACGGTCAGCCGAAACCTGAATGACGTCGCCGTGAATGATCGGGACGATGCGCTGCTTGTAGGCGGTGAGATGGACTTCGGCGCGCATATTGGGATGTACGTCGCTGATGTCCTCCACCGCAACCTGGGCTTCGATCGTGAGTGCGTCCTCGGCCGGTACGATGTCGAGGATCTTGTCGCCGCGCTGGATGACGCCGCCGACGGCGAACACGGTCAATCCCACCACCCGGCCGGTATAGGGCGCCCGAATTTCCATGCGACCCAGGACCGACTTTGCACTCAGCGCCTTCGGAATGACCTCGAGCAATCTGGCCTGCGTGTCACGCAAGTCCTTGGTGACATCTGTCATCCGATCATTATCGAGTTGGGCGATCTGCTGCTCCTGCTCGGCGATGGCCTGGCGGGCCTTCGCGATACTAGCTTTTGTATCGGCGATCTGGCCTTCCAAACCGTACGCCGTCCGCTCCAGCTGGAGAATTCGCGGACGCGCAATCAGGCCCCGTTCGACCAACGGCGCAAGATCCTTTGCCTCGTTGCGGACCGAGTTGATCTGATCGGTGAAGGCCTTGACCTGTGCCTCGGCGCCCACAATCTGCGAGCCAAGCTGGTTGATCTTCTCGCGAATGACGCTTCGTTGCCCGTCAAGCGATGCTCGCCGACTGTCGAACTGATTGAGCTGACCGGTCCATACGCTCTTAAAGTAGCGGTCATCAGAGCGCGCCCTCAAATCGGCCGGCATGGTCAGCTCGGATCCATGATCGAGCTCCGTCAGGAGCCGTACTTCCGTCGCACGAAGCACGGCATATTGTTGTGTGAGCACCTCATACTCGGCACGGACCTGCGTATCGTCCAGAACGATCAGGAGATCGCCTGCCAGCACCCGCTCCCCTTCTCGGACATGCAGTTCCCTGACAATGCCGCCATCGAGGTGCTGAACGCTCTTGCGGTTGCCGTCGACCTTTACGATAGCATTTGCAACCACGGCGCCGTTGAGTGGTGCCGTCAGCGCCCAGGTGCCGAATCCGCCGAAAAAGATGGCGATGATCAGCCATCCCGCGAGTGCTACGCGACGAATCGAGTCGCTCGGTGCACCGCTCCTGAATTGATCAATCGTCGAGCTCGGCGCTAATGCGCGTGGTTTCGACCGGCTTGTAAACTCCATCAGCGCCATGACCATGTCCTAACCCGTCGTCTCGCGGACCGTGTGGATCGGTACGGGCCTCGTCAGACGGGCCAGGATCTCGGCGCGCGGTCCGAACATCTCGACGACGCCTTCACGCAGCACCAGGATCTTGTCAGCCACGCCGATGGTGGCCGGCCGATGGGAGATAATCACCACCGTCGTGCCGCGCTTCTTGAGTTGAAGAATGCAATCGGCGAGCGCGGCGTCTCCTTCGGCGTCGAGATTGGAGCTCGGCTCGTCGAGCACGAGAAGGCTCGGATTGGCGAAGATGGCGCGGGCAAGACCAATACGCTGACGATAACCGCCCGAGAGTATGGCGCCGCCTTCTCCCACCTGCGTATCATAGCCATCCGGCAGGCGCAGGATCATCTCGTGCACGTCCGCCATCCGCGCCGCCAGAATCACCTCCCTATCTTCGCCCTCCTGGAATCGGCTGATGTTGACGGCAACAGTGTCAGCAAACAGCTCAATATCCTGGGGGAGATAACCGATATGCTGGCCGAGTGACGTCTTGATCCAGCTCGAGACGTCCGCCCCGTCCAGTCGCACCGCGCCAGCAGATGGCGCAAGCACACCGACCAGATGACGCGAAAGCGTGGATTTCCCGGCGCCCGAAGGACCAATGATGCCCAGTACTTCGCCCGGCTCGATTGCGAACGATACCCCGCGCAGGATGGGCTTCGAACCAAACGGCGGCACATAGGAGAGCCCCTCGACCGAGAGTCGGCCCTGCGGGCGCGGCAGCGTCAAACCGATCTCCCGTTGGGGATCGGCTTTCAAGAGCTCGCGGATGCGCAGGAATGCTCCACGAGCAGATACAAGATTGCGCCAGGATCCAACGATCTGCTCTACCGGCTGCAGGGCTCTTCCGAGCAGAATGCTCGCGGCGAACATGGCGCCGACGGTTGCAAGTCGCTCGATCACGAGATAGGCGCCCAGGCCAAGTATCATCGACTGCATGGCAAGCCGCAGAAAACGGATGATGCTCTGCATGGTGGCGGCGCGATCGCTCGCAGAGACCTGCCGTTCAAGCATGCGGGTGCGATCACGGGCCCAACGCCTCAGCAGCCCTTCGGTCATGCCCATTGCCCGCACCACTTCGGTATTGCGCAGGCTCATCTCGGTAAAGCTGTAGCTCCGGGAAGCCGCCTCGCCGGCCTCCGTCAACGGCAGCTTGACCCGCCACTCGTTAAACAGGGCCATAAGAATCAGCAGGATGGAGCAGCCCAATGCGAACGCCCCCAGGAACGGGTGCAGCACAAAAATCACGGCAATGTAGATCGGCGCCCAGGGCAGATCGAAGATCGCATGGATCCCCATGCCGGTGACGAACTGGCGGAAGGTGTCGAAATCGCGCAGCAGCTGGCTGCGTGCGCCGCCGGCGCCAGCGGAGCGATGAATGATCGCCGTCATCACGCGCGCCGCGATCGTCTGGTCGAGGCGAATGCTGGCGCGGGTCAGCACGCGGGCGCGTACGGCATCCAGCCCTGCCAGCGCCAGAAACGCCATCAACAGCGCGATCGTGAGCATCAGCAGCGTGATCTCGCTGGCGCTTGAGATCACCCGGTCATAGACCTGCAGCATGTAGAGCGGCCCGGCCAGGTAAAGCAGATTGATCGCCAAGCTGAAGACCGCGGCAGTGACGAAATAGCCCCGGCAGCTTTGCAGCAAACGCCGGAGTTCGTCGGGTCTTTTGAACGGAGTACTCACACAGATCAGCGGAAAATCCGCCCCTCTTCAAAATCACACCGTAATCCAAAGTCGGGGCCGCAACATTGGCCCCGACCCATTTCCCCGCAGCGCATCAGGCCAGATGGTCGTGGTAGCTGATGAGCGTTCCCGTGTTCTTGTCTGCCTCGGTTTGGAAGCCCGCGGGGTCGTACTGGCCCAACAGGGTAATATTGGCGGTATGGACTCCGTCGGTCACCGACAGGGTTCCTCCAGCACCAGCCTGATTTGCGACATAGCTCGCGGTCGTGCCGGCCCCGAATGCCACATCGAGGAGATCCAGGTGGTCATCCCCGTTAAATCCGGACACGACCCCGCTAAAGTCGAAGGAGTCATGGAGCACGATTGTCCCGGTCGCTTGGGCATCAAGCGTGACATGCGCAGATGAGGCCGCTCCGAATTCGAGTGTGGCCGAACCGCTAATCTGAGCCGTTCCGTTACCGCTGACATTGCCATCGATTGTGACGTTGCCGCCATTGGCCCACAACACGCCGGTGTTGATGAGGTCGCTGTGGACCTCCAGTCCACCGGTTCCGGTTGCCTCGATCGTGCCGGTGTTGGTGACGGCGTTAGCTCCGGTATCGATGTCGAGCGCATTGGTGCCGGTGGCGATGATCGTGCCTTCATTGACCAGCACCATCACCCCATCGCCGAGGTGGCCGGCACCGGAGATCGTGTTGTCCACGTTCGTCAGCGTGACGTCGGAGACCGTTCCGGTGATCACGTTCTCGCTATCGTCGGACAGAATGACCTGCCCATGACCTTGGAGCGTGATGCCGTGTTCGATCAGCTCAAGCTCCGTCCCGCTTCCGGTCGATTTCAACTCGATCGTGCCGGTATTGTCGATGATGCCGGAGAGCGGCAGGATTGCACCATCGGCGATCACCATGTGGCCTGCGTTTTCAGTGACCGGCGTTTGATCGAAGATGAAGTCGCTCGCGGTGAGCGAATTCGCATCGATGCCATGCAGCGTGATCGACTGCCCCTCTCCCGCTGAGATCACCGCGTTGCCGTTACTGTCATTGGCCGTGTGCGCCTGAATGTCGCCAAAGCCGGTGAACTCGGCATAACCGACCAGATCGATCTGGTCGTGCGCGGTGTCAAAATTGTAGATCGTATCCCGGCCAATCGGTTGAGCGAAAACGAGCAAGTCGTTGCCGCTCGAAGCGGTCAGGTTGTCGTCGCCCGAAATGGCGAAGATTGGTGAACCGGCCGCGTAAGCTTCAATATTGTCGAAAACAACCCTGGTTCCCGTGCTGCCGTCTGCCTCCGTCCACGTTTCGGCAACGTTCAGGACAACCGCACCCGCGAAGTCGGTGAGCGTGGTAACTGCTAGCGACCGGACATCATTTGTTTGCACCGTCCAGGTGCCGTTGCCTTCGTTCGTCCCCGCGTTCAAACTCCACCCCAACGGAACACCGCTGACTGTGACCGTTATCAGGTCGTTCAGGTCCGACGAGGGATCGGTCAGACCAAGGTTGATCTGCTCGCCGGCGATGCCGGCCGGAGCTACTCCCGTCGCAAAATCGGTGGCAGGCAATGACGTCACCCCTGCGAGGTGTATTTCCAGCAGGGTGGCGCTGCCGCCGGCGACAGCGCCATTCGTGGCGTTCCCGTAGACGATCGTCTGGTTGTTTGCGGTATCGACGAACCAGGCGAACGTATGCGCCGCGACCGAGCTCGTCGCCGTGGCCAATGATGTGCCAATCGATGTGACCGCAAACCCTGAGGTGGCCGCGATTTTATCGGATCCCGACGCAAAATCGGTGATCGTATCGAAGCCGGCATGGTTTGAATCGGTGGCGACCGTATATCTGAACGTGTCGTTGCCAGTGCCGCCCGACAGAACGTCAATGCCAGCTCCACCCGTCAGCGTATCGTTCCCAGAACCTCCGAGAAGCAGATCGGAGCCATTTCCGCCATTCAAGGTATCGTCGCCGCCGAGGCCAACGAGAATGTCATTACCAGTGTTGCCGGAAAGAGCTTCTCCGGCCGAGCTTCCTACCAAGGTCTTGTCACTCGCTCCCCCGGCGTTGAGATCGGGAAGATTCGATCCAATCGCCGAGTAGGTGACGAATCCACCGCTGGCGACTGCGATAGCTAAGGCGGCATTTTCGAATGTGTTGGTTACATTCGCCGCCCAACTCGAAGCGCCCAATGTGAGGGTCTGGTTGGACGCTGACCCCGACCCCACATTTCCGTCGAGATAATCTTGAAGTTCACTTTCGAAGCTACCTGCAGTTCCATCCAGTCCACGATTGGTTGTATCGGACAGGATCTGCTCGAGTTGGCTCGAAGAAAAAACCAGCGTAGCGGTGTCAGATCCGTTCCCGCCGTCGTAAGTTGTGGTCCCGTTAATGTGATTCCACGCCGTGACCAGAGTATCGCCGCCATTGCCCATCAATATCGACCAATTGCCGGGTGCCGACGGTGCGTTAAAGTCGAAAGTAGTGTTGGCGAAGTTCGCATCGTCAGCACCGTTTGCGAAATTGATCGTATGCCCACTCACGCTCCCTGCAAGCGTGATTGTTACAGTCACCAGATTGCTGGAAAGCGAGCCGTCCGTCGCGTGGTAAGTAAAGCTGTCCGTGCCCAAGAAAGAGGTGTCGGTTCGCGTATATGTAAACGAGCCATTTGCACTCAACGTCACCGTTCCGTGGGTCGGGTTTGTGTCTTTCACCGCCGTGATCGTGCTGTCGGGATCGCTGTCATTGGCAAGGACACCGGCTGCGGGCACAGTCAACGTGTTACCGACGCTGGTATCCAGGATATAGTTGTCGCTCACCGCGATGGGGGCGTCGTTGATGGCGGCGACGCTGATGGTGACACTGTGCGAGACGCCGGAGTCGGTGCCGTCATTGACCACCACGTTCACCGTGCGGCTGGTCGTGATTGGCGCGTCGCTGGTGTTGCTGTAGACGATGCCGTCCAGGATCGTCTGGTAAGTGGCCTTTGAAGCCGGGCCGGTAACCGACAGTACCCCTGTGGTCTGGGTATAGCTCACGGTCAGACCTGCCGCGGCCGCCGCTGCCGCCGCAGTCAGGGACAGCGATTCGACCGTGTTGCCGTCGGGCCGTGTCGTCAGGGTGGCCGTCATTGAGGTCAGATTGGCCGAGTCGACATCGGTGATGGTCGCCGACGGCGCAACCACCAGGGGCGTCTGCTCGGTGAAGGCTGCCGTGGCGTCGTTGCCGGCTCCTGCCCCGTTGAGGTCCACGACCGGGACGTCATTTACGGCGGCGACGCTGATGGCGATGCTGTGCGAGACGCTGGAGTCAATCCCGTCGCTGACCACCACGTTCACTGTGCGCGACGTGCTGGTCGGCGTATCGCTGGTGTTGCTGTATACGATGCCGTCCAGGATGGTCTGGTAGGTAGCCTTTGAAGCCGAGCCGGTAACCGACAGTAGCCCGGTGGTCTGGGTATAGCTCACGGTCAGACCAGCGGCGGCCGCCGTCGCCGCCGCAGTCAAGGATAACGCTTCGGTCGTGTTGCCGTCGGGTCGCGTCGTCAAGGTAGCTGTCAATGAGGTCAGGTTCGCCGAGTCGATGTCAATGATCGTCGCCGAAGGCGCAACCACCAGGGGCGTCTGCTCGGTAAATGAAGCGGTCGTGTCATTTCCCGGCGTCGGCCCATTGAGGTCCGCAACCGGCACGTCGTTGGTGCCGTTGATGGTGACGGTGACGGTCTGGCTGGCGGTGCCGTCGGAGGAGACGGCGGTGAACGAGTCGGTGATCGACTGGCCGGCGCCGAGCTGCTGGATCGCGGTCTGGCTGTCGTCGGCGCTGTAGGTCCAGCTGCCGTCGGCGGCGAGCGTGAAGGTGCCGTAGCCGTTGCTGCCGGCGGTGCTGGCTTGCGCGGTGAAGTTGGACTGGCCCTGGTCGACGTCGGCAATGGTGAGCGCGCCGCTGGTCGAAATGTTGCCGGCGACAACCGAGACGTCCTCGGTGACCGAACCGGTGGAGACGCCGCCGATCACCGGCACGTCGTTGGTGCCGTTGATGGTGACGGTGACGGTCTGGCTGGCGGTGCCGTCGGAGGAGACGGCGGTGAA